>JBBDKM010000080.1:2006-20713 GCA_040879385.1 Thermoanaerobaculia bacterium | reverse complement strand
CGGCGAGCGCACGGTCGCCAATCTCGAGCGCATCTGATGGCGAGGCTCGCCGAGCTGGCACCGCGCGGAGTCGCCCGCGCAGATGCGCCGGCACCTCGAGGCCTGCATCGCCTGGATGAAGCGCGCGGCCTGAGTCAGGCTGCCGCGCCGACGGTCAGGCCCCGATTCTCCGCGGCGACGAGCAGCAGCCGACCCTCCGGCAGCCGGGAGAGCGCCGCACGGACGGCCGGCGTCTTCTCCGCGGGCGCGAGGAGGACGACGCAGCCTCCGCCTCCGGCGCCGCAGGCCTTTCCGCCCCACGCGCCCGCTGCCATCGCCCCTTGGATCGCGGCCTCGATGCCGGGCGAAGAAACCACGGGCGCGAGGCGCCGGCGGGCCTCCCACTCCCTCTTCATCGCCTCGCCCATCGCCCGGAAATCGCCGGCGGCGACCGCGTCGGCCATGTCGCGCGCGGCCAACCGGACCTCCTCCAGGCGCGCCGCCACGAGATGATCGCCCTCGAGGCGCGTCCGGAAGACCTCCCAGTTGTTCATCCCCGAAGAGTGCGCGGCGCCGGTGTCGAAGAGCGTCAGGTGCCGGAGCCACAGGGCGGGATCGACGCTCGTGCGGCGGGCCTCCACGCGTCCCGGCACGAACTCGAGCACGTGGAGGCCGCCCGAGAGCGCTGGATAGTAGTCCTGGATCCCGGCTGGCTTTCCGAGCACCCGGGTCTCGACGTCGCGGACAAGCTCGACGCGGCCCTCTCCTTCGAAGGAACGCCCGGCGCTTTCGGACAGCGCCGCCGCCATCGCGACCGTCAGGGCGGAAGAGCCTCCGAGCCCGGACCCGTACGGCACCGCTGAGGACAGCTCGATGTCGCGCGGCTCGCGAATGCCGAGGCCCTCCAGCAGCGCTCCCGCCAGGGCCCCGCGCGGGTCGGCGAGCAGCTCCAGGGCTTCGCCGACACTGCGCTCGTAACCGAGATCGGGGACCGTGACCCGAAAGCCGCTCGACCGCGGGCGCACGCGGCAGCGGGCCCGCAGGTCGATCGCCAGATTGACCGTGACGGAGCCCGGATGAAGAACGTGGAGGGGCCAGAGGTCCAGGGTTCCGCCGGCAAGATCGATGCGGGCGGGAGCGGAGGCCTCGAGCCAGGGGTCAGGTCTTCGTTTTTCGGATTCGCGCACGGTGGTCGCTCGAGCCGCTCAGGCGTCCGAATCCCGAAAAACGCGGAAAAGGAAGCCTGACCCCTCTAGTACCCGACTCGGCTCGCGCGGAGGAAGCCCGACTCGGGGAACGCCACGCCTTCGACGGTCACCGTCTGGCCGACCGACGCGTTTGCAAACTCCTGGTCCACCGTCATGAGCCGCCAGCGCTCCCCGTTGTCCGCGCAGAAGCCGAGCTCGTGGACGGAATCGTCGCGCGGGCCGTTGGTGTGGTCGTGGAGGCCCTCGCACTGGAGACAGACGAAGGTCCCCGTCATCTGGCGGGACACCGGAACGACTCCTCTGGGCGCGGTCACCGCGACCGAGCCCGCCAGCGAAATCGCGGCGTTGCGAGGACCGCGCTGGTCGGCCACGAGCGGCAGGATCAGCAGGAGGATGGAGGCGGCGATGCCCAGGGGCGCCCAGCGCATCCGCATGTGGGGGGCGCAGTGGCCGGCGTGAAGCCGCTCCCGAAGCCCGATCGGGGCCCGGGCATAGTCCAACCGCGTCCGCAGGAGCCGTCCGATGCCTCGGGCCGATCGGCCCCTGGCCGCACAGGACCCGCAGCCGGAAAGGTGCCTCTGGAGCGCCTCTGCGTCCGCCCGCGGAACCTCGCGGTCGAGGTAGGCATAGAGGAGAAAACGGGCCTTCGAGCAGTTCATCGGACCACGGGGAAAAACGGGTTCGGGGACGGGGTTATTCCGTCCCCGAAAGAAAGGGGATGGTCCGCGGCGGGCCCGAAGCCGGTCAGGCCGGCAGCGGTTTGGGCCGGGTCCGCATCTTGGTCGGCTCGGCCCCGCGGATGTACCCGTGCTTGCGGGCGAACTTGAGCAGGGCCTTCTCCAGGAGCTTGCGGCCCCGGTAGAGCCGGGACATCACGGTTCCGACCGGGCAGTCGAGGATCTCGGCGATCTCCTTGTAGGAGAAGTCCTCCAGATCGGCCAGGATGACGACCATCCGGTAGTCGTACGGGAGCGACTCGAGCGCCTTCTTGACGTCGTCGTCGAGGACCCCCGAGAAGAACTCGGACTCGGGGTCGGACGGCGGCTCCGACGTGTCGCGCCGCACGATCCGCTCGAAGGAGTCCTCGATTTCGGCGAAATCGACGCTGCGCGGCTCGAGCTTGCGCTTGCGGTAGTTGTTGATGAACGTGTTCTTGAGGATCTTGAAGAGCCAGGCCTTCAGGTTCGTGCCTTCCTCGAACTTGTCGTAGTACTTGTAGGCCTTGAAGAAGGTCTCCTGAACGAGGTCCTCGGCGTCCTCGGCACTGCGGGTCATGCGATACGCCGTGTTGTAGAGCGAGTCCACGAAGGGCATCACCTGGGAGTTGAAGTCCCAGGCCGTCACGCTCGGAGCGGCGACAGGTTCGGTGTTTTGTTGCACGTTCACTCTTTCCATACCGTTCGTATTGCGCAAAATCCTTGCCCGGCCGGCCACACGGCCCTCGCCGCAAGCCGAACCGGGCTAACCTCCGCTTTTTCTACGGGGTAGAGCTTCGGTCCGTTGGGGCTTTTCATGAAGGGAATACGCTGGAAACCCGCGTGGAGTTTCCCGGCGGGGGCAGTTTGTCCCCGAAAAGGGACAAAAAACGAACCCCGGGGCCTGAGAGACGGGCCCCGGGGGCGCTTCAAACCCGGTCTACTTGCCGTAGATCAGGAAACAGATCAGGAGAGCGTACAGGACGAGGGACTCGATCAGGACGAGCCCGAGCAGCGTCATGCCGCGGATGTCCTTGGCCGCTCCGGGATTGCGCGACATACCCTCGGACGCCGCTGAGGTGGCGCGCCCCTGGGCCGTGGCGCCCGCGGCGGCCGCCACGCCGAGAAGGAACGCGGCGCCGATCACGCCCCACTTGACTCCGCCCGCCGCGCCCGCCGCCGCACCGGTCTCCTGGGCGAGGGCCGGCATGGCCAGAAGGACTGAGGCCAGGGCACACAACACAACCGTCTTCTTCAGCATCCCAAATTCTCCTTATTTTCGCGCCGTCCGGCGCGATGGTTTGCGAACGCTATCACGCGCCTCAGTGCTCCTCGTGCGCCACGGCGCCGCTGACATACACGGCGGTCAGCAGCGCGAAGACGTAGGCCTGCAGAAACGCCGTGAAGATCCCCAGGGCCATCATTGGCCAGGGCACGACGATCGGCACGAGGCTCGCGAAGACGCCCGTCGTCGTGTGCTCGCCAAAAATGTTCATGAAGAGGCGGAGCGAAAGGGACAGGACCCGGGCGACCGTGCCGATGATCTCGATGACGAAGAAGAGGGGCGCGATCAGCAGCATCGGCCCCATGAAATGCTTGAGATAGCCGATCACGCCGTGCTCGCGGATCCCCTGCGCGTTGAAGTACAGGAACGAAACGATCGCGAGGGCCACGGTCGTCGACAGGGACCCGGTCGGGGGCTGGAGGAAGAAGAAGACCCCGAAGAGATTGCCGAGGGCGATGAAGATGAAGAGGCCCCCGATGATCGGCAGGTAGGCCTTTGCGGCGCCTTCGCCGATCGTCTCCTCGACGAGGCCTCGCAGGAAGGACACCAGCATTTCCAGGAAGCTCTGGACTTTGTCCGGGCGGTCCCGATCGTAGCGGCGGGCCGCCAGGCGGAACAGAACGAAGATCGCGAGCAGGAGCAGAAGCGACATGAGGGCGGCGTCCGGGATCCAGGCCGCCTTGCCGTCGGGAAAGAAGAAGTACGCCATCCCCGGCGAGAGCTGATCCACGGGCGGCTCGCCCAGCAGCCGGATCAACAGCGCGTTGATCGGGCGATAGAGGATCGAATGATGCTCCTGCACGCGCGCCTACCTCCTCGACCAGAGCTCGGGTATGACCGCCAGAACCGCGACCGAGAGCCCCACGGCCCCCGCGACGGGGTGGAACCCTTTCCACTGCCAGAGAACGACACCCAGAAGCGCGAAGCTCCCAACCGTCACCAGGAGAAGGGGAACCAGGGTTCGCCATCCCGGCTTCTCCCTTCCGGGAGCCAGCCGCGCGATCAGCCTTTCGAGAGCCAGGAAGCTGGAAACTACCACGGCGGCGCATATTGTCAAGGAAACCCCCGGAGCCCTCCCCAGCGCGAAGGCGACGACGATTCCAGCCGCCGCGATCGCAAACAGGCGGCGCCGGATCCGGCGGATCACTTCGTCGATGTCGCTCAGCGCGAGGCTCCTCCGGTCAGGCGCACGAGGTTGATGAACGCGGACACGAGGCCCAGAGCCGCGCCGATCCAGGCCGGCACCGCGCCGAGCTCGAGGGCGCCGCCGGCCCACTTGCCGAGGAGGTAACCGGCCCCCGGCCCGACTAAGAACAGGAGCCCGGCGGTGGTCGCCTCGGCGATCAGGGCGTATCGGGAGGGGCCTGGAGGGGCGGGCATGAGGGAGAGACCCCTACTTCCGATCAGGGGCCCAGACCGCACGCCTTCAGGACGGTCAAAAACGGCTGCGGCGCCACGCCGATGACGAGGGTCCCGGCCGCGCAGATCAAGACCACCGCGGTCAGGGCGTAGGAGCTCTTCAGCTTCGCGGTGTCGCCCGCGGTGAAGAACATGGCCGCGGCGATGCGGAAGTAGTAGAAGAGCGAGACGGCCGACGCGAGCACCGCAAGGACGGCGAGCCACGCGTAGCCGGCCTTCATCGCGGCCGTGAAGAGGTAGTACTTCCCGATGAAGCCCGCCGTCGGAGGGATCCCGGCGAGCGAGAGGAGGAAGAGCAGCATCACGACCGCCGCCGGCATGTTCCGCTGCGCGAGGCCGTTGAAGTCGGAGACCGACTCGCCGGCGTACCCCTTGCTCTCGAGGAGGATGACGAGGGTGAAGGCGCCGAAGTTCATGAACGTATAGGCAAGCAGGTAGATCATGACGCCCCGCAGCCCCCACTCGGTGTTGAAACCCAGCACGCCGAGAAGCGCGTACCCGGCGTTGGCGATCGAGGAGTAGGCGAGCAGGCGCTTGACGTTCGACTGCAGAAGCGCGGCGACGTTGCCGAGAATCATCGTGGCGGCCGAGACGAGGGCCACGATGAGCCCCCAGTCGGCGTGAAACTTGGGGAACGCCACGTAGAAAATCCGGGCGAGGATGGCGTAGGCCGCGACCTTCGGCCCGACCGAGAAAAACGCCGTCACCGGCGTCGGCGAGCCCTCGTAGACATCCGGCGTCCACACGTGGAACGGCACCGCGGCGATCTTGAAGAGTAGGCCCGCCAGGATGAGCAGGATGCCGAGCATCAGAAGGTTGGACCGTTGCGCGGAAGCGAAGAACGCGGCCAGGTCCCGGAGCCCCATCTTTCCCGTGACGCCGTAGACGAGCGAGAGGCCGTAGAGCAGGACGCCGGAGGAGAACGCCCCCAGAATGAAGTACTTGAGCGCCGCCTCCGTCGACTTGACCTCGCCCTTGAAGTAGCCCGCCAGGACGTACGACGAGAGGGCCATGAGCTCGAGCGACACGTAGATGGCGATCAGGTTGTCGCCCGAGACCATGAACAGCATTCCCACGCCCGCGAAGAGGAGCAGCGCGTAGTACTCCCCCGCCGGATACGGCGCGTCCCCCACGAACCTCACCGAAGCGAGGATCGTCAGGACGAGCGACACCAGGATCAGCGCCTTGAAGAAAAGGGCGAAGTTGTCCACCACGAAGCTTCCGCCGAGGATCGGCGCCGCGCGGCCGGGCCGGCCGGCGACGAAGACGACGAGGATCCCGGTGACGACCACCGCGAGGATCGACACGAACCCGAGGAACTCCTCCCGAGCCTTCCCGAAGGCCGCCGCGAGAGAAAGGACGAGGAGGCCCGCCGCCGTGAGAAAGATCTCCGGCGAAAGCAGGATCCAGTCCGACGCCTTGACGGCGAACGTCATGGCCGCTCGGCCCCTCCGCCGGAGGCCGAGGGCGCCGGGGCGGCCGCCTTGCGCGCCAGCGCGGGCGCCTCGGCGGTCGCTCCGCCGACGATCCGGACGATCTTCTCCGAAGGACGACGAAGCACCTCGAAGATGGGCGCCGGGTAGAGGCCGATCCAGAACGCGAGGATCACGAGCGGGGCGAGCGTCAGCTGCTCGCGCAGCGTCAGGTCCGGCAGGTTCGCGTTGGCGGGGTTGGTGACCTCGCCGAAGAACACCCTCTGGTAGAGCCAGAGCAGATACGCGGCGCCGAGCACGATCCCGGTCGCGGCGAAGAACGCCCACCAGAAGTTCCTCGCGAACGCGCCCTGGAGGATCGAGAACTCCCCGATGAATCCGTTCAAGAGCGGCAGCCCCATCGAGGACAGGGCCATGATCATGAAGTACGTCGCGTACACCGGCATCGGCTTGGCCAACCCGCCGTACTCCGCGATCATGCGGGTGTGGCGGCGCTCGTAGATGATCCCGACGAGAAGGAAGAGCGCGCCGGTCGAGATGCCATGGTTGACCATCTGCAGGATGCCGCCCTGGATGCCCGCCATGTTGAGCGCGAAGATCCCGAGCATGACGAACCCCAGGTGCGACACCGACGAATACGCGATGAGCCTCTTCATGTCCTTCTGCACGAGCGTGACCATGGCGCCGTAAACGATTCCGATGATCGAGAGCGCGACCATCACGCCCGCGACCCGGCTGTTGCGCACCGCTTCGGGGAACATCGGCAGCGAGAAGCGCACGAAGCCGTACGTCCCCATCTTCAGGAGGATCGCCGCCAGGATCACCGAGCCCGCCGTCGGCGCCTCGGTATGGGCGTCCGGAAGCCACGTGTGGAATGGGAACATCGGGACCTTGATCGCGAAGCCGAAGAAAAGGGCGAAGAAGAGCCAGATCTGGAGCTCCGGCGGCATGCTCTGGGCGACCGCGGTCAGCCTCTCGATCGAGAAGGTGGGCGCGTTGTCGAGGCCCTTGTATCCGAGGAAGCCGGTCGTGTTGTAGAAGTAGAGCGCGATGATGCCGAGCAGCATCAGGACCGACCCCGCCAGCGTGTAGAGGAAGAACTTGATCGCGGCGTAGAGGCGGCGCTGCCCGCCCCAGATCCCGATCAGGAAGTACATCGGGACGAGCATGACTTCCCAGAAGACGTAGAAGAGGAAGAGGTCGAGGCAGCAGAAGGTCCCGATCATGAAGGTCTGGAGCAGCAGCAGCAGGACGTAGTACTCCTTCTGCCGGTCGGCGATCGCCGAGTACGAGCAGACGACCGCGATCACGCCCATGAGCGTCGTCAGCAGGATGAGGACCAGCGTGATCCCGTCGATGCCGAAGTGGTAGTCGACCCCGAGCGATGGGATCCAGGACGCCTTCTCGACGAACTGGTACGCGTCCGCGTTGCGGTCCAACGCCCACCAGAGCGGGAGGGACACGAGGAAGTCGAGCACCGCCGTGAAGGTCGCGAAAGCCTTGATCGCCCCCGTCTTCTCCTTCGGGATGAGGAAGATGATCGCCAGCGCTCCGAGGAGCGGGATGTAGGTGACGATCGACAGAATGGGAATCTGGTGTAACAGCTGCTGCATGCGCGTCCCTCGTTATCGAAACAACAGGTAGACCGCCACCAGACAAAACAGGCCCCCGCCCATCACGAGCGCGTAGTTCTGCACGCGCCCCGTCTGCGCCCGGCGGAAGAGCCCATAGAGCGACTGGAGAGTGTTCGCCACGCCGTTGACGAGGCCGTCCACGACGTACTGATCGAAGATCGACGCGAGCCAGGAAGAGCCGCGCGTGACCGCCGCGGCCCCGTTGGGGATGAGATCCACGACCGCCGCGTCCACCTCCCAGAACAGGCGGCCCCCGCCGAGGGCCGCGCCCTGGACGAACACTGTCTCGTAGGCCTCGTCGACGAAGTACTTGTTGGCGACGGCGCGATACACGCCCGGCCACCGTTCTGCCAGCCGCGCCGGCGTGCGGCCCTCGCCCTTCGCGTACCAGGACCAGGCGAGGTAGATCCCGACACCCGCGACGGCCACCGCGGCCGCCATGAGGGCGAGCTCCACGGACAGCGACGCGTGATGCCGGGTTTCCTCGAGGCCCGCGATCGGAAGGAGGATCGGCTTCAAGAACTCGCCGATCTTGTTTCCGTGCTCCAGGATCGGCACGCCGACGTACCCGGAGACGACCGAGAGGAACGCCAGAACGACGAGCGGCGCGGTCATCGTCGGCGGCGACTCGTGGATGTGAGACTCCTGCTCCGGCATTCCGCGGAATCGCCCCCAGAAAGTCAGCGAGAGCAGGCGAAACATGTAGAACGCCGTCAGGCCCGCCGTGAAGAGGGCGACCGCGTACAGGACCTTCGGCAGCCAGGGCACGGCCGCGAACTCCGCGTGGAAGACGGCCGCCTTGATCGCGTCCTTGGAGAAGAAGGCCGCGAGGAACGGCACCCCCGCGATCGTCAGCGTCGCGACGAGGAAGGTCCGGTAGGTCTTCGGGATCTTCGACGCGAGGGCGCCCATCTTCCGGATGTCCTGCTCCCCTCCGAGCGCATGGATCACCGAACCCGCCCCGAGGAACAGGCAGGCCTTGAAAAAGGCGTGCGTGGTGACGTGGAACATCCCTTCCGCGAAGGCTCCGACCCCGCAGGCCAGGAACATGTAGCCGAGCTGCGAGACCGTGGAGTACGCCAGCACCTTCTTGATGTCGTTCTGCACCAGGCCGATCGTCGCCGCGAAGAGGGCCGTGAAGGCCCCGACGACCGCCACGACGATCATCGCGTGCGGAGCGAGACGGAAGAATACGTTGCAGCGAGCGACCATGTAGACGCCGGCCGTGACCATCGTGGCGGCGTGGATGAGCGCGGAGACCGGCGTCGGGCCCGCCATCGCGTCCGGCAGCCACACATGGAGCGGGAACTGCGCCGACTTGCCGCACGCGCCGACGAACAGGAGGAGGCACACCAGCGTGAGGTACGGCGTGTACGCCTCGGGGTTGGCCGCCGCGGCCCCGAACACCTGGACGAAATCGAGCGAGCCGAAGAGCGCGAAGACCCCGAAGATGCCGAGGATGAAGCCGAAGTCGCCGATGCGGTTGACGACGAACGCCTTCTTGCCCGCGTCGGCGGCGAAGTTCTTGTCGTAGGAGTAGCCGATGAGGAGGTAGGAGCACAGACCCACGCCTTCCCAACCCACGAAGAGCATGAGGAAGTTGGCGCCGAGCACCAGCACGAGCATGGTGAACATGAAGAGGTTCAGGTAGGCGAAGAATCGGCCGTATCCCGTGTCGTGCGCCATGTAGCCGACCGAGTAGACGTGGATGAGAAAGCCCACGAACGTCACGAACGCGAGCATCAGCGCCGAGAGCGAGTCGAGCCGGAACGCCACGTCCACGGTCCACTCGCGCGCCGGGCCCGGGATCTGTCCGACCGCCTGGTTCACGCCGAGCGAGATCCAGCGGTACACCGTGTCGCCGTGCGAAGCGCCCGAGGCGAGCGCCTTGACGCCGACGTCGAAGATCGCGCCGAAGGCCAGCAGACAGGCGATCCCGACGCTCCCGACGCCGACCGCGGTGTGGATGGCCTTGAACGGGATCTTCCCGTGCGGCTCGCCGTGCCCTCCGCCGTGGGGGCCCGGGTCGGCCGTCGCGGGTACAGGGCCGCCGCCGGCGTCCCCATGCCCGTGCTCGTGCGCTTCCCCCTTCGTCCGGTGCGAAATCAGGTACAGAAGCCCGTTGATCGCGAATCCCGCGAGCGGGACGAGCGGGATCGCCCAGATGAGCTCTTTCACACGCTATCCCCGCATCGTGCTCGCCTCTTCCACGTTCAGCGTCTTCTTCTGGCGGAAGAGCGAGATCGTGAGAGCGAGCCCGACGGCGGCCTCACCGGCCGCGATGGTGATCACGAAGACCGAGAAGACCTGGCCCGTGAGATCGGAGAGGCGGCGGGAGAAGGCGACGAAATTCAGGTTTACCGCGTTCAACATGAGCTCGATCGACATGAGGACGGTCAGGAAGTTTCGGCGCACGAGGACGCCGAAGAACCCGATCGCAAAGAGCAAAAGGCTCACGATCAGGTAGTGGTTGATCGTGATGGTCATGCTCGAATCCCGACCCGGCTTCGCATCAATCCATCAATCCATGGTCTCCGCCGAACGCTTGCCGAGCACGACGGCCCCGATCATCGCGACGAGCAGGAACACGGACGCCACCTCGAAGGGCAGCAGGTAGTCCCGGAAGAGCGACCAGGCCACGGCCTCGGTGTTGCCGCCGAGCTTCCCGTTGACCATGCGCAACGCGTCCGGGTTGACGGGCAGATCCGGGAGCTTCTCGGTCCAGAGGATGTAGGCGAAGGGAAGCAGGAGCACCGGCAGCAGCAGCAACGCGATGTCCCACTGGTGCTGGAACGTCCGGCCCGTACGCGGTGTGCCGGGGTTCACCAGCATGACGACGAAGAGAAACAGCACCATGATCCCGCCGGCGTACACGAGGATCTGGACCGCGCCCACGAACTCCGCCTGCTGGAGAATGAAGATGCACGCCACGAGCAGGAACGACAGCAGCAAGTAGAGCGCGGAGTGGACCGGGTTTCTCGCGGCGACGACCGCGATCGCCGAGGCCAGGGCCAGAACGGCGAAGGCCACGAAGAGCCAGCCGGCCGTTCCGGTCAGGAGCGCCCCGCCCGTCACCGCCTACCCCCGCTCCACGACCGTGAACGGCTTGACGTTCGGCGCCTCGCGCCAGTCGGTGAGCTTGCGGATGTCCAGGTAGAGCGACTCGTTGCGGTCGTAGGCCGCCATCTCGTAGGTCTTCGTGGTCAGCCAGATCGACTTGGGCACGGTCGGGCAGGCCTCTTCGCAGAGCTGGCAGAACATGCAGCGTTTCAGGTCCACGTCGAAGCGGTCGAGCACCTTCTCGTTCTTGCCCGCCTCGTTCTTCTCGTTGTGCCAGTCGATGTAGATGATGTCGATCGGGCACTCGATCGCGCAGAGCGTGCACTTGATGCAGCGCTCCTCGTCGAGCCGGAACATGCCGCGAAACCGGTCCGACGGGATCTTCTTCTGCTCCGGGTACTCGATTGTGACCTTCTTCTTGAAGAGGTGGCGTCCGGTCACGGAGAGCCCGTCGAAGAGGTCCAGCAGCGTGAGCTTGTCGAGCCACTTCTTCAGGGCCACGGGGTCACCCCTGAAGCGGCCGGGGCACGGCCGCAAGACGGTCCCGGCGCGTGAGCGCCCGCCGGAGCTTGGAAAGCAGGAACATCAGGACGAAGAGGCCGCCGAAGATCCAGGACAGCCACACCAGGCCCGTCGTGCGGCCCGGAAAGAGCAGAATCGCCAGGGCGACGATCACGATGTTCGCCAGCGCGAGCGGAATGAGCCATTTCCAGCCGAGCGCCATGAGCTGGTCGAACCGGTACCGCGGAAAGGTCGTCCGGAACCAGATGTAGGTGAACAGAAAGGCGCCCACCTTGAGGAGGAACCAGACGAAGGGCGGCACGAGGCCGAGGAAGTTCAGCGCGGGCACGTTCGAGAACGGCGCGAGCCACCCTCCAAAGAAGACGGTCACAGCCACGCAGGAGATGACGATCATCCCCGTGTACTCGCCGAGGAAAAAGAAGGCGAACTTGACGCCCGAGTACTCCGTGTTGAACCCCGACACGAGCTCCGACTCGGCCTCGGGGAGATCGAAGGGACTGCGGTTGGTCTCGGCGACCCCGGACACGAAATAGATGAAGAAGGCCACGAGGCCCGGGAAGACGAACCAGAGGTGCGTGGCTTCCTGCCGCCGCACGATCTCCACGAGCGAGAGCGACCGCGTCATCAGCAGAACGGCCACGAGCGACAGGCCCATCGGCACTTCGTAGGAGATCAGCTGCGCCGCCGAGCGCAGTCCGCCGAGCAGCGAATACTTGTTGTTGGAGGACCATCCCCCCAGGATGATTCCGTAGACGCCGATCGAGGTGATCGCGAGCAGGAAGAGAAGGCCGATGTTCAGGTCGGCCACCCACAGCGGGACGAGCGTCTTCCCGATCTTCACCGGCGGACCGAAGGGAATCACCGCCAGGGCGGTCAGGGCCGGGATCACGGCTAAGACCGGCGCCAGGAAGTGCACGGCCTTCTCGGCCCGCGCCGGCGTGATGTCCTCCTTGGTGACGAGCTTCAAAAGGTCGGCGAGCCCCTGCAGGGTCCCCTCGGGGCCGACGCGATTGGGCCCGAGGCGCGCCTGCATGAAGCCCATGATCCGGCGTTCGGCGAAGACGATCACGAACCCGACGATCGCCGGCACGGTCGCCACCATCAGGACGACCTTGGCGTAGGTCCAGAACTCGGGCGACAGGTTCACCGATCCACCTCGCCCAGCACGATGTCGATCGTGCCGATCAGAGCCACGAGGTCCGAAACGAGGTGCCCCTTCGCCAGGCGCGGCAGCGCCTGCAGGTTGATGAAGGAGGGCGGGCGGACGTGCATCCGGTAAGGCTTGTTGGACCCGTTGGACACGCAGTAGAAGCCGAGCTCGCCCTTGGGCGACTCGATCGACGCGTAGACCTCTTCGGCCGGCGGCTTGATCACGCGGGGGACCTTGCCCCGGATCTCCCCCGGCGCGAGCCTCTCGAGGCACTGCCGGATGATCCTGGCGCTCTGGCGCATCTCCTGAACGCGCACGATGTAGCGGTCGTAGGTGTCGCCGCCCTGCCGCGTCGGCACGACGAAGTCGAGCTCGTCGTAGCACTCGTAGGGCTGCGCCCGGCGCAGGTCCCACTCGAGGCCCGAGGCGCGCAGGATGGGGCCCGTCAGGCCCCACTCGACGCACTCCTCGGCGGAGATGACGCCCACCCCGACGGTGCGCTTCTTCCAGATCCGGTTGTCGGTCAGAAGCTGCTCGTAGTCGTCGATGCGGGACGGCAGGTCCGAGAGGAACTCGGAGACGCGTTCCGTCCAGCCGGGCGTCAGGTCGAAGGGCAGCCCGCCGATCCGCATGCAATTCAAGGTCAGCCGCGCGCCGCAGTACTCCTCGAAGAAATCCAGGATCTGCTCGCGCTCGCGGAACGCGTACCAGAAGGGGGTCACCGCGCCGAGGTCGAGGCCCGAGGTCCCGAGCCACACCAGGTGCGAGGACAGGCGCTGGAGCTCGTCGAGGATCACGCGGATCAGCTGCGCCCGCCGGGGGATCTCGACGCCGAGCAGCTTCTCGACGGCCAGGCAGAAGGCGTGGTTGTTCGTGGCCGCCGCGACGTAGTCCATCCGGTCCGTGTGCGGGATGCCCATCGGGTAGGTCTCGGTCTCGAAAAGCTTTTCCGTTCCCCGGTGCAGATAACCGACGTCGGGTTTGACCTCCAGGATCTTCTCGCCGTCGACCTTGAGCACGAGCCGGAGGACGCCGTGCGTCGAGGGGTGCTGCGGGCCGAAGTTCAGCTCCATCTCCTGGACGTCGAAAAGCGTGGGGACAGAAGGCGACGTACCGGCCGCCGCAGCGGCGGAGGCCGCCGTCTGCGCCTTCGCCCGTTCGGCGAAGTACGCCGCCTCGTCCCGTTCGGCCTGGGAGATCTTCTCGTCGGTCACGGCACGACCTTCCGATTCGGGTCGTTTTTGGGCGGCCCGCCACCCTCCGGCCACTCTTCGGGGTAGACGGCGGCGCCGGTGTCGATCCCTTCGAGCGGGAAGTCCTTGCGGAGCGGGAAGCCGTGGAAACCGTCCCAGGTCAGGATGCGCCGCAGATCCGGGTGCCCGGAGAAGCGGATGCCGAACATGTCGAAGGTCTCGCGCTCGCACCAGTTCGCAGCGAGGTACACGGCCGAGATCGAGGGCACGTCCTCCCCCTCCGCCGCGCCGCACTTGACGCGGATCCGGTCGTTTTTCGAGAACGAGTAGAAGTGGTAGACGACGTCGAACCGGGGGCTCCGGTCCTTCCAGTCCACCGCGGTCACGTCCACGCAGTACGCGAAGTCCTCGGCGTCCTTCAGGTGTCGCGCCACGCGCGCGATCGCCTCCCGCGCGACGACGACGCAGATCTGGCCGGCGAACTCCTTGGCGGAGACGACCGCGTCCGGCAGGGCCGCGCGGATCGACCCAACCCAGGGGTGGCCCGAAGCGTCTACCGCCGCGGGCCGGGGCTTCTTCTCCTCGGCCGGAGCCTTCTGCTCGTCCGCCAATCAGGACGCCTTGCGGATGACTTTCATCCGGTCGATCTTCTTCTGAAGGGCCATGATTCCGTAGATGAGCGCCTCGGGACGCGGCGGACAGCCGGGCACGTACACGTCGACGGGGACGATGCGGTCGACGCCCTGCGTCACGGCGTAGGTCCGGTACGGGCCTCCGCAGGTCGCGCAGGAGCCCATGGCGATGACCCACTTGGGCTCGGGCATCTGGTCGTAGAGGCGTTTGACGATCGGCGCCATCTTCTCGACGACGGTACCGGCGACGATCATCAGGTCGGATTGCCGCGGCGTCCCGCGGAAGACCTCGGCCCCGAACCGGGCGAGGTCGTGGCGGGCGTCCATGACGGCCATCATCTCGATCGCGCAGCAGGCCAGCCCGAACTGCATGGGCCAGATCGAGGACCGCCGCGCCCAGTTGATGACCGAGTCGATCGTCGTCGTGACGACGTTCTCCTCGAATCGGTTATCGACCAGGCCCATGGGCGTTCCTCCGGGTCGCGCGGCCTAAGCCCAGTCGAGGGCCTTGCGCTTCCAGCAGTAGACGTATCCGACGATCAGGATCAGCAGGAAGACCAGCATCTCGATCAGCCCGAAGAGGCCAAGCCGGTTGAACATGACCGCCCACGGGAAAAGAAAGATCGTCTCGACGTCGAAGACGACGAAAAGAACGGCGATCAGGAAGTACCGGACGGAGAACCGGGTGTCGAAGGCCGAGGTGGACGGCTCCACACCGCACTCGTAGGGTTCGAGCTTGGCCGGATTGGGCTTCTGCCGCTGGATCGCCTTCGCGAGGAAGATCGTGGCGAGCGGCAGGGCGGCCGCCAGCAGCGCGAAGATCAGAACGGGAAAGTAGTGACCCACTCGCGCGGCATTCTATCGGACGGGCGTGGCGAAGCCAAACCCCTTTCCCCCGGGGGACTTCGCCTCCGAAGACGTCAGATCACGGCCGAACCCGTCGTCACTCCCCGGGACTGAACGAGAACCGAGATCTCCTCGCCCATTCCGCCGGGATCCACGAGCCGGAAGATGCGCCACTTCTCGGCGTCGGTTCCCGCGAAGTCGAAGATCCCGGCCTCCGTCAGGAAGAGCCCCTGACGCATGAGCCGCTCCGTGCGCAGCCCCGCCGTCTCGCCGGCCGAGAGCAGAGAGTCCCAGTTCACGTGCGCGGTCAAGTCGTGCGCGCCCGGCGCGTCGAGCGGGTCGCCTCCCCTGCGGCCGCGCCAGTGGACGGCGAGCGTTCCCTCGCGCCGGGCCAACGGGTGATACAGCGTGCGCGCGGGGTGCCCATAGTCGAACGCCACGAGCCACCCGCGCCGGAGCGCCCGGGCCAGGCAGGCGTGCAGCGGCGCGGCCTCCGGCGCGATATCACCCTTCTGGCCGGCCTCGAGGCGGATTCCGAAGCTCTCGAGGTGTTCCTGGTAGGCCGCGGGGGCGGCGACAGCGGTCCAGACAAAGCGCCCTCCCTCGGCCGCCACCCGCAACTCTTGCAGCCCTCCCGGTGAGCCCATCACCCGCGCGACCGGAAGCGCGTCGTAGAGCTCGTTCGAGAAGATCCAGCCCTCGACGCTGCCTTCCGGAAGCTCCGCGGCGCTTTTCAGGACGACTGGCTCCGGCGCGATGCCACGTTCGCCGATCGCGCGGCGTCCCTCCGGGGACATCTCGACCGCGATCAAGCGCAGCCGGGCGTGGAGCTCCGGATCGAGCTGCCGCAGGGCCGCGGCGAAATCCTCGAGGAAGCGTCCGCCGCCGGCGCCGACCTCGACGAAGTCGACTCGACCCCCGAGCCGGTCGGCGTCGATGGCGAAGAGGCGCGCGAGCGCTGCGGCAAAGGCCGGCGAAACGTGTGGCGACGTCACGAAGTCGCCGCCCTCGCCGATGGAGGGGCCGCGCGCGTAGTAGCCCTCCTCGGAATCGTAGAGGGCAGCGCGCATGAAATCCGAGAAGGAGATGGTCCCTTCGCGAAGGATTCGCTGCCGGAGCCGCTCGGAGAGTGACACTGGGCACGGGATTATAGTTTTCTCCTATGCGGCCACGCCTTCTCGCCCCCGGCGTCCTCGCAGCCGCGCTCCTTCTCGCCGCCTCCTGCGCCTCGCGACGGGACGGTCCGCTTCCGACCTTCGAGGACTACTCCGACGGCGTCTCGGTCTATGCGGAACGCTTCCTCGAGGGCTGGAAGGCGGGAGCTCCCGCGCCGCCCCTGTTCGCACCGGAGTTCCGCTGGACCGGTCCGCTTCCGGGCGAGGCGCTCACGCCGGTTGCGGCACGGTCCCCGCTCTCCCTCGCCGTCTTCCGGGCCCGCGAGCCGGCGCCGCCCGGGCCGGTTCGCCAGGGCCTCTCTGACCGGCTGGCAGCGGTCCGCCGGGAGTTCGCATCGCTCGGTCGGACCGAGGCGATCCTCTTCGACTTCCGGCGCAAGGGAAAGAAGCGCGAAGTCCTCCTGTGGCTCTTTCTCTCGGGCCGTGGGATCCGTGGCGAGCTGCGACAGACGGGCGGCAGGATCCGGGCGGTGCTGTCACTCGCTCCGGGCGGCGGCTGGCAGATGGAGTCGGCCTGGCTCGAGAGCTGGCTCGAGGCTTCCGCCCCCGAGCCCCTCTTCGAGGAGGTGGCGGAGAGGGCGGGCCTCACGCGGCCGCACCGCGCCTTTCTCCCGAACGCGGGAAAGAACATCCCGATCCCCGGCGAGCACATGCCGCCGGGCGCCGCGGTCCTCGACTTCGATCGCGACGGGAGGCACGACCTTTTCGTTCCCGGCGGTGACGGGAACCGCCTCTACCGCAACCGCGGCGACGGCACATTTGCCGACGTGGCGGAAACGGCCGGCGTCGCGGGACAGGACGGCGAAGGCGTCGGCGCTCTTGCTTTCGACTACGACAACGACGGCGACCCCGACCTGTACGTGACCTACCTCTACCGGCAGAACCTCCTCTACCGCAACCGCGGCGACGGGACTTTTGAAGAGGTCGGCGCAAAAGCGGGTGTCGCGCTGAACGACTATTGCACCGCCGCAGCCGCGCTCGACTACGACCGCGACGGTCTGGCCGACTTGTACGTCCTCGTCTACGGCCCGCCCGACCGGGGACCCAGCCTCGCGGCCGACAACGCTCCCCCGAACCATCTCTTTCGCAACAACGGCGACGGCACGTTCACCGACGTCTCGAAGGTCACCCGCACCGACGACACCGGCTGGGGCCTGGCGCTCCAGTCGGCCGATCTCGACGCCGACGGATGGCCCGACATTTACCTCGCCAATGACTTCGGCAACCACACGTACCTGCGCAACAACGGGGACGGCACGTTCACGAACCGCGCGAAGCAGGCGGGAGTGCTCGACCCCGGCTTCGGCATGGGCGTGACGGTCGACGACTACGACGGCGACGGGCGGCTCGACTTCTTCGTGTCGAACTATTCGTTCCCGATCAACTGGTTCCTGCGAGACCCGCGGTACCCCATGCCCCCCTTCCCTTACTCCATCGGGCGTCCCTTCGTCTGGAGGCGGCTGACGGTGCTGTCGCGGGGTTCGTCCCTCTTTCGCGGCATCGGGGGTAACCGTTTCGAGAGGACGTCGACCGAGGCCGATGTCTGGGACACTTCCTGGTCCTGGGGCTGCGTCTTCGTGGACGCCGATCTCGACGGCCGGCCGGACCTCTTCGTCGTCAACGGGATGGTCACCGGAAAGAACGAGCGCGAGCGGGAGATCGACTTCTGGAACCTGATGTCGCTCGAGTTCGAGAAGCTCCAGAAGGGCATCGCGACCGCCGAGTTCGGCGAGGATTCGCTCTGGGGCCGGCCGCCCAAGCGCTTCTACCGCAACCGCGACGGCCGCCACTTCGACGAGCTCGCCGCGGTGACCGGGCTCGAGTCCCGGGCGAATCAGCGCGGCCTCGTGGTCGTCGACGCGGATGGCGACGGCGCACCCGATCTTTTCGCGGCCGGGTTCCTGCAGCGGCCGGCGCTGTGGATGAACCGCAACCCGTCGGAGGCGAAGACTCTCGTCGTCGCGCTCGAGGGCGACCCGAAGGCGTCCGGGCTCCACCGCTCGACCCGCGACGCCCTTGGCGCGACCGTCACGGTCGAGGCCGGCGGCCTCTCGCGCACCCAGGTCGTCTCGGCCGGTTATTCTTTCCTCTCGTCGGGCCCGCGCGAGCTCTACTTCGGACTCGGCGACCGGGACCTGGCCGAGCGCGTGACCGTGCGCTGGCCGTCGGGACGAGTCACCGAACGCCGGGAGGTCCCCGCGGGAATTCTGCGGATGACGGAATAGGCTCGAGTAGCTTCATGGTGCATGGAATCTGCGGAGCCGATGTCACTTCACTTCGGGACACGCCTGGGCTCGTTCTCGATTGTCTCCGCGATCGCCGCGGGCGGAATGGGCGAGATCATCCGGGCGCGCGACGACCGACTCGAGCGTGCTATGCTCATGCTTATGGGTATGCACATCAAAGGGTATTCTTGAGCGCGACCCGCCGAACGCAGCTCCTGATGGACCCGGCCGAGTTCCGACGGCTGAAGGCA
>JBBDKM010000080.1:0-1906 GCA_040879385.1 Thermoanaerobaculia bacterium | reverse complement strand
GACCCGCCGAACGCAGCTCCTGATGGACCCGGCCGAGTTCCGACGGCTGAAGGCACTTGCCCGCCGCCGCAAGACGTCCGTCGCCGAGCTGATCCGCTCCGCCGTCCGGGAGGCCTACCTGGCGCCGACCGCCGATCGAGGGCCGATCGTCGAGGAGATCGCCGGCATGGGCCTGCCCACGACCGACTGGAAGCGCGCCAAGCGAGAAATCGAGGAGGCCCATGCGGGTCTTCCTTGACACCAACGTTTTCCTCTACGCCGCGGGATCGGCCCACCCGTCCAAGGAGCCATGCGTGCGCGTGCTCCGCGCCGTCGCGGACGGATCCCTCGACGCCACCATCAACAGTGAGGTTGTGCAGGAGATCCTCTACGTTCTCGCCCGAAGGAATCGGCGCAGCGACGGCGTAGGTCTGTCCCGGCGCGTGGCCGCGCTCTTCCCCGATCTCCTGCCGGTAACGCGCGAGGACGCTCTCGGCGCCTGCGATCTCGTAGAAAAGTACCCAAGGCTCTCGGTCCGCGACGCGGTTCACGCGGCTTCCATGCTTCGCAATGGCATCGAGCGGGTCGTGAGCGTGGATGCCGACTTCGATCAGATCCGGGAGGTCCACCGCGTCAGCCCCGAATCTGCCCTGCGACGACGCTGAACGTACGTTTCCTCCGGCAAGCAGCTAGCCCGCCGCGTGTCCGACTCGGCCGCCGCTACGCCATAGCGGAGGAGGGCCGCCCAACCCACGAATGTGCGCGATTTCTCCGCCTGAGTCTGGCGATGCGGATCGCGGCCGCCACGAGCGAGGCCGCCTCGTATCGAAAGACGCTAGCGCGACAGGTCCTCGCCTCTACGAACCGTAGAGTAATAGGCCGAAGGTCTTGACCAGAAACGGCGCCATCTGGCCGCGGGTCGTGGCAGCCGTGGGGCAGTAGTTACCTCCGCCGCAACCTCCGGTGATCTGCCGGTCGGCGAGGTCCTCGATCCACGGGGCGAACGGGTTGGTGCAGGGCACGTCCGGGAAGGTCCCCACGCAAGCCGGAGGCGTGTAGCCCGAGCCGTTGAGCGTCTTGAGGAGGAACACCGCCATCTGCTGGCGGGACACGGGGTTGTCAGGACAGTACGCCGGTCCCGGCCCGCATCCGGCAACGATGCCGCGCGCGTAGAGGTCCTCGATCCAGTCGGTGAAGGTCCCGGGGCACGGCACGTCGGTGAAAGCTCCGGTGCACGCTCGAGGCTCATAGCTCCTGCCGAACTTCGCCTTCAACACGAAGACGGCCATCTGCTTGCGCAGCGTCGCCTCTCCCGGACAGTAGAGGCCCTCGCCGCAGCCGCCGGTGACCCCGTTGTGGAAGATGTTCTCGATGAACGGATAGAAGGCACTGCTGCTTGGAGCATCGGCGAAGCTGTCGCCGATGTGGAGATTCCACAGCTTGTACGCCGAAGCCGACAGGCTCTCGCTCAAGAGGGCGTCCCAGTGCGCCTCAGGGCGGGTGGCGGGATCGCTGACATAGGCGAGATAGCAGTTGTTCCCGGCGGTGTAACAGTCGCTGAAGACCCCCGGAATGAGCGCTCCGTAGTCCGCGGCGTCATCGAGAATCGTGTAGTTTGCCCCGTCGGGCCCGAAGATTCCGGCCGAGCCCGTGAGCAACACCGCGCTGTCCCCGTCGTTGGAGTGAGAAGGCTCCACGACCACCGTCTCGTTCGGTTCGAGGACTCCATTGAGGACCGTCCCCACCGGTCCATTGGTCGAGGCATGCTCGTCGATGTGGATCCGGTCCGGCAGAATGCACGGCGACGTCAGCGTGATCGTGTCGATCCACCAGAAACCCGCGGGGCCGCCGCCGTCGGATCCCATGCGCCACCGAAATACGACCGTTCGCCCGAGGGCCGCGCTGGGTGCCCCAAAAGGTTCGAACC
>JBBDKM010000079.1:7502-67348 GCA_040879385.1 Thermoanaerobaculia bacterium | reverse complement strand
ATCTACGAGGTGCACCTGGGCTCCTGGCGGCGCGTGCCGGAGGACCACAACCGCCCGCTGACCTACCGCGAAGCCGCGGGCTCGCTGGCGCACTACGCGCGGGAGATGGGATTCACCCACGTGGAGCTTCTCCCGATCGCCGAGTACCCGTTCGCGGGCTCGTGGGGTTACCAGGCCACGGGCTTCTTCGCGCCGACCTCCCGTTTCGGGACGCCGCAGGACTTCATGTACCTGGTCGACACCCTGCACCAGGCCGGGATCGGCGTGATCCTCGACTGGGTGCCGTCGCACTTTCCCTCCGACGAGCACGGCCTGGTCTACTTCGACGGCACGCACCTCTACGAGCACGCGGACCCTCGCCAGGGCTATCACCCGGACTGGGGGAGCTGCATCTTCAACTACGACCGGCACGAGGTTCGCAGCTTCCTGCTCTCCGCCGGCCTCTACTGGCTGGACCGCTACCACGTGGACGGCCTGCGCGTGGACGGTGTCGCCTCCATGCTCCACCTCGACTTCTCCCGCAGGGCCGGCGAATGGATCCCCAACAAGTACGGGGGACGCGAGAACCTCGGCGCGATCACTCTCCTGCGCCGCTTCAACGAGGAGGTCGGGAAATCGCACCCCGGCACGGTCACGATCGCCGAGGAGTCCACGTCGTGGCCGATGGTCTCCCGCCCGACGTACATCGGCGGGCTGGGGTTCCACATGAAGTGGGACCTCGGCTGGATGAACGACACGCTCGACTACATGAGCCTCGACCCCGTGTTCCGCAAGTTTCACCACACCGATCTGACGTTTCGCCGCATGTACCAGTACACGGAGAACTTCGTCCTCCCCCTGTCGCACGACGAGGTCGTGCACCTGAAGGCCTCGCTGCTCTCCAAGATGCCGGGCGACGAGTGGCAGAAGTTCGCGAACCTGCGGCTGCTCTTCGCGTACATGTGGGCGCAGCCGGGCAAGAAGCTCCTCTTCATGGGCGGCGAGATCGGCCAGTGGAAGGAGTGGAACCACGACACGAGCCTCGACTGGGACCTGCTCGAGCGGCCGCGCCACAGCGGCGTGCAGCTCTGGGTCCGCGACCTGAACCGTCTGTACGCTTCCGAGCCGGCGCTCCACGAGCTCGACTTCGAGCCCGAGGGCTTCGACTGGATCGACTGCCACGACGCCGACCACAGCGTCGTTTCGCTCGTGCGCCGCGGAAAGCGCGCGGGCGACGACCTCGTCGCGGCCTTCAACTTCACTTCCGTGCCGCGCTATGGCTACCTCGTGGGCGTGGACCGGGCGGGGGACTGGGCCGAGATCGCCAACAGCGACGCCGCCGAGTACGGGGGCAGCGGGATGGGGAACCGCGGCCGCGCGACGGCGCTCGCCGTGCCGGCCCATGGCCGCTCACACAGTCTCTCGCTGACCCTGCCGCCGCTCGGCGCCGTCTTTTTCAAGCCGCCGCCCGCGGAGGAGGAGCCGCTGACGGCCGCCCTCGTGGACAAGGAGGAAGAGCCCGAGCCCGAGGCGGAGCCCGCCGTCGTCGACGAAAGCTGACCGGGCGTCGATCGCGATGGACCGCTACGTCTGCATCCACGGGCACTTCTATCAGCCTCCCAGGGAGAACCCCTGGCTCGAGGCGATCGAGGGGCAGCCGTCCGCCTATCCGTACCACGACTGGAACGAGCAGATCGCGGCCGAGTGCTACGCGGTCAACGCCTACGCCCGCATTCTCGACGGCGAGAACCGCATCGTCTCGATCGTCAACAACTATGCCTCGATGAGCTTCAACTTCGGGCCGACGCTGCTGTCGTGGCTCGAGCAGAAGGAGCCGGACGTCTACCGCGCCATCCTCGCGGCCGACGCCGACAGCCGCGGGCGGTTTTCGGGCCACGGCTCGGCGCTGGCGCAGCCGTACAACCACATGATTCTTCCCCTCGCGAGCGCCCGCGACCGGCGCACGCAGGTGCTCTGGGGCATTCGCGACTTCGTCCACCGCTTCGGGCGCGAGCCGGAGGGGATGTGGCTGCCCGAGACCGCCGTCGGCACGGAGTCTCTCGAGACGATCGCCTCCCTCGGCATCGGCTTCACCATCCTCGCCCCCCACCAGGCGAGCCACGTGCGCGCGCTCGGCGAGGCCGACTGGCTGGACGTGCGCGAGACCGGCATCGACCCGACCCGCGCCTACCGCGTCGTCCTGCCGTCGGGCCGTTGCCTGGCCGTCTTCTTCTACGACGGGCCCGTCTCGCGCGCCGTGGCCTTCGAGCAGCTGCTCTCCCGCGGCGAGCAGTTCGCGGAACGTCTGACGGCCGCCTTTTCGGCGACCCGCGAGGGGCCCCAGCTCGTCCACATCGCGACCGACGGCGAGACGTTCGGCCACCACCATCGCCACGGCGACATGGCCCTCGCCTACGCGCTCCATACGATCGAGTCCGGGAGCTTCGCGCGCCTGACGAACTACGGGGAGTTTCTCGAGAAGCACCCCCCGACGCGCGAGGTCCGGATCGTCGAGAACACCTCCTGGAGCTGCGCCCACGGCGTCGAGCGATGGAGGAGCGACTGCGGCTGCCAGAGCGGGTCGCATCCGGGATGGAGCCAGGCCTGGAGGGCCCCGCTGCGCCGAGCGCTCGACTTCCTCCGCGATGCGATCGCGCCGCGGTACGAGGTGGCGGCCGGCGCGCTGTTCGCCGATCCGTGGGCGGCCCGCGACGAGTACGTCCGGGTCATCCTCGACCGTTCGCCCGAGAACGTCCGGCGCTTCCTCAAGCAGCACGCCGGGCGGGATCTCTCCGGGGACGAGCGCATCGAGGCGATCAAGCTCCTCGAGATCCAGCGGTATGCCCAGCTCATGTACACCAGCTGCGGCTGGTTCTTCGACGACGTCGGCGGCATCGAGGCGCGCCAGATCCTGCAGTACGCGGGCCGCGTCCTTCAGCTCTCGGAGGAGCTCCTCGGCGCAGGCTCCGAGGCGCCCTTCCTGGAGATCCTGGAAGAGGCCAAGAGCAATCTCCCGGAGACCGGCGATGGCCGGAAACTCTACGAGGAGTCCGTGCGTCCCGCGATGGTCTCGCTCGAGAAGGTGGGCGCCCACTACGGCGTGCTCTCGCTCTTCCGCGAGCCCGAGGAAGCGTCGCGGGTCTATTGCTACCGCGTCGCGCGGAAAGACTCGCGGATGTTCTCGAGCGGGAGGGCGCGGCTCGCGCTCGGCCGCGCGACGGTTTCCTCGGAGATCACGGGGGAGTCGCAGGACGTCTCCTTCGGCGTGCTCCACCTGGGCGACCACAACCTGTCGGGCGGGATCCTGCGGTTTGAGGAGCCGGGGGCGTACGAGCGGGCCGCAGCGGAGCTCGCCGAGCCCTTCCGGCGCGCGGACCTGGCCGAGATCCTCCGGATCGTGGACCGCCACTTCGACTCGGGCGTCTACGCGCTGCGCCTGCTCTTCCGGGACGAGCAGCAGCAGGTGCTCGGCATCATCCTGCGCTCGGTGCTGACGGAGGCGGACGCCGTCTACCGGCAGCTCTACGAGGACAACGCCCCGCTCATGCGGTTCCTCTCGAGCCACGGCATCGTGCAGCCCCGCGGCTTTCGCATGGCGGCGGAGCTGGCGCTGGCGACCGGCTTGCGCCGCGCGCTCGAGGCGCCCGAGCCGGACCTGGCGAGAATGCGCGAGATCCTGCAGGAGGTGAGCGACGTCGGGATCACTCTCCACGAAGACGGACTGGGGCTGGCGGTTCAGCACGCGGTCGAGCGGCTGGCGGACGCCCTGCGAGCCAATCCCGCGGACCTCGTCGAGCTCGAGGCTCTGGAAGGTCTGGTCCGCCTGGCTCGCACGCTGCCCTTCGAGGTGGATTTCTGGAAGGTGCAGAACGCCTACGACCACGTGCTGCGGCGCACCCTTCGCGCGCGGCGCCGGGAGGCGGAGGGAGGGTTGGAGGACGCGCGAAAATGGGTCGAGCGCTTCATCGAGCTCGGAAAGAGCCTCGCGGTGAAAGTCGGGGAGGATCGCCCCGCCGAATCGGCTGCAGGTCTCTGACCCTGCAAGAGTTAGGGCTGGATGGGGGCCGGGGTCTGCTACACTACGGAGCGAGTTGACACCCGTTCTCGAAAAGGCCTTTCGGGTCTCCGGCGTCCCCGAAAAGCTCCTCCCTCTCTTCGCCCTCTCCCACGACCTGCGGTGGACGTGGCGCGCCGACGTGCGCGCCCTCTTTTGGTCCCTGGACCCCGACGCCTGGCGCCGGGCGCGCGGGAACCCCGTCCGGTTTTTTCGGGAGGTTCCCGCCGAGCGGCTCTGGAGGGCCGCGGAGGATGCGGTCTACCAGGAAGAGCTGCGCGCCGTCGTCGAGCGCCTCGAAGAGGAAGACGCTTCGGAACCACGCCATCCGTCGGCCCGCGAGCTCGTCGCCTGGGGCGAAAAGATCGCCTACTTCTCGGCCGAATTCGGGCTGACGGAGATTCTTCCCATCTACGCCGGCGGCCTGGGCATTCTCGCCGGGGACCATTTGAAGTCCGCGAGCGACCTGGGCGTGCCGCTCGTCGGCGTCGGACTCTTCTACCGCGAAGGGTACTTCCGCCAGGTCGTCGACGCCGAAGGCAAGCAGGCGGAGGCCTACCCCGTGCTCGAGCCCGAGGATCTGCCGCTGTCGATCGCGGAGCCGCCGGACGGCTCGCCTCCGGTCGTCTCGGTGGATCTCGCCGGCCGGAGAGTCCACCTGCTGATCCGGATGGCCAAGGTGGGGCGGGTGCCCCTGCTGCTCCTCGACTCGAACGTTCCCGAGAACGAGCCTCCCGACCGCGAGATCACGGCGCGGCTCTACGGCGGCGGCCACGAGATGCGGCTCCAGCAGGAGATCGTGCTCGGCATCGGCGGATCGCGAGCGCTCGACAAGCTGGGGCTCTCGCCCACGATCCGGCACATCAACGAGGGGCATGCCGCCTTCGTGTCGCTCGAGAAGATCCGGCGCCTCGTCGAGGAAGAGCACCTGACCTTCGCGGAGGCGCGGGAAGTCGCCACGACGGGCAACATCTTCACGACGCACACGCCGGTTCCGGCGGGCATCGACGTCTTCACGCCCGAGCTCCTCTGGAAGTACTTCGGCGGGTACGTGGCGGAGCTCGGGATCAGCTTCGACGAGCTCTTCGAGCTCGGCCGCGAGGTCGGAGACCAGTCGCGGGAGCTCTTCTCGATGGCCGTCCTGGCGATGCGGCTCTCGACCCACCAGAACGCCGTCTCGAAGCTGCACGCCGGCGTCTCGCGGCGACTGTGGAGGGGCGTGACTCCGGATCTCCCGCTGTCGGAGGTCCCGATCCGCCCGATCACCAACGGGGTGCATGCGCCGACCTGGACCGCCCCCGAGATCGCGGTGACCGGGATCGCCGAGCGGCCGGAAGGGGTGGATCGCGCGGCGCTGTGGCAGGCGCACGAGTCCCTCCGGGCGCGTCTGGTCGCGGCCTGCCGCGAGAAGCTCGTCGAGGAGAAGAGGAAGCTCGGGGCCCGCGAAGAGGAGATCGCGGCGGCCGCGCACGCTCTCGACCCGAAGGCGCTGACGATCGGCTTCGCGCGTCGGTTCGCCACGTACAAGCGGGCCACGCTGCTCTTCCGCGAGCCCAAACGCCTCGAGTACCTGCTGCACCAGATCGAGCGCCCGGTTCAGATTCTCTTCGCCGGCAAGGCGCATCCCCGGGACGAGGCCGGCAAGGAGTTCCTCCGCACCGTGGCCAACGCCGCCGAGCGGCCCGAGCTGAAGGGGAGAGTCGTCTTCCTGCCGGACTACGACATGGGACTCGCAAGAACGCTCGTCGCCGGCTGCGACGTCTGGCTCAACACGCCCGAACGGCCGCGGGAGGCCTCGGGCACCTCCGGCATGAAGGCCGCGATGAACGGCGCCCTGAATCTCTCGGTCCTCGACGGCTGGTGGGACGAGGCGCCCCACGACGAGGCGGGCTTCGCCGTCGGCGAGGCGAGGGATCAGGTCTCCGACGACGAGATCGTGCGCGCGCTCTACGACGCGCTCGAAGGCCGCGTCCTCCCGATGTTCTTCGATCGCGACGGCGCGGGGCTGCCGCAGCGCTGGATCGACCGCATGGTCGTGGCGGCCTCGCGCGTGGCGGAGGAATTCTCCTCGGACCGGATGGTGTCGGAGTACCTCGAGCAGTGCTACGTCCCCGGCGCCTTCCACCGCCGGGCGATGATGGACGGCGATCGCGCACCGTTGAAGCGCCTGGTCGCGTGGAAGGAACGGGTGCGCGTCGCCTGGCCGGGGGTGCGGTTCGAGAATGTCACGGTCGAGCCGGACCCGGCGACTCGGCCCACGGCGGCGGCTTTCGACATCGTGGCGCGGGTCCACCTCTGGCCGCTCGAGCCGTCCGATGTTTCCGTCGAGCTGTTCGAGGGGCCGGTGGAGGCGGACGGGCTGCTGGAGTCCGGCGCGGCCGTGCGGCTCGAGCCGGTGGCCCGCGAGGCGGAGACCGGCGTGTTTCGGACGACCCACCGCAAGCCGGGCGGCGAGAACCTCGGCTACACCGTCCGGGTGCGCCCCACGCATCCGGACCTGGCGCATCCCAACGAGATGGGGCTGGTGCTCTGGTGGGGGTTGAGCCGGGAAGCGAGGAGATACAGCGGATAGGTCTGGAGTCTGGAGTCGGGAGTCGGGAGAATGAATCCCTCTTGAGCACGAATCCTCCCGACTTGCGCGCCGCCGGCATCCTGCTTCATCCGACGTCCCTTCCCGGCCGCTTCGGCATCGGCGATCTCGGCCCGGGCGCCGACCGGTTCCTCGACTGGGCGGCGGAGGCGGGCCAGACTCTGTGGCAGGTGCTGCCCATCGGTCCGGCGGGTGCGGGCGGCTCGCCGTACACGTGCGCGTCGGCCTTCGCCGGCAATCCGCTTCTGATCTCGCCCGAGGTGCTGGTCGCGGAGGGATGGCTGCCCGAGGCGGCCCTCGAAAGCGCGCCGGGCTGGCGCGAGGACCGCGTGGATTTCGATTCGGTTTCTCCCTGGAAGGAGCGCCTCCTCCGGCAATCCTGGGAACACTTCCGCGCGACGGCGAGCGAGGCGGCTCGGGAGGCCTTCGAGGCGTTCCTGCGCGCGACCGACCAGTCGGGGTGGCTCGACGACTGGACGCTCTATGCCGCGCTCAAGCGGGACTTCGGCGGACGTCCCTGGACGGACTGGGAGGGGGACCTGGCCGCGCGCGATCCCGACGCGCTGCGTCTGGCGGTGCTCGCGTGCGAGGGGGAGACGCGGTACCAGGCGTACCTGCAGTTCCTCTTCTTCCGGCAGTGGGACCGGGTGCGGCGCCGCGCGCGCGAACGGGGAATTCAGGTTCTCGGCGACACTCCCATCTACGTGGCGATGGACAGCGCCGACGTCTGGGCGCACCCGGACCTCTTCGCGCTCGACGCCAACCGGCGGCCCGTGGATGTCGCCGGAGTGCCGCCCGACTACTTCAGCGAAACCGGGCAGCTCTGGGGCAACCCGCTCTACGACTGGAAACGCATGGAGGAGGACGGTTTCGCGTGGTGGATCGCGCGGATCCGGGCGAGCCTGAAGACCTGCGACCTCCTGCGCATCGACCACTTCCGCGCCTTCGCCGCGTACTGGGCCGTACCGGCCGGCGACACGTCGGCGCTCCATGGCCGGTGGGTGCCGGGTCCGGGGCGCAAGCTCTTCGACGCCGCGCGCGCGGCGCTCTCGGGGCTGCCGATCCTGGCCGAGGACCTCGGCGACATCTCGCAGGACGTCAAGGACCTGCTCGCGGAGTTGGACATTCCGGGCATGAAGGTTCTCCAGTTCGGTTTCTACGGCAGCGACAGCGAGTACCTGCCGCACCGACACCCCCGCCGCTGTGTGGTCTACACCGGGACGCACGACAACGACACGGCCCGCGGCTGGTATGCGCGCCTCACGGCGGAGGAACGCGAGCGCGTCTCCGACTACCTGGGGTCCGACGGCCGGGAGATCGAGTGGGCCCTGATCCGCGCGGCCTACGCCTCGGTCGCCGAGCGCGCCGTCGTGCCGCTCCAGGACGTGCTCGGCCTGGGGAGCGAGGCCCGCATGAACACGCCCTCCGAGCCCGGGGACAACTGGCGGTGGCGCGCGCCCGCGGACGCCTTCCGGCCCGAGCTGGCCGCGCGGTTGCGCCGCCTCGCGGAGCTGTCGGGACGCTTCAGTCCGCGTCCGGCAGGATCATCGACAGCAGGGCGCTGACGATCGAGACAACGAGCGCGCCCAGGATGGCCGTCCAGCAGCCGTCGACGTGGAACTGTACGCCGAGCGCCGTCGCGAACGAGCTCGTCAGCCAGAGCATCAGGCCGTTGACGACGAGTGCGAAGAGGCCGAGGGTCAGAAAGATGATCGGTAGCGTCAGGAGCTTTACGATCGGCCGGATGAAGGCGTTCACGAGGCCGAAGAGAAGAGCGACGACGAGGAAGGGCGCCCACCCGCCCTCGTAGGTGATCCCGGGAACGATCCTGACCGCGACCCAGAGCGCCGCCGCGTTGATCAGAAGACGCGCGAGAAACTTCATGCTGCCTCCCGCCGGTGATTTGCGGCTCGCATCATAGCCGCAGCGCCGATAGCGCTCAGGCTTCGAGTCGCTGTCCGCTCACCGCGTCGAAGAGGTGCATCCGGTCGACCTCCACGGCGACTTCGAGCTTTTGGCCGGGCTCGGGCGTGTGGCGGGGCTCGAGCTTGTAGACGAGGAGGTCGTCGCCCGCGCGCGCGTGCACGATCACTTCGTCGCCGAGCGGCTCGACGACCTCGACCTCGACCGCCAGCCGGGCCGTGGGACCCGCCGCCGCGTCGGAGGGGTCGAGGAGGTGCTCGGGCCGGACTCCGACGATGAGCTTGCCCCCGTCTCGTCCGGCCGTCGCGGCCCGTAGTGCCTCGGGCACCGGAAGCGTAAAACAGGAGGCGGCCAGAGTCGTGCCTCCGTCGCGAAGCTCGGCGGCGATGACGTTCATGGGAGGCGCGCCGATGAAGTTCGCGACGAACAGGTTCTGCGGCCGGTCGTAGATCTCGAGCGGTGTGCCCACCTGCTGGATCTTTCCGTCCTTCATGACGGCGATCCGCGACCCCATCGTCATCGCCTCGGTCTGGTCGTGGGTCACGTAGACCGTCGTCGTCTTCAGGCGCTGCTGCAGCTTCTTGATCTCGGAGCGCATCTGCACGCGCAGCTTCGCGTCGAGGTTGGAGAGCGGCTCGTCGAAGAGGTAGACGGAGGGCTTGCGCACGATCGCGCGGCCGAGCGCGACGCGCTGCCGCTGCCCTCCGGAGAGCTGGCGCGGCCGTCGGTCGAGCAGGGGGGTGATCTCGAGGATGGCGGCCGCATCCTGCACGAGCGTTTCTCTCTCGGCCGGCGGGACCTTGCGGATCTTCAACCCGAACTCCAGGTTCTCCCGGATGGTCATGTGCGGATAGAGCGCGTAGTTCTGAAACACCATCGCGATGTCCCGGTCTTTGGGAGGAAGGTCGTTGACACGGCGCCCGCCGATCTGGATCGTTCCCTCCGAGATGGCCTCGAGCCCCGCGATCATCCGCAGCGCCGTCGACTTCCCGCAACCCGAGGGGCCGACCAGGACCATGAACTCCTGGTCCCGGATGTCGAGGTTCAGGTCCTCGATGACGGCAACCTCGTCGTACCGCTTTCCCACGTGCTCGAACCGGACATCGGCCACCCGCTAACCTTACTATTAGCTGGATTCCGAAGCAGATGCAGAGCCGACTCCGCTTCTCCGTCATACCGCAACGTCCCTACTCGCTCGCGCTGACCGCGGAGCGGTACACGCGGTTCCCGGAGGTGGTCGACCGCTTCGACGGACGCGTCTATCGCCGCCTGCTGCCGATCGGCCGCGGAGGCGTGCTCGTATCGGTCGCGCAGGAGGGGCCGCCGGCTCGGGCCCTCCTGCGGGTCTCCCTCGAAGGGAGCGCCGCCGATTCGGCGGCCGCGGGAGAGACGGCTCGCCGCATCGTGGAGGTCGCCCTCGGCGCCGCGTCGGACGTGAGGGCCTTCTACCGCGCTCAAGGCGAGGACGCCCTCCTCGCGGACTCCATCCGCGACTTCCGCGGGCTGCGCATTGCCGGAGCTCCCTCGCTGTGGGAGGCGTTGGTCACGGCGATCCTCGCCCAGCAGGTCAACCTGAGATTCGCCTACGACATCCGACGCGAGCTGGCCCTGGCCTTCGGTCGGAGGGCCCGCTTTGGGGGCGAGACCTTCGTCGCGTTTCCGTCGCCGGCCTCGATGGCCTCCGAGGCATCCGAGTCGCTCGGCGATTTTCGCCTCTCGCGCGCCAAGGCGAAGGCGATCTCCGGCCTCGCGCGCGCGTTCGCGGACGGGACGCTCGCGGAGTCGGAGATCGCCGCGCTTCCCGACGAACGGGCGATCGAGCGGCTGACCGAGTTTCGGGGCGTCGGCCGCTGGACGGCGGAGATCGGCCTTCTGCGAGGCCTCGGGCGAACGGACATCTTTCCCGCGGGGGACCTCGGCGTCGTGAAGTACCTCGCCCAGGGGCTTCTCGGTCGCCGCGCGAAAGCGAAGGAAGACGAGATGCGCCGATTCGCCGAGCGCTGGCAGCCGCACCGCGGCCTCGCGCTCGTCTACGGCTACGGCGAGCTCAATCGACGGAAAGCAGCACTCTCTCCGCAGTCGACTCCGGTGCCTCGGTGGCCCGGTCCGGGAAGCGCCCGGTCACGAAAAGGTTGAGGACGGCCAGCGCGACCAGGATCCCGAAGACCGGCAGCAGCGACCGCTCGATCGCCAGACGGAACACGGCGGGAGGGACCGCGCTCGCGGGCGCGGATTCGATCCCCGCGGCGAGCAGGCGCCCGGCCGTCTCCGCCGCGCCCCCGAGACGCTGAACGAGGCCGGCCGACAGCAGACCCCCGAGCACGCCGACGCCGACGGCGCCTCCCAGGGCGCGGAAGAAGGGGACGAGGCTCGTCGCCACCCCGCGCTGCTTCTCGTCGACGACGCTCTGAATCGCGAGCACCTGCGCCATCGAGCAGGGCCCGAGGCCCGCTCCGACCACCGCGCAGGCCGCGGAAATCCAGGGGACCGAGGCGTTCCACCAGGCCGCGGCGACGAGGCCGACAAGTCCCGCGAGCACGAGCATCGCGCCCCACCGTGCCGTGCGCCTGAACCCGAAGCGGACGATCAGCTTCGCCGCGACCGTCGCCGAGATCGCCCACAGGAACACGAGCGGCGTGATCACGGCCCCGGCGGCTCCGGCGGAGCCGCCGCGCGCGCCCTGGACGAAGAGCGGGACGAACGTGTCCACGCCGAAGATCGTGGTTCCGAGCAGAATCCCGCCGAGATACGGCGCCGCCGTGCGCATCCGGCGAAAGAGCGCCGGGGGGATGAGCGGATGCTCGCGGCGGGTCTGGAACCGGACGAAGAGCGCGAGCGATCCGGCCGCGACCGCAAAGAGGCCGAGCCGCAGCGGCAGCCCCGGAGATCCGGAGGCCGGGTGAAGGACCGCGAAGAGCAGCGCCGTGACTCCCGCAGCCAGGCTCGCCGCTCCCGCCAGGTCCAGGGGGTCGGGCAGCGTGGCCCGCGACTCGATCATCTTCGTGGCGACGAGAACGAAGGCGATGATTCCGAGCGGAATGTTGATCGTGAAGATCGAGCGCCAGCCGAAGGACATCGTCATCCACGCGCCGATCAGCGGCCCCGCCAGGCTGGAGACCCCCCAAACCCCGGAGAAGAGGCCCTGGATCTTGGCGCGCTCTTCGAGCGAGTAGAGATCCGCCGAGACGGTGAGCGCGACGGGAATCAGCCCCGCCGCGCCGAGTCCCTGAAGGCCTCGCGCCGCGATCAGCTGCGGCATCGAGTCCGCGAAGCCACACGTGACGGCGCCCGCGAGGAAGACGGCGATGGCGACGAGCAGGATGCGCCTCCGGCCGTAGATGTCGGCCAGCCTGCCGTAGACCGGCATCATGACCGTCGCCGTCAGCAGATAGATCGAGAACACCCACGAGTAGAGGGGGAGCCCGTCGAGGTCTCCGATGATCGTGGGCATCGCCGTCGAGACGACCGTCGACTCGAAGGACGCGAGCGCCGTCACGAGAATGAGGGCGAGCGTGACGGTGCGGCGGCGTTTCGGGTCGAAGCGGGGAGGAGCCATGGAGCCGCGAGAGTATAGAGTCTCGCCATGCGCGTCCTCGCCGGGACGAGCGGCTTTTCCTACAAAGAGTGGAAGGGGAGCTTCTACCCCGAAGATCTCCCCGCTGAAGAGATGCTGTCCTGGTACGCCGCGCGGCTTCCGGCCGTCGAGATCAACAACACGTTCTATCGGATGCCGAAACCCGCGCTGCTCGAGGCCTGGGCGCAGCAGGTCTCCCCGCAGTTTCGGTTCGTGCTCAAGGCCTCGCAGCGCATCACGCACCACAAGCGGCTGAAGGAGGCGGGCGCGGAGGTTGCCTACTTCTTCCGGACGGCCTCGACCCTCGGGGATCGTCTGGGCCCGGCGCTCTTTCAGCTTCCGCCCAACCTCAAGAAGGACCTCCCGCGACTCGAGGCATTCCTCGCCGTCCTGCCCGAAGGCGCGCGGGCGGCCTTCGAATTCCGCCACGCTTCGTGGTTCGAGGACGACGTCTTTGAGGCCCTGCGCGCGCGGGGCGCGGCGCTCTGCGTCGCCGAGGACGAAGAGCTCGCGACGCCGCTCGTCGCGACGGCGCCCTGGGGGTATCTGCGGCTGCGCCGGCAGGACTACGACGCCGCCTCGGTCGCCGCCTGGGCGGAGAAGCTCCGGAGTCAGGCCTGGAGCGAGGCGTACGTGTTCTTCAAGCACGAAGATGCCGGCGCGGGGCCGAAGCTGGCCGAACAGCTGCTCGCGCTTCTGTGACGCTTAACAGTCACGTATCTCGTCGGCGACCTGATCGGCGTGGGCCGGCTTCCGGCTCCAGCCTCGCGGTGAGCCGGGCGAGCGCTCGCTGGAGGTCCGGCTTCAGCCTGAGCACGTGTGAAAGAGGGTCGTTTTGGAGCCGCTTCATCCGCGCCGGGAGCGTCTGGAGGGTGAACTTCCGGACGTCGAGTTTCGGGCCGACCTCGCTCCATTCGAGCGGCGCCGAGCAGGTTGCGCCGGGCACCGGGCGGGCGGAAAATGGCGCGGCGATCGTCTTGCCGTGGCCGTTCTGGAGGAAGTCGATGTAGACCTTGCCGCCCCGCGCCCCGATCATCCGCGCGGTGGTCGCGATCTTCGGCAGCTCCTTCTCCACGGCCTTGGCGAGGATCTCGCCGAGCGTCTTCGACTCGGCATGGGTGCACTGGCCGCCGAGCGGAACGAGGACGTGCAGCCCGGTCGCGCCGCTCGTCTTGATGAAGTGGGGAAGAGCGATCTCTTCGCAGAGCGCGTGGATCGCGCGCGCGACCTTCACCACGTGCGAGAACGGCGCGCCCTTCGGGTCCAGATCCAGGATGCACCAGTCCGGCCGCTCCGGTGCGGCCACGCGGCTCGCCCAGACGTGGAGGGGGATCGACGCCAGGTTCGCGACGTAGAGGAGCGTCTCCAGATCGTCGCAGACGAAGTAGTCGATCTCGCGCTCCGCGTGCTCGCTCCAGATGCGCTCGAGACGGATCCAGTCCGGTGCGAACTTGGGCGCGTCCTTCTGAAAGAACGACTTGCCGCCGATGCCGTCGGGGTAACGCGTCATGACGATGGGGCGGTCCTTCAGATACGGCAGCAGCCACGGCGCGATCGCGCGGTAGTACTCGATCAGGTCGCCCTTCGTATAGCCCTCCTCGGGCCAGAAGACCTTGTCGAGGTTGGAGAACGGGACGGTCTTCTCCGGCATCTCCTCGGAGGGTGCTGCCGGCAGCTCGGCCGGCTCGGGCGCGTCGTCCTCCCGGACGCACTCGCCGACGGCCTTGTCCTCGCGCAGGCGCAGGAAGGCCGGATGCCGCAGGAGGCCGTCGCTCGTCCACTCCTTGTACCGGACTTCGCAGACGAGCCGGGGCTCGACCCAGAGGTGTCCCTTGCCCGTGGGGACCGCTCCGGAGCAGGGCGGGGTACCCAGGATGCTCTCGTCCAACCGGGCGCGGATATCGTCGAGCTGCTTATGGGTGAAGCCGGTCCCGACGCGCCCCGCGTACACGAACCCGTCGTCCTTCCGGTACGCCAGGTGGAGGGCGCCGAATCCCGAGCGGGCGCCCTCGGGCCTCGTGAACCCCACCACGGCGAAGTCGCCGGCGCGGTCGAGCCGCACCTTGATCCAGTCTCCGGAGCGCGCGCCGCGGTACGGGGAATCGGCCTTCTTCCCGACGACGCCCTCGAGGCCGAGCTCGCCGGCCGCGGCGAGAAGCTCCTCGCCCTTCTCCTCGACGTGATCGGCGAAGCGGACGGGGCCGGTTAGCGGGAGCATGCGCCGCAGGAGGGCCTTGCGGTCCGCCAGCGGCAGCGGCCGCAGGTCGAAGCCTTCGAAGGCGAGCAGGTCGAACGCGAAGAGCGTCGCCGGCAGCTCCACCGCGGCGCGGTCGATGTCGGAGCGGCGCTGGAGGAGGGCGCGCCTCTGAAGGAGGCCGAAGCGCGGCCTCGACTTCGCGTCGAGCACCACGACCTCGCCGTCGAGGACGAAGGCGTCGTAGGGGAGCGCGGCGACGGCGCGCGCGATCTCCGGAAACGTCGCCGTCGAGTTCATCCCGTGGCGGTAGCGAAGCGCGGGCTTGCCGTCCTCGCGCCCCGCGAGCAGCCGGTAGCCGTCGTACTTGAGCTCCCAGATCCAGCCGGGTCTGGAGAACGCCGCGTCCCGCGGCTCGGCAAGCATCAGCTTCACGTCGGCGGCGCGGACGCGGCGACGCGGCGCCCCGAGGCGCACGAGCTCCGACCGGACCTCCGCGGCGCGGCTGGCACCCGAGGCGAGATCCTCGAGAGTCAGCCCGGAGAAGATCGACTCCTGGGGATAGGCCGCGTCCGGTCCCTTCTTCGCCCAGCCGTCGCGCTCCTTGATGAGGAGCCACTCCTTGCCGGTGGTCTTGCCCTTCGTCTTCATCCGCACGAGGGTCCAGGTGCCGCGCAGCTTGTAGCCGTGGAGCTCGAAGAGGAGCTTGCCCTTCTTCATGCCCTCGTCGAGGTCGGCGAGCGGCGTCCAACGGCCCTGGTCCCAGACGATGACCTCGCCCGCGCCGTAGTTGCCCTTCGGGATCACGCCCTCGAAGTCGGCGTACTCGACCGGGTGGTCCTCGACCTCGACCGCCAGGCGCTTGTCGGCGGGGTCGGGGGACGGGCCCTGCGGAACGGCCCAGGATTTGAGGACGCCGCCCCACTCCAGCCGGAAGTCGTAGTGGAGGCGGGTGGCCGCATGTTTCTGCACCACGAAGAGATGCGGGCGGTTCTCGCCTCCCCGGCCGAAGGGCTCGGGGGTCGTGTCGGCGGAGCGTTTTTCCCGGTATTTTTCGAGCGGCACGCGTCGGGATCCCCGGCCCATGTTACATTTGTCGGTTCCTAAACCTATGAGCGCAAGGCCGATAGCGTCAGGGACGATCTCCTTCGGGCTGGTCTCGATCCCGATCAAGCTCTACGCGGCCTCCGACGCCGCGGCCGCGCTCTCCTTCAACCTCCTCCACGCCAAGGACGGCGCGCGCCTGAAGCAGCAGTACATCTGCACGAAGGACGGCGAGCTCGTGCCGCGCGACCAGATGGTCAAGGGGTACGAATTCTCGAAGGACCGCTACGTCACGTTCACGCCCGAAGAGTTGAAGGCGCTCGAGGAGCAGTCGACACAGTCGGTGGAGGTCGTGGAGTTCGTGCCGATCTCGAAGGTCGACCCCGTCTACTTCGACCGGACCTACTACGTGGGCCCGGACAAGGGCGGGGCCAAGGCGTATGCGCTCCTCTCGAAGGTCATGCAGGAGACCAAGCGCGTGGCGCTCGCGCGCTACGCCGCGCGGGGCAAGCAGTACCTGGTGATGCTGCGGCCGCTCGACGGCGGCATCGTCATGCAGCAACTCTACTACGCCGACGAGGTGCGCCCCTTCTCCGAGGTCCCCCTCGAGCCGGCCGAGGTCAGCGCGAAGGAGCTCGACCTCGCCAAGCTCCTCGTCGACCAGCGCTCGACCGACGCTTTCCAGCCGGAGACCTACGAGGACGACGTGAAGAAGCGCGTGCTCGGGCTGATCCAGAAGAAGGTCGAAGGCGAGGAAGTGTCCTTCGCGCCGCCGGAGCAGGGCGGCGGCCAGATCATCGACCTCATGGAGGCCCTGAAGGCGAGCCTGGCGAAGAAGCCCGGCTCCGGCAAGGCCGCGGCCGCGGAATCGAGGTCCGCGTCCACAGGCGCTTCGAAGCCGTCGTCCACCCCCGAGGAGACGCCCGCGCGCAAGCCCGCCAAGCGCGCCCCGGCGCGCGCCGCGCAGATGCGCACGGAGGCCGGCCGCAAGGCGTAGCCTCGCCTTGAAGGGCTACTCGACCTCCGAAGTCGCAAAGCTCCTCGGGCTCTCCGCGTCTCAGGTCCGCGGCTACGTGCGATCCGGTTTCCTCTCCCCCGAGCGGGGCCCCCGCGGCGAGCTCTCCTTCTCCTTCCAGGACCTCGTCTTTCTGCGCACCGCGTGCGGGCTCATGTCCGAGCGCGTGGGGCCCCGGCGGATCCGCGCGGCCCTCTCCCGCCTGCGCGAGCAGCTTCCGGACGGGAGACCCCTGACGGCCGTCCGCATCGCGATGGAGGGCAGCCGCATCGTCGTCGAGGACGGCGCGCGGCGGTGGCAGCCCGAATCGGGCCAGATTCTCTTCGACTTCGGGGTCGCGGATCTGGCGCGGAAGGTCGCGCCGATGGTTCGCCGGGCCTTCCGCGAGGCCCAGGAGGAGGGGCCCGAGTTCTCCGCCGACGACTGGTACGACTGGGCCTGCGAGCTCGAGCCGGGGTCGCCGGGCGAGGCGATCGCGGCGTACCGGAAGGCGCTGGCCCTCGACGCCGCGCACGCCGACGCGCACGTGAACCTCGGCCGTCTCCTTCACGAGTCCGGCGACGCGGCCGGCGCGGAGCCGCACTACGCGGCGGCCCTCGCGGCCCGCCCCGACGACGCCACGGCGGCCTTCAACCTCGGCGTCGCCCTCGAGGACCAGAGAAAGCTGCCGGAGGCGCTGCTCGCCTATCAGAAGGCCGTGCGGCTCGACCCCGAGAACGCCGACGCCCACTTCAACGCGGCCTCGCTCGCCGAGAAGCTGGGACGCCCGGCCGAGGCGCTCCGGCACCTGCGCACGTATCGCAAGCTGACGCAGCCGTAGGCTGCCAGGCCTATCGGTGGGGCGACCGCGGGGCGGAGAAGAGGATCCAGAGCGTCCCGCAAACCGCGAGCGCGGAGCCGATCAGGTCCCCGCGGGTCGGCCGTTGATGCTCGACGGCCCATAGCCAGAGCAGAGAGGATGCGATGTAGATGCCTCCGTAGGCGGCATAGGCCCGTCCGGCGAACGCCGTATCCACCCGAGTGAGAGCGAGCGCGAAGCCTACGAGGCTCGCGACACCGACGAGGGCCACGAGCGGCGAAGAGCCCCGGCGCAGCCAGGACCAGAAGGCGAAGCAGCCCCCGATCTCGAGGATCGCCGCCGCGCAAAAAACGACCAGGTTCCCGGCCACGAGCTCAGCCCTGTCCGAAAAACTCGGCGCGAAGGAACGGTTTGACGCCGGGCCCGCCATGGATGTGCAGCGTCACCGGGCCGCGGCCTTCGGAGACCGCGAGATTGAAGTTGAGGAAGGGGCAGCAGATCCGCTCCAGGGCGAGAAACTCCCCGAGCCTCCCGAGCAAGCCCGGGTCCGGCGCAAGGACGACGCGGAATCCCCTTTCCGTCTCCTGGGGCCGAGCGAAGGCAGTCTCGAGCTCCGTGAGAAGCGTCTGTTCGCGCGCCCGCTGTTCGGGTGAGAGCGCCTCGAGGTCACAAGCGATCGGCAGGCGGGTGGGAGCAGTCACGTTGAACATGCGTACTTTACCGCCTCAGCGGAAGCCGTGGGACGATTCCCTCGCCACGGCGGCGCGTGCGTGCTAGATTCTCGCGGTGCGTCGTCTAGCCCTCCTGATCCTGGCTCGCACGCTTGCCGCGTTCCTCGCGGTCCAGGTCGCGGACACTCCTCTCTTCTGCGCCGACGAGCGGCCGACGGAGACTTCCGCGTCCGCCTCGCGACACGCCGCGCCGGCGTTGAGCGATCTCCACGCGGCGGCCGGATCGCTCGAGGGAGACTCGGCCTTCTGTTTCTGCCCCTGCCACCTGACGTTCGATTCCGAGCGCTCGTTCGCCGTCGTTGCCTCTAACCGGACGACCGCAAACCCCTCTCTTCTGGTCCCTGCGGACCCGGCCGCGCCCCCGCAGTCCCTGGATCACCCTCCCCAGAACCTCGGCTGATCTCGGCCGGGCTCTACGCGACGCCGGATGGAGTCGGCGCGCGAGCACCACTTATGAGGAGGGTTTGTGTCGGCTTTTCGAATTCTCGTCTCTGCGCTTTGCGCAACGGTAGGGATCAGCGCGTTCGCGTCCGCCCAGAGCCTTCGTCTCGCGGAGTTGCAGGCTCTGGCCCTCAAGAACAACCCCGCCGGTCTCCAGGCCGAGGCTCTCCGGCAGCTCGGCCGGGCCGAGATCTCGGTCGCCAGGGCCTGGTCCGACCCGCTGGTCGAGGGGCTCATCGGTCGTGGCGAGCCGCTCGGGACGGACATCGCGGAGCAGGAATCCGGTTTCCAGATCAGCCAGGATTTTCCCTCGCCGATCGCGTATCGCCACCGGATTCAGGCCGCCGAGTTCGGTTCGGCGGAGCGGGAGGCCCAGGCTCTGGCGCGCCGGCTCGACCTGCTCTTCGATGTCGAAGTGCTCTACCACGAGCATGCGGCCGCGGCGGAGGGCGCCCGCCTCCTCGCAGACAACGCCGAGGGCGCACAGCGGGTTCTCGCGCTGGTCTCGCGGCGCGTCGAGCTCGGCGAGTCGCGCGAGACCGAGCGCATTCGCGCCGAGGTGGAGTCTCTTCGCCAGGCGCGGGCGCTCGCCGTCGCCCGCCGTGAGGCCGACGTCACGCGCGACTCGCTTTTCCGCATCGTCGGACCGGGAGTACCCGAAGGAGCCACGGTCGCAGTCGCCTGGCCGGACGGGAAATCGGTCGCCGACCTCGAATCCCTCCGGGCGCGCATGGCCGGCCGCAACCCGGAGCTGTCCGCCGCGCGGGCGAGGGTCGGCCAGTCCGGGGAATCCACGAGCGCGGCCGCATGGGGAGCGTGGCCGGATCTGAAGGCCACGTACTACGACCTCCGTGAGATCGACAAGAAGGCGCAGGGCGCGAAGCTGGAGATCCGCGTCCCGCTCTGGAACGCGAACCGCCCCGAGGCGGCCCGACGCCGCGCGGAAGAGTCGATCCTTCGCGCCGAGCTCAAGCAGCTGGAGATCGCTCTCGGCAACGACCTCGATCGCGCCTACCGCGAGTTCCGGCTCTCGGCGGAGCAGTCCGACGTTTTCATGAAGCGCCTCCTGCCGGCCGCGCGCGAGGGGCTGCGCTTGGTCGAGCTGACGTACGAGGAGGGCGAGACGTCGTTTCTCGACCTCCTCGACGCGCAGCGGACGTACCGCGAGGCCGCGGCCGAGTCGGTCGCCCTTCATCGGGACGCCGCCCGCGCCCTGGCCGCCATCCACCGACTGACTGGAGGAACCGATGCGACGGAGACCCGGTAAGCGCACCCCCGTGGCGCTTGGCCTGCTGCTTCTTCTGGTCGTGGCCGCGGGCTGCGGCCGCAAGCCCGCTCCGGCCGGCCGCACGGCCGGCGAACCCCCCGCGCACACCCCGACGCCGTCCGTCTCTGACACCGTCGAGCTCTCATCGGCCGCGGTCGCCGAGGCGGGCATCGCCACCTGGAAGGTGGAGCCGGTCGATCTCGAGCACATGCTCGTCTTAAACGGCACCGTGCGTTACGACGAGAACCGGCTGGTGCGTCTCGCGTCGAACGTCTCCGGCCGCGTCGCGGCGATACCCGTGGACCTCGGCGCGCGCGTGCGCCAGGGCGAGCCCCTCGTCTGGATCGAGAGCGCCGAGCTCGGGCGGGCCCGGGAGGAGCTCGTCCGGGAGCTTTCGCAGCTTCGCGTCGCCTCCCGCGCCTATGAAAGGGCGCGGCGCCTCGTCGAGCAGAAGGCCATCAGCCAGGGCGAGTTCCAGGTCCGCGAAGGCGACTTCCTCTCGAAGAAGGCGGCGGCCGATGCCGCGGAGCGGGCGCTGCAGCTTCTCGGAGAGACGAAAGGCGAGATCGACCGGATCCGGGCCGCGATCGAGTCGGGGCAGGATGCGGGCTTTCCGCCGTCGTCCCGCATGGCCATACGGGCTCCCTTCGACGGGCGAGTTCTGGAGCGGCAGGCGACTCCCGGCTCGGTGGTCGAGCCCATGCAGCCGATTCTGACGTTCGCGAACCTCTCGACGCTCTGGGTGTTCCTCCAGGCCTACGAGAAGGACCTCGCTCTCCTGCGCTCGGGTCTGCCGCTGCGAATCCGGACGGACGCCTATCCGCAGGAGACCTTCTCGGGGCGGCTCGACTTCCTGGGTGGAGCGGTCGACGAAGGGACACGGACCGTGGGGGTGCGGGCCACCGTGCAGAACACCGCGGACAAACTGCGGCCCGGGATGTTCGTCAAGGCGCAAGTCGAGGTTCCGCGCCCGCAGGCCGAGAATAAGCCGATTCTCGCAGTCCCCCAGTCGGCGTTCCAGACGCTCGCGGGCCGGACGGTCGTTTTCGTCGAGACGTCCCCCGGCCGGTTTGCGCGGCGAGCGGTCGAGACGGGCCACACGTTCGAGGGATTCACCGAGATTCTGTCGGGCGTCAAGCCCGGGGAGGCCGTCGTCACCGAGGGCGGCTTCGTCCTCAAGTCCGAGTTCGCGAAGGCCGAGCTCGAGGGAGAGGACTAAGCCATGCTGAAACGCCTCGTCGACTTCAGCCTGGAGAACCGGCCGCTCGTCCTGATCGCGGCCGCGCTCGTGATCGCGGGCGGCGTCTTCTCTCTGTCGCGGCTTCCGATCGACGCCGTGCCGGACATCACGAACGTCCAGGTCCAGATCCTGACCAAGGCTCCCGCGCTCGGGCCCGTCGAGATGGAGCAGTTCGTGACGTACCCGGTCGAGGCCGCGATGAACGGCCTGCCCGGGATCACGGAGATTCGCTCGGTCTCGCGCTACGGTCTCTCGGCCGTCACGGTCGTGTTCCGGGACGACGTGAACGTCTACTTCGCGCGGCAGCTCGTGGCCGAGCGGCTCGCCCAGGCGCGCGAGCAGATCCCGCCCGGGTTCGGCGTTCCGGAGATGGGCCCGGTCTCGACCGGCCTCGGCGAAGTCTTCATGTTCACCGTCGAGGGGGCCGGCGCCTCCGCCATGGAGCGCCGGACGATCCTCGACTGGGAGATCGCACCGAGGCTGCGCGCGGTTCCCGGCGTCACCGAGGTCAACGTCTGGGGCGGGCTGCCGAAGCAGTACCAGGTGGTCGTCGATCCGGCAAGGCTCGTGGCGCACGGCGTCTCCCTCGAAGCGATCTTCCGGGCGGTCGAGCGCGGAACCGGAAACGCGGGAGGCGGTTACATCGAGAGAAACCGGGAGCAGTACGTCATCCGCGGAGAGGGACTGGTCGATTCGATGGCCGACATCGAGAAGATCGTGCTCAAGGCTCGTCCCGACGGCACGCCCGTGACCGTCGGCAACGTGGCGCGCGTCCGGGAGGGCGCCATGCTCCGGATCGGCGCTGCGACCAAGGACGGGACGGGCGAAACCGTCATCGGCATGGCGCAGATGCTGGCCGGGGAGAACGCCCTGGCCGTCGCGCGCCGTGTTCGCGCCGCGGTCGAGGAGCTCCAACCGTCGCTGCCCAAGGGCGTGCGAATCGTTCCGTACTACGACCGGGCGGAGCTCGTCGAGCGCGTGATCCGGACCGTGCGCACGAACCTCTTCGAAGGCGGCGTCCTCGTCGTCGCGGTACTCTTCGCGTTTCTCGGCAACGTGCGCGCCGGGCTCATCGTGGCATCGGCGATCCCGCTGTCGATGCTGTTCGCCTTCGCCGGAATGGTGCCGGCGCGCATCTCGGCCAATCTCATGAGCCTCGGCGCGATCGATTTCGGTCTCATCGTGGACGGCTCGGTGGTGCTCATCGAGAACATCGTCCGGCGGCTCGGCGAGCCGGCCGATCGCGACAAGACCGTTCCGCAGATCACGGCGGAGGCGGCGCACGAGGTGCTGCGGCCGATCGCCTTCGGCATCGGCATCATCATCCTCGTCTACATTCCGATCCTCACGCTGACGGGAATCGAGGGAAAGATGTTCCGGCCGATGGCGTGGACGGTCGTCTTCGCCCTCACCGGCTCGCTGCTGCTGACGTTGACGCTCATCCCGGTGCTCGCGTCGCTCTTCCTCCGGAAGACCGGCGGCGAGCACGAGCCGCGCTTCGTCGGAAAGCTCCGCGCCCTTTACCTCCGGGCTCTCGACCGTTGCTTCGCCCGGAAGGCGCTCGTCCTCGGCACGGCGGCGGCCGTGCTCGTCGCCGGAGCGCTTCTCGCCCGCACGCTCGGCGCTGAGTTCATTCCCCGGCTCGACGAGGGGGACATCGCGTTGAACGCCCTCCGCCTGTCCTCGGTCGCCCTCTCGGAGGCGGTCGCCGGAACGGGTCGCATCGAGCGGGTGCTCCGCAAGTTTCCCGAGGTCGTCACGGTCGTCTCCCGTTCGGGCAGCCCGGAAGTTGCCACCGACGTCATGGGGATCGAGCTGGCGGACGTCTTCGTCATCCTGAAGCCGAAGTCCGAATGGAAAACGGCGAAGACGAAAGGAGAGCTGATCGAGAAGATGAACGAGGCCCTGGCCCGGGAAGTGCCGGGAGCCGGCTTCTCGTGGACACAGCCGATCGAGATGCGCTTCAACGAGCTGATCGCGGGCGTGCGCTCCGACGTCGCGGTCAAGCTCTTCGGCGACGACCTCGAGACACTGCGCGCGACGGGCGAGCGGATCGCCCGGGCCGTCGCGGCCGTGCCCGGCGCCGAGGACGTCAAGCTGGAACAGACGGCCGGCCTGCCGGTCATCCGGATTCGCGTCGACCGCGACCGCTGCGCCCGGTACGGGATTCCCGTCGGCGACGTGCTCGAGACCGTCGAGGCGACGCGGGCCGGCAAGGTCGTAGGAACGGTCTTCGAGGGTCAGCGGCGTTTCTCGCTCGTGGTGCGCCTGGACGACGAGGCCGCCGCATCGCCCGAGGCCCTCGCGAACGTTCCCGTCGCATCTTCCTCGGGCTCGTCGATCCCTCTCGGTCAGCTCGCCGAGATCTCCGTGGGCACGGGTCCGGCCCAGATCAGTCGCGAGTCGGTCCGCCGGCGGATCGTGGTCGAGGCCAACGTGCGCGGGCGCGACGTGGCCTCGTTCGTCAAAGAGGCGCAGGAGCGCATCCGGAAGGACGTGTCCCTGCCCGGCGGCTATTTCATCAAGTGGGGAGGGCAGTTCGAGAACCTCGAAGCCGCCAGCCGCAGGCTCTCGCTGGTCGTGCCGCTCGCCCTGGCGCTCATCTTCGCGATGCTGTATTTCACGTTTGGCGCTCTGCGCCCGGCGGCCCTCATCTACCTCAACGTTCCTTTCGCGGCGACCGGAGGCGTGTTCGCACTCGCCGTCCGGGGCCTGCCGTTCTCGATCTCGGCCGGGGTCGGCTTCATCGCCCTTTTCGGCGTCGCCGTCTTGAACGGCGTCGTCCTGATCAAGCAGGTTCGCGATCTCGAACGGGACACGACGCTCGAGACAGCAGAAGTCCTGCGGCAAGCCTGCGCCCTGCGGCTGCGACCTGTCCTGATGACCGCGCTCGTCGCCTCGCTCGGTTTCGTCCCCATGGCGGTGGCCACGGGTGCCGGCGCGGAGGTTCAGCGCCCCCTCGCGACCGTGGTGATCGGAGGCCTCATCACCGCGACGGCGTTGACGCTGTTCGTCCTGCCCACCGTCTACGGACTCTCGCGGCGTCGCGCCGCGGGCGCCTGATCGGAGGAATCGATGGCAACCGGTCACATCAATTGCGTCGTCGCCTTCATCCAGCCCTTCCAGGTCGAGAAGGTCGTGGACGCGCTCCGCCAGATTCCGGGGTTTCCGGGCATGAGCGTGTCCGATGTCCGCGGGTTCGGCCGCCACGACGCCCATTCGCCGCGAAAGGAGGAGCGGTCGGAGGTGGACCCGTTTCAATCCCGAGCCCGGGTCGAGATCTTCGCATCCGGCGGCCAGGTTCCCGCGATCGTCGAGACCATACGGCAGTCGGCGCGTACGGGCCACGCCGGGGACGGGATCATCTTCGTCACCGACGTGGGGTGGGCTCTGCGGATTCGGAGCGGGCGCCAGGGGCCGGAGGCGCTCCGGCACGGCGACGAGGATTGAAGCGGATTCGGAGGAGCCGCGGGGGCGAGTCTGGTTGGGCCGCCCGGGCCGATCCCACCACGCCGACGCTCAATCTCAACGCCATGACCCTCGACGAGCGCCGCCTCCCTTCATCTCCACGTTGTGGTTCGTCGTTTTGGCTCTTGACAGGTACTCCCTGGGAGTATAAGCTCTCCCCGTGGTTCGTGAGGCCGTCTCGTTGCCGGTCGTCGATAGCGCCTTTGTCCCCGATGAGAGGAAGGCCGAAATCCGGCGGCGTCTCAAGCGGGCGCGGGGGCAGGTGGACGGTATCGAGCGGATGCTCGAAGCCAATCGCCCGTGTCGGGAGATTCTTCAACAGATCGCGGCGGCGCAGGAGGCTCTGCGTGCCGCGGGCAAAATCATGATGCGCAATTACCTCGAGAGCTGCGTGACCCGTGGGATCAAGGCCGGTCAAGCTGACATCTATGACGAGTTTTTGGACGTGATCTATCGGATGGTCCGGTAGAAGAGGGAGGAGCATGAACAAGCTGCTACTGGCAGTGATTGTCGGAAGCTTCGTCACGATCGCGGCGACCCCAGTTTCGAAGACCTCGGAGAAAGTGACGTGCACGTTGACGAACACGACCGTGGAGAAGTGCTGCTGCGTTCCGCAGGAGGACGGGAAACTCTACTGTACGCTGGCGAAGAAAGCGGTCGACCCCTGCTGCTGCAAGCCAGCCGGCGAGAAGTCCTAAGCCGAAGCTTCGCGCCGAGCTGGCCGATCCGTCAGGGTAACGAGGTTCTCGACGCCACACAGAGTCTTGCTCAGGCGAGCCGCCGTTGCCGCAGACAGAATGCGACGAAATACGCCTTGCACTTCTTCGGTTAGGATGGCCGCGATGCGAGAGACGACGCGCCCGACGAGGCCCCGGTCCCTCACGTTGCTGGCCGTCGCGGTCAGCGGGCTGGTCTTCACCGTGCCGCTGCTGGGACTGAATTGCGAAATGGCCTGCGCCCGCATCGCCGCTCGAGCGGCGACGGCGGAGGGCGCGCCGCCTCCGGCCGAGCACTGCGCCGCCCACGGGGACGCCTCGCCAGGGCGACCCTCCGGCGCCCCAGCAACTCCCGATGGGTGCGGGCATCACGCGGACTCCGCCGTGGTCAAGAGGGCCGCCGAGGGTGCGGTATCGGGGTGCAAGATCTCGATTCTGGCCGGCTCCTTGCCGGCCCCGATTCAGTCCGCGTCCGATCGATACTCCGTCTCCTCCGCCCCCACCGTACCGGGCGCCACACCTCGACCGGCGGCCGCTCGACCCCGCATCCTCCGGCTCTAGATCCCTCTCCAGAGGTCCTCTTCAGGGTTTGCGAGATCTCGCGAGCCTCGATGTTTGTCTGAAATCTCGGAGAGGGAAATGCCTTTCAATCGAAGAAACTTCTTTCAAGGGCTGATGGCCTCGGCGGGCCTCGCGACGGCGGGCAAGGCTGTCGGCCAGCACGTTCACGCGCCCGATCCCGAGGCGCCGGGTACGCCGGGGCAGCCAGCGGGGCGGTTCTGGAAGCCCCGAAGCGGAATCGTGCCGGTCGAGACCCCGGACGTCCCGAAGATGCCGTGGCGTATGGAGGACGGTGTCAAGACCTTTCACATCGTCGCGGAGCCCGTCCGGACCGAGTTCGTGCCGTCGTCCGGCATGAGCCCGGCTCGCGTCTGCGACGCCTGGGGCTTCAACGGAAGCGTGCCGGGGCCAACGATCGAGGTGAACCAGGGCGACCGCGTCCGGCTCGTCGTCGAGAACCACCTGCCCGAGGTGTTCACGATGCACTGGCACGGATTCGAGATTCCCATCGGTATGGACGGCGTGCCTGGTGTGACGCAGGACCCGATTCCGCCGGGCGGCAAGTTCATCTACGAGTTCACGCTGCACCAGCACGGGACCTTCTTCTACCACTCGCACATGCCGATGCAGCAGATGATGGGCATGATCGGCATGTTCATCATGCATCCGCGGGATCCGTACACGCCGCGGGTCGATCGGGACTTCGGGTTGATCGTCCAGGAGTGGGCGCTGCTCCCGAACAACACGGTTCCGAACTCCCTTTCGATGGAGTTTAACTGGCTGACAATCAACGGAAAGGCGGGCCCGGCGACCACGCCGATGCTCGTGAAGCTCGGCGAGCGGGTTCGGATCCGGTTCGTCAACCTCGGGATGGATCACCACCCAATGCACCTCCATGGCTTCACCTTCTACACGACCGGCACCGAAGGCGGGCGCGTGCCGAAGGCCGCCTGGACTCCGGGCAACACGGTGCTGGTCGGTGTCGCCCAGGCGCGGGACGTCGAGTTCGACGCCGTCTTTCCGGGCGACTGGATGCTGCACTGCCATCTGCCGCACCACAACATGAACCAGATGATCTCGATGGTCGGCCCGATGGCCCACGTCGGCACGGGGATGCACACGGGTCTCTCCATGGAGGACGGGATGGGCATGATCCGCGAAGGCAACGCCCTTTCGGAGAGCCTCGGACCGAGCCTCGGCCGCGCCATCGGGACGGGCTCCGAGTACGAAAAGCCCATGACGAACCTCGCCCTGACCCCCGCGCAGGCGGGCATGCAGCACGGGACCATGCAGATGGGAGCCCCGATCGCAAAGAACGCCTACGACGTCCCAGGCTTTCCCCAGGACATGTGGATGGTCGACGACGGCGCCTACGTGAAACCCGAGACGTACGGTCTGAGACCGACCTGGACGGGAGGAACGATGGGGATGATGACGCTCGTTCGGGTTCTGAAACCCGAGCTCTACGACCACATCCAGAAGCTCAAGGCCAGGCAGGCCGAAAGGGCGAAACCATGATCCTGAAACGTCTCGCTCTCGCGGCTCTCCTCGGTCTGGCGGCGGCATTCGGTATCGCCCAAAGTGGCCCCGACGAACCCCTGACGCTGGCCGAGCTCGAGAAGATCGCGCTCGAGAAGAATCCGACGCTCACCCAGGCGACGGCAGAGGTGGAGGCGGCCCGGGGGCGCGCGAAGCAGGCGGGCCTGCTGCCGAAGCCTGTCCTCGGCTACGCGGCGGAAGAGTGGGCGTTTCGGGGAGGAACCGGCAGGGGCAAGCAGGGCGTCTTCGTCGAGCAGGCGATCCCCCTCGGGGGAAAGCTCTCCAGGAGCCGCTCCATCTTCGAGAAGGAAGGCCTCGAAGCCGAGGCCGGCGTCGAGGCGCAGCGGCTTCGAGTGCTCAACAGCGTTCGTTCACTTTACTTCGAGGCGGTCGTCGCCGCCCGCCGGGTGCACGTTCGGGAGCGGCTGACACAGCTGACCGACGAGGCGGTCAAGGTCTCGAGGCAGCTCTACAACACGGGAGCCGCGGATCGTCCCGACGTTCTCGAATCGGAAATCGAGGCTAGGGAAACTCGGCTCGCCCTCGACGCGGCCCGAGACAAGCAGTACCACACGTGGCTGAGCCTCGCGACCATGATCGGCCAGCCCGACATGAAGCTCCGCACGCTCGCGGGCGAAGTGGACCCGTCGCCCCCGGAGCTCGATCGCGAAACGGCAGTCGCCGCACTCCTGCGTGAGAGCCCTCAGTTGCGCCGGTCGCGGGCGCAGGTGGAGCGTGCGGAGGCCATCGTGAATCGGGCCGACCGCGAGGCCTTCCCGGATCTCTTCCTTCGCGTGGGCGCCGATTACGATCGCGAACGGCTGGAAACGGGGCGGGGTGTGCCGGGCCAGCCCGTTGGCTGGGAGGGCTCGGTCTCCGCCGGGTTCTCGATCCCGCTCTTCAATCGCAACCAGGGAGACCGCGCAGCCGCTCGGGCCCAGCTGAGCCGGGCACGCTCCGAGGTCCAACGCGTCGAGCTGGCTCTGCGAAGCCGCCTCTCCGGCGTATTCGAGGCGTATCTGACGGCCCTGCGTATGGTGGACGAGTACGGCGGGGAGATTCTGCCGCGCGCCGAGCAGGCGTATCGGCTGTACCTGGACAAATTCGAGCAGATGGCCGCTGCCTATCCGCAAGTCCTGATCGCGCAGCGGACGCTATTTCAGACGAGCGAGCGCTATCTCTCGGCTCTCGAGCAGGCCAACGTGGCCGCCGTTCAGATCCAGGGGATGCTGCTCGTGGACGGCCTCGATGCGCCGCCGATGCCGGGCGAGATGACGACCGGGATCAGCGCGAGCGAGATCCCGGGCGCCGTGCGCTCGGGAGAGCTTCCGGTTTCAGTGGCGCCGCCTGGCCAGGAGTGAATGTCATGAATCCATGGAGGAACGGGATGAAGAGCGGAATTCGAACTGCGATGGTTCTCGTGGCGGTTCTGACCTGGGCCGGCGTGAGTCTGGCTCAACACGAAGGGCATCAGATGGGAGGCGCCCCGACCGGGGAAGGCGCATGCCTCGCGTATGCGAAGGAAGGCCTTCGGATCGTGGAGAACGCGAACCGCCAGCTCGAGGAGGCAAGGCAAATCAACAGCCCGCAGCAGATGCGTGCCGCCATCAGCGAACTGCAGACCGCCCTGGCGGAGATTCGGACGCAGCTTTCGCTGTGCGTCCGTCCCGCCGCTGGCGGGAGCGGGAAGCCCGGGATGGAAGGTATGGACCACTCGGGAATGAAGGGTATGGATCCTTCGGTGATGGAAGGGATGGACCACTCCAAGATGGGCCAGGAAAAGCCGCCGGCGCCGAAGTCCCAGAAGCCGCCATCCGCCCAGATGGACCACTCCAAAATGGAGCAATCCAAGATGGATGACCCGAAGATGGACCACTCCAAGATGGGCGAGGGCAAGCCGGCTGCGCCGAAGTCCGAGAAGCCGCCATCCGCCGAGATGGACCACTCCAAGATGGGCGAGGGCAAGCCGGCCGCTCCGTCAGCGGCGCAGGCCAAAGACTCCGTGGATCCCGTCTGCGGCATGGAGGTGGGGACCCAGGCGGCTGAGAAGGCGACTTACCAAGGGAAGACGTATTACTTCTGCTCCCGGGCCGACAGGGAGAAGTTTCTTTCCGATCCCGCGAAGTACGTCAACCGTTGAGGGGCATGTGATGTCGAAGCCGAAGTGGGCCCTTCTCGTTCTCTTCATCGCGATCGTGGTCGGAGCGGCGCTCGCGTTCCGAAGCATGACTCGACACGGGTTCAGCGCCCGCGACAAGCCACACGTGGCAGAGGCCTTCCTCGCGCAACGGATGCGTCGTTGGGCGATCCCTGCGAACGCCCGGAAGATGAAGAATTCGTTCTCTGATTCCGCGGAGGCAGTCGAGGCCGGGCGGATGCACTTCGCGGACCACTGCGCGTCTTGCCACGGCAACGACGGAAGGGGAAAGACCGAGATCGGTCAGAATCTCTATCCGAAGGCCCCCGACATGTGGGGGAAGGAGACGCAGTCCCTGTCGGACGGAGAGCTCTTCTACATCATCAAGAACGGCGTGCGGCTGACCGGCATGCCGGCCTGGGGGCAAGACACTCCGGAAGACGACTCGGCGTCCTGGCATCTCGTCTCGTTCATCCGCCACCTGCCATGGATCACGCCGAAGGAGCTCGAAGAGATGAAGGCGATGAATCCAGTCAGCCCCATGGAGATGGAGGAAGGCGAAGCGGAAAAGGAATTTCTGGAGGGAAGCGGAAAGTCCGCATCCCCTTCGCACGAACATAGAAGAAAGGAGTAGGGCGATGAGAGGAGTATCGAGATGTCTGGTGGTTCTCGCTGCCCTGGTGGTTCTGGCGGTTCCGGGGGCGCTTCTCGCCCACGGCAAACGCGTCATGGGGACGGTGACTGCGGTGGACGCCAGCTCCATCGAGGTCAAGACAACCGATGGGAAGACGGCAAAGGTGTCTCTCACCCACAAGACGAAGTACATGAAGGGTGAAAAGGCGGCGGCGAACGGGGACGTGAAGACCGGGCTGAAAGTCTCCGTGCACCTCGCCGACGACGGATCGGCGGGTGAGGTTCACTTGCCTTCTGATGATGGCGGAAAACACTAGTCGAGGGGAGGCGTCGCGTGCTGTTGCAGCGTCGGCAAAGCTGCGTGCCTGGCGGCGGGTCGACGAAATAGAATCGGACGTCTCATGTCGCCGTTCACTGTTTCACTTCTGGCTTCTGGGTCCGCTCGCCTGGATCGACGTCATCCTGCTCGGCTGGTTCGTTCCGAAACACTGAGGTTCGCCATCGGCGCAAAGGGAGTGAAGATGAAGCGTGTCTGGCTTTCGATCGGCGTGTCTCTCGTTTCCGTGACTCTCACGGCTCACGATACCTGGCTGCTGCCATCCTCGATGGCAGTCGCCCCGGGAAGCGCCGTGACGTTGGATTTGACGAGCGGGATGGCCTTTCCCGCTCCGGAGACCGCAGTGAAGCCGGACCGGCTCGCGGCCGCTCGCTGTCGTCTAGCAGGCAAGATCCTGGACATTTCCGACCACACTCTTGCGGAGAAGTCACTTCGACTCCACATCCGGGCGGAAAGCCCCGGCATTGCCACGATATGGGCTGAATCAAAGCCGCGCACGCTCGATCTCAAACCGGCGGAGGTGAAGGAGTACCTCGAGGAGATCGGGGCCACGGAAACCGTCGGAAGGGAATGGGAGAGGTCTCCCGAGCCGCGGAAGTGGCGCGAGACCTATACCAAGCACGCGAAGGCTTTCCTGAGGGTGGGAAACCCCGAGAGCGACGGCTCCTGGGCCGAGCCCACGGGAATGGCGCTCGAGATCATCCCGGAAAAGGATCCCACAGCGATTGTCGCCGGCACGGACATTCCGATCCGCCTCCTGCTCGATGGCCGCCCGCTCGCGGGGTTATCCGTTGGCATTCGGGCTGCCGGTCAGAAGACGGGGCGGATTCAGAAGACCGACGCCGAAGGAAGAGTCTCATTCCGCCTGGATCGGTCCGGCTGGTTTCTGTTACACGCCACGCAGATTTCCCGATCGGCCAAACCGGGCGGCGAGTGGGTCAGCCACTTCGCGACGCTCACCGTGGAGGTCGATTCGCGTTGAGCGCCTACCCCGTCAACTCCTGGCTCGTGAAGGTCGGTCTCGAGCACGGAATGGGCACGGAGCGCGCGCTTGGCAAGGGCGGATCGCCAATGCAGGCGATGCCGGGGATGTCGGCGGCGGGCGCTCACACGACGGTCGGCCTCGGCGCGAAGGTCGCCGTGGCCGCGATCACTCTCGGCATGCTCGCCTTTGGCGTTCTCGTCGCCGCTCGATTTGGCGACCTCTCGATGCGCTCGGGCCAGTCCGGGCATGTCATGGCCAGCCCGGCTCCGGTTCCGAGGAGAACATGAAACACGAAAACGATCAGCGGATGGTCGCGACCGGCAACGGGGAGGCGCACAAGGACCCGGTTTGCGGCATGTCGGTGAAGGCTGACTCTCCGCACCGCGTGACCTCGGGCGGCAAGACCTACTTGTTTTGCGGGGCCGGGTGCGCCGAGAAATTCCGCAGTAGTCAGGGAACCCCCCCGGGGCCATCGAAAGCCGAACTTGTCGAGAAGAGGCTGGAAGGCTCCGCGTATACCTGCCCGATGCATCCCGAGGTGAGGACAGAAGCCCCTGGCTCTTGCCCGAAGTGCGGGATGGCTCTTGAACGCGTTCTCCCGGCCCCTGCGGCGACGAAGACGGAATGGACCTGTCCCATGCACCCGCAGATCGTGCGCGATCAGCCGGGCTCTTGCCCGATCTGCGGCATGGCGCTCGAGCCCCGGACCGTGTCTCTGGAGGAAGAAGAGAACCCGGAGCTCGCGGATATGACCCGGCGGTTCTGGGTGAGCACGGCCCTGACCGTTCCGCTCTTTGCGATGGCGATGGCACACCTGATTCCCGGCCAGCCGCTCGGCCACTTTCTGCCGCCGAGGCTCATGGGCTGGCTCGAGCTGCTCCTGGCAACACCCGTGGTCCTCTGGGGCGGCTGGCCATTCTTCGTGCGGGCGTGGAACTCGATCGTCTATCGCGCGCTGAACATGTTCACGTTGATCGGCCTCGGCGTCGGGGTTGCCTATGTCTACAGCGTCGTCGCGGCCGCGGCGCCGGGGATTTTCCCGGCGTCCTTCCGCGATTCGCAGGGCGCGGTTGGCAGGTACTTCGAGGCCGCGGCGGTCATCGTCACGCTCATTCTCCTCGGCCAGGTGCTCGAATTGCGGGCCCGCAGCCGTACAGGGGCGGCGATCCGCGCCCTCCTCGGCCTCGCGCCGAAGACCGCCCGCCGAATAGCGGACGACGGAGGCGAAGGGGACGTGCCGCTGGAGCAGGTCCACCCCGGCGACCGGCTCCGGGTGCGGCCGGGCGAGAAGGTCCCGGTCGATGGGGTCGTCCTCGAGGGCTCGAGCTCGGTGGATGAATCGATGGTGTCGGGAGAGCCGATCCCGGTCGAGAAGGGCCCCGGGGATCGCGTCGTCGGCGCCACGGTGAACGGGACCGGTTCGCTCGTGATGCGCGCCGAGAAGGTCGGGTCCGAGACGCTGCTCGCGCGCATCGTTCAGATGGTGGCCGAGGCGCAGCGAAGCCGGGCGCCCATCCAGAAACTGGCCGACGTGGTTGCCGGATACTTCGTTCCGGCGGTCGTTCTGATCGCGGTCGTCACGTTCATCGTCTGGGCCCTCGCCGGCCCCTCACCGCGTCTGGCCCACGCGCTCGTGAACGCCGTGGCCGTGCTCATCATCGCCTGTCCCTGCGCGCTCGGGCTGGCTACGCCGATGTCGATCATGGTCGCGAGCGGCAAGGGCGCGACTGTGGGTGTGCTTTTCAAGAACGCGGAGTCGATCGAAGTGCTTCGAAAGGTAGACACCCTCGTGGTCGACAAGACCGGCACGCTGACGGAGGGCAAGCCGAAGCTCGTCACGGTCGAGTCGGCTCCGGGTCAGACGGAGGCGGAGCTCCTGCGCCTCGCGGCCAGCCTCGAGCGGGCGAGTGAGCATCCCCTCGCCGCGGCGATCGTGAAGGGCGCCGAAGAGCGACACGCGGAGCTCGCGAGCGTCGAGGCGTTCGCCTCCGTCACGGGCAAGGGCGTGCGGGGGCGTGTCGAAGGGCGCGACGTCGCTCTCGGCAATCGCGCCTTGATGCAGAGCCTCGGAGTCGACGACACCTTGCTCGCGGCCCGCGCCGAGGGACTCCGGGCCGACGGTCAGACCGTCATGTTCGTGTCGATCGACGGGAAGCCGGCCGGGTTCGTGGGCGTCGCGGACCCGATCAAGGAAAGCACGCCGGAGGCGATCGAAACGCTGCACGAGGAGGGCATCCGCATCGTGATGCTGACCGGCGACAGCGGCACGACGGCTCGGGCCGTGGCGCAGAAGCTCGGCATCGACGAGGTCATGGCGGAGGTTCTCCCGGACCAGAAGGCGGACAAGATCAGGCAGCTTCAGGCCCAGGGGCGGATCGTTGCCATGGCCGGAGACGGCATCAACGATGCCCCGGCGCTCGCCCAGGCCCAGGTCGGCATTGCGATGGGCACGGGCACTGACGTCGCCATGGAAAGCGCAGGCGTCACGCTCGTCAAGGGCGACCTGCGCGGCATCGTTCGGGCGCGCCGCCTCTCCCGCGCGGCCATGCGGAACATCCGGCAAAACCTGTTCTTCGCCTTCATCTACAACGCGATCGGGGTGCCGATCGCGGCGGGCGTTCTGTATCCCGCCTTCGGGCTGCTGCTCTCGCCGATGATCGCGGCGGCGGCCATGAGCTTCTCGTCCGTCTCGGTCATCGGCAATGCGTTGCGTCTTCGGCGCGCCCGGATCTGATCCAGCGGCCGGCGGTCAGTCGACGATCAGCCGAAAGGTCAGACCGGTTTCGCCTTCGCCCGTGTGCATCAGGTTGTGGCAGTGGATCATCCAGATGCCTGGATTGTCGGCGTCGAGGACCGCGTCGAACCGCTCACCGGCATTGAGCGGGAGCGTGTCCTTCCGGTAGGGCGCCGGGAGATCGAATCCGTCGGTGGCGGTCACGGTCCAGTGCATTCCATGAACGTGCATCGGATGAACCATGTTGCCCGTGTTCACCATCCGGAAGAGCACGCGGTCGCCTCTGCGGACGTGGAGGTCGGGGATCGCGGGTCCCGTCTTTCCATTGATCAAGAGGTCGCCGCGCATCGGACCCATCCCGGGCCCGCCCATGCCCGGGCCCATGCCGGATCCCATGCCCCCACCCGTGCCGCGACCGGGAAGCATCATCGTGCGGCCGCCCATGCCATGCTCGCCGATCACGAGCGAGAACTCGCTTTGAAAGCCGGGCGAAGGCCCCTCCGCCGGATCGACGATGAGAAGCCCGTAGAGCCCGCGCGCGATCTGCGCCGCGCTGTTGAAGTGGGGGTGATACCAGTACGTGCCGGGCTCCGGAGCCGTGAACTGGTAGGTGAAGCGCCCGCCGGGAGCGACCTCCGGCGCGGAAACCCCGGGCACTCCGTCCATCCCGCTGGGAACCGCGACGCCGTGCCAGTGGATCGTCGTCGGCTCGGGCAGGTCGTTGATCAACGTCACACGCACCGGGTCTCCCGTCCGGAACCGCAGCTCCGGCCCCGGAACGGTTCCGTTGTAGGCATACGCATCGACGGTTTGGCCGGGGGCCACCTCCCAGCTCACCCTCGAGGCCGTCAGAGTGATCTCGTGAGTCTCGCTTCGAAGATTCCCCGCTGCACTGGCGAGTAGACACGCGGCCAGAATCGAGGGGTGTCGTCCGCGTCGGCTCATTGTCTTACCTCCAGGCTGATCTTCGCGAACGGGCGTCCAGGAGTCTTGATGCGAATGGATCAGATTCCGCTCTCGGTCGTGCCTGTCAGCTGGCGGAGAGCTCGCCTGGCAGCGAGGCCCAGGGGTGTCGGCCGTTTTCATGACGCTTTCCCTTTTTAGGCGCGCGGCGCCGCTTGCCGCTTCTCGCAACGGTTCTGCGACACCAGGAGCTATCCGGACGGGAAAGTTGGGGCGGAGCGCCTCCTCCCGACCTTCTGAGAGGTGGGAGACCAGTCTTAGATCAGGAGGGGAACGTGTCGGAGGAAGAGAGGTGAGGCAGAGGAGCGAGGATCGATAAGATCGGGAATGCTTCCAGCCCGTGCCGTCGGTAGCAGGCTGCCAGCCCCGGTGGGGGCAATTGCGGGCGTGCGCGGGAGCCATAAAGCCGCCAGCGGGTTCGGGGGACCGCAAGGTCCCCCGCTAAACTCAGTTGGGATGGTGTTTCCGAGTGCTCGTCCGACTTGCCGGGACCTTACTTGCCTTCCATCTCCTTCATCATGGGGCACTCCATCATGCCCTTCATCATTCCCATCTGCATGTGCTCCATCATGTGCTTCATCATTTCCGGTTGCATGGTCATGATCTGCTGGCGCATCTCTTTGCGTTGGGAGACGAGCTCGGAAACCACAGCAGCGACCGCGTCCACCTTCTTGCTTCCCCTTGCCGCGTTCATCTTCTTGACCAGGTCGTCGACCCGGGAGTCCATGGCCTCCATTTTGGCCATCATCTCCTTATGGTGCGCCATCATGGATTCGTCCATCTTCTTCTCGGCCATCATGCCGGGCTTTCCCCCCATCTCCATCTTCCCCGCAGGCGGCGGAAGGGGAGTCGGCTGCTGCGCCCACAGGGAGATAGAGGCGCCGAAAAGTGAAACGGCGAGGATCGAGAGCGTTTTTCCCATGTTCATGGAGTCACTCCTTATCTCTTGTTGATTTCTGGGCTTGGTCGTGACCGAGACTGTCATTTGGTTGGTTTCCTCTCTTCGAGAGAAACGCTATGCCTTTGGGGATGCAGGCGCATGATGCGTCTGTATCATTAGGCATGCACCCTCCGGAGCCGCAGCGCGTTACCGACGACCGAGACCGACAAGAAGCTCATCGCTGCCGCCGCGAAAAGCGATCGGGAGCTGCCGCGCCTTGCTCTCCCTCTCGCGGCAGGCCACTCGCGAGAGCGCGTGAGGGCCCGAGGATGAACAGGAGCACGCTTGGAATGAGAAGCCACTGGAGAATCGGCGCGAGACCGACGCCGAAGATGCGAGGCATCTCCGGGGCGTAGGCCCAGGAGAGAAACAATCGTGTGTGTCGCAGTTCGCTGGCGGCCGTGTAGGCCAGCCCGAGAGCGACGAACAGAAGGCGGGGCGCGAGGCGTCCGGCCGCGATCCATCCTCGGCCCCGCCAGAACAGCGCGACGATCCAGAAGCAACCGAGAAGGATCAGGACGTCACCGAGCGCGCAGTGCAGTCGCGACCAGACAAGGTAACGCACGCTACCACCCCGGTCCGCGTACAGAGGCGACTGCAGTGCCTCCCAGAGAGCGTTGAATGCGAAGCCCCAGGCGGCAAACCGGAGCTCGGGAATGAAACTCCATTTCACCGCAAGCTCCTCCATCGCTCGTTGCGCGGCGCCGCCCGGTCGTAGACCTCGCGCGCGTTCATCGAGCGCGGTGGCACGAGGAAACTCAAATCACGAAAGAGGGCTCTCATCTCTGTTCAACTCGCAGGCAGCGTGCCGTTGCTGACACGAGCGCAGAGTCAGACGAGAAAGCCGCTTCCCACGCTCCGGAGGCCGAGTCCGACGAGATAGGCTCCCCGCGTTCGGCTCGCAGGGGTGCGTGTCCGACGCTCGCGGCGAAAGATGAGGAGCCACTCGCGAGTCCTTGGGTCGGTCCCTCACCGATGCAGGTGGCCACGCGCAGGCACCTTACCAGAGACGAGTTCGGCGAACGCACGCATCCGGCATCGGCTTCGCTTCGAATGACGCATGTAGATTGGGCCGAGCACGCCGCCGATCAGCCCGCCTATTCCGTCGAGGATGAGGTCCCACATGGTGTCGTCGAGCGGCGATTGCAGCGGGGAACCCTGCGCGCCCTTCGCGAAGAACACGTCGGATAGGTACTCGAGGATTTCCCAGAATGCTCCGATGCCGAGCGTCAGAACGACGATGATCACTCCGGTGACGATTTTTCCGGCCGGCAACTTGCCCGTGAAGTGCAGAACATAAACAGCGAGAAAGCCGAGCATGCCGAGGAGGACCGAGTTGCCCAGATGGAGCGCCTTGTCGAACCAGGCGGACGTGTCGTAGAGGGCAGCGAGCCGCCCGAGCGTCATGTCGGCAACGAGCCACCAGAGCAGGACGAGTTCGATTTCGACCGGCAGGTTCGCGGCGGAGCTTCTCGCCATCCATGCGGGGACGACGACCAGCGCGACCGCGGCGAGACAGAGAAGCACATAAAGCCACGCCCCCTGTGCCGCATGAACGATGGCCGTGAGCAGTATCAGCGCGCGGAGCAGCCACGCGAGGCGTATCTCCCATCGGGCAGCGTGCAACGCTCTGTCGGATCCGCGTGTCCCTGCCCTGGCGCCGCCGCTCCGCTTCTTTTCGTGATCGGAGCTCGACACGTGTCCCTTACGCTCCTTCATAACAAGCATTCTCCTAGTCCTCCGCGTGTGCCACGCCTTTGCTCCAGGTGAAGTGCTCGTACACGCCGGTCCAGTACAAGCCGAAGCTGAGGCCGAAGAGAAGCTCCTCGAGCGGGATTCCGTAGATCAGTCCTCCCCTCAACGCGGGCAGATTCCACACCTCCTCGATGTAGCCGGGCGTCAACCATTTGAGTCCGAGCATAAAAATCGTGTACAGGCCGAGGAACAGGACGCCGCCCACCAGGGTCTTGCCCTTCAAGTCGGGGCGGCAGATAACGGAGCCAATTGCGCCCGTCACGAGGCAGACTATGGACGGGTAAATGGGGTTCCAGGGCAGAATGTAGAGCGGCACGAACAAGACAAACGGCACCAACAGGGCCGCAAGGTGAAACCGATGGAGCGGCTCGTGCCTTTCTTCGGCGCTGAGGGGAACGAGATACTCCCTTGTGAGTGTGTTGTACAGCACGGCGCCGATGCCTCCGATGGCGAAAGAGAAGATCAGGCTCTCGATATCGAACCTCGTACGTTGAGCGAGCTCGAAAAGGCTGGGCGGATTCCAGTACGCGGGGACGAAAATGGGCTCGGTCAGTCCAAAAAGGGCGGTGAGGAGGCTCGTGCGCCACATCACCTTGCGAGAGCCTGCGTTCAGCAAATAGAGCGCAATCCAGGGCAAGAGAAGGGCGCTCGACCAGATCAGCCAGACGTAGTGATATCTCATGCGCCCCTCACCAGCAAGGTTCCCTTCATTAGGTACGGAGCTTCTCTCTGCCAGATGAGCAATGCGCTTCCAAGCGGAGGACCGCTCGGCCGACGTGGCGGCGGCCACCGCGTAGGTTCCGTCCGCATTCGGCGAACTCCCTGTTTAGTCCCCTGTTCTTGGGGGAAAGTTCAGTTCGAGCCCGGTGGCGTTCGGCGGCCGAAGCTTCTGAAGACAAGCCAGAGAACGCCGATCACGACCACGATCCCGAAGATCCACCAGACATTCATCCAACCCATGCCCATGCCGTTATCTCCGTGCATCACATACCTCCATCAGCTCTCGGGCGTGCGTCCGCCGGTGCTGGTTCGAGTCACATGTTCAGGGTCGGTCCCTGTCGTTCATGCTCCTCTCCCTCGGCACGCGACGGCGGCCCGTCACTCTTACCATCGGCACGATGGGCGCCGCGTCGGCCGCGACCGACAAAGTACTTCGCGAAGAAGACGAGGAAAACCACCACGGCGAGGAAAATCACCACAATGAACCAGTCCGCCGTCTGCCATTTCATGACCGTTCTCCTTTCCGGTGTGTATCTTTCTCTCGGTCGGCGGCGGTCTCTCCGTCGCTCAATCCGCAGCTTCGTTCCCTTCCCAGGCGGGTCATCTCTCAGACGACGTAACGGTTCCAGGCGCCGTAGCGGCCGCGGATCGGTCCCCGTCGCAGGCTCAAGCCGATCACGATCAGCCCGGCGGCCAGGTCGTTGAGGCGGGCGACCAGTGACGCCCCTGGCAGCACCCACGGGGCGGCGATGATCGCCAATGCGAGGAGGATGTTGAGGAAGCGCGCCGCGCGCCCGACCTCGGCCATGGCAACCGCGGCCACGACGACGACGAGCGCGCCCAGCAGGTGGTCGCTGTGGGCCGCGAGGCCCACGCTGTCCAGCGCGGCCGGCGCCGCCATCAGCCAGACACCCACGAAGGCGGCGAGCAGCAGGTTCCAGGGGACGCTGGACCCCCAGATCATTTGCCGCCACCCTCCGCCCTTCGGGCGCGTCAGCAGGACATCCTCCCTCAGCCCCGGTAGAACGTCGCCGCCGACCCAGAAGGTGCGCCAGGCGGAGCGTCCCGCCCGCTTCGACTGCATGAGAAACTGAACCATGGCGACGATCTCGTCCAGCGAGAGCGCCACCATGATCAGCATCAGCGCCCCCGAAATCAGGCAGAACGTGCACCAGGCGCCCACCGCCAGCGGCTGCAGGATGATCAGCACGGTGCTGATGATGCCCAGCGGCACGACGGCGATGCCGAACAGCGCCACCATCCAGGGCATCGTGCGCCAGCGGCGCGCGTCGCCCATGAAGCCGGAGAGGATCTCGATCATGTACGCGTAGGCCCCCAGCCCGGCGTCGGAGACGGGGAAGGCGCGCGAGACATCCGAGGTGAGGATCCGCTCCGTGCCGTCCCCGAAGAACGGGTCCCAGGCCGACTTGATGTGGCCGAGCTGGAAGGCTGCCATGTAGCGCGACAGGTAGAAGGCGACGAAGGCGAGCGCGATGACCGGCGCGCGCTGCAGCCAGCTCGACGGGCTGTACGTCCACCCGACCGGCACGTCGGGCCCCTCCATCTTCATCCGCATCGGGACGAGGAGGGCGAACGTGACGACCAGTGCCCCGGCCAGCGTCTCGTTCGCGTAGGCCGCGGCGTCCGGCGCCCAGAAAACCAACGGTGCGAACATCACCCACAGGCCGACGATGCAGCTCACCCATGGAGCCCAGCGGCGGCCGGACAGGGCGAAGGCGGCGAGGGCGATGACGAGAAGCCCTGAGGCGACGTCGCTCCACGTCAGCGCCGCGCTTCGGTAGCCGAGGGCGAAGGGGCTTGCGGCCAGCCAGAAGCCCAGAGACAGCAGTGCCGCCTGGGTCCAGCGCTCCATCGCGATGTGGCCCGCCATCACGACCCCGGGCTCCGGCCGGCTTTTCGCCCGGTCCGCTTCCAACGCGGGGGCGAGCGACGCGTAGAGGTTCGCCTCTTCCCGCAGGATCCGCGCGGGCAGCTCGCGAACGGCCGCCGCGTGCTCCTGCGGCATGCGCATCATCTCGATATGGCCCTGCGGATCGGTGTCCATGAGCCGCTGCGCCTCCGCGTCGTGCTTGCGCTGGGACGCCAGCTCCTGCTCGAAGGCGGGCTCGAGGGTCGCCTGCAGGACGCGCAGCTGCTCGAGCCGCTCCACCTCCGGCCGCGGCTCGTCGGGCTTCGACATGGGCACGGCGCCGTGCCCCCCGTGCTTTTCGTGATCTGTCGTCATTGCCGTCTCTCCAAAACCAGATCCCGAAGCTGCCGAACGTCCTCGGCAGCCAGGCCGAGGGACTGCATCAGGCGGTGCAGATCGAGCGCCGCCAAGTCGGCCAGCGCCGGTTTCGGTTCGACTTCCCGCAACCACCGCGGCATCTCTAGATCGTTCTCTCGGTACCAGGCCCAAGGGTCCGCCTTGAGCGCCGCGACGATCTTCGGAAGCGTCTCGCGCAGGGAGCGCTTTGGCTCCCAGCCGACGGCTGTGCGGGCGCGGCTGATATCGAGCTCGAAGTGGTCGTCGGCGCGGTCGATCATCCAGGGCTTGAAGAACGGCGTGACTCCGAGCGGGAGAGTCTGCTGCACCCAGGTGCCCAGCTTCGCGAGCGGCTTGGGGATCTTGCGAGTTTTCCACCTCTCGCCATGGATCAGCCGACCCAGAGTCTGCTGCATCTCGCCGTAGCTCAACGTCTCGGGCTCCGCGACGAGGAGGGTCAGCTCGGGTGGGAGCTTGCTGCGGGAATCGACGAGGAGCGTGTACAGGTCGATGACGTCGTCCAAATGGACCATCGCCTGGCCATGGTCGAGGTCACCTGGGAAAACGGACGCGGTCAGATCATGCTCGAAAATGCGCTGCATCTGGCGGGGCAGCGGCATGGAGTGGCCGAGGTCGTCGTAGACGCCCGCGATCCTCAGGATGACCGCCGGTATATCGCCCCGCTCGGCATGAATCACCTTCTCTGTTCGCACCTTCGACTGAGGGTAGGCCCAGGCAGGGTCGAGAGGGGAATCCTCGGAAATGAGGCGGCCTGGTGTCGCCGGGGCGTGGACCAGCATGGTGCTGGAGAAGATGAACTGCTCGACGGTGAACATCTCGCGCAGCAGCCGCAGGAGCCGCTCTGTTCCGCGCACCGTCACCTTTTCGTACAACGGACTGGCCGCCCCGGAGAAATCGTAGTAGGCCGCGAGATGGATCACGGACGCCAAGCGATCGCCGTGAAGTTCGCGGATCGTTCGAAGGCCGCGCTTCAGGCTCGGCTCGGACGTCAAGTCCACATAGACACATTCGGCAGCCGGAGGTGGGTGGGAGGGCTGTCTGCGGTCGAACCCCACGACCGTGAAGGTCTCGGCAAACCGTTTCGCCAGCGGATAGCCGAGGTAACCGTTGCTGCCCGTGACGAGTATGATCTCCTTCCTCTCGCTCATGTCCCGTGTCCCTTCGTTCATTGTCGAGATCCCTCCTCTCAATCCGGGTGTGTCTCTACCGGAGTGTCTGAAGGTAAGCCACCAAGGAGTTCAGCTCCTCCTTGGTGAGGCCGTCGTAGGCGGGCATTTCCGCGCCGGGCGTCACCTTTTCCGGAGCGGTTATGAATCGCGCCAGCCAGTCGGCGTCGCGCCGGCGAGCGATCTTCGTCAGGTCGGGCCCGGCTGCGGAGCCCGCCCCTGCGATGGAATGACAGGCCGCGCACCCCTGTTCTTCGTACACACCGCGCCCCTTTTGTGCCAGCGGCGACAGGGCTTGTTGTTCCAGCCGCGCACGGACCGCGGTTGCGGCCGCAGGCGGCGTGGGAGCCGAGGCACCCTTGTAGGTCAGAAATATGGCGGCCAGGACAAACGCGGACGTCAGCCCCGTCGTCAACGGCCGGCGCAACGGGGAGCGGTGGATGCTCCGATCCAGCCACGGCAGGAAAAGCAGCAGGAGGATCAGGAAGGCGGGGATCCAAAAAGTGGCGACTGGAATCCATTGACCCGGGAACCACCACAGTAGCTCGAAGAGAAAGAGGAAATACCATTCCGGGCGAGGCACGAACGTCGCGCTCGTCGGGTCGGCCTCCTCTCCGATCGGGGCACCGAGCTTCCATGCGAGGAAGAACACCAGAAGAAGCAGCCCCAAGGCGACGACGGCGTCCTTGGCCATGCTCACATAGAAGGGCCGGCCCCCTTCCTTGAAGTGTTGATAGAGCTTCCAATACTCCTCACGCCTCACCGAGGCGAACTTCTTCGCCGGCCAGGGGGCGATACCCTGTTTGACGACCATCGCCACATGTACGGCCACGAGCAAGAACAGCAGGGCGGGCAGGAAGAGAGTGTGAAAAGCGTAGAACCGGCCCAGCGTTCGCACCCCGACGTCCGGCTGGCCCCTGAGGGTTTCCATGACGTACGGGCCAAGCGCGGGCGCGAAGCTCGCGATGTGAGTTCCGACAACCGTCGCCCAGTAACCCCGCTGGTCCCACGGCAGGAGATAGCCGGTGAAACCGAAGGCCAAGACCACGAGGAGAAGCAGGACACCCACGACCCAGGTGAGCTCCCGCGGGTACTTGAAGGCGCCCATATACAGGACGCGAAGCAGGTGAAGCACGACGAGGAGCACGACAAGGCTCGCCGCCCACTTGTGGATCCCGCGGATCAGCCAACCCAGGGGCAATTGAGTCTCGATCAGGGACACACTGTGGAAGGCGTGCTCCGGCGATGGCACGTAGTAGAAGGCGAGGAGTATTCCGGTTGCCGTCTGGACGAGGAGGAGAAATAGCGTCGCGCTGCCCAGCGTCTGAAGCCACCCGATGCCCCGAGGGAGATTCCTGTCCGTGAAGCCCCTCCAGAGAGTCGGCAACTCCAAACGGTCCTCGAGGAAGTCGGTCATCTTCTGCAGGAGTCTCACGAGACGGCCCTCCCCAGCCGGCGGTCGCCGCGGTAGACGGCTCCGGCATAGAGGACTCCTTTTTCGATTTTGGTTTCGTAGCGATCCAGCGGCCGCGGCGGCGGCCCGGACAGGACACGGCCGTCGGCATCGAAGACGCCCCCATGACACGGACTGAAGAAGCGTTTTGCCTGCGGGCTCCAGTTCACCGGGCAGCCGACGTGGGTGCAGTGCAGATCGTAAACGACGAAGTCGCGTTCGCCTTTTCGGTAGACCCAGGCAGCTTCGGTGCCCCAGTCCTCGGGCCATTCACGTCGCTCGAGCGGCCTCAGAGGTACCAGTTTGATCTCGCCCGCGACGAAGTCGTCCAGGCGTCCGACTTCCTTCCAGACAGTCTTCGATCTCTTGAATGCCGGCAGGACGAAGAAGCCGGCCAGGGGCACCGCGAGCGCTGTCACGATCGCCGCGCCGATTCCATTGACGAGATTTCTGAACAAGCCGCGGCGTGAAGGCTCGGCAGCGCCCGGATCGGATCTTTCGCTCATCGTTCACCTCCATGCGAGGCAGGAGTCGGCCGGCATGAGGAATGCCGCCGGACAGACTCGCCGCGCCGTGCGAATCACCGTTGGCCTGGCTTGGAAGCGGGTTTGCCTTGCGCCTCGGATTGGATGAATGCGATCAGATCGATCATGTCGCTCCCTTCCAACCGGGGCCAGGCGAGGCCGAGCTCGCGCATTTTCGTCTCCATCTGGATCGCGTGCCGCCACATGACTTCCGCCCAAAGAATCGGCGACCCATGTTGCTTCCACTGGGTCAGGTCGGCGGCGGCTTTGCCGCCCGTCCCGGCCAGGGCGTGACAGCCACTGCAGTGCTTTTGGTCGAACAGCCGTCGGCCCCGCGCCACGTTGCCGGGCTGGTCCTGAACCCGAAGAAAATAGAGAAAGGCGATGAGGTCCCTCATTTCCGATTCTTCGAACGACTCCCAGCCCACGCCCTTCTCCTGCGCCACGCGGCGCATCTGGGGGGCGTGGTTCCACATGGCGCCGGCGATCTGGGTAATGGTCTGAGGCGTTTCCGGGGGCTTGCCGAGGTCCGGGCCGATCGTGGGGCCGATCCCGGCGATGGCGTGGCACTTGCCGCAGCCCTTCTCGGCGTAGACATGGCGCCCGACCTCCGGGTTACCCCAGATCGCGTACCCCTTGTCCACCGGTTGCTGAGCAAATCCGGGGACGAAGGAAAACCAGAAGGCCAACGGCAACAGAAACCGAAACGCGGTCTTCTTCACGGGCACTTCCTCCGTGATAGTGAGGCTCCGACGAACGCGCTTCGTGCGGGCTCGAATTGGAGGCCTCCAATGGCTGGGGCGCGCGGCGAGGCGCTCATACTCTCTCTCCCTCGTCGGCTCATCAGCAGTCGCCTCCGCTGCCCTTCGACTGATCGTGCGCGAACCTCTTCGGGTCCTGCTCGAACTGCTTACGGCATCCGGCGGAGCAGAAGAAGTAGGTCTGTCCCTCGTACTCCTTCTTCTCGCGCGTCTTCTCCGGATCCACTTCCATGCCACAGACGGGGTCTTGAGTCATATCGTTCTCCTTCCCTGCTTCAAGCGGGATTCCGCGCCGACCAACGGATTCAGCGCTCCCGACCGGGCAGCATCCGGTTGTAGAGGCGGGCGCACAGCCAGGCGAAAACGCCCGCGCCGACGCTCCATCCGCACAGCCCGACGAAGTAGCCCCGCCAGGTGACTCCCCAGCCGGGGCCTCCCGAGACCAGGTGAAAGAGGTCACGCGTGACGGTCAGCGACGGTCCCGGCGCCAACGCAACCAGGATGGAGCAGAGCGTCCAGAAGATGGCGGAGCCGATACCGACCGCGAGACCGAGGCGGACTGTCTCGATTCTCATGATTCCCTCCTTTAAGGGCTCAGGCCACCCGGTTCCGTGCGGGCGGCCTCGCCCTGCTGACAAACAGGTGTGGGATGAAACGCGGCGTCGCCTGCGCGTAGTGCGCGTAGGCCTCTCCGAACTCAGCCAGTGCCTCCTGCTCTTCCCGCCGCGCCAGCCGAACGTACATGAAGACCAAAACGGGGAACATCAGAAGTGTGACGAGTGTCGGCCACTGGAGAAGAAAGCCCGCCATGACGAGGATGAACCCGGTGTACTGAGGATGGCGTATCCGGGCATAAGGCCCCGTGATGGCGAGCGAGCGGCTTCGCTGCGCCTTGTACAGCACCGGCCACGCCGCTGAGAGAAGCAGGAATCCCCCGAGGATGATGAGGTTGCTGGCAATGTGGATCGGATTGAAATGGGCGTTCCCCTCCCAGCCGAAGAGCGTCTCCCAGAGATGGCCCGCGTCGTGGGAGAAAAGCTCCACGCCGGGAGCCCTTCGCGAGAGCCAGCCGGACAGCAGGTAGATCGTCAGAGGAAAGCCGTACATTTCGGTGAACAGGGCGACGAGGAAGGCAGAAAAGGCACCGAACGAGCGCCAATCCCTCTTTGTTCGCGGCTTCGCAAAGCTGAACGCGAAAATGACGAAGATCGCCGAGTTGATGAGAACGAGGCCCCAGAGGCCGTATGCAGAAGAGCCGTGAGTCATGACTTGCCTCCCTTGTCGTCATGACCTCCGTGACCGCCGTGTCCGTGCCCGCCGTGCAGCAAGTGGAGGAGCGGACAGGCCACGAGGAGCAGCCAGGGCAGAGCGCCGAAGAAGTGCGCCCGGTGTTCGGTCAGGAGGAAGAACGCGGCGATGGCCAGGAATCCGGCCAGAGCCCACCCCTTTCCCGAGATGACCCACCGGCGTGGCTCATCGGATGGCGGCTGAAACCTCGTATCCATGATGACTCCTCTCCGAGTCGACCGGGAGCCGCTGTCTTTCTGTGTGTTCATGACAGTCTCCCGAAGCTCGCGCGGCAGGAGGCGCCGGCAGAAGGAGCAAACTCGCGGCGGACTTCGTAGCGCAAGCGAACGCCAAACTCGGACCCGGCCGAATGGACGGAAACGCGCACCGGGATCGCGGCTGTCGAGTCGCCACTGCATTCGCCCAGGGAAGGGGTCATCGCAAGGGCCTCCCCTTCCTCGGCGGGACGGCATCGCGGCCGTCGGCGAGTCGGAATCCAGCGAGGCGGTGTTCGTAGAGGGCCGCCACAGCCGCGGTTCGCGTATGAACTTCGAGCTTTTGGAGAATGTTTGCGATGTGGTTGCGAACAGTAGTGAAGGAAACGAAGAGACGCGCCGCCGTAGCTCCGGTCGTCAGCCCGGCGGCGAGGCACGCGAGAACGTCTCTTTCCCGCGGAGTTAAGGAGATCATTCCCACAAGAGCCCTCGAGCGCAGGGTGGGCTCGAGCACGACGTTCCGCTCCCCGGCGCTGTTGATCTTCCTCTCCCGGTGTACACCGTGGACGATGAGCGGCCGCGACAGGCCTTTTCCGGGAACGACCCGTGTGGTCACCCGCAGTTCAGCAAGCCCGCCATTCAATGGGACCTCCAGGACAACCGGACGAATCAGTTCGGCGGGGTGCATGCGAGCTTGAAAGGCGAGCGGGCAGGAAGGAACACAGTAGCGGTTGCCAAACACGTCATTCCCGGCGAGGACATCGAAGCAGCGACGGCCGAGGACGATCGAAGACGGGCGGCCCAGAAGCATTTCAGCACCTCGGCTCCAGGCGACCACGCGCTGCTCTGAATCGATCGCGAGGAACGCATTCTCGCCGTTGCTCGACCATTCCTGGAGATTCGGAAGCCGCGCATACTCGGGGTCCGGGTTCGGACCCAGGGAGGCTGCCGTCGACACTTTTGCGGGCGGCGTGCTTGTATCCGGCCGCGCTGCATTGGGGGGTCTCGGCATCCTCATCCTCCCGGTCGATGTCTCCAAACGCTCTGGAGGGTTCGTCGAACGGGGTCCCTCGGGACCCGCGCTGCGGGCGTCGCTCGACTCGTCCGCTCTCCTTCTCATCCGTTCAACGCGCACCAGTGGCTTGTCTCTTGGCTGAATCAGTCTGGTGGTTCACTGCAAAAACCTCCATGGAAAGACGCTCATTCATGGCGTTCATTACACTCTTCACATCGTCAACGCGTCCGCTGCAGGGCGACACGGGCAGTCGATGCATCGTCGTTCCGCGCATGGGCCACAGATACGGATCAGCTCGCGGCGGAGCGCACGTCGTGCGCGATGAGCCCGTACCCTGGCGCTGTTGGCTGTGATGCCGAGGCCTGCAGCCCAGTCGCTCGGGCGGAGGCCCTCGATCGCGATACGAACGAGGGCCTCCCGGTAGTCCGGACGCACGCGGTGCAGAGCGACCAGGACGCAGCCGCCGCGGCAGCCGAGCGCGCGCCGGCCCGCGCCCTGGTCGGCAATCTCCCGCCCATAGCGGTCGATAACGCCCTTTTCCCTCCGTAGCCGGCGAAAATGGTCTGCGGTAACGCTGCGAACGATTCGGTAGAACCAGGCCGTGGCGTTTGCTTCCGAACGAAGCTGCTTCGACCGCTCGAGGGCTCTGAGGTATGCGCTGTGGAGGATCTCCTCGGCCGCCTCGCGGGATCCCACGCGCCGCACCAGGTACTCCAGGATGCGCTGCCGCTCGCGCCCGAGCGCCTCGAGGAATTCGCGTCTCATACGGTCCACCTTCCGCGGAACCGGCTACCGTTCATGCCTTGCATGATTGGCCTCGCTTTCCAGAATGGGCCTCTGATTCGTGAGGTCGGCGGCTCCGAGCGACCGAAGCGCACGTAAGCTCTCCTCGTCGAGCTTGCCCTGTCCCCAATCCGCCATCAGATCGAGCGCCTGGTCGGACCCGAGCCCCGGTCTATAGACGCGGGTGTCCGTCAGTGCCGCGTAGACGTCGGCCACACGCAGGATGCGCGCCTCGAGCGGAATCTGCTCCGCAAGGAGCCCCCGGGGGTAGCCCGACCCGTCCGGGCATTCGTGGTGACAGAGGACGATCTCCGCGATGTTCCGCGCGCCGTGGATCCGGCTCAGGATCTCCGACGCGATCCGGGGGTGCCGTTCGATCCGGGCGCGCTCGGCCTGGCTGAGCGCTTCCGGCTTGTACAGGATGTCGTCGGGCACGCCGATCTTTCCGATGTCGTGGGTCAGCGCCGCCAAACGAAGAGTCTCGAGGCGCTCGGCCGACAGGTCGAAGCGCTTTCCGATGGCAACGGCGAGTTGCGATACGCGCTCGCAGTGCTGGCGCGTGTAGTCGTCGCGGAATCCAAGGGCCGCCACGAGACCGGCGATCCCCTCGATCAAGGCGGTTCGCTCGGCCCGGCGCTCTCCGGCGATGCGCATGGCGTGCTCTCGCTCCCGCGCGCGCACCAGGAGACCAGACACCCCTCCAACAGCGAGGTAGACGCCGATCATGGCGAACTGATTGACGTTCTCCATCGTCTGACCGCGCCAGGAGACGAGGATATGCACGAGGTAGCTTGCCGACACACCGACCGCCGTGAGGAGGCCGCCCGCAATGCCGAACCAGAGCGCCGCCGCGATGATCGGGAACAGATAGAGCCCGCGCAGGATCACATGAATGACGTGGGAAGGGTGGGTCTCGACGCTCACGGTGGCGTGGAGCACGGCCAGGAGGAGCAGGGACGCGGCTAGCACAAGCGCAGGCCGGCGACTCCCGACGCTCTCACGACGGGGAGCTTCGGGAGCCCACGAGGCGGCCCTCGTTCGCGGGGCTTCTTCTTTGTCCATCGCGCCGCTCTCCTGGCGGTCGGCTCTCTTCAGATGAGTCTCTTCGCGTCCATGCCGCCGCAGCCGTCCTTGTGGAAGGGACGCGCGCAGCCGCCGGTGAAGCAGGCGTTGCCCGCAGACTCGCCGGGATTGATGAACGCCAGCCACTCGGTGACCGCTCTGCGCACCTCCGACTCCGAGGCGCGGTGCTTCTGGATCAGCACCTTCGACAGTCCCCAGACGCTCTTTGCGAGGTTGCACGGGCAGCAGCAGGTGGCGACCGAGTACTGGGCGCAGCAGGGGGCGGGAGTCGAGGACAGCGCTTTGTTCATGACCTTCTGCTGCTCGGGCGTGAGAGTGATGCGCTCGTTCTCGCGGATGAATTCCTGCGCCTGCGCCCGCGCGTCGCGGAACGAAATCGGGTTGGAATCGGAGGGCCGTTTCGTGAGGGCGAATAAGTCGGCCGACCAGAGCAGACCGCCGATGAAGGCAAGCGCCAGCACGGCGTTTCGAATCGGGCGTCCGGAGAGTGAGGGAACCTTTGTGTCTTTCATCTCTTCCTGCCTTTCTTGCAAGCAGCCTTCAGGTCGATTTGCGGATTCGCAGAAACGTCTTACCTCCAGCTCCGATGAGTCACCCGGACCGGGACTTCTCTCGTCTGCCCGGCCCGCAGCAGCGTGAGCCGGATCTCGTGAACCTCGCCCGGCCGGGAGGGCGGTGGGCGGCGCTCTCGGATCCAGTCGAGAATCGGCACGCCGTCGGCCTTCAGAACCACGTCCCCGCCGAGGAGGAGATGCTCGCGGCCGAGCTGGACGGGGATCTCGCCTCCGCGAACCCCGGCCTGATCGGCCGGTCCCCCGAGGGTCACCCGTTCCACCAGCAGGGCGCCGGGCTCGGGTACGTTCAGGATGGCCGCCGACGTCTCGTTCAGGGGTACTGCCGAAAAGCCCATCCAGCTGCACGGATCCAGCCCCACGACTCTCTTGACGGCGTTGATGGCGAGGCCGAATCCGAGTCCTTCGGATCCGCCTCCCCGGGTCAGGATGCGCTGGGCGATGGCGATCACTTCGCCGCGGCTGTTGAACATCGGGCCGCCCGAGTTGCCGGAGTTGATCGCGGCATCGGTCTGGATGAGCTCCGCCTCGACGCTCCCCCCGAAGACGTGCCGCGCGGGATGGCGGCCGCTGACGACACGGGCAGACAGCGAGTGTTCGATCCCGACCGGGTTGCCGATGACGTAGACGGTTTCCCCCTGTCGGACTCGATCGGAGTCCCCCAGCCTGACGGGGAACAGCAGCTGGGGAGGCGTATCGAGACGCAGAAGCGCCACGTCGGCCGGCTCGTCCGCAAAGACGATTCGGGCGGGGAGGGGTTCCCCGTCTCCAACCTTGATTCGGACGCGGTCCGCGCCGGCGACCACGTGCGCGGCCGTGAGCACCAGTCCGTCGGTCGAGAGAATCAGCCCCGTCCCGAGTCCCTCGGAAGGGAGCAGCCTGACCGCCTCTTTCTCGTGGGAGATCTCTCGACCCTCGGTCAGTACGACGACGACGGAGCGTTGCAGACGCGCGACGAGCTCGACTCGTCGGTCCTCTTCGTCCGCGCGGATGAGGCCGTACGAAGCTGCGGCCCTTGCGACGATGAGAAGGCAGCCGGAAGCGGTCGTTTTCAGACGGAGGAGCTTCATGGCGAGATCTCCTCGCCCGGCGATCCTTTGGGGAGGTCGGCTTCGGGCGGCCACTCGCGCGCGAAGGCCTGCCGATCGAGGACGGTGAGCGCCCGGGTGCAGCGATCGGCCGCGGCCAGAAGCGCACGCAGCTTCTGTTTCCCGGCGGGAGTTACGAGGTCGCGTGCCTGGAGATCGGAAACGAGCGCTCGCGTCTCACGCAAGGGCTCTCGCACCTCGGATCGGAGGGTGTTGAGCCAAAGGGCCACCGCGGCCCGGCGCTCGGCCTCGATCCATTGATGAACCTGCTTCTCGAGCTCGGGCCCCAGGTCTCTCACGGCTCGGGAGAGGCCCGCGAGTTCCGAGTCGGTCGCAGGAAGGCTCGGGAGCCAGCCGCCCCCCTGTCGCATGTGGTTCACCTGGTGGGAGATCCTGGCGAGCGGCGCGAGCAGCCGGCGGCGGAGAATCCATTCGGTCCCGGCGACCAGGGCGGTCAGGGCCAGAAGGCCATGGAAGATGTGGATGGCGACGGAGCGGCGCGTGGCTTCGCGAAAACGCCGCGGGTCGCTGCGGTAGCGCAGCTCGAAGGTTCCCTCCTCGAGCGAGATCATCCGCGTGGCGAGAACTCCGACCGCGCGACGAGCGGATTCCTGCTCCGCGACGCCGGGCGCGGCAGGATTGAGCTCCACGGCGGCACCGGTCGCTCGGAGGAGATCGAGCAGGGGCCCGAGCTGCGACGCCGCCGACCCGAGCGTGCTCTGGAACGCGGGCATCTCGGCGAGATGGGCCAGCAGCGCCTGGCCCTGCTCAGCCTCGATTCGCACGAGCTGTCGGCGCTCTTCGAGGATGCCGGCGGCCGTGAAGGCCGCCAGAGTCAGACTGAAGACCGCAATCGTCCAACCGCTCAGGCGGAGGCGCAGGCTCGGCTGCCAGGATGGGATCTTCTCTCCACGGCGGTTCGGGTCTCTCTCCCTGTCCATATCCGTTCCTTTGGTCTACAGGTAGGCCGTCGAGGCGTATTGCTGGACCATGCGGTGCGTGTTGAAGAAGGAGGCGTTGAAGGCGATGGACCGGCGCATGATCTCGGTCCAGCCATCCCGGTTGAAGTAGAAGAAAGGGATGATGGTCTGGGAGAGCTTGTCGTAGAGCTCCGTGGCGTCCCGCGCGTTCTCATCGTCTGCCGGCCGCGCGCCCGAGACGGGCGGAGGGCCGATCGACCAGCCGGTGACCCCCTCGACGTGACCCTCGACCCACCAGCCGTCCAGCACACTCAAACTAGGGACCCCGTTGTGGGCCGCCTTCATCCCCGACGTGCCGGAGGCTTCGAGCGGAGGCAGAGGGGTGTTGAGCCAGAGATCCACGCCGGAAGTGAGGAGCCGGGCCAGTTTCAGGTCGTAATCCTCGAGGTAGACGATTCGTAACTCGCTCCTCGACTCCCGGGAGAGGCGGAAGATCCGCCGGATGATCTCCTTGCCCGGATCGTCTCTGGGATGCGCCTTGCCGGCGAAGACGAGCTGCAGGGAGCCCGCCTCCCTCGCGATTTGGGACAAGCGCCCGGCGTCGGCGAAGATCAGATCGGCCCTCTTGTAGGTCGTGGCGCGGCGCCCGAAGCCGATGGTGAAGGTGTCCCGCGCGAAGGAGCGCCCGGTCCGGAGGCGGATCTCCTCCAGAAGCTCGACTTTGGCCTCGACGTGCGCCACCCAGACCTCCTCCTTCGGGATCTTGATCGCGTGGCGCAGAGAGAACGGGTCGCGGGCCCATCCGGGAATGTAGCGGTCGAAGAGGCGGCGGAAGCTGTCGCACGTCCAGGAGAAGGAGTGCACGCCGTTGGTGATCGAGTCGATCGCGTATCCGGGGAACATCTCCTGCGAGACCTCGCCGTGCCGCTTGGCCACGCCGTTGACGTAGTGGGAGAGGTTCAGCGCGAGCCGGGTCATGTTGAGCCGGTCCTCGCCTCCCAGCATCCGGATCTCCTCGGCGGGCAAGGGCTCGCCCAGCACCTCCTTCACCAGCTCGTAGGAGAACTGGTCGTTTCCCGCCGGGACCGGCGTGTGCGTCGTGAAGACGCAGCGCCGCCGGACGTCTTCGATGTCTCGCGTTAAGTCTTCGGAATCCGGCTCCGAGCGCAGGAGCTCCAGGGCGAGAAGGCTGGCGTGCCCTTCGTTCATGTGATACCGCCGGACGCCGGTGTACCCGAGGGCGCGGAGAATGCGGACTCCGCCGATCCCGAGCACGATCTCCTGGGAAAGGCGGTACCGGGCGTCTCCGCCGTAGAGGACGGCGGTCAGCTCCCGGTCCGCCGGCGAGTTCTCCGGGACGTTCGTATCCAGGAGAAGCAGTGGGACGGAGTAGCCGGAGGAACCCTCGACGTCGTACTGGCACGCTCGAATCGCCACTGGGCGGTTGGCGACGGTTACACTAACCAGGGCCGGAAGCGGCCGCACGACCTCCGTCGGGTCCCATTCGACCGCGCTCTCCCGCTGGTCGCCTTCCGCGTCGATGGTCTGCCGGAAGTAACCCTTCGCGTAGAGGAGCGTGACGCCGACGACCGGCAGCCGCAGGTCGGCGAAGGAGCGAAGCGTGTCGCCCGCGAGGACGCCCAGGCCGCCGCTGTAGATCGGCAGCCGGTCGTCGAGGCCGACTTCCATCGAAAAGTAGGCCACGCGACGGGATGCGGGGTCCTCGGAAGGGCCGAACACCAGCGGCTGTCGCGTGTAGCGGGCTGGGTCGGCGAGGAAAAAGCGGCGGCAATACTCCGAGCAGAAGAAGAACGTTCGCCCCTCTTGGCTGACGGAGCGACCGCTCGCCGGCTCGACTGGCATCCCGCACACCGGGTCGTGGACCGTGGTCGTCATGAAGCCCTCTCCGGGCGTCTCATTGCTCAGGCTGGCCTCCTGCGATCTTCACGCCGGCTCCCTTGGGAAGGCTCCGCGCGCGCCAGTATTCGTAGATGATGGGGATGAGAACGAGCGTCAAAACCGTCGACGAGACCATGCCTCCGATCATCGGCGCCGCGATCCGCTTCATGACATCGGCGCCCGTGCCGCGCGACCACATGATCGGCAGCAGACCCATCATGATGGCCATGACCGTCATGATCTTCGGGCGGACGCGCTGGACCGCGCCTTCGAAGACGGCCTCGTGAAGGTCCTGCCGGGTCCCGAGCGTGCCGGCCGCCTTGCGCAGCTTGTAGGCCTCGTCCAGATACACGATCATCACGACGCCCGTCTCGGCCGCGACACCGGCGAGCGCGATGATCCCGACCCAGACCGCGACGCTCATGTTGTACTGGAGGCCGGCGAGCAGCCAGATCGCGCCGATGATCGCGAAGGGAATCGAGAGGAGCACGATCAGCGTCTCCGGGACCGAGCGGAAGTTGAAGTAGAGAAGCAGGATGACGAGAAAGAGCGTGAGCGGGACCATGAGCTTCAAGCGCTCCTTGGCGCGCTGCATGGATTCGTACTGGCCGCTCCAGACGAGGTTATACCCCGCGGGTATCTTGACCTTTGCTTCGACGGCCTTCATCGCCTCGGCGACGTAGCCCCCGATGTCACGGCCCGCCAGGTCCACGAAGACCCAGCCGGTGATCTGCGCCGCCTCGCTCCGCACCACCGGCGGGCCCATGCGGGGCGAGATCTTCGCGAGCTGTCCGAGGGGGATCTGGGCTCCCGTCGGTGTGGAAACGAGGACACGCTCGAGGGCGTTGGGCGTGCTGCGGAAGTCGCGCGGATAACGCAGGTTGATCGGGTAGCGTTCGCGCCCCTCGACCGTCTGGGAGATGTTCTGGCCGCCGATGGCCGACTCGATGATGGCCTCGACGTCTCCGACGCGCAGGCCGTAACGAGCGATCTCGTCCCTGTTGATGTCGAAGTCGTAGAAATAGCCGCCCGAGACCCGCTCGGCATACACGTTGCGTGTGCCGGGGACCATCTTCACGGCGGCCTCGATCTGCTGCCCGATCGACTGGATGACGTTCAAATCCGGTCCGAAGATCTTGATCCCGACCGGCGTGCGGATGCCGGTCGTCAGCATGTCGATGCGGCCCTTGATCGGCATCGTCCAGGAGTTGGTCACGCCCGGTAGCTTGACGGCGCGGTCCATCTCGTCGATGAGCTTCTCGGGCGTCATGCCCTTGCGCCACTGCTTTTCCGGCTTCAGCGCGACGAGCGTCTCCATCATCTCGAGAGGCGCCGGGTCGGTCGCGCTCTCCGAGCTGCCCGCCTTGCCGAAGACGCTCTCGACCTCGGGAAAGGACTTCAGGATCTTGTCCTGCGTCTGCAAGAGGGCCTGCGCCGATGTGATCGAGAGCCCCGGAAGGCCCGTCGGCATGAAGAGGAGCGTCCCCTCGTAGAGCGGAGGCATGAACTCGTTGCCGAGCATGCGGAATACCGGCACAGTCAGCGCCAGAGCGAGAACGCTGACTCCGAGGGTGGTCTTGCGCCAGCGGTAGGCGAAACGGAAAACCGGCCGGTAGATGGCGATCAGGAAGCGGTTGATCGGGTTCTTCGCCTCGGCGACGATCCGCCCGCGGATCAAGAGAAGCATCAGCGCGGGCGCCACGGTGATCGAGAGCAGCGAGGCGAAGAGCATCGAGAACGTCTTCGTGAACGCGAGCGGCCGGAAGAGGCGGCCCTCCTGGGCCTCCAGCGCGAAGACGGGCAGGAACGAGACGGTGATGATCAGCAGGGAGTAGAAGAGAGGCTTACCGACCTCCTGCGCGGCCTGGATGATCACCTCGCGCCGGTCGGCGCCCGGCGGCGCGTGCTCGAGGCGCTTGTGCGCGTTCTCGACCATGACGATCGCCGCGTCGACCATGGCTCCGATGGCGATCGCGATGCCGCCGAGCGACATGATGTTCGAGGAATGACCCAGGGCGTACATCGCCGTGAACGACATCAGGAGCGCGAGCGGCAGCGTCAGGATGGCGACGAGCGCGCTACGGAAGTGGAAGAGGAAAAGGATGCAGACGAGGCTGACGATGACCGACTCTTCGATCAGCTTCTCCTTGAGCGTCTTGATCGACTCCTCGATCAGCGTCGACCGGTCATAGACCGGCACGATCTCGACTCCCTGCGGCAGAGCCTTCGAGACCTGCCTGATCTTCGCTTTTACGCTCTCGACGACCCTGAGCGAGTTTTCGCCGAATCGCACGATGACGATGCCGCCCACGGCCTCGCCGAGGCCATCGAGCTCGGCGGCGCCGCGCCTCATGTCGGGCCCGAGCTGGACCCGGGCGACGTCCCGCAGCAGGACGGGCGTCCCCTGCTCGTTGACCGCGAGAACGACTTTCTCCAGGTCCTCCGGCTTGCGGACGTACCCGCGTCCGCGGACCATGTATTCGGTGCCGCTGAACTCGAGGACGCGTCCGCCGACGTCGTTGTTCGACGCCTGGATGGCCTTCATGACGTCGTCGAGCGGGATTCCGTAGGCCAGGAGCTTGTTCGGCTGGATCTCGACCTGATACTGCTTGACGTAGCCCCCGAGCGAAGCGACGTCGGCCACGCCCGGCACCGCCCGCAGCCAGTAACGGATGGACCAGTCCTGCAGGGTCCGCAGCTCCTGGAGGTTCAGCCTGTTCGAGCGGTCGACCACGGCGTATTGGTAGGCCCAGCCGACGCCGGTGGCGTCCGGGCCGAGGACGGGAGCGACTCCCGAGGGAAGCTTGCCGGCCAGTCCGTTCATGTACTCGAGCACGCGGCTGCGCGCCCAGTAGATGTCCGTGCCGTCCTGGAAGATGATGTAGACGAACGACATCCCGAAGTAGGAGTAGCCCCTGACGACCTTGACCTTCGGGGCCGACAGCATCGTCGAGACGATGGGGTAGCTGACCTGGTCTTCGACGAGATTCGGCGCCCGGCCGGGCCACTCCGTGAACACGATCACCTGTACGTCCGAGAGGTCGGGCAGCGCGTCGAGCGGGGTCTTCTTCACGGCATAGACGCCCACGCCGATGATGACGAGGACGCCGAGTGCGACGAAGAGGAGATTTCGTGCCGAGGCGGCGATGAGCTTCTCGATCATGACTCGGCCCCTTCAGTGCTTCATCTGCCCGGTCGCAGTCGAGAGCTGCGACTCGGAGTCGATCAGGAAGTTGGCGGAGGTCACGACCTTTTCGCCTTGCGCGAGGCCCTCAAGGACCTGGTAGTAGCCTCCTGCCAGGTATCCCGTCTTGATCTCTCTCGGGTCGAACCGGCCTTCGCCCCGGCTTACGAAGACGAGCTTGCGGCTTCCCGTGTCGAGGACTGCCGTCTGGGGGACCGCGAGCGCCTCGTCGCCTTTCGCCTCGAGGACGACGTCGGCGTACATGCCGGGTTTCAGCGCCGCATGCGGATTCGGGAACTCGAGACGAACCCGTACCGTGCGGGTCTTTTCGTCGAGGTAGGGATAGACGTAGGAGACTTTGCCGCGCAAGACCTCCCCGGGCGCATAGGAGAGGTCGACTCTTGCCTCCTGGCCGAGCTTGATCAGCGGCACCTCGTACTCGTAGATGGCCGCGTCGATCCAGACGCGGGAGATGTCCGCGATCTTGTAGAGGTTCATCCCGGGCTCGACGCGCAGGCCCTGGAGCGCCATCTTCTCGATCACGTAACCGCTGATGGGACTGTGAATGTCGAGAGTGCGGCGCGTCTTCCCGGTCGTCTCCAGCTCTTTGATGTGGTCTTCGCGGATGTCCCAGGAAAGCAGTCGACGCCGCGTCGCGTCGAGGAGCTCGCGAGAGACATTCGTCCCTGCCGAAAGGGAGCGGACCGCTCTCAGGGCCAGCAGGTACTCTTCCTGGGCCGAGACGAGCTCGGGACTGTAGATCGCCATGAGGGTCTGTCCCTTGCGGACGAAGATTCCCGTGAAGTCGACGTCGAGCCGCTCGATCCATCCGGCAAACTTGGTGTTGACGAAGGCGAGCCTGCGCTCGTCGTACTCGACGCGGCCGACCGTCCGAACTTCCCGGGTCATCGGCCGCATCGCGACGGGGGTCAGCACGACTCCGATCAGCTGCTGCCGATCGGGGGAGAGTCGGATCGAGCCGGGCGGCATCGAAGCCATCTCCTTGCCCTCGCCTGACTTCGCTCCCGGCGCCGCCTTGCTCTGTCCCATCTCCATTCCCGGCATCGCCGGAGCCTTTGGCGCGGCGGCCGGGTGCTCCGCATGGGCAGGGGCCTCCGGGGCGCCGCCGGGCTTTCGGTTGCAACTCACGACCGCGATACCGACGATGCCCAGACCGGCGACGAGCCAGGTCGTGGCTTTCATGAAGCTCCTCCCGTAAAAGCGGAATCGGGTGTTCGCGTCACGAGGACCGGAACGTCGGCTCCGCGAACGACCCGGCGGGCCGTCGAGCCGAACAGCACTCCGCCGATGCCCGTCCAGCCGTGCGACGCGATCACGATCAGGTCGGTGGAGAGCTCGCGAGCCCTCTCGAGGATGCCGTCGGCGGCGTTGGCGGCTCGAAGCACCTCTTCTTCTACCGGAACTCGCAGCGAGACCATGTGCGGCTGCCGCTCGCGCCATGCCTTCAGGGCCGCTTTGGCGGATGCGTGGAGGCGATCCGAGACATCCGAAGGAAGGGACGGGTCCCATCCTCGGAGCAGGTGAACGAGCGTCACCGAGGCACCCCGTTCCTCCGCGATCGTGACGCCGGCTTCGAAGGCGGAGAGCGAGCTGTCTGACAGATCGCTCGCGATCAGGACCCGTCGGATCGTGTAATCCTCGTTCACGTCGCGGACACAGCAGACCGGTACCGGCGACCGGCGAAGCAACTCTTCGACGAGGCTTCCGATTTTGTTCCCGTCCTTTCCGTCGTATGACTGAGTCCGCAGGAGGACCAGGTCGCGGTGCGTGCGCCGGACATCCGCGAGAAGGACGGACGCGGCGTACCCCTCCGCGACCACGTAATCGACTCGAATTCCATGGCCGGCGATCGGGTGAAGGAGATCGCGAATGCGTTTGCGCAGAGCGCTGTGGCAGTGTTGGCGCCACTTCGCCAGGCCAGGATCGATCCACGCCGGCGGCGCCGCGTACAGATGATCGAAGGGCTCGAGCACAGCCGTCGCCTGAAGATGGCTGTCCGCCTCTCCATCGAGAGCCCGAAGCAGAGCGACCGGCGGGCCGGAAGGAGCGGTCGGGTCAACGGCCCAGAGCACGTTGTGAAACATCTCAGCCTCCCATCGTGATCGGCTCGACGCCCGTCGAGTCGGGAGCGAGCCCTACGTGTTTGACCTCGGAGTGCCACTTCCAGAGGAGGTAGACCGCGGGATAGACGAGCAGCTCCATCGCGAACGACGAAAAGAGCCCGCCGATCATCGGAGCCGCGATGCGCTTCATGACGTCCGCCCCGGTTCCCGACGACCACATGATCGGCACGAGGCCGAAGAAGGCGCAGGCAACCGTCATGACTTTCGGACGCACGCGCTTAACGGCGCCGTGCATGATGGCCGCTTTCAGGTCCTGGCGGGTCCGCATCGCCCCGGACGCCTTCGCCTCGTCGTACGCGAGGTCGAGGTACAGCAGCATGAAGACGCCGGTCTCAGCGTCCAGTCCCAGCAAGGCAATCAGTCCCACCCAGACCCCGATCGACATGTGGTAGCCGAGCGCGTAGAGGAACCAGATTGCTCCGACTGCCGAGAACGGCACGGCCATGAGGACGATCAGCGTCTTCGGGAGCGACTTCGTATTGGCGTAGAGAAGGGCGAAGATGAGAAACAGCGTGACCGGAAGAACAACCGTCATCTTTTCGCGGACCCGCTCCATCGCCTCGTACTGCCCGCTCCAGATGAGCGTGTAGCCGGTCGGGAGCTTCAAAGAGCGCGCCACGGCCGCCTTGGCGTCCGCGATGTATCCGCCGATGTCGCGGCTGGCCGTATCGACGTCGACGTAGACGTAGCCGCTGAGCCTCCCGTTCTCATCGCGGATCATTGATGGCCCCTCGACCAGGCGAATGTCGGCGAGCTGGGAGAGCGGAATCTGGGCGCCCGACATCGTGGGGACGAGCGTGCGCGCCAGCTTGTCAGGATCGTCGCGCAGCTCCCGGGGATAGCGGACGTTGACGGGGTACCGCTCGCGCCCCTCGATCGTCGTCGTGACGTTCTCGCCGCCGATCGCCGACATGATCACTTCCTGGACTTCCTTGATGGTCAGGCCGTAGCGCGCGATCTCACGGCGCTTCAGGTCGAAGTCGACGAAGTAGCCGCCGGCAACGCGCTCGCCGTAGACACTCCGCGTTCCGGGGACCTTCTGGAGGATCTGCTCGAGCTGGCGGCCGATCTCCTCGATCCGGTTCAGATCGGAGCCGAAAACCTTGATCCCGACGGGCGTGCGGAT
>JBBDKM010000079.1:0-7402 GCA_040879385.1 Thermoanaerobaculia bacterium | reverse complement strand
GACGTTTCGGCGCGGCCGGCCTTTCCGAAGACGCGCTCGACTTCGGGAAACTGCCGCAGGATCCGGTCCTGGCGCTGAAGCAGATCCTGCGCGGCCGTCACCGAGATGCCGGGCAGCGTCGTCGGCATGTAGAGGATGGAGCCTTCGTTCAGCGGCGGCATGAACTCGGAGCCGAGTCGTGTGTAGGCGGGGATCGTGGCGAGCACGACCAGGAGCGCCGCAGCGATCACGAGTCTCGGATGACGCAGCACGAACTTTGCCGGCGGCCCGTAGAGACGGAACAGAACGCGGGAGATCGGGTGCTTCTCCTCGGGGTGTATCTTTCCGACGGCGACGGCATTCGTGATCCGGCACAGCCACCGCGGCTTGAAGTCGTAGTTCTTGAGCCGTGTGAAGAGCAGTCGGATGGCCGGATCGAGCGTGATCGCGAGGATGGCGGCGATCGCCATCGCGAAGTTCTTCGTGAAGGCGAGGGGTCGGAAGAGGCGCCCCTCCTGAGCTTCGAGAGCGAAGACCGGCATGAAAGCGACGGCGATGACGAGCAGCGAGAAGAAGCTCGGCCGGCCCACCTCCTGAATGGCACCGATGAGGATCTCCCTGTAGTCGCCTTTCCGGCCCGTCGACTCCCAGACCTCGAGCTTCTTGTGTGCGTTCTCGACGACGACGACCGCCGCGTCCACGAGCGCGCCGATCGCTACCGCGATTCCGCCGAGCGACATGATGTTCGAGCTGATCCCGAACATCTTCATGGGGATGAACGAGAGGACGATGGCCGCGGGAATCGTGACGATCGGGATGATGGAGCTCGGGATGTGCCAGAGGAAGATCAAGATCACGAGGGAGACGATCAGCACCTCGAGGACGAGCTCGTGCTTCAACGTCTTGATCGACCGTTCGATCAGCTCCGACCGGTCGTAGGTCGTGACGATCTTGACCCCGTCCGGGAGCGTGGGCTCGATGGCCTTCAAGCGTTCCTTGACTCGCTCGATGACGTTCATGGCGTTCTCGCCGTGCCGCATCACGACGATCCCGGCAGCCACCTCACCTTCACCGTCGAGCTCCGCGATGCCTCGCCTGATCTCGGGACCGAGCTGGATCTCGGCCACGTCTCGAAGTCGGACGGGTGTTCCCTGCTCGTCGGCCTTGACGACGATCTCTTCGAGATCCGCGACCGACCGGATGTAGCCGCGAGCCCGGACCATGTACTCGGCGCCGCTCCACTCGATCAGCCGTCCGCCGACCTCGTTGTTGGAGTCACGGATCGCTTCGACGATCCCCATGAGCGGCACTTCGTACGCCGAGAGCCGGTTCGGGTCGACCGTCACCTGATACTGGCGCACGAAGCCTCCGAGGCTGGCCACTTCGGCGACGCCGGGAACCGATTGAAGGTCGTAGCGAATGTTCCAGTCCTGGATCGATCTCAAATCCGCAAGCGAGTGCTTTCCGCTCTTGTCGACCAGGGCGTACTGAAAGACCCAGCCCACACCGGTCGCGTCCGGACCGAGCTCCGTACGGACCCCTTCCGGCAGGCGCTGCTGGATCTTCGAGAGGTACTCCAGCGTGCGGCTGCGGGCCCAATAGAGGTCCGTACCTTCTTCGAAGATGACGTAGACGTAAGAGAAGCCGAAGTCGGAGAAACCTCGGATCGCCTTGACCTTCGGCGCCCCGAGCATCGCGGTGATGATCGGGTAAGTGACCTGGTCCTCGATGATGTCGGGACTGCGGTCCCAGCGCGAGTAGACGATGACCTGCGTGTCGGAGAGGTCGGGGAGCGCGTCGAGGGCGATGTTGCCGATCGACCAGACGCCCGCGAAGATGGCCGCGCCGGTGAGGGCCAGCACGATGAACCGGTTGCGCGCCGAGAAAGCGATGATCCGTTCGATCATGGTGGCGCCTCAGTGCTGGTGCGGCAGCGCCGCCGGCGTCTTGTCCGGGGCGGGGGCGATGCCGGCCAAGGCCGCCTTCAGGCGCGACTCGGAATCGACGAGGAAATTCGCCTGCGTGACGACATCCTCGCCGGCCTGGACCCCCTCACGGATCTCGTAGTAGGAATCGACCTTCGGGCCGACTTTGACTTCCCGGGGCTCGAATCGGCCGTCTCCGCTGGCGACGAACACGACGCAGCGCGTTCCGGTGATCAGGACGGCGCTGTCGGGAACCGTGAGGACGCGCCCGAGAGGCCGCTCGAGAACGGCCTCCGCGTACATGCCGGGCTTCAATACCTCGTCCGGATTCGAGAACTCGAGACGCACCTTGACCGTGCGTGTCTTCTCCTCGACGACGGGGGCGATGAATGTGACCGTGCCCGTCCAGGTGCGGCCGGGCAAATAGCTCAGGCTCATCCGACCGGTCTGGCCCACGCGGACGAAGGGCGCTTCCGACTCGTAGACGTCAGCGAGGACCCAGACGTGGTGAAGGCCTGCGATCTCGAACAGCGTGTCGGAAGGCATGACACGGGATCCCTGGACGGCGTCCTTCGCCACGACGAAGCCATCCACCGGCGAATAGAGGGTCAGCGCCTTCAGTGGCTTGCCTGTCTGCTCGAGGCGATCGATGTCCGCGGGGCGAATGTCCCAGAGAAGAAGCCGCTGACGGGCCGCGTCATAGAGATCCGCCGCCCCGCGCGATAGGTCGCTGTTCTGGGAGCTGGTCAGCTGCCGTCTCGCGCGAAGCGCGAGCAGATACTCCTGCTGTGTGGCGAGAAGGTCCGGGCTATAGATCGAGAGCAGGGGCTGGCCTTTTCGGACCGGCTTGCCCGTGTAGTTGACGTAGAGCTCCTCCACGTAGCCTTCGAACTTGGGATGAATCTGGTGGAGGAGGGTCTCGTCGAAGGTCACTCGTCCGACCGTGCGTATCGTCTTCGTCAGCTCGCGGATTTCTGCCTTCCCGATCCGCACTCCGATCGCCTGCTGGCGCTCGGGGTTCAAGGAAATCGTGGAATAGCCGGCGATCGATTTCGCGTCGGTCCCTGACCCGGAACCGTCCTCGTAGACGGGGACGAGGTCCATGCCGCAGTCCGGAGCCGTTCCGGGCTTGTCCGACTTGTACGCCGGATGCATCGGGTCGACCCAATAGAGGATCCGACGGGCCTTGGACGCGGAGCTCGGGGCCGTCGCGGAGCCCGCGGCATGCGCCTCACGGCCACGCTCAGGTTTTGCGGCCTCTCGCCGCGAGAAGGCGAGCGCGAGGAAGGCGGCCGCGAAGATCACGGCAAGGAGCCATGGCAGTGCGGAGCGGAGAATGAGTTTCATGATCGTCACTTCATCGACGGGGCTGCGCCCATGGCGGCCCCGCCCGCGGAAATACCCGACGGTCCGGCCGACGCTGAGGCACCGACAGCCATTCCGGCGGTTGACTGCAGATCCGCTTCGTCGATCGCCACACGCCACTTCTCGGCGTCGGCCAGGCGTGAAAGGTAGATGGCGCTGTCGGCATACAGCGTGTTGAGGGCCTCGAGCACCGTGACGAAGGGGACCTTGCCCGTGCGGTAGCTCGCGACTGCCGACTCGAGCGAGAGCTGGTCCGTGGGCATGACTCCCTCCCGGTACAGGCGCGCGACGCGCAGGGCCGCCTCGAGGTTCTGGAAGCGCTCGCGGGTTCTGAATTCGAGCTCGAGCGCCGCGGAGGAAAAGCGGCTCTGGTCGGACCGAAGCTCGGCCTCGGCCTCCGAAAGGCGCGGCTTCAGCCGCGAGCCGACGTGGATGGGAAGCGTGATACCGAGGCCCACCTGCCACATCGGATCGAGGCCACCCCGGTACATGGGACCGCCGCTGGCGACGAAGTCCGGCAGGAATTGCTTTTTCGTGAGCAAGACTCGGGATCGATCGGCTTCGATCCCGCGAGCCAGCGCGGCGAGCTCGGGGCTCCGTTCCCGGACGGCGCCGTTGAGGGCTGTTAGCTCCGGTACGTCCGGCCGGAACTCCAGGCGTTGGTCGATCTCGATCGGGGCGTCCTGGGGCCTGGCGAGAAGACGGTTCAATTCGGCGCGACGGTTGGCGATCTGAGCGTTCTGGTCCGCGCGGGCCTCATCCAGGCGCAGCACCTCGACCTGCGCGCGCAGGACGTCCTGCTGGACGCCGAGGCCGACGGCATATCGCTCCCGCACGATGTTCGAGATCTCGCGCCAGGATCGGCTCCGGTCCTCGATCAGCGCGAGGAGCTCTTGGGCGAAGAGGAGCTCGTAGTAGGCGCGACGCACCCGTGCCTCGACGGCCAGCCGCGCCCGTCCCACCGTGCCCGCCCTGACCTCTTCCGCGCGCAACGCGGCCTCTTCTCCGGCGAGGCGCAGCTTGCCTGGCCAGGGGAGAGGCTGCGAAAACATCGCCCCGAGGGACGTCATGTCCTGCACGCCGAGCGAGAAGGCCCATCCGTCGTTCTGGTAGTTGAACGACAGAAACGGGTCCGGAAGCGTCCGGGCCGGCGAGATACGAAAGCTCGCGGCCTCCGCCGTGGCGACGGACGCGGCCACGTCCGGGTTCTTCTCGAGTGCCTCCGAGACGAGGGTCTCGAGGGTCGGGTCGGCGAACGTGGCGCGCGCGGCGAGCGGCGGCGCGCCCGGGGTTTGCGCCCCCGCGCCGGCGGCCGTCACCAGGCCGACGAACCCTATGAACGTGAGAGTCGAGATTCTGTGCGTGATCACCGGTCTTGCCTCCAAAAGGTCCGGACGATGGCCCGGACCGGAAGGGCGGACACCGTCCGCCACCTCGCCTCAGGAGTGGACCGGTTTCAGATCAGGAGCGGAACGTGGAGAGAGGGGAGACTTTGGCGGGCGGAAAGCACGCGCGGCTTCAGTGTCAGGCCGAACTCGGGCGCCAGACGTGCAGCGGATGTGGGCTGTGTGGCGAGAAGCGCGAGGGGCGAAAACAGGGGAGCGACCGACGAGAAAATCGCGCTGTCGACTCGCTGGATCAAAGGCTGGCATTGACTGGGTGTCCCCGCGCTGCAGCACGACATAACGCCGATGGAAGGAGCCGAGGCAGGATTCACTTCCATCGTCCCACAGCACGGCCCGCCGCACCACACGACGCTGATCGCGAGGGCGAGGATCAGACCGGAGACGAGAGGCAGGTTTCGCAGCCGCATCGCTGTCAAGTTTGGTACGCCCTTTCGACCAGCGCATGATACACATACATCAGTCTGTTTATTCCCTGCGGGGCCCGCCGAGACCGTCGATTCCCAAGCCAAGCCGTTGTCCGGGCGAGTCATGGGGCAAGCGCGAGTTGAAGCCCTGGCACGATCCCGATCCGGAGCCAGAGCGGGAGGGGTTGGTCGGGGCCGTATCTCGTCCGCCTCGATCGCCGGCGCCTTGGTTCACGCTGGCCCGGGCGGCCCCCCCCTTTTCGCGTCGGCGGAAAGACGATCCCGCAGGCCGACGATCGCGTTTCCGGTTCGTGGCCTTCTCAGGAGGGAATCGCCGGGCTGGACGTTCTGTTCGGACCCAGGCGGGGGATCGCCTTTGTGAGAAACTCCATGCTAGAGTTGGCATCGAAACCCACATGACTCGACTTCGCTCCAGCCTCCTTGCCGCCGTGCTGGGTCTGTCCTTGACCGCGCCGGCGGTCGCCGCCTGCTCGGATTGCTGTCCGCGGGGGGAAGCCGAGCCCACGGTTGCTGCGCTCCCGGCTTGCTGCGAACAGTGCGCGCCGACGCTCGAAAAGCGCGACACGGCGGCCCCGTGCGCAGCCAAAAGGGCGATCGTTGACCGGGACTCGATCTGGCTCATCGAGGACTCCGTCATTCAGCTCGGGCGGAGCGAGGCATTCCAGCCTGGCTTCCCGTCAACTGCTCCTCTACGCCCAGGTTCTCGCCTCGATCCTCTCCACCTGCGCCTCTGAGACGTCGTTTCTCCGTTTGATCTTGTGTGTCCGGAATGTGTCCGGCCGCGGAGAAGGAGTTTCACGATGCGCTGGTTGCGCTACTTCACGATCGTCGTCTCTTGTGCCACCCCTTGCGGGCCGAGGAGCCGGACTGGTCCGTGCGCCTCTCCGAGGCGATCACGCGCGCGGTCACCCAGAACCCCGAGATCGCCAATCGCGAGTCGGGGATCGAGGCCGCGCGCCATCGCGTGGGTCAGGCCCTGGCGCTGCCCGACCCGGAGGTCGAGGTGGGTATAGCGGACGTCCCGACCTCGGACTTCTCGTTCTCGCGCGACAACTTCACCATGGAGAAGGTCACGGCGTGGCAGAAGATCCCGGCAGCCGGGAAGCGTCCCGCTTTGAAGCGGGCGGCCGAGGCCGAGCTCGAAGGAGCCGCCGCCATGCACGCGGACCACATCGTCCGGCTGGCGGCGCAGGTCGCCGACGCATTCTTCACGATCGCCGGGGTCGATGCCCGGCTGGCAATTCTGGAGAGAAGCCGCGAGCGGCTGCGTCGCGTGGCGGCGTCGGCGACGGAGCGCTATCGCGTCGGGAAAGGCGCCCAGCCCGACGTCTTGCGGGCGAACCTGGAGATCACGGCCGTCGATGAGAGACTCGCGGGACTCGCGGGCGACCGGCGCATGGCCACGGCGAAGCTCAACGCGCTCCAGGCGCTGCCCGCCGACACCGCGGTCGCGCCGATCCCGATTCCGGAGGCGGATCCGACGCCGCCGGAAAGCGGCGACGTTCTTCGTCAGGCCTTCGACCGAAGCCCGGGCGTCACGGCCGCGAAAGCCGACGTGCGGATGGCCGAAGAGCAGCGCACGCTCGCGCTCCTCGAGAAGCGGCCCGATTTCACGGCGAAGGGCTACTACGCCTTCCGCGTGGATTTCGACGACTTCGTGGGCGCATCGGTGTCGCTGAACCTCCCGTTCTTTCAGCCCAAACGCCTCCGCGAGAAGGAGGCCGAGCGAGATGCGCAGCTTTCCGGCGCTCGCGCGAATCTCGAGATGGTCAAAAACCAGATCCAGGGAGAAGTCGAGGAGGCCTACGCGGACCTCGGGCGCTCGGTCGAGCAGGCGGGGCTCTATCGCGGCTCGATCCTTCCGCAGGCGGAAACCAACTATCAGGCCGCCGGGGAGGCCTACGCCGTGGGACAGATCGATTTTCTGACGTACATCCGGTCCGCCCTCGACCTCGACGCTTACGCCGGAGAGCTTGCCGCGCGCCGGGCGGAAGCGTGGCGGGCGCTCGCGGCGCTTCAGAAGGCCTCGGGCCTTCCGCTGATCGAGGGGACGCCGACGACGGGAGAAGAACATGTTCAGAAGTAAGAGTCTTTCCCTCTGCGTCGCGGGGCTTTTCGTGATCGGCGGCATGCTCGCCTGTCGGAAGAAGAGCGAGACGGCCGAATCCCCTTCGGCGTCTCACCCCACGCCGGGTCGCGAGGTTCTGTACTGGTACGACCCGATGAAGCCGGAGGTGCACTTCGACAAGCCCGGCAAATCCCCCTTCATGGACATGGAGCTGGTTCCGAAGTACGCGGAGGA
>JBBDKM010000078.1:30965-67814 GCA_040879385.1 Thermoanaerobaculia bacterium | reverse complement strand
GGCCGCGGCGCCAGCCGCCGCGCGGCGGCTCACACCAGCGGGTACGCCGCGCAGAGGTCGGCGACCGTGCGCCGCACCTCGGCCCGGGCGGCCGCGTCGTCGCCGGCCTCGAGCGTGCGCGCGATCGCCGCGCCGATGACCTCCATCTCGGCCGCACCCATGCCGCGCGTCGTGACGGCGGGCGTCCCGAGGCGGATCCCCGAGGCGACCATGGGGGAACGCGTGTCGAAGGGGATCGTGTTCTTGTTGACGGTGAGCCCGGCCATCTCGAGCAGCTTCTCCGCGTCCTTCCCCGAGATCCCCTTCGCGCCGACGTCCACCATCATGAGATGGTTGTCGGTGCCTCCCGAGACCAGCCGGAAGCCGCTGCCGGCCAGCGCCGCCGCGAGCGCCTTCGCGTTCTCGACGACGCGCTTCTGATACGCCACGAACTCCGGCGTCGCGGCCTCGGCGAAGGCCACGGCCTTGGCGGCGATGACGTGCTCGAGCGGCCCCCCCTGCACGCCCGGAAAGACGTTGCGGTCGAGGTCCTTCGCGTGCGCGGCACGGCACAGCACGACGCCGCCGCGCGGCCCGCGCAGGGTCTTGTGCGTCGTCGTCGTGACGAACGGCGCGTGGGGAACGGGCGAGGGATGGAGCCCGGCGATCACGAGGCCCGCGATGTGCGCGATGTCGCACATTAGCACGGCGCCGACCTCGTCGGCCACGGCGCCGAATCGCGCGAAGTCGATGATCCGCGCATAGGCGGAGGCGCCAGCGATGATCAACTTCGGGCGGTGCTCGCGGGCCAGCGCGGCCAGGGCGTCGTAGTCGATTCGCTCGTCCTCCCGGCGCACGCCGTAGGCGACCACCTTGTACTCGCGCCCCGAGAACGAGAGCGGATGCCCGTGGGTCAGGTGGCCGCCGTGCGTCAGATCCATGCCGAGGATCGTGTCGCCTGGTTTCAGGGCCGTCAGGTAGACGGACATGTTGGCCTGCGACCCGGAGTGCGGCTGGACGTTGGCGTGCTCGGCGGAGAACAGCGCCTTCGCGCGGTCGATCGCGAGCTGCTCGACTTGATCCACGAACTCGCAGCCGCCGTAGTAACGCTTGCCGGGATATCCCTCGGCGTACTTGTTCGTGAGGACCGAGCCCTGGGCCTCCCGCACCGCGCGCGAGACCCAGTTCTCCGACGCGATGAGCTCGATGCCCTCGTTCTGGCGGCGCCGCTCGGCCTCGATCCACCGCGCGATCTCGGGGTCGACCACGGTAAGGTCGCGGTCCATCAGGGCGGCGGGAGCGGTCGCGGAGGGCATGGAGTTCCTCTTTCTACTCGACGACGAGCTGTCGGTACTCGGTATTGCAGTAACTGTCGGTCATCCCGGCAATGTGGTCGGCGATCGTGCGGTAGAAGCCGGGGCGGGGATGGTAGTTCTCCGCGACCTCGCGCTCCACCTGTCCCAGAGGCAGCTCCCGGAGGAAACGGACCGAGAGCTCGCGCTCCATGCCCCGCAGCACGTCGTCCGGGAGGAGGCGCGGATTGTCCCGGTACGCCGCGAAGAGCCCCGCCATCACGCGGCGGGCGTGGCCGTCGTGCCGCGACACCGGAAAGGAGTGGATGATGTGTCGGTAGACGAACTCGCGCAGCTCGGCGTACAGGCGTCGGCCCGCGTCGGTGAACCCGACGAGGTCCCCCGGCAGACGGTCGCGCCGCGCGTAGAACTCGTCGGCCGTCGTGACGCGCGCGGCCTCGAGCCAGCGCTCGATCCGGGCCCGCGAGTCGTCCACGAGGTCCGCGGAGAGCGTCGCGATCATGCCGCGGATGAGCGAGGCCCGGCGCGACGCCGCGTCGCTTCCGAAGCCGCGGGCCGCGCGCACGTGGCGCGCGATGGCGAGCTCCTCGATCGCCGCTTCCTCGGTCAAGGGCAGGCCGTCCTCGAGGTCGTGCGTTTGCTGCGCGATCTCGTCGGACCAGTTGACGACCTGGGCTTCCAGGCTGCCGCCCGACTCGAACCGGAGGCCCTCGGGGAAATCGAGCGGGAACGGAAAGTCCTTCGGCCACGCGGTGTGCTTGAGGACCCCCTCGCGCACGTCGTGGGTGAGGTTCAACCCCGGGTCCTCGTAGCGCTTCTCGAGGCGGTCGACCACGCGGACCGACTGGAAGTTGTGCTTGAAGCCGCCCGCCTCGGGATGGCTCTCCCGCAGCAGCCGGTCCAGCACGTACTCGCCCGAGTGGCCGAAGGGCGTGTGGCCGAGATCGTGGCCGAGCGCGATCGCCTCGGTGAGGTCCTCGTTCAAGCCGAGGGCGCGGGCGGCGCTCCGGGCGATCTGCGCGACCTCGATCGTGTGGGTCAGCCGCGTCCGGAAATGGTCTCCCTCGTATGGGATGAAGACCTGCGTCTTGTGTTTCAAACGCCGGAAGGCGCGCGAGTGGATGATGCGATCCCGGTCGCGCGCGTAGTCGGTGCGGGCGTCTCCCGGGCTCGAGGAGACCGGGCCGCGCGGCCGCGCCGCGCGCGCGCTCTTGGAGGCGTAGACGGCCAGCCGCTCCTCTTCGAGCCGCTCGAAGTACTCCCGCGTGAAGGGGGCGGCGACGGTCGTCATGTTCTCGGCAGCCTGCTCATTCGAAGCGGCCGGAAAGGAGCAGCGCGCGCGCCTCGCCGACCAGGTAAAGAGACCCGGCGACGATTATAGATTCGGTCTCCGGATCGGCGAGGAGCTCCTCGAGCGCGGCCGGGAGGCTCGGCGCGGCGAGCGCGTCCGGGCGCCGGGGCGCAAAGAGCCGGAGGAGCTCGCCCGGCGCGGCCGCCCGCGGCGAGGGCGCCGGCACCAGCCGGATGCGCCGCACCGCCCCCCCGAGCGCGGCCGCCATCGCCTCGACGTCCTTGTCCGCCATCGCACCGAAGACGAGGTCCGGCGCCAGGCCGGTGTCGGCGACGAATCGGCAGAGCGCCGCGGCGCCGTCCGGATTGTGGCAGCCGTCGAGGAGAATCGTCCGTCCCCGCCCCCGGAACCGCTCGAGGCGGCCCGGCCAGCGCACGGAGGCCACGCCGCGCGCGATCGCTTCCGGCTCGATTGCGGGCCTCAGGAGCTCCGCCGCCCGGACAGCGATGGCCGCATTGGAGGCCTGGTGCGAGCCGAGAAGCGGAGTCTCCAGGTCGTACCCGCGCAGGGGCGTCACGAGCCGGAACCGAGTGGATTCGAGCGTCGGCTCGACTCGGTCGAGACGCAGCTCGGCGCCCAACTCGTGGAGCTCTGCCCCGACGCGCTCCGCGGCGGCGCGGAAGACCCCGAGCGCTTCCGGGACCCGGCTCTCGACGAGCGCGGGCCGTCCGGGGCGGAAGACGCCGGCTTTCTCGGCAGCGATGGCTTCGACCGTGGGACCGAGATCCTCGACGTGGTCGAGCGAGATCGACGTGACGACAGACACCGAGGCGGGAGCGACGTTCGTCGCGTCGAGCCGGCCTCCGAGGCCGACCTCGAGGACCGCGAGATCCAACGCTCGCCGCGCGAAGACCGCGAACGCCGCCGCCGTCATCGCCTCGAAGTAGGTCAGCGGCACCTGCGGCGCGCGGTCCGCGGCGGCGAACACCTCGCCGAGCGCCTCGTCCAGCTCCCCCGCCGCGATGTCGGCGGGCCCGATGCGGATGCGCTCGGCCACGTCGATCAGGTGGGGAGACGTGTAGAGCCCGGTCGACAGCCCCGCGGCTTCCGCGATCGCGGCGAGAGTGGCCGCCGTCGAGCCTTTTCCGTTGGTCCCCGCGACCAGCACGGACTCCACGCGCCGCTCCGGACGGCCGAGGCGCTCGCAGACGGCGTCGATCGCTTCGAGGCCGAGCTTCATGCCGCGGACGCCGAGCGACTCCAGCCGCGCGAGCGCGGAAAGCCGCGGCGTCAGGGCGGTTTCCCGATCAGGCCGCGCTGCCCCAGAGCAGCCGAAGGCACCGCCCGATCGTCGCCTTCATCTCCGAGCGCTCGACGATCATGTCGAGCATTCCGTGCTCGAGCAGGAACTCCGAGCGCTGGAATCCCTCGGGGAGCGTCTGCCGGATCGTCTGCTCGATGACCCGCGGACCCGCAAACCCGATGAGCGCGTTCGGTTCCGCGAGGTTGAGGTCGCCGAGCATCGCGTAGGAGGCCGTCACGCCGCCGGTCGTCGGATCGGTCATGACCGAGATGTAGGGGATCCGGTGCTCGGACAGGCGCGCGAGCGCGGCCGAGATCTTGGCCATCTGCATGAGGGAGAGAATCCCCTCCTGCATGCGCGCGCCGCCGGAGGTCGAGACGATGATGAGCGGCTTGCGCTCCGCGAGCGCGCGCTCGGCCCCGCGGGCGATCTTCTCCCCCACGACCGAGCCCATCGAGCCGGCCATGAAGGAGAATTCCATGGCGCCGATGATCACGGGAATCCCCTCGAGCGTCCCGGAGCCCACGACGACCGCGTCGGAGGTGCCGACGGCGTCTTCGGCGGCGCGGAGCCTGTCGCGGTACTTCTTGCTGTCGCGGAATTTCAGGGGATCCGAGGAGCGCAGCCCCGTGTCGAACTCGACGTATTGCCCATCGTCGAAGAGCATGCGAAGCCGCTCAGGCGCCGAGAGCCGGAAGTGGAAGCCGCACTTCGGGCAGATCTTGAAGTTCCGGGCGAGCTCCTTGTTGTAGAGGATCTGCCGGCAGTTGTCGCACTTGACCCAGAGCCCCTCCGGGACCTTGCTGGTCCGCCCTTCCCGGGGCTCCTTCGGCGCGCGATCTTTCTTGAACCACATGCGAAACGGGAGGGGAATCCTAGCAGGAACCGAGCGCCGCCGCGGCCGCCAGACGGCTCAAACAATTCATTAGGAGCCTGTCCGAGTAATGTCCGTCGCGAGCGCGGTGAGGCCGAAGCGAGAGCGGGAACGCAGACAAACCGCGCGGAGGCGTAGCAGAGCTACGCCGCACAAGCGGTTTTTCGAGCCTTCCGCTCGCAGCGAGAGAATCGCCGGCGCGCAGCAGGACATTAGGAGGACGGGCTCCTAGCCCGGACTGACATCCGCGGGGGGCTGCGGCAGCCGCTCGCTGCGCACCTCGAAGCGCCCGGCGCGGAGCGTGAAGGGCGCCCCGAAGGCCCGGCTGAGGTTCTCGACCGTCAGCACCTCGCGCCGCGTCCCCTGGGCGATCGTTCGACCCGCCTTCAACAACAGCACCCGCGAGGCGAGATCGGAGGCCAGGACGATCTCGTGCGTGACGAGGAGGATCGTCGTGCGCCGCTCGCCGTGGACGCGCCAGAGCGTCTCCAGGAACTCGAGGCGGTGACGGGGATCCAGGCCCGCGGTGGGCTCGTCGAGGAGCCAGATCTCCGCCTCCTGCGCGAGGGCTCGAGCCAGGAACACGCGGCGCCGCTCGCCGCCCGACAGGGCGGAGGCGTCGCGGTCGGCGAGCGCCTCGACGTCGCAGGCGCGCATCGCCGCGAGCGCCAGGCGCCGGTCCGCCGGCGACTCGGCGACGAAGCCGCGGCCGTGCGGCGCGCGCCCCTGGAGCACCAGGTCGAGCGACCGGATCGGGAACACGAGGTCCACGCTCTGCGGCACGTAGGCGATCCGGCGCGCGGACTCCCGGCGGGGGATCGCGGCGAGCGGCTTACCCTCGAACAGGATCTCTCCCGACTCGGGCGCGAGCACGCGGGCGATCGCCTTCAAAAACGTCGATTTGCCTGACCCGTTCTCGCCGAGGATCGCGACGATCTCGCCGGCGAAGACCGCGGCGTCCAGGCCCTGGAGCGCGGGGGTTCGGCCGTAGCCCACGAAGAGGGAGCGCGCCTCCACGAGGGCGGTCACGGCGTCCTCAGAAGCAGCCAGGCGAAGAGGGGCGCGCCGAGGGCCGCCGTGATCGCGCCGATCGGCAGCTCGGCGGGCGCGAGGGCGGCGCGCGAGACGGCGTCGGCGGCTACCAGCAGCGCGGCGCCCGCCAGGGCCGAGAGCGGAAGCAGGGTGCGCTGGTCGTTGCCCGCGACGGCGCGCACGGCGTGCGGCACGAGCAGGCCGACGAAACCGATCACCCCCGCGAACGCCACGGCCGCTCCCGTCAGGAGCGACGCCGCGAGGAACACGATCCGCTTGGTGGGCTCCGTCGCGACGCCGAGCGCCGCGGCGTTCTCCTCGCCGACCGAGAAGAGGTTCAGGCGCGCGGCCATCGCGGTCAGGACCGCCGCTCCGGCGAGCGCGTAGGGAGCGAGGGCCGCGACCTTGCCCGGCGTGGAGTCGGCGAGGCTGCCCATCATCCAGAAGAGCATGGTGCGCGCCGCTTCTCCGGAGGCCACCGAGAAGGCCGCGAGCAGGAGCGCCGAGAAGAAGGCGTTGGCGATCAGTCCCGCCAGCAGGAGGCGCTGCAGGTCCAGCCGGCCGCCGCGGCGCGCCAGCGCCGCGCCCCCGCCCGCCAGCGCCGCGACCCCGACCGAGGCGGCGGCCGCGCCGAGGAAGGCCGCCGCCGGCGAGACGAGCGGCGAAGCGCCGAGGAGCGCCGCGCAGGCCGCCCCGGTCGCCGCTCCGCCGGAGGTCCCGAGCAGGAACGGATCGGCGAGCGGATTCTTGAGGAGCGCCTGGAGTGCCGCGCCCGCCAGCGCCAGGCATCCGCCCACGAGCGCTGCCAGGAGCACGCGCGGGAAGCGCAGCGACGCGAGCATCCGCGCAATCCGTCCCGCCTCGCCCTCTCCGGACACGAGGTCCGGAAGCGACAGGTGCACGCCGCCGACCGCGAAGGCGGCGGCGCAGACGGCGGCGAGCAGGAGGACGCCCCCGGCGAGCGCTCCGGCGCGCCCGGCCGGGGTCACGGGGCCTTTCATGGAATCGCGTCGGCCAGGCGCTCCAGCATATCGAAGGCCCGGGGACCCGGCCGCGTCAGCGCCGACTCATCGAGGTGCACGACGCGGGCGCGCGAGATCGGCCCGCGCGACAGCGCGCCCGAGGCGAAGGCGCGCGCGTAGGCCTCGCGCGTCTGCGGGGACTGCGGGACGACGACCAGGTCGATCGGCACGGTGGCGAGGTACTCCGCCGACAGCACGGGCCAGCCGTTGCGCTGCCCGGCGAGGTTCTCGGCGCCGGCTTCCCGGAGGAGGTCGTCCAGGAAGGTCCCGCCCCCCGCGGCCTGCGGCGGGTCCGGCCAGACGAAGAGGAGAACCCGCGGCCGCTTTCGGCCGGCCACCCGCTCTCGCACCGCCGCGCGCCGCGCCCCGAGGTCCCGGGCCAGACGCTCCCCCGCTTCGGGGCGGCCGAGCCGTCGGCCAACGAGGCGGATCGCGTCGAGGACGGCGTCGAGTGAGCCCGAAGGCGCCACGGCCACGGGAAGTCCGGAGGCCTCCAGCGCCCGCACCGCGCCCTGCGCGTTACCCTCGGAGATCGCGAGCACGAGGTCGGGCGAGAGTGCCGCGACTTTCTCCGCATCGACCTCCAGCCCGCCGACCCGCGGGAGCGCCCGCGCCGCTTCCGGATAGTCCGAGAACTCCGAGACGCCCACCAGACGGTCGCCTGCGCCGAGCGCGAAGACGATCTCGGTGAGGTTCGGGGCGAGAGTGACGACGCGCCGCGGGGCGCCGCTCGGAGACGCGCTCGGAGGCTCGGACCGGCAACCGGCGAGGGCGGCGACGGCGGCGAGTAGCGCCGCGCCAAGAAAGCCCGCGGAGGGCGCGTTGCCGCGCCCCCCCGCGATTCCGTTCAGCCCTGGGATTCGGCCTCTTCGAGCTCGTTGCGGACGCCGAGGCGCTGGCAGGCCGCGTCGTACATCTGCCGCGCCGCCTTCTGCCCGTTCTGGAGCTCGGCCAGTCGATCCTTCACCTTCGCGAGCTCTTCCTGGATCTCGCCCTCGAGCTCCTGGATCTCGCGCTTGGTGACCGTGAGCGTGTTCTCGTAGAACTTTTTCTGATCTGCCGAAAGGGCCATGCCCGCTGACCTCCTCAATGCCTTTTTAGGGCTTGACTTCCACAACAACGGGCCGCCACATCCGAACGGGAATGCCGTTCTTGGTGGCGGACCGAAACTTCGCGTTGCGCACCGCGCCGACGACGGACTCGTTGATCGGGGCCTGACCCGCTATGCCCTGCTGGAGCCGCGACTCGACGACCCTGCCGTTTTCGTCCACGAGAACGAGGACGACGACCCTGCCGGTCAGGCGCTGCTGGCGCGCCATCGGCGGGTAGACGACCCGCGGCTGGGATAACAGCGCCGGTTCGACGACTCCCGGACCCGGGCCGACGAGGTCGCCGCGCTGGACTTCCGTCTCGCGCACCGGCACCGGCGCGGAGGCGAGCGCGATCTCGGGACGCGGCGGCGGCTCGGTCGGGGCGGCCGTGGGCTCGGGGCGCGGCGTCGGGGGCGCCGTCGGCACGGTGGTGGGCGGGTCGAGCGTGGGCTCCGGCTCCGGGGACGGCGCCGGCTCCGCCGCCGGAATTTCCGCGGCGGTCAGCTTCTTCAGGGCGGCCGCCGCCTTCTCGAGCTCCCTGCGGCGCGCGGCCAGCTGGCGCTGCACTTCCGCGTCCACGGCTTTGGGATCAATGGCCGCCGCCGTGGGCGAGACGTCGGGCGCAGCGGGAGTGGGAACGGCCGCGGCCGGCGTCGGAACGACGGCGGCAGGCGCCGGGGCGGCCGGCTCCGGCTCCATCATCCGCCAGACCGCGAAGGCCGCGAGCAGCACGGCGGCCAGCCCGATCGCGACGTAGAGCGGCGTGCGATTTGCCTTCTCGGCTTCGGCGGAGCGGGCCGCCATCGATCCGAAGACCTCCGCCCCAGGCGGGGCCTCCCGCGGCGGGGACGGGGGGGGCGGCGGGGCCTTCGGGGACGCGGCGGGCGGCTCGGCGGCCCGGGGCGTCGTGCCCGTCTTGCGCGAGACCGGCGCCCCCTTCGACTTGCGCTTGCGCACCGCCGGCTCGGCTTCGTGCACGGCCTGCGCCGCCTCGCGCGCCTTGGCCTCCGTCATCGCGGTCTCCTCGGCCTGGAGGCGGTGGAGGTAGATCGCGAGGTCCGCGCTGCCGGGAGCCGGCGTGTACGAGTAGAGCACCGAGTCGAGGTCGCGGAGCAGGTCCGAGGCGTTCGCGTACCGCTCCTCGGGGTCCTTCGCGAGCGCCTTGAGCACGACCGCGTCGAGATTGTGCGGCACCTCGGAGTTCGCGCGCGACGGCGGCGCCACGTCGGCGTTGCGGACTTTCTCGAGGATGTTGATGTCCGTGTCGCCGCGGAAGAGTCGCTCTCCCGTGAGCAGCTCGTGGAGCACGACGCCGAGCGAGAAGAGGTCGCTCCGCCGATCGATCGGCCGTCCCCAGGCCTGCTCCGGGGACATGTACTGCATCTTCCCCTTGAGCGCGCCCGACTGAGTCTGGGATGCCTTCGACGCGGCTTTCGCGATCCCGAAGTCGCAGAGCTTGATCTCACCCTCGTACGAAATCAGGATGTTCTGCGGCGAGACGTCGCGGTGGACGATGTTGAGCTCGTGTCCCTCCGCGTCGCGGCGCCGGTGCGCGTAGTCGAGCGCCGAGGCCACCTTGGAGGCGATGTAGACCGCGAGGGGAACGGGCAGGGGCAGGGTCAGCTCGCGCGTGGACCGCTCGATCGCCCGCAGATCGCGCCCGTCGACGAACTCCATCGCGATGAAGTAACCGCCCGCCTGGATCTTTCCGAGGTCGTAGATGTGGATGATGTTCGGGTGGTTCAGCTGCGCCGCGAGCTTGGCCTCGTCGGCGAACATCGTCACGAATTCCTCGTCGTCGGCCAGGTGCGGCAGGATCTTCTTGATCGCGACGATCTTCTGGAAGCCCTCCACCCCCGTGCGCTTGGCCTTGTAGAGCTCGGCCATGCCGCCCGCGGCGATGCGCTCGAGGATCTCGTACTGGCCGAAGCGGTCCGGCCCGGTGGAAGCGACGGCGGCTGCGGGCTCCTCGCGGCGGCGCGCCGCCGAAGCCGCGCCAGGCGACGCGGGAGTGCCGGAAGTCGCCGGCGGAGCCTTCGGCCGCGGCAGCGAGATCCCCGAAAGGCTGTCGGAGAGGATCCGATCCACGTCGGTGTCCGAGGAGAGCTTCGGCCGGACGGAGGCTCCGGAGCCGGACGGTAGCGGCGTCTTGTCGGCCGGGCCAGGGCGGGGCGCCGACCCCTTGAGGTTCAAGCCGGAAAGCGTGTCGCGCAGCCGCTTCTCCATCGCATCCTCGGGCGCGGGGGGCGAGGCGGGGCGGGGCGAGGGCGCCGCCGCCGGGGCCGCCGGGGCCTCGAGCTCCACGAGATCGTCCAGCACGTCGGCGAAGATGTCCGAGGAGGTCAGCGGCGTGGCCGCCGCGAGCTGGGACATGTCGATCCGCATCGTCTTCGACCCGATGTCAACCGAATCCAGCGCGTCGCGGACCGAGGCGGCCAGGTCCTCGTCGGAAAAGGGACGAACGAGGATGTCGAAAGCGCCGACCTTCTGGGCGTCGGCCTTTCGGTTCGAGCCCCTGTAACCGCTCATCATCAAAATGATCGGCGGAGCGGTGGCGCCCCCCTTCTTGCGGATGTCGCGGATCACCTCCGCGCTCGGCAGCCGGGGCAGCATCCCGGAGAGGAGGACGAGGTCGAAGCGGGATGCGGAGAAGGCGGCCAGCCCGGCCTCCCCGTCGTGCACTTCGGTCACGGAGTGGCCAAGCGGGTTCAGCAGAGCCCGAATCCGCTCGACGTAGCGCGGTTCGTACTCGATCAAAAGAACTTTCTTCGGCATGAACTGGAGCCTATTGTCGCTGGAAACGCAGGGAAATCAAGGAGAACCGGGGCTCGCGACTCCCCATATAATCCCGCCCCTGATCTCGTCTGAGGAGACTCCCCATGTCCGGCCACAGCAAATGGAGCACGATCAAGCACAAGAAGGGAGCGGCGGACGCCAAGCGCGGCCGTCTCTTCACCAAGCTCATCCGGGAGATCACGATGGCCTCCAAGCAGGGCGGCGGGGCGCCCGAAGCGAACCCGCGTCTGCGCAAAGCCATCGATGACGCCAAGGCCCTCAACATGCCGGCCGACAACATCAAGCGCGCCGTTCAGCGCGGCACCGGCGAGCTCCCCGGCGTGTCGTACGAAGAGATCACGTTCGAGGGGTACGGTCCCGGCGGAACCGCCGTCCTGATCGAGGCTCTCACGGACAACAAGAACCGCACGCTGCCCGAGATCCGTACGATCTTCTCCAAGAACGGCGGCAACCTCGGCGAGTCGGGCTCGGTGCGTTTTCTCTTTCAGAAGATGGGGTACATCGCCATCGAGAGGGAAAAAGCGAGCGAGGACGCGGTGATGGAGGCGGCCATAGAGGCCGGAGCCGAGGACGTCGAGTCCACCGACCAGTACCACGAGATCAAGACGTCTCCCGAGAGCTTCGCCGCCGTGAAGTCGCAGCTCGAGGGCAAGGGGCTGCCCCTCGCCGTCGCGGAGATCTCGATGATCCCCTCCACCGAGGTTTCCCTCGACGCGCGCAAGGCGGACCAGATGGTCCGGCTGATGGAAGCGCTCGAGGACCACGACGACGTGCAGAACGTGTGGGCAAATTTCGACTTCGAGGAGACGCCGGCGGAGAAGTCGTAAACGGTGAGTCGATAACGCTCCCGCCCGTCGTGAAGGTCCTCGGCCTCGATCCCGGCTCGGTCGCTACGGGCTTCGGGATCGTCGTCTTCGAGGACGGTCGCCTCCGGCTCGAGCGGTGCGGCGTGTGGCGCCCGCCGGCGCGCCTGGCCCTTCCGGAGAAGCTCGACTTCCTCTTCAGCGCCGCGCTCGAGCTGGTCGCGGAGGTCCACCCCGACGCGGTCTCGGTCGAGACGGTTTTCGTCGCGAAGAACGCCGCGTCTTCCATCAAGCTCTCCCACGCGCGCGGGGTCCTGCTGGCGGCTGCCGCCCGCTCGTCGGTTCCGGTGTTCGAGTACGAGCCGCGCCTGGTGAAGAAGGCTCTGGTCGGCTACGGGCAGGCGGAGAAGGTGCAGGTCCGGGCGATGGTCCTCTCGCTTCTCGGGCGCCAGCGGTCCCGGGTCCCCCTCGACGCCGCCGACGCTCTGGCGCTCGCGATCTGCCACCTGCACGCCCCGCCGCGGAGGTAGTCGCGGCCCCGGAACCTGCTAGCATCCTCGCCCGTATGTCGTTTCAGGGTTCCATTCAGGAGCTCCCCGTCCCTGACATCATCCAGCTGGTCTCGGTCTCAGGGAAGACGGGGATGTTCATGCTCGTCCGGGGGCCGGAGCGGGGCCTGATCTACCTGCGAAACGGGCGGATCGTGCACGCCGAGCTCGGGACGCTGACGGGGGAAGAGGCGGTCTACGCTCTGGCCATCTGGTCGACCGGCGACTTCCAGTTCACCCCCGGCAAGGAGACCGATTCCGCCACGATCGACAAGACGAACACCTCGCTCCTCATGGAGGCCGCCCGCCGTCTCGACGAGTGGAAGGTTCTGGCGCGCAAGATTCCCGGCGTCGACTACGTCCCGGTGCTGAAAGGCCGGGAAATGAGCGAGCCCGTCAGCCTCTCTCCGCCCGAGTGGAACCTCGTGATCCGCATCGACGGGCGCAAGACGGTCGAGGACCTCGCCCGCGCGACCGCGTCCAACTCCTTCGACACGGCGAAGGTCCTGTACGGGCTCGTGACGGCGGATCTGGCGGAGATGCGCCCCCGCGAAGCGGCCGCGCCGCTCGACGCCGGGCCGACGCGGCTGAGCGCCTCCGCCGCGGTCTCCTCTCCCGGACCCTCCTCCGCGGCGTCGGGCGGGGTGATGGGGGACGAGAAGAAGATCTTGATGATCCTCTGCACGCGGGTGAAGCAGGAAGCCGAGACCGCCATCGGCGAGTCCAACCTGCCCGGTATCGACCGGCCCTACAAGCAGGCCCTCGCCGAGATCGACCGGGGACGGGGCGTCGAGGCCGTCCGCGACCTCATCCGCCAGACCGAAAAGGCGATCTCCTCCATACGCGGTCCCGTGATCATGAAGACCTTCCAGGAAAAGATGTCTCTGGTGATGCAGCCCAAGGTCTAGTCGGCTTTCGCGGACACCCGGCCTGAAGGCGAGTTGAGCAGCGGCGGGCGAGATTTCCGCTCCTCTCGCGAAGGAGCAAGGCCGGCCGCCAACCGTCTCCTTCAAGTCGCCCGAAGCCGTATAGTCTGGTACCTGACCGGATGGCCGGTCACCTGCCCAGTCAGAAGATGTTTGGCGATTCGTCACTTTTGCCTTATCCTATTCGGCAGTTACGTCCCGTCCGGGTTTGAAAAGGAGATTTCATGATGGCGAAGCGGACCGTGCTCCTCGGGATGCTGATCTGCCTCACCGCCGGAGCCGCATTCGGCCAGGCCGGTGTGGGAGTCGCCGTCGTCGCGCCGAGCAGCGAGGGGGATATCGGCCTCCTGACGATGCCCACGGCCGACAACCCCCGCGCGGGGCAGTTCACGCTGGGCATCTACGGCTTGCTCGAGCAGAGGGTCGCCGGACCGCTCGTCCTCGGAGACGACGACCAGATCAGCGTCTTCCGTCACTGGGCCGCCTCCGGCTCGATCGGGCTCGGCCTGACGAATTGGTTGTCGGTCTTTGCCAGCGGCGGCATCGAGAACCGCCGGAGCCGGGGGAATTGGCAGCGGGGCGTCATCGACGGGATCCCCCTCGTCGGGCCCTTCGACATCCAGGAGGGACAGAAGATCCGGCTCGGCACCAAGGTCAATTTCCGCTCGGAAGCCGATCCCGACTTGCGCATGGCCCTCTGGCTGGCCGGCCACATCCCGGTCTCCAATTCGACGATCCGCATCGACGAGAACGGCACCGTCACCGACCAGCTCAACTCACGCCGCGCCGACTGGGAGTGGGGCACGGCCGTGTCGAAGGGCATTCTCACGGGCATGCTCTCGTACACGATGTCGGGCAGGCACGACGAGGACATCCGGCCGCCCAACGAGCTGCGGTTCGGGGTCGGCGTGGAGATCCCCATCGTCCCGATCGCGCACATCATCGTGGAGCTCGACCGCCACGTGATGAACGGCGGCGACCGGCCGGAGCCGGACTACTCGATGCTCACCGCGGGGGCGCGCATCTGGATCGCGCAGACGGGATGGGCGGTCTCGTCGGGCGTCAACGCGAACATGGACATGCTCCTCAAGCACGGCTTCGACCCGGTGCCGATCGGCGGCATAATCGGCATCACCTACGCCGCCTGGCCGCCGGCCCCGCCGCCGCCGGTCGTCGTGCCCGCGCCCGAGCCCGTCGTCGAGGAAACGCGGGTCGAAACGACGATCACCCCCGCGCCGCCGCCGCCCCCGCGCCCGGCGCCCCGGCAGACCTCGGACGAGATCTTCTTCGACGGAAAGAGCGCGCGCCTGACGAACATCGCCAAGGCCGTGCTCGACGGCGTGGCGCTGCGGATGAAGAACGACCTGAACGCCACCGCCATCGTCACCGGTTACACCGACAACACGGGGAGCGAGAGCGCGAACAGGGAGCTCGGGCAGAAGCGCGCCGAAGCGGGCAAGGAGTACCTGGTCACGCGGCACGGGATCGACCCGGCGCGCATCGCCGCGGAGTCCCGCGGCGCCTCCGATCCGGCGTACGACAACGCCACGGCCGAGGGCAAGGCGAAGAACCGCCGGGCCCAGATCGTCGTCACCCTCATCTCGGGAACGTGATCGCGGAGGCTTCGGCGCGCCTCGCTCAACCCCCTCCCCCCGAGGGGGTTTTTTGACGGCGCCGCACGAGGCCGCGGAGCGCCCGAGCCCTCCGCCGCGCGGGGCCGGCCTCACGATCCTCTCGCTAGCCGCGGTCGTCGGCCTCCTGTACTACGGGAGGCCGCTGCTCGTGCCCGTCGCCTTCGCGCTGTTCCTGGCCTTCGCCCTCCGGCCCTTCGTGTCGCTGCTCGAGCGGGCGGGTTTGCCGCGCGTGCTGGCGATCCTCCTCATCCTCTTCCTGATCATCGGCGGCGTCGTACTCCTGGTCATCAACGTCACCGCCCAGATCAACCAGTTCTTCGCCGAGCTGCCGCGCTACCAGGCACGGATCCGCGAGCTGCTGGCGGAGACGATGAGCTTCGTCAACAAGGTGCGCGAGAGGATGGGCTCGATCCTCCCCGAGGAGGCCCGCGGCGTGCGGGAGGTCAAGCTCACCGAGTCGCAGCTCGACACGACGCGTGCGTTCGTGGCCCGGCTCGGGTCGACGCTCGGCACTCTGCTCTACGCCGCGACGATCCCCTTCCTGACGTTCTTCATGCTGAAGGACCGCGAGAAGTTCGGGCGTGTCCTCGCCGGGATGATCACGCGCAACGAGCGCCTGGGCGAGTCCGACGTCACCGGCGCGATCTCCCGCACGATGACGGCCTATGCTCTGGGCCTGTCCTTCGTCATGCTCATCATGGCCGCCGCCACCACCCTCGCGCTCATGGTTCTGCGCATCGACTACTACTACGTGCTCGGCCCGATCGCGGGCGTGGCGATCCTGCTTCCCTACGTCGGCGTCATCCTCTCGACCGTCCCCGCCGTGGCCGTCGCCGTCTTCCAGTACGACGGGGAGAAGGCGCTGCTGGTGTTCCTCGCCTACAGCCTCCTGCAGTTTCTCGAGGGCAACGTCCTGACTCCCTACATCGTCGGGGGCAAGGTCAAGCTCTTCCCGCTGACCGTCATGATCGCCTTCGTTTTCTGGGGCAGCCTCTGGGGCATCGCGGGCGCCGTCCTCGCGGTGCCGCTGACCTCCGCGGTCAAGGTGGTGTGCGAGCACGTCCGCGGCTGGGAGGGCCTGGCGCGGCTGCTCGGCGATCCGGACCTGCCACACTACAAGAAGCGGACCAAGCAGAAGGTCGCCTAGGCGTCGTGACCGCCGGCGGATCTACCCGATCCGCGTGACTCGCCGGGTGTGCCGGTTTCCGAGCGAGAGGAGGCTGCCCGCGAGACCCGCGGCGGCGCCGGCGGCGGGCAGCAGCAGAGAGGCCGGCACGCTCAGAAATCCCACCCAGAGAACCGACAGGACGGGGTGGGGATCGCGGGCGAGCCAGTACGTGGCGAAGCGGTACGTGGCGTAGAGCAGCCCGAGCGCGATCCCGCCGCCCAGGAGTCCTTCCGCCGTGGCGTAGAGCCAGAAGGGCGCCCGTATCGCGCCCTCGGTCGCGCCCATCAGCCGCATGATCCCGACCTCGTCCCGGTGGAGGTCGAGCGCCAGTCGCACCGCCGAGGCCACCGAGAGGATGGCGGCGAGCGTCAGGATCCCGCCCAGAAAAAGACCCGCGTTGCGCACGAGGCTGACCGCGTCGCGGAAGCGCCGCGAGAACTCCTCCGCCGCCTCGACGGACTCGACCCCCGGCCACAGCCGCGCCGTCCCCGCGATCTCCGTCGCGGCGGCGGGGGGCGCGCCGGGCTGGAGCATCACCTCGAGGGACGGGGGGAAGGGCGCTTCCTTTAGCTCGGCGAGGATCGCGCCGAGGTCCGGATACGCGCGGCGGAAGCGCTGCAGAGCGGCCTCGCTCCCGACGATCCGCACGGTCCGGATCCGGGCGTCCTGTGCCAGACGCGCGGCCAGAGCCCGGCCGTCCGCCTGGGGCTGCAGCGTGATCACGACGGCGGCCGGGTCCCCCGCGTCGGAGACGGCGAGGCGTCCGAGGTTCCTGGCCAGCAGCGCGAGCAGGCCCGGCACGTAGAGCGCGAGCGCGATCAGCGTCACGGCCGCCAGCGTCTGCCGCGGGCTGGACTTCGCGATCGACCAGGCCTCGGCAACGACGTAGCGGGGCCGGACGCTCATGGGGAGACGGGCTCCGTCACGTCAGCGGCAGGAACGGCGCCTCGCGGACGATCGGGGCGCTCTCCGGACGCGAGCGGTCCGGGTCGTGCAGGCGCCCGCGCTCCAGCATGAGCGCGCGCTTGCCCATCCGCCGGATGAGCTCCAGGTCGTGGGTCGCCACGAGCACCGTGGTGCCCCGGATGTTGATCTCGACGAAGAGCCGCATGATCTCCTCCGAGAGAACCGGATCGAGATTCCCCGTGGGCTCGTCGGCCAGGAGCACGGTCGGCTCGTTGACGATCGCCCGCGCGATCGCCACGCGCTGCTGCTCGCCCCCGGAGAGCTCGTCGGGATAGGCGTTCATCTGATGGTGCAGGCCGACGCGCTTCAAGACGTGGTAGGCGCGCCGCTTCTGCTCGGCGCGCGGCAGCCCCAGCACGTTCTGGACGAACGAGATGTTCTCGAAGACGGTCTTGCGCGCGATGAGCTTGAAGTCCTGGAACACGACGCCCATCGTCCGGCGGAGGTAGGGGACCTGGGACAGCGGCAGAACGCCGGTGTTGCGTCCGTTGACGAGGATCTGCCCGGTCGTCGGGGGCTCCTCGAGAAAGAGCAGGCGCAGAAGCGTCGACTTTCCCGCTCCCGAGGGACCCGTCAGGAAGACGAACTCGCCCGGCTGAATGCGGAACGACACGTCGAAGAGGGCGTCCCGAAACGGCCCGTACTTCTTCGAGACGCCGTAGAGCTGGATCACGGGGCCGTTCCCGCGGCCTCGAGCGCGCGGGTCAGGGCCTCGCGAACGGCCGCCGGATCCGCGCGTCCTCCCGTCTTCTTCATCACCTGCCCGACGAACCAGCCGAACGTCTGCGTCTTGCCCGAGCGGTAGAGCGCGACCTGCGAGGGGTTGCCGGCCACGATTTCCGTGACGAACCGCTCGAGCGCCCCGGCGTCGCGGATCTGTCCGAGCCCCTTCTCGGCCACGAGCGCCTCCGCCTCCGCGGGCGAGTCCAGCATGGCGCCGAAGACCTCCTTGGCCGAGGCCGCGGAGATCGCGCCCGAGTCGGCGAGCCTCAGGAGACCCGCCAGGCGCGCGGGCGAGACCGGGAAGGAGAGAGCTTGCTCCGTCGAGATCCTTCGCTCCTTCAGCGCGCGCAGGACCTCGCCCGTGACCCAGTTGGCCGCCAGCCGGGGCGGCGCGAGTGCGGCCGTCTGCTCGAAGTAGTCGGCGAGCTCGCGCGCCGAGACGAGCGTCTCGGCGTCCTGCGGCGGCAGCCCGTACGCCGCGGCGAGGCGGGCGCGCCGGGCGCGCGGCAGCTCGGGCATCCCGTCCGCCGCTTCGGCCAGCCACGCCTCGTCGACCACCAGGAGGCCGAGGTCCGGCTCCGGAAAATACCGGTAGTCGTGCGCCTCCTCCTTGCTCCGCATCGAGACCGTGCGCCCGGCCTTCTCGTCCCAGAGGCGCGTCTCCTGAAGGATTTTGTCGCCCCGAGCGAGGGCCTCCGCCTGCCGCTCGATCTCGTGCTCGATGGCCTTCGCGACGAACCGGATGGAGTTGACGTTCTTGATCTCGACGCGCGGGCCGAGCGGAGAGGTCTCCGAGAGGCGGACCGAGACGTTGGCGTCACAGCGCAGGTTCCCCTTCTCCATGTCGCCGTCGCCCACGCCCGTGTAGCGCACCAGCCGGCGCAGCTCCGTCAGGTACGCCGCGGCCTCCTCGGGGCCGCGCAGGTCCGGCTCGCTGACGATCTCCACGAGCGGCACGCCCGCGCGGTTCCAGTCCACGAGCGACATGTCCGTGGGCACGTCGGCGAAAGGCGTGTCGTGCAGCAGCTTGCCGGCGTCCTCCTCGAGGTGGACGCGCACGAGGCGGACTATCTTCTCGCCCTGCGGCGTGTCGATGGCGATCGAGCCGCCGACGCAGAAGGGACGGTCGTACTGCGTAATCTGGTAGCCCTTGGGAAGGTCCGGATAGAAGTAGTTCTTGCGCGCGAACTGCGACTCCCGATCGATCGACCCGCCGACCGCCGTCGCCAGGCGCAGAGCGAGCGTCACCGCCTGGCGGTTCAAGACCGGGAGGGTGCCCGGAAACCCCAGGCAGACCGGGCACGTGGCGGAGTTCGGCGGCGCCCCGACAGTCACCGGGCACGCGCAGAAGATCTTCGAGCGGGTCTGGAGCTGGGCGTGGACCTCGAGCCCGATGACGGGAAAAACGCTGATTTTACGGGGCGTTTCGACGGCCGACACCCGGAAATCTTAGCACGCGGACTCCCCTACAATGCGTCCATGGAATGGATCGACGGCACTCGGGACGGGGTGCGGGTGTGGATACCCGACGACGCTCCGAGCGGAGTGACCGTCGCGTTCTCCGGCCGCGGGCTGGCGCCTGAAGAGGAAGCGACCCCGACGACGTTTCTCGCGCGCTGCTTGAGCCGGGCTCTCGGCCTGGACGGAATCCCGATTCACTGGAGCAAACAGGTGCACGGCATCGCCGCCCTGACGGTCCGCGAGCCGGCGGCCGTCGGCGAAGCGCGCAACGTCGGCGAGTGCGACGCCCTAGCGACGGACCGCGCCGGCGTCGCGCTCGTCGTCCAGAGCGCCGACTGCGTGCCGATCCTTCTGGCCGCTCCGGGCGCCGTCGGCGCGGCCCACGCGGGCTGGCGCGGCTCGGCGCAGAACGTAGCCGGCGCCGCGGTCGCGTCGCTTCGCGAGCTCGGCGCCGATCCCGCGTCGACCCGTGCCTGGCTCGGCCCCTCGATCGGCCCCTGCTGTTATGAGGTCGGCGGCAACGTCGCCGCGCAGTTCGCCGGCGACTTCGTGCGCGCGGGCGGCGGGGGCGGTTTCCGCCTGGACCTGCGCGCCGTCAACGTCGGTCAGCTCGAGGCCGCCGGCCTCCCGCGCGCATCGATCGCCGTCCACCCCGCCTGCACGAAGTGCGGCGGCGAGGGATTCGCGAGCTATCGCCGCGACGGCCCAAAGTCGGGCAGGATGATCGCGCTGATCGCGCGACTCTAACCGCATCAGCCCCAGAAGATTCCTGTCGGATCCCATCTCCCACCAAGAAATGCACCCCGAGGCCCCCGGCCTCAGCCGTCTCCACGCCGTTTCCAAAGCCAAGCAATCTTCCCGTCGCAGACTCCACGTGCTCCAAATCGACCTACGGAAGCTCAGCGGACGCCTCAGATGCCCGCTCGGCAGACACCGGCGCAACATGTTTCAAGCCGTCGCGCCTCCCAATGTTCCGGAATCTCCCCCAGCCACTCGACGCCGGAGTCCTTGTACTTCGGATACGGCTTGAACCGCTGCCGCGCCGGCGCCTTCATCGCCACGGCCCTCCGGGAGGCCAGGAGCCGGCGAACGGCGCTCCGCTTCGAATCGCGGCCAGAACCGGCGCGAAGAATGCCTCCAGCTCCGGGATGATCAGACCGAGAGATTCCGGCGCTGATTTGATTGCGTTCTTCCGGATGTACGCCGCCCACTGGGCCTCTTTGCCCTCGATCGCAGCGAAGGCCTGAGTCAGCGCGAGCGGCGTTTCAGCTGGAATCGGAGTACCGCGGCGCTCGAACGTCGCGCGGAAGGCTCGAGCCAGCACGGCACCGTCGAACGGCTTCCTGGTCGCTAGCGCGTGAATGTCGAAAAAGTCGCGCATGCGGCTATTCGCGGCGCCGAGGGTGACCATGGCGTGCAGCTTCTCTGCGATCGCTGTCTCGGGACGGTACGCGCGCAGTCGCGGCCGCGGCAGGTCGAGAAGGCTCGGGTACTCGAGCATCTCCGGCTCGGGCTCGACGGCGTCGCCGATGCCTACGTCCACCCGGACATTGAGCCGGGTGGCGCCGAGATACCCGACGAACGTCGCGCGCTGACCGCCGTACGGATCCTCGGCCCGAATCGCTGCGATTCTGAGCGATGAGAGATCGAACGTGAGCCCGTCCGGCTCTACATCGAGCGCCAAGATCTCGCGGAACGTCGCCGCCAGTGCTTCTTCCGACAGGTCGCCGAATCCCAGAAGATCGGCATCGCGGGTCGGCCGGATCGTCTCTCCGAGCCACACGAGGATCAGCATCGCGCCCTTGAGGATGAAACGATCGGCATGTCGCGAGCGCGAGAGGCAGTACAGAAAGCGCTCGGTGGCGTAGCGCGCAAGGACAACATTCGGATCCACTCCAAGCTCCTTTGCGTGCCGCACGAGGCGCGTGTGCACCGATTGCGCGAGACCCGTGGTCATCAGCTTCATGCCACGAGAGCCTCGAGATACGGACGCATTACTTTCTCGACCCGGCAGATCCGAGCGAAACGGCCAATCTCCTCCATCGTGAAACGTCTCGCCCGCCAGGCCTCGCGCAGCGCCTCGAGCGCGACGTCGAGGCCGACCTTGTTGCGGTACTTGAAGCAATCGGTCACCGTTTTCGCCACTCCGTAGACTCGGACGGGAACGCCACCCACGCGGTGTTTCTCGGTTCCCTCGCGGAAGGCCGCCCCGGACGCTTGAACGATCCGGATGGGAGGATTTCCTCGCGGAGGACGCCACGCTTTCCCCTCGATGGCCATCCAGATCTCCCAGGGGTTCTGTGTGGTGAGGTCGTGGAATCGCAGAGCGGAGAGAAGGCAAATGACCCCTCCCGGCACGCGGCGAGCCGCCTCCGCGAAGCTGTGCCACTGGTCGAGGGTGGCGTTCGGACGTCGATAGAGGCCCCATGAAACGCGCTCGACGATCCCCTTGTCTGCGAGTCGTCGAATCTGCTTTCGGGAAACCCCGAGGCTCTCGAAATCGCGCGTGCGGGCGATACCGCTCCGCTTCAGCTCCTTGAGAACAAGGGCTTTCGCGCTCCTCTCGGTCACAAATCCTCGATATGTGTTCATAAGTACCGAGGAAATGTGACACGCCTCCTCCCTGAAAGCAAGCGGCCGGCTTCGCCCGTCGACGACCTAATCCCTCCTTGCCATGCCTCCGTTACCTCCGCCAGCATCCGCACGATGTCCTTCTCGATCTCCCGGATGTCGGCCTCGATCGCTTCGAGCGGGCGGGGCGGCTTGTAGCGATAGAAGTAACGGTTGAAGTTGATCTCGTAGTCGACGACGCCGACCTGGCTGTCCTTCTCGACCCTTATCCCCGTCGATCCAGGAGTCAAGAACGTGCGGCTTGACCTCGCGGTCGAAGAAGGACTCGACGCTTTCGAGAGCGGAGCGCTCTCCGCGTCGCGCAGGTCCGGATCGGGCTCGGGGTTGCCATCCCTGTCAAGGCAGATCGAGGCGGTCTCGTCGCGCTCCGAGAGGGCCGAGAGGATCGCTTTGAGGAAAGGGGCTGCGAGTTTGAGGCCCGCCTTTTCCGCGGCCCCTGCAGGATCTTCTCGAACTCACGCCGGGGTCAGATCCGCGTAGCGGGCGACGAACTTTTTCTTGCCGGCGCGGTCGAAGTAGACGGTCAGTCGCGTCTCCTCGCCCGAGCCCTCCTCGGTCAGGATGACGCCGTAGCCGTAGCGGGGATGGCGCACGCGCTTACCGCGCCGCAGGGGGCGCTCGTCCTGCGGCTCCTCTTCGTACGCCCGGGAGGCGAAGATCGTCGGCGCGGGCCGGCCGAAAAACTGCTCCTCGAGCGCCGCCTTCGGGATCTCGTCGAGGAAGCGCGAGGGGCGGCGGCTCTCGATTCGCCCGTAGACGAGGCGCCGGTCGGCAAGCGTCAGCGTCAACGCGTCCTTGGCGCGCGTCATCCCGACGTAGAGCAGGCGCCGCTCCTCCTCGAGCTCGTCCTCGTCCTCCGCGGACTGGCCGTGCGGCACGAACCCCTCCTCGAGCCCGACGAGGAAAACCTGGGTGAACTCGAGCCCTTTGGCGGCGTGGAGCGTCGAGAGGGTGACGGCGCCTCCCGTCTCCGCGGCGTCCCCATCGGTCGCAAGCGCGACCGTGTCGAGGTACTCGCCGACCGTCGCGCCCTCGGCGTTCCGGCGCTCGAACTCGCGGGCGGAGGAGAGAAGCTCCTGGATGTTCTCGCGCCGCCCCACGTCCTCGCGGTCCTCGGAGCCTTCATAGAGCGCTCCGTACCCCGTGACGGACAGCAGGTGCTCGAGCATCGCGGAAGGCGTCCAGGTGTCCACCTTCGCGTGGAGGTCCTCCACGACGCTCCGGAACCGCGCCAGCGCCGTGCGGGCGCGCTCGGTCAGACCCGGAGGGTCCGCCGAGACCTCCCACCAGGACCGGGCCGTCTGGCGGGCCGCCTCCGCGAGGCGGTCGAGGGTCGCGGCCCCGATGCCGCGCGCCGGAACGTTGACGACCCGCCGGAAGGCGAGGTCGTCCTCGGGGCGCGCCGCCAGGCGCAGGTACGCGAGCACGTCCTTGACCTCGGCCCGCTCGTAGAACTTCATGCCGCCGACGACGACGTAGGGTATCCGCCGCCGGACGAGCTCTTCCTCGAACGGCCGGGACTGCGCGTTGGTCCGGTAGAGGATCGCGGTCTCGCTCGGCGCGCGGCCCGAGGAGGCGATCTCGCGGGAGACGGCCTCGATCTCGGCGCGGTCCTCCTCGAAGCGCCAGAGCCGCACCGCCAGGCCCTCTCCGCGATCGGTGCGCAGGCGCTTCTCCCGGCGGCGGCGGTTGTGGGCCACGAGGCCCGACGCCGCGGCGAGGATGCCCGCGGTCGACCGGTAGTTGCGCTCGAGCGGCACGATCCGCGCGCCCGGGAAGTCCGTGTCGAAGCGCAGGATGTGTTCGACTTCCGCGCCGCGCCAGCGGTAGATCGACTGGTCCTCGTCGCCGACGGCGCAGAGGGAGTCTGCCCCCTCGCCGAGGAGCTTGACGAGGGCGTCCTGCGAGGAGTTGGTGTCCTGGTACTCGTCGATCAATAGGTGCCGGACGCGGCGGCGCTCCTCGGCGAGCACCGCCGGCTCCCCCGAGAGGAGGCGCACGGACCGGGCGATCAGGTCGTCGAAGTCGAGGGCCCCGGTCGAGGCCAGCTTCTTCTCGTAGAGCGCGTAGAGGAGCGCGATACGCTCGCCGGCGAAATCCGTCTGGGTGGCCGCGAAGCGCTCCGCGGTGATCAGAGCGTTCTTGGCCTGGGAGATGCGCGAGCGGACGGAGTTGGGTGGCAGCACTTGCTCGGAAATGCCGAGCTCTCCCATCGCCTCCTTGACGAGCACGAGCTGGTCCGACGTGTCGGCGATCGCGAAGCGCGGAGGCAGCTTCGTCTCGCGGGCGCGCCGACGCAGGAGGCGGAGGCACCACGCGTGGAAGGTCCCCACGAAGGAGACGAGGGCCACCCCGCCGAGCAATTTCTGCGCCCGCACGCGCATCTCGCCCGCGGCCTTGTTGGTGAACGTCACCGCCGCGATCGTTCGGGGGTCCGCGCCGCGCGAGACCAGGTGCGCCAGCCGGTGCGTGATGACCCGCGTCTTCCCGGAGCCCGCACCGGCCAGGACGAGGAGAGGCCCCTTCTCGTGGAGGACCGCTTCGCGCTGTTCTGGGTTCAGGCCGAGGAGTAAGGGGGATTCGGGCATGAAGGGAGGAGTCTACAGTTGTCGACTACTCCACCGTCACCGACTTCGCGAGATTCCGCGGCTGATCCACGTCGCAGCCCCTCCGCACCGCGACGTGATACGCGAAGAGCTGGAGCGGCACGACGGAGACGATCGGCTGGAGCTCCGGGATCGTCTCCGGAACGAGGATCACGTGATCGGCGATCGCGGCGACCTCTTCGTCCGGGCGCGTGCCGAGCACGATGGCGATGCCGTCGCGGGACTTGACCTCGCGCAGGTTCGAAAGCGTCTTCTCGCGCCACGCGTCGTGGGGCGCGAGCACGACGACCGGCAGGCTCGCGTCGACGAGGGCGATGGGGCCGTGCTTCATCTCGCCCGCCGGATAGCCCTCGGCGTGAATGTAGGAGATCTCCTTGAGCTTCAGGGCCCCCTCGAGCGCGATCGGGTAGTGCAGGCCGCGGCCGAGGAACAGGAAGTCCTGCGCGTGCTGGTATCGGCGCGCGAGCTCCTCGATCTGTGGCTCGATGGCCAGCGCGTCGGTGATCGCCTTCGGGAGCCGCGCGAGGGCCTGCCGTTCGTCTTCCGAAAGGCCCGGCGCGAGGCCCCGGGAGGCCCGCAGTTTCGCCGCCAGGAGGTACAGGACCGCCAGCTGGGTGGTGAACGCCTTGGTCGAGGCCACGCCGATCTCGGGCCCCGCGTGCGTCGCCAGAACCGCGTCGGCCATGCGCGCGATCTGGCTGCCGGGCACGTTGACGATCGCGGCGATGGGTGAGCCCGAGCGGCGCGCCTCCGAGAGCGCGGCCACCGTGTCGGCCGTCTCGCCGGACTGGGAGATGCCCACGGTGAGCGTGCGCTCGCTGACGACGGGGCGCCGATAGCGGAACTCGCTGCCGTAGTCCACCTCCACCGGAATCCGCGCCATGCCCTCGATCAGGAACTTGCCCACCTGCGCGGAGTGCCACGAGGTCCCGCAGGCGAGCAGCAGCACCCGGTCGAAGCCCGCGACCCGCTCCGGCGACAGGAGGGGCGAGTCGAGATAGAGCTCTCCGGTCTCCAGCGAGACTTTCCCCCCGAGCGTCTCGGCGATCGCCGTCGGCTGCTCGTGGATCTCCTTGGCCATGAAGTGGCGGTAGCCGCCCTTCTCGGCGGCGACGGCGTCCCACAGGATCCGGTGGACCGGCCGGTCGAGCCGGCCGCCCTCCGCGTTGACGACGCGGACTTCCGCGGCATCCACCCGGGCCACGTCGCCGTCCTCGAGGAAGATCACATCGCGCGTCCAGGGCACGAGCGCGACCGGATCCGAGGCGACGTAGTTCTCCCCCTGCCCGAGCCCGAGGACGATGGGGGGCCCCGAGCGCGCGGTCACGAGGACGCCCGGCTCGCGGCTGGAGGAGACGAGGACGGCGTAGGCGCCCGTCAGCTTCCCGACCGCCGCACGGACCGCCGCGAGGAGATCCCCGGTGAACGCCGCCTCCACCTCGTGCGCGAAGACCTCCGTGTCCGTCTCGCTCGTGAAGCGGTGCCCGGCCCTCGCGAGCGCGGCCTTGCGCTCGGCGAAATTCTCGAAGATCCCGTTGTGCACGACGACGATCTGGCCGCTGCAGTCGGTCTGGGGGTGGGCATTGGCCTCGGTCGGACGCCCGTGCGTGGCCCAGCGCGTGTGGCCGATGCCGGTGGCGCCGGAGGCGGGGGCGCCCGCGAGCTTCTCGACGAGCTTGCCGAGCTTGCCGGGCGACCTGTGGATCGTGAAGTCCCCGTTGGAGAGCGTCGCGATGCCGGCCGAGTCGTAGCCGCGGTACTCGAGCCGCTTGAGTCCCTCGAGCAGGAGCGGCCCGGCCTGGCGGGGCCCGACGTATCCGATGATGCCGCACATAAGAAGCCGTCAGCTGCCAGCCTTCGGCTGTCAGCCGTCCTTTCGTCCCGTGTCAGCGTGAGCCACCCGTGTCAGCGTGAGCCACGAATTTTACTCCGATTTCTTGGCCTTGCGCCGGGCGGCCCAGCCTTCCTTGTTAACCTGGCTGACCCGGCTCAGGGCCAGGGCCCCGTCCGGCACGTCCTCGGTGACCGTCGTGCCCGCGCCGACGTACGCCCCTTTCCCGATCCGGACGGGGGCCACGAGCTGCGCGTCGCTCCCGACGAAGGCCTTCTCGCCGATCGTCGTCCGGTGCTTCTCCTCGCCGTCGTAGTTGCAGGTGATGACTCCGGCCCCGATGTTGGCGCCGGGGCCCACGTCCGTGTCGCCGAGGTAGGCGAGGTGCTGCGCCTTGGCGCCCTTGCCCACGGTCGTGTTCTTGGTCTCGACGAAATTGCCGATCCGGGCGTCCTCCCCGATCACCGACCCCGGCCGCAGGCGCGAGAACGGCCCCACACGCGCGCGCGCTCCGATCCGCGCTCCCTCGGCCTCGCAGTGCGGGCCGACGGCCGCGCCCGGGCCGACGGCGGTGTCGACCAGCCGGGTGAAGGAGAGCACCTCGGATCCCTCGGCGAGCACGGTTTCCCCTTCGAGCGAGAGGAACGGATGGAGCACCACGTCGGGCGCGAGCGAGACGCGGGGGCCGATGCGCACCGTGGCCGGATCGAGCACCGTCACGCCCGCGTCGAGCGCCCGCTCGACGCCGCGGCGGCGCTCGATCTCCTCGGCGGCCGCCAGGTCGCGGCGGGTGTTGACGCCCCAGGCCTCGCGCCAGTCTTCGACCTCGACCGCCTCGACCTTTTCGCCGGCCCCGCCGAGGATCTCGACGGCGTCGGTGAGGTAGTACTCCTTCGAGACCGGATTGCGCGCGATCCGTCCGAGAGCCCTGGCAAACGCCTCGGGCGCGAAGCAGTACACGCCGGCGTTGACCTCGGCGATCTTCTTCTCGCGGGGCGACGCGTTCTTCGCTTCCACGATCCGGCGGACGCGCCCGCGCGCGTCGCGCACGACGCGGCCGAAGTCGCCCGGGTCGGGCGGCCGGAACGACAGGAAGGCCAGGTCGAGCTTGCGCTCGCGCCGCAGGGCGACGAGCCGGGCCAGGGTTTCCGTGCGGAGCAGCGGCGTGTCCGCGGCGAGAACGAGGATGGGGCCGTCGGCGGAGCTCAGAGTCTCCGCCGCGCGGCGCGCCGCGTCCCCGGTTCCGAGCGGGGGCTCCTGCAGGACGAACGTCAAGCCCGCGCGCTTGCCGAGCGCCGACTCCACGCGCTCGCGGCCGTCGCCGACGACGACGACCGTGCGCGCTGGGCCGACCCCTTCGACCGCGTCGACCACGGCTTCCAGGAGCGTCCGGCCGGCCACGCGATGCAGGACTTTGGGGATCGAGGACCGCATGCGCGAGCCGACGCCGGCGGCGAGGATCACCGCCGTCGGGGGCGCCTCGCGAGGCGCTCCCGCCGGGCCGCGACGTTCCCGAGAGCGCCGCTTCATCTTCAAAGTATAGGTCCTAGCTGAGTGCTGAGAGCTGACAGCTTACGACGCCAGCAGCTTCTGGAACTCCGGCATCTCCCGCACAGGATCGAAATCCCGGTCGTGGCGCGCGAGGATCCGGTGGCGCTGGTCTCCTTCGATGGCTTTTTGCAGGTGGTTGACCGCCGTCTCCAGATCGCCCTGCTGGGCGTAGCAACAGGCGAAAAGGAAGTCCACTCGGCCGCTGCCGTTCTTCCGTGCCGCGCGCTGGAGGTGCTCGATCGCCTCGGCCACGTTGCCCCGGTTCTTCTCCAGCACCGCGGCGTAGTAGAAGTCCTCGGGCTCGGTCAAGGCCGGCCGGGGGTCCCGCCGCTGCCGTTCGCAGACCGTCAGGTAAACGCGGGCGCGATCCACGAGCTCCTTCTCGTCGGGGTACTTCTGGATCAGGTCCAGGAAGTGCCGCTCCGCCTCGTCGATCTTCTTTTTCTGGAGGGCCGCGACGCCGCGGTCGTAGTCCTTGCGGGCGTTTTCGGTGTGCTTGGAGAGCTCCTTGAGCGTCTGGGCCTTCTTCGGCGCGGTCGAATCGGCCGCGCCGCCGATCTGGGCGAGGGCCTTCATTTTCTTTTCCAGGTCGTCGATCCGTACCGACAGGGCGTCGGCAAGCGCCTGTACGCTCATCTTTTCGGCGTTGTCTTTCAGGAATCGCAGTTCCGCTTCCGCCCAGCGCTTGGTCATTCGGTCACACCTCCCGGTCGATTTGCGAAAAACGGCGTATTTTAGGGAGGCGCTCGCCCGCTGTCAAATGCGCGGAATACCCGCCGGCCCTCCGCCGGTTGTCCGGGATGGAGTTCGAACGAGTTTTCCGATGCGAAAATCGCTCGCCGTTTCCCTGCTGCTGGCCGTTAGCGTCAGCCTCGCCTCGGCTTTCGCCGAGCCCGCCGAGCCCGCCCGGACGGTCACCGGAACCGTCGCCCGGGTTCAGGCGTCCGCCCGAACCGTCGTCGTCACGCTGGCGGACGGAACGGAGTCCACCTTCGTCTGGAACGGCGAAACCAAGATCAGCGGCACCCTGTCACCCGGCGCCCGGGTGACCGTCCGGTACACGCCTACCCCTGGAGCGGATGGAACGAACGTGGCGCAGCAGATCACGGTCGCGCGCGGGTAGCTTCGAGCCCGCTCGGTAGCCCTGTTAGAATCCCCGCGCGCCGCGGAGTCGCGGCGAGGAGGAAACCGATGGGGATGTACATCATCGCGGAACCGTGCATCGGCACCAAGGACACCGCGTGCGTGGACGTGTGCCCGGTCGACTGCATCCATCCGCGAAAGGATGAGAAAGACTTCGAGACGGCCGAGATGCTCTACATCGATCCGGACGTCTGCATCCAGTGCGGCAACTGCGAGCCCGCCTGCCCGGTGACCGCGATTTTCACGGAAGAGACCATCCCCGACAAGTGGAAGCACTTCCAGCAGATCAACGCCGACTGGTACAAGAACCGGCAGCCGTAGAGCCGGTCATTTTCCTCTCAGCACCCTCGCGAAGAACGCATCGGTTCTCGCGTCGGCGTCCTTCGCGTCGTCCGGCCGGTAGACCTTGGGATCCTTCGAGGACGCGAAGCCATGGCCGGCGTCGGGGTAGATCTTGAAGTCCACCGACTTGCCCTGCTTCTTTGCGGTCGCCTCGAACTCCCGGACGCTCGCCGCCGGGATTCCCTCATCTGCGCCCCCGAAGTGGCCGAGCAGCGGCACCTTCAGGCTCTGGATCGCGGCAGGATCGGTGACGAGCCGGCCGTAGTAGATGACCGCGCCCGAGAGCGACGGCTCCGCCAGCGCCAGCGCAAGCGAGTAGCCCCCGCCCATGCACCACCCGACCGAGCCGATCCGCGAGCCGTCGACGTCGGACCGCGAGCGCAGGTAGGCGATCGCCGCCTCGAGGTCCCGCATCGCGCGATCCTCCGGCAGGCCCCGCATGAGCTGGTGCGCCATGTCGGGATCGGTGGCCAGCTTGCCGCGGTAGAGATCGACGGCGAGCGCCACGTATCCCTGCTTCGCGAAGGCGTCGGCCTTGCCTTTCTCGAACGCGCTCAGGCCCCACCACTCCTGGATCACGACGATCGCGGGCTTCTTCCCGGCGCCCTCTGGGGCCGCCAGGTAGCCCGAGGCGGTCTCGGAGCCGCTCGGATACGAAACCATGGTCCCCGCGGCGGCGAGCGAAGCCAGAGCCAGGCCGCCGGCGATCAGGCACGACGTTCTCTTGAGCATGAGTTCCTCCCCTGCGCTAATCTTAGTTCCTTGGAGTCGCTCTTCCCGCTCCCCGACCCCGATCCCGAGGCCCGGCTTCAGCTTCTCTATGACCGCCTCGCGGCGCGCTTCGGCCTCGACCCGGCGCGCCTGAAGATCTCCCGGCGCAAGCTGACGGGCGGACAGATCGTCTACGGGCCGCCGCACCGCATCACCATCTCCTTCCACCTGTCGCCGGCCGAGCAGGAGGACACGCTCCGCCACGAGGCGGCCCACGCGTGGGCGTGGCGCGTCGAGGGAGCCCGGGCGGCCCACGGTGCCCTCTTCCGGCGCCTCTCGCGGACGCTCGGCGCGCGGGACAGCGGCGCGCCCGAGACGCCGGCGCTGCGCGCATTCCGCGAGAAGCGGGCGCGCGTGGCGTACCGCTGCGAAGGCTGCGGACGGGTCTTTCGCCGCTTCCGGCCCTTCCGCAGCGCGCGGGAGTGCCTGGCCTGCCACCGGGCGGGCCGGCCGGCGCGATTGAGACGCTTGTGAATCCGGCCGCCTTCCCGGCGGGATACTGGATCGGCCATGCGACCGACGCGGTGCGCCGCACGGGCTGCACGGTGATCCTTCCGCCTCCTGGCACGATCGCGGCGGTGGACGTGCGGGGCGGCGCCCCCGGAACGCGGGAGACCGGGGTCTTCACCCCCGGCAACCTGGTCTCCGAGATCCACGCGGTCCTCTTCTCGGGCGGAAGCGCGTACGGCCTCGCGGCTGCGACGGGTGTCTCCGCGTGGCTCCGTGAGCGGGGCGTGGGGTTCGCGTTCGGCCCGGTACGCGTGCCGATCGTCGCCGGAGCGGTGCTCTTCGACCTCGCGGTCGGAGACTCCGAGGCATTCCCCGACGAGGCCATGGGCCGGGCGGCGTGCGACGCCGCGGCCGAGGGTGAGGCGAAGAGCGGTCCCATCGGCGCCGGCGCGGGAGCCACGGTCGGCAAGCTCTTCGGAGTCGCGAGGGCCTCGCGCGGCGGCGTCGGCGTGGCGGCGGCCGCGCTTCCCGGCGGCGAGACCGTCGCCGCGCTCGCCGCCGTCAACGCCTTCGGCGACGTCGTGGACCCGGAGACTGGGCGCCTCCTCGCCGGACCCGGCGTTTCGGACGGTCGGTTCCGCACCGAGCGCGCGCTGCGCGAGGAGGACCTCCGGGACAGCCCGCTGGCGGCCGCGCACACCACGCTCGTCTGCGTCGCGACGACCCTGCCCTTCGACACGGGGGCGCTCAAGCGGATCGCGATGGAAGCCCACGACGGCCTGGCCCGCGCCGTCCGGCCTGCCCACACGATCGTCGACGGCGACGTCGTCTTCGCCCTGGCTCCCGGCGGACCGACGCCGCCGATCCTGTCGCGCCTGCGCGTCGGAGCGGCCGCGGCCCACTGCGCGGCGCAGGCGATCGCGGCCGCGGTCCGATGACGTCCGAGCGGCGCGGCATTCTCCTCGTCGCGTCCGCGGCGCTCCTCTGGTCGACCGGGGGCATCGGCATCAAGTGGCTCGCCGAGCCGCCGCTCAAGATCGCCTTCTACCGTTCCGCCACGGCCGCCGTGGCGCTCCTGATCCTCTTCCGGCCGCGCGTCTGGAGATGGTCGGCCGCCTTCCTCGTCGGCATCGTCAGCTACGCCGCCTGCCTGACGACGTTCGTGCTCGCGACCAAGTGGACCTCGGCGGCCAACGCGATCTTCCTTCAGTACTCCGGCGTTGTCTGGGTGCTGCTCTTCTCGCCTCTCGTCCTGAAGGAGCCGTTCCATCGGCGCGACGCTCTCGCGGTCACGGTCGCGTTCGGCGGGATGCTGCTTTTCTTCGCCGGCAAGTTCGAGTCGCGCGGGTACGCGGGAGAGATTGCGGCGCTCGCCTCGAGCGTCTTCTTCGCCACGCTCGTGATCGCCCTGCGCCGCCAGCGCGGCCGGGCCGCGGAGGCCGTCATCACGTACGGGAACGTGCTCGCCGCGCTCGTCCTCCTGCCGTTCGTGCACCGCGACCTGGCGGTCTCGACGCAATCCGCGGCCGTCCTGACCTTCCTCGGCGTCATCCAGATCGCCGGCGCCTATGCGCTCTTCGTCCAGGGCCTGAAGCACGTCACGGCGACCCAGGCGTCGCTCGTAGGGATGCTGGAGCCGATATCGAACCCGATCTGGGTGTTTCTGTTTCTCGGGGAGCGGCCCGGCGTCGCCTCGATCCTCGGAGGAGCCATCGTGCTCTCCTCGATCGCGTGGCGCACGCTCACCGGGGGGCCGCCCGCCGCCGAGGCCGTGCCGCCGGACTGACGATCAGGGCAGGTCGAATTCCCGCCGAATGCGCTCTCCGTCGGCGTCTAAGGCCGGCGGGAAGTCGAGGCGGCGCTCCTGGCCCTCGACGCGGATGGGAGACGCGACGAACCGCACGCCCCCGGACTCGAGGACGCTGCCGAGCGCCCGGGCCGTTTCGGAGGAGAGCGCCTCGAGCGGGCCGCGCACGGGTCCTGCCGGAATCCCCGCGGCGCGGCACCGGCCCACCCAGGTCTCGCGCGTTTCGCGGCGGAAGATCGCCGCAAGCTCCCCCTCGAGCCGCTCGCGGTCGCCGACGCGGCTCGCGTTTGCGCCCCAGCGATCGCTTCCCGACCACTCCGGATGCCCGACCAGCGCCGCCAGGCGCTCGAACTGCCGGTCCGTCCCCACCCCCAGCACGAAGTCGCCGTCCGCGGCTTCGAAGGTGCGGTACGGCACGATCTGGGGATGCGCGTTGCCGTGGCGACCCGACTCCTCGCCGGTCAGAAGAGCGGACTGGGCCACGTTGATGAGCGATCCCAGTGTGGCCGAGAAAAGGTCCGTCTCGACGTGCGCCCCGAGGCCGGTGCGCTCGCGCGCCGTGAGGGCGGCGAGGATCCCGATCGCCGCGTAACAGCCCGCGAGGAGGTCTGACACCGCCACGCCCACCTTCGTCGGTCCGCCCTCCGAAGCGCCGGTGATCGCCATGAGCCCGGCGCCGGCCTGCGCGAGCAGGTCGAACCCGGGCGCGCGGGCGTCGGGTCCCGAGCGCCCGAATCCCGTGATCGACGCGGTCACCAGGCGCGGGTTCCCGCGGCGCATCTCCGAGAGCGCGAGACCGAACTTCTCCAGGCCGCCCGGAGGGAAGTTCTCGACGACAACGTCCGCCCGCCGCGCGAGGCGACGCACCGACTCGGCACCCGCCGGGGCGACCAGGTCGAGCGCGATCGACTCCTTGTTGCGGTTGACCGACAGGTAGTAGGCGGAGAGTCCGCTGTCGGCGTGGTACGGCGGGCCCCATCCGCGCGTCACGTCGCCGTCGCGCGGGTGCTCGACCTTGATCACGCGGGCGCCGAGGTCCCCCATCATCATCGTGCAGAAGGGACCCGCGAGGACGCGCGAGAGGTCGAGGACGAGCACGCCCGAAAGCGGCGAGCTCACGGCCGGGACAGCGGGCATGATCCGGGCTACCGCGGCGCGGCCGGCGCCGGTCGCCAGCCGAGCGGTCCGGGCAGGAAGTGGAAGAGGCCGATGGGCGACACCTCGACGCCCTCGACGCGCTTCGAGATGGCCCAGTACTGGTCCGCACCCCAGAGGAAATCCGCCGGCGGGTCCGCCGCGAGCAGCCGGTGGATCTGACGGTAGAGCTCCAGCCGCTTGCCCGGGTCCACCTCGCGCCGGGCGGCCTCCATCACCCGGTCGGCCTCCGGATTGCGATAGAAGCCGATGTTCTGCCCCTTCGGCGGGAACTGGCTCGAGTGGTAGTACGGATACGGATCGAAGTTCGGCGGCAGGAAGAACAGGGCCGTCAGATACCCGTCGAACTCGCCCGCCTGCCCGCGCTGCCCGAAGAGGGCCGAGTCGAGAGCCTGCGCCTCGAGCTCGACTCCCACCTTCTCGTACGCGCTCCGCAGAATCTCGACGAGGTTGCTGTCGGTCCGTGCCTGCGCCCGGACCAGAAGCTCCAGGGACGCTTTCTTTCCGCCGTTTCGCCGGACGCCGTCCGGGCCCGCCTTCCAGCCTGCCGCGTCCAGCAGCCGCGCGCTTTCGGCGGGGTCGTGGGCCGGCGGCGCGACGTCGGGCGCGTTGGCCGCGACTCCAGGCGGATACGGTCCCGAGACGAGGGCGGCGCCCTCGGGCGGATACAGACGCCGGGCCGTCTCCGCGCGCGGCCAGGCAAGGGCGAGGGCCCGCCGGACGCGCGCGTCCGCGAGCAACGGGCCCCGGCAATTCCAGACCAGCAGGACCTCGAGTGGCTGCGGCACCTTCAGAAGGCGATTGCGAGCGAGGAAGTCGGGTGAGGCCTCCGCCGTTTTTCTCTGGTCGCGGGTGACGCGGAACTCGTCGAGCTCCCCTCCCGCCCCGGCCCGGTAGCTCGTGTTGCCGTCGGGAATGACGCGGAAGACCACCTCCGCGAATGCCGCCTCCGAGGGCGCCGCCTCCGCCCGGCGCACCAGCCGGATCTTCTGGTTCGCGTCCCAGGACTCGAGACGGTACGGGCCGCTGCCGATCGGGTGGCGGTCGGTCTCCGCCGGAGTCCGGGCGCGGGCGTACGCCGCCGCGGACACGATCGGCACGGAGAAGGCGAGAAGCCGCTCGGCGTAGGGCTTCGCGAACCGGACGCGCACGGTCCGGGGGTCCGGCGTCTCGATCGAGGCGAGATCCTCGAAACCCCAGCTCCAGCTCGTGGCGTTGACCTTCGGGTCCCGCACGCGCTCGATCGTGAACCGCACGTCGTCGGAGGTCACCGGCGATCCGCTCTCCCAGGTCGCGTTCGGGTCGATGTGGAACTCGTACAGGAGCCCGTCGGGAGAAACGCTCCACGATCGAGCCAGCGCCGGCGCGGGGCGCAGCGCCTTGTCGACGCCGACGAGCGGGCGAAAGAGCAGGGCATCCACCCGGAGCGCTTCCTCTTCGGTCGACGTCGTGGGATCGAGCGTGGCGGGGTCGCCGACGAGGTGTCGATACAGCGTCGTGGGCGGCGGAGCGGGGACTTCGCGGCGGTCGCACGACGAGGCCGCGAGCGCTCCCAGGACCAGAAGGCTCCACGAAAGACACTTCATCGGCGGCGCCAGACAGAATAGCATCCCACGCGTGGCAACCGTGGTGATCGACATCGAGACCGCCGGGCTTTCCTGGGACGCGCTGGATGACGCGCAGAAAACCTACCTCCTGAAGAACGCAAGAACCGACGAAGAACGGTTGAAGCTCCCCGGGATGCTCTCTCTTTGGCCATTCACCGGCCGGATCATCGTCGTCGCGATGCTCAATCCGGTCACCGGCCGCGGCCGCATCTGGTACGAGAAGGAGGACGGCCGCGGAGAGGAGACGTCGGGCGACGGCCTCTTCACGTTCGTCGGCGACACCGAGCCCATCTTCCTCGACGAGTTCTGGAAATCGATGCGGCGGTTTCACCGCTTCGTGACGTTCAACGGCCGCGGCTTCGACGGTCCCTTCCTCATGCTCCGCAGCGCAGCGCTCGGCATCCCGGTCACGCGCAACCTCGTCGGCTACCGGTACTCGATCAGGCCGCACACGGACCTGCTCGAAGTGATCTCGTTCTTCGGCGCCTCGCGCAAGTGGAACCTCGATTTCGCCTGCAAGGCCTTCGGCGTGGCGAGCCCGAAGGAGCAGGGGCTGGACGGCTTCTCCGTCGGACATTTCTACCGCGCGGGCCGGCTGCGGGAGATCGCCCTGTACTGCCGGCGCGACGTGGAGGCGACTGCCGGCCTCTATCAGAGACTGCAAAAAACCTTGCTCCCCGCCCTCGAAACCCGTTAGAAATAGAGACCCCCGAGCCTGTGCTACGATGACGCGCAAATCTGAACAGACTGAACTTGAGGTCCTGAGGGAGCGCGCCATGGCCCGTAAACCGGCCAACGAAAGGGCTTCCGAGCGCGTCCCTATCGGCGCGCCCGCGACCCTCAAGTGGGGCGAGCAGGAGCTGACGGGCTACGTCGAGGTCGTCAACGTTGCGGGGATGTTCGTGGCGGCGACCCGCGCACCGCGGATCGGCGACTACGTCGAGCTGGTGTTCTCGCTGCCCGGGGACCGCCGCAGCTTCCGCGTCCGCGGCAGCGTCGTTTTCCTAGACCAGACGCCCGGCCCCGGCGCGAAACGCGCGGGCTTCGGAGCCCGCTTCGAACGGCCACCCGTCACCCTGCTCGATGCCATCCGGAACCTGAACCGGGAGCATTAGGGGGTCAGGTCTTCATTTTTCGGGATTTCAGCCGCTCCGGTACTGTCAGCTGGGGACGTGCCAGAAATCCGAAAAATGAAGACCTGACCCCACTAATTCCCACTAATTCGGGCTCGCCTGCACGAGCCGCAACGTGCTGTAGGTAAACTCGATCGTGGCGTCGACCTCGGCGAGAACGCCGGCCCCGGCCGAGGAGAACGTCGCGGGCTGCACGTTGGTGAGCTCCCAGCGGGCGAGCACGTTGTCCTGGTTGTCGCGAGCGACGAGCGCGACGCTCTTCGCGACGGGCGTTCCGGTATCCGTCGCGCCGTTCAACCAGTCCTGCAGCCGGTTGAGGCCTTTCTGCGTGACCGACACGACGAGCCTGCGCTGGTCGGGGGAGTAGGCGGTGTCGAGGCGCCGGGAATCGGTCCGCGTGACCGGGTCGTGGTTGAACTCGATCCGGTAGCCGATGACTCCCGCGGTCAGCACGCCGTCGACGAAGAACTGAAAGCTGCGCTCGCGCGGGTCCGGCCCCACCTGGGCGGACGCGGCCGAAGCGGAAACCAGGGCCACGAGGACTATCAGCGAGCGCAGACGCACCATTCTTGTCTCCCCTCGTACGGTCCCAGAGCCTAGCACTTCCCCCCGCGCGGCCCAAGAAACCCCGGAACGGCGGCAACGGGCCCTGCCCCTTGAAATCCCGGACCGACGGATGTAAGAAGGGGAACGCAGGAGCCCCCGGACTTCCCGGGTCGGCGGCTCCGATTCAGAAGGAGGATGCATGACTCTCAAGACCAAGGTCGCAATCGTCTCGGTTTTCGTGGCCGGCATCGCGATCCTCGGCGCCGGCGTCACCAGCGGTTCCAGCTCGGGCACGTACAACGTTACCGTGGACACCATCGAAGGGTGCTCGTGCCCGCTCTTCTGC
>JBBDKM010000078.1:0-30865 GCA_040879385.1 Thermoanaerobaculia bacterium | reverse complement strand
AAGAAGAACGGGTTCAACATCGCCTGGACCGCGAAAGGGGACATCAAGCCGGAGGCGGCCAAGGCGGCGATGCCGTAGGGTCACCCGGTTTTTCCGATGGAGGGGCGGGCAACCGCCCCTTTTTGTTGAACTAGAATCCGCCCGTGACCCCCGAGGAGATCGCGCCCGAGTTTCGCTCTTCCGCCAAGAGCTACGACCGCGCCGCCCCGCTCGAAGGGGTCCGGTCGCACCGCCTGACCCGCCTCACGGACGAGCGGGGCTTCCTGATGGAGATCTTCCGTTCCCGCTCGAGCCACGCCGGAAGCCGCGAGCTCGCGGACTTTTTCCAGGGGGTCTCCGTGGCCCAGATGAACTTTACGGTCGTGGACACTACCGACCACATCAAGGGGCTCCACTACCACCTGAAGCAGGATGACATTTGGTTCTTCCCGCCGCCGTCCAAGGCCAAGGTCATCCTCTACGACATCCGCAAGGGCTCGTCGACCTTCGGGAAGACCCAGGTCATTGTCGCCGGCGGCGGCCAGGACCTCCTCGTGCGCATCCCCGCCGGCGTCGCCCACGGCTACCGGCCGCTGACGACCCCCTGCGCGCTCCTGTACTTCGTGACGGAGACCTTCGACCCGGCGAAGCCGGACGAGCTCCGCATCCCCTGGGATCACCCGGCCGTCAAAGACCTCTGGGACGTGCCGCACGGGTAATATCCCCCGCCAGCCCCTTCATCGCCTCCTCGGACAGCGAGTACCGCACCCAGTCCTCTGCCGGCGCGCCGCCGATCCGGCGGTAGAAGCGCATCGCCCCTTCGTTCCAGTCCAGGACGAACCAGTCGATCCGCAGGACCTTGCGGGCCACGCCCTCCCGCGCGAGCGCCTGCATGAGCGCCTCGCCCACCCCGCGGGAGCGCGCCGCTTCGCTCACCACGAGATCCTCGAGGAAGAGGAACGGCCGCGCGCGGAACGAGGAGCCGAGCCCCTCCCAGAAGATCGCCATCCCTTCGATCCTTCCCGAAAGCTCGGCGACGAAGGCCTCGATCTTCTTCGCGTCGAAGAGCAGGGCGCCGAGCCTCGAAGCCTCGGCGTCGTCCGGGGGCGGCAGCTTCTCGAAGCGCGCGAGCTCGCGGTCGAGCTCGACCATGCGCGGCCAGTCCTCGCGGCGCGCGGGCCGGACGCGCACCCCCGCGGCCTGCGGCGCGATCACTTCGTCGCCGCGATGCGGGGAAAATTCACGTAGTCGAGGAGCTTCAAGGCGGCGTCCCGGTCGACGTTGGCTCCCTGCGCGAGAACGAGCCGCGACGGCAGCACGATGACCGTCACGAGGGTCGTGGGATTCGGGCCGGACCGGTCCGTGACGGCGAAGGCCGTGAGGCCCGCGACTTTCACTTCCCTGGCCTGGACGCTCGGGATCCTGGCCGATTCCGCGACGGCCTTGCGCAGCTCGGGCTCGAGATTCTTCTCCTTGCCATAGTCCTGAACCACGAGGCGGAACTGCCGCGCCACCGTCGGGCTCTCGATGCGCTGGAAGAAGCGGGACACCTCGGTGAACACGCCCATGTCGTTCTCGTCGGTGTCGGGGAGCGGATCCGACGGCGCCGGCGCGTAGCCGGGCAGCTCCCGGGGAAGCCCGTCGGCGAGCGACAGCGGCCACGCCGTCTTCTTCTCCTGCGACGAGAGCGGAAGCGCCAGGGCGATCAGCAGAAGACCGGCAAGCATTCCTCGCATCGGCAAAAAGGATAACGCAACTGTTGCTACACTCCTCCCGGCAACGCCGCCTCCTCTGACAGTGGACGAGATCGAACGGGCACGCATCCGCGTCTTCTTGAACGACCCCGCGGGCCGCGGCGATCGGCTCGTCTTCTCGGACCCTCCGCTCGAGACCGAGGCCGGGCCCTGGGGATTCCGCGTGGAGGGAAAGACGCCGGAGCCCCGTCCGTACGAGCCTGACACGCACGAGTTCCTCCACTGGCAGCTCTCCTCGTCGCTCGAGCGCGGCAAGCGGCTCTGGGCGCGGCATCTCCCGCTCGCGGACGGCTGGGTCCCCGGTCCCGTGCTCCCCGCGGTGCCGGCGTCGGGAAGCGACCTCAACGCCTACTACGACCGGCGGGCGCTCCACTTCTTTCGCGACGTCGACCCGGAGACGGGCGCGGTTGTCCAGTCCGGCGACAGCGCCGACATCGTGACGCACGAGCAGGGGCACGCGATCCTCGACGCGATTCGCCCTGATCTCTGGGACGCGCCGCATTTCGAGGTGGCCGCGTTCCACGAGGCCTTCGGCGATCTGGCCGCGATCTTCGTCGCGCTGGCCGAGCCGGCGCTCGCGGCGGCGGTGGATTCGCAGACGAAGGGCGACCCCGCCCGCTCCAACCTGGTCTCACGCCTGGCCGAGGAGCTCGGCGCGGCCGTGCGCGGCCGGTTCGGCGCCGACGCCGCGCTGCCGGGGGCCCTGCGCGACGCCGTCAATCTCTTCGACTACGTCGACCCGAAGAGCCTGCCCGACGCCGCGCCGGCAAGCGCGCTTTCGGCCGAGCCGCATTCCTTCTGCCGCGTGATGACGGGCGCGTGCTGGGACGTCCTCGTCGCGCTCTTTCGCGGGAACGGCGACCCCGACCGCATCGCGGCCCTCCGCGCTGCGGCCGAGACGACCGCGCTCTACGCCGTCGCCGCATCCGAGACGGCGCCGTCGGGGGCCGACTTCCTCGGCCGCGTCGCCCGGCGCGTCGTGCGCGAGGCGCGGGCGGCGGGCGACGCTGCGGCTCCGGCCCTGGCGGAGATCCTGTTCCGGCGGCGCCTCCTCGCGAGCCCCGAGGTGCCGACCGGCCTCTTCCCGGACGAGGAGCCGGGAATCCCTCTGCCCGAAGAGGGACAGCCCGCCCGGCCGGAGCTCGTGCGGGCGATCGAGGCGCGGTTGGGTCCGGGCCGGGGCGAGATCCTGACGCGCGGCATGGGACCGGCCGCCGGAGCGCCGCGGGTGCTGCGCGGGCGCCGCAGCCGGGACCTCGTCCTCCACGGTCGCGAGTACGGGCCCGCCGACGGCGCCGCCGTCGAGATCTCCGACGCGTTCGCGCTCGCCTTCGATGCGGCCGGCATCCTGCGCGCCTCGCGCGTGCACCGGGCCGAGGATCGCGACGCCGAGGACGCGCGGGCGTTCGTGCGGTTTCTCGCGCGACGCCGGCGGATCGCGGATCAGGCGGAGGCGCCGCCGCGGGCGCGCGTCCTCGCGGAAGCGGGACAGACCCATGCGGTCGTGCGCGACCTGGACGGGGTGCGCCGTCTGCGCCGCGTCTGGATCGCCTGAAAGGAGAGCCATGGGAAGAATCGGATCCGCCCTCGCTTGGAGCCTCGCGCTCGCGCTCGCCGCCGCCTGCGCCTCCTCCCCCGCGGCTCCGGAGGATGCGGCCCGGCCCGAGCCCGTCACGCCGGCCGATCTCGTGGCGTCGATCGCCGACGTCGCCGCCGGTCGCAACCCCGCCATGGCCGAGGCCGGCCTCGTCCTGAAGCGCATCGACTTCAAGCTCGTCGTCGGAAGCCAGACGCGCGGGGGCGCCAAGATCGAGGTCCTGTTGCTCGAGGGGGAAGCCTCGCGGGCGACCGAGACGGCGTTTCTCCAGGAGCTGACAATGGAGATCCCGGAAAGCGGCGCCCGAAGCGCCGCGCCCCGGCCGCTCGTGCCGGGCGTGCGCGAGTTCGTCGACGCGGCGATGAACACGGCGCGCGATCTCGCCCGGGCCGCCGCCGCGGCGGGCCTGCCCCAGCGAATCCGGACCGTCGAACTGACGGCCCGGATCACGCGCTCGCGGAAGCTCGGCGGCGGGATCACCGCCACGATTCCCGCGTGGGTCCGGCCGTCGATCGGCGGAGAGCGAGGCTCTTCGCGCCAAGACGAAAACATCGTGAAGCTGATCTTCGAGGCGAAAAGCGGGTCGTGAGCCCGCACGACCAAAAAAAAGCGGCCCCTCGCGGGACCGCTTCTTCTCCCCTCGGAGAGGACGAGGCTACTTCTTCGGTCCGAGGATGGCGTCCTTCGCCTTCTTCGAAACGCGGAACTTGACGACGCGCTTTGCGGGAATCTTGATCTCTTCGCCCGTGGCCGGGTTGCGGCCCATGCGCGCCTTGCGATTCACGAGCACCAGCTTTCCGACGCCCGGGATCGTGAAGCTGTTCTTCGCTTCCTTGTAGGCGAGGGCCGTGAGGTCATCGAGGAACTGCGTCGCGACCCGCTTCGTCGTACCCGTGGACTTCGAGAGGTGATCGGCGATCGAGGATTTGGAAAGCGCCTTGGAGTCTTTTGCCATATGCCCTACCCCTTTTCTCTAATGGAATCGCCCTTGCTGGGCGTATCAAACTGGGGCCGTATTCTAGACCCCTCCGCGCGCGGCCGGGCAAGAAAAATTCGCATGCGCTCTCACGGGTCTGATCTCCGCGCGCTGCCCGAGTCCCCGAGATCGCTTCGGGATAGGATCAGGCGGCGGATGATCGAGCCCTTCCTTCCTTGGATCCCGGGCGCTCATCGGTGCGGACGGACAGGCTGGGCTCGCGCGCTCGCGCTCGGTCTCCTCCTCGGTGCGCTCGCCGGAGCGGCGGGCTGCGGCGGAGAGTGGCCATCCCGCGCCGCTTCGAAAATCCTCGAGCGATACCGCAAGACCTCCAGGGCCAAGCCTTTGCCGGCGGGCGGCATGATCCGGATCCGCCTGACTCCGGGCATCGGCCGCGACGAACCGTCGGGGAATGCCGAAGTCCTGTGGCAATCCGGCCGGTACCGGGAGAGCGTCGTCTCGGCGGGTCTCGCGACCGCCCGCGGGATCGAGTGGGGCAGGGGCTATTTCACCGACGAAGACGGTGTGACCCGGGTCGCTTCCGAGCCCATTCTCCGGGAGCTCCTGACCCGATCCTACTTCTGGCGGCGCGCCTGGCTCTTCGAGGACCTCGAAAAGACCGAGGCCTACCTGGGCCCGGAGGACGAGCGGACGGTCTCCGTGCGCCTCACGCCCGGGGGGGGCAACCCCCTCGTTCTCGTCTTCTCGCGGCGCGACGGGAGCCTCGCGTCCGTGCGGTCACCGCGCTTTCACCTCGATTTCTCGTCGCCGGCGAAGTTCCGCGACCTCTCGGACCCGGCTCACCCGGTGGCGGGCGAGATCGCCTGGACCGGATTGCCGACCGGCCCCCTGCCCTTCCCGATCGTGGGCGGAGGACAGGCGCGCCTGCCCGAACCGGCCGCCTCGATCCCGTTCGAGCGCCGGGCCGGCACCCTCATCGTCCCGGCGCGTCTGTCGGGGCGAGCGATCCGGCTCGCGATCGACGCCGCGGCCGACGGCCCGTTGCGCCTGTCTCCGGGGCTGGCGTCGAAGCTCCCGCTTCGCTTCACGGCCGACGTCTTCGGACGCAAAATCGCTCCCGGCGCCTCGCTCGAGATCGGGTCCGCCGTCTATCCGTCGCTCTTCGTCCAGATCTGCGAGGACGTTCCTTCGGGCGCCGACGCCGAGGCCGGCGGGTGCCTCTTTCGCGAAGCGGTCGTCGAGATCGACTGGCGAGCCGGCAGACTCGGCTTGCACGATCCGGAGCGCTGGGTCGCGCCTTCGGGTTACTTCCGGATGGTTACCGACGACGACGGCAACCGTCCGGTCGCGGTCCTCAAGCGCGGAAGGCGGGAGCTGCGCCTCACAGAAGGCAGCGACACGGGTGAAGCGGCCCTCCTGTTCGCCGCCGAGAGCGCGGCCCGCGTCGGCCTGGAGGAGGCCGCCGCGGCGACGGACCTCACTTGGGGCCCGGTGTCGCTGGCGCCTCTGCCGTTCGAAACCGCCCGCGACGGCTTTTCCCCCGACTGGGGCGACGACGGCCGGCTCGGGTTCGCGCTGCTCGCGCGGTTCCACGTTTTCATCGACATGCCCCACCGCTGGACGTACGTGCGGCCGGCCGACACGCCGTAGACCGGGTCGCCAGAAGCGCCTTGCTAGCCGGCGGCCCTCCTGCCGGGGGGAGACGAGAGGGATCTCGGTCTCGCAGCGGCCGCACAGAACGTCGGCCAGCCCGTCGAGCCAGTCCTCCTCGAGGCGAATCTCGCAGGCGCACGTCGGGCACTCGAGCAGGATCGCCCTGGGCGCGATCGCGCCGTTCTTGTCGGGAGCGCCGCGGCGGGCCATTCCTCCGCAGCCGACGGGATCAAAGGGCAGGACGTTGTCGTATTTCACCGTCGCTCCTCCTGTCCGAAATGCCGTTCTCTGTCGGAAACGGCGGGCTCGTCGTGAGAACCGGCGAGGGTCAGTCGCGCCGGTCCCGGTTTTCTCGATCTGCGAATGGCCATCAAGGCCACGGAGAGGACGAAGAGCACGGCGCCCGTCGTCAGCAGGCTCGCGAAGGCCGCCCGCACCGGGCGCGGAGCGTGGGCGAGGTCACGGCCTCCGGCGCCGACGACCACCCCGCCGAGAAACATGCAGAGCACGGACACGAGGAGGAGGCTGCGGGGCCGGTCGTCCGAGCGGCGCGCCGGCTGGGACCAGACGAGCTTCACGGAAAAAGCTCCGGGGCGAGGCCGGCGGCGGGCCGGGATGGCCACCGCCTGGCTGCGTTCGGAGCGAGGTCGAATGCCAATCGGCCCTCCGAAACGTCCGGGAGCGCGGAACAAAGGCGCGAGATTCGCCGCACCCGGCCCCCCTTTCAACACTTTTATCATACTCGCCGCGCGTGGACGGGGCAACGCAATTATGCTTGCGGCGCTTTTGGAAAGGACGTCATGACGAAGCTCGCTCGCCTCGTGCCCGCACTCGTCTTCGTGGCCGCGGCTCCGGCCGCGCCGCCGCAGCCCGCGCCGCCGCGCGGGTTCCTGGCCGAGAACGTCGCCGAACAGCAGAAAGTGGAACGCGAGTTTCGCGCGCTCCCGGATCCCGCCGTCGCGCGGGAATCCATGCGGCGGCTCTCCGCCGCGCCGCACCACCTGGGCTCGCCCGAGGGCGCGAAGAACGCGGCGTGGATCCTGGCGCGCTTCCAGGAGTGGGGGCTCGACGCGCGGATCGAGACCTTCGACGTTCTGTTCCCGACGCCGAGAGAGCGTGTCCTCGAGCTCGTTGAGCCCGTAAAGTTCCGAGCGTCTCTCGCGGAAACACCGCTGAAGGAGGACCCGACCTCCAGCCAGACTTCCCTCCAGCTGCCGACCTACAATGCCTACTCGGCCGACGGCGACGTGACCGCGCCGCTCGTGTACGTCAACTACGGGATTCCCGAGGACTACGAGCGGCTCGAACGGCTGGGCGTGGACGTGCGCGGCAAAATCGTCATCGCCCGCTACGGCGGCGGATGGCGGGGCATCAAGCCGAAGGTCGCGGCCGAGAAGGGAGCGATCGGCTGCATCATCTATTCCGATCCGCGAGAGGACGGGTACTTCGAGGGCGAGGTCTACCCGAAGGGACCATTCCGCCCGGAACAGGGCGTGCAGCGCGGCAGCGTCGCCGACATGCCGGTCCACGCGGGCGATCCGCTGACGCCGGGAGTGGGGGCGACGAAGGAGGCGAAGCGGCTGGAGGTGAAGGACGCGGCGACGATCACGAAGATCCCGGTCCTCCCGATCTCGTATGCCGACGCGAGGCCGCTGCTGGCGGCGCTCGAGGGCCCGGTCGCCCCGGCGAGCTGGCGCGGCGCGCTGCCGATCACCTACCGGATCGGCCCGGGCCCGGCGAAGGTTCACCTGAAGCTCGTCTTCGACTGGAAGCTCGCGCCGGCGCACGACGTCGTCGCGAGGATCGAGGGGTCCACCTGGCCGGACGAGTGGATCGTGCGCGGCAATCACCACGACGCCTGGGTCAACGGCGCGGAGGATCCGATCAGCGGCCTCGTCGTGCTGCTCGAGGAGGCCCGCGCCTACGGTGCGCTCCTGGAGCGCGGCTGGAGGCCCAAACGAACCATCGTGCTCTGCGCCTGGGACGGCGAGGAGCAGGGGCTCCTCGGCTCGACCGAGTGGGCCGAGGCGCACGCGGCGGAGTTGCGCGCGAAGGCCGTCGCGTACATCAACACCGACGGCAACGGGCGCGGCTTTCTGAACGCCGGGGGATCGCACTCCCTCGAGCTCTTCGTGAGCGGCGCGGTCGCCGAGGTCGAGGACCCGGAGAAGAAGATCAGCGTCCTCTCCCGCGCGAAGCTCAAGCAGATCGCGGACGCGGAGAAGCCGGAGGACCGGCAGAAGGCCCGGGAGCGCGCGGCCCTCCGGATCGAGGCCCTCGGATCCGGCTCCGACTTCACGCCCTTCCTCCAGCACATCGGCATCGCGTCGCTCAACCTCGGCTTCGGCGGCGAGAGCGACGGCGGCATCTACCACTCGATCTACGACGACTTCACGTGGTACTCGCGCTTCGCGGACACCGACTTCGCCTATGCCCGGGCGCTGGCCCAGACCGGCGGAACGATGACGCTGCGCCTGGCCAACGCCGACATCCTCCCTTTCGACTTTTCCGCCGTGGCCGAGGCCGTCGCGCTCTACGTCAAGCAGGTCGGGGATCTCGCGGACGCCAGGCGTCGCGACGCGGAGGAAGCCGCTCGCCAGCTCGAGGAGAACCTGCCGTGGGCCGTCGCCGACCCGCGCAAGCCCTTCGTCGCGCCGAAGCCCGAGGTCCCCGTGCCGCACTTCGACTTCTCGCCCTTGCAGAACGGCTCCGACGCCCTGACGGCGGCCGCGGGAACCTACGCGCGCGCATTCGACGCCGCCTTCGCGCCCGGCGCGCCTGCGATCTCCCCGGAGCGCCTGAAAGGGCTGAACGCCGTCCTGCGCGGCTTCGAGCGGAGCCTGACGTCGGAGGCGGGCCTGCCCGGCCGGTCCTGGTACCGCCACTTCGTCTACGCGCCGGGCACCTACACGGGGTATGGCGTCAAGACGCTGCCCGCCGTGCGTGAGGCGCTCGAGCAGAAGCGGTGGAGCGACGTCAACCCCGCCGCGGCGGCGACCGGCGCGGTCCTCGAGAAGGCGGCCGCGCAGGTGCGCGAAGCGGCGAAGCAGCTCCGTTAGGGGTCAGGTCTTCATTCTTCGGAGTTTGCTGCGGAGAACCTGGGGTCAGACCCCTCGAAGACTCTCAGGGCGCGACTCCTCCGCCGCGCATCCGCTCGTAGATCTCCTGGCTGTCCGACTTGCCGAGGGCGACGGCGCACGTGCCGTCGCAGCGCGCGGTGGCGCGGCCCTCGCCGTCGAAGATCTCGGCCGCCGCGAAGACGAGGTTCAGCCCCGATCGGATCAGGCGCGCCTCCGCCACGATCCGATCTCCGCGCGTCGGACGGAAGAAGGACATGGCGAGACTGACCGTGGCCGAGCGAGTGTCGGGGCGCGTCAGCCAGCCGACCGTGCCGATCACGAGGTCGAAGAGTCCGGCGAGCACCACTCCGTTGACCGCGTCGGTGCCGAGGCCGCCGCGGTGGACGAGCGTCACCGGATCGATCACCGCGCGCACCCGGTCCAGGAGCTCGAACTCCAGGCGCGCGCCGAAGTGCTTCATCGGCGGCGAGGCGTTCCACATGTCACCGAGCGCGCGGAGCGACTCGACCGTGGGGTAGGCGGGCGAGAACGGCTTGCTTTCGTCCGTCACGGGGAGAGCCTACTTCAGCCCTTCGACGACGAAGAGGTCCGAAAGCAGGCGGCTGTACGTGTAGGCGTAGGACTTCCCGTCGGGCGTCACGACGACGTTGGAGATCCGCTCGACTCCGGACGGATCGAGCGGCATCAGCTCCTTCCAGAGCTCGTGCCGCCCGGCCTCGAGATCGATGCTGTAGACGCGCGCCGGCAGGTCGCGTTTCCACACGAAGAGGGACTTGCCGTGCTGGCTGAACCGGAGCGGGAACTCGCCGTCGACGAGGCCCGCGATCGGCCGCGCCGGGCCGCCGTCCATCGGGAAAAGGACGCCCTTGTGATCGGACCCGATCGCGGCGACGAGCTTGCCGTCGGGAGAGATCGCGAAACCGGGGAACGCCGTGTCGATCCCCTCCGTGGTCACCGCCCTCGGGGCGCCGCCGTCGATCGACTGAACGTAGAGACGGACGCCGCGGCCGGGCGCGTTGCCGGCGAGCAAGACGCTCTTGTTGTCCGGAAGCCACGCCGCCGACTGGGACGGCGTGACGCCGGCGACCTCGAGGCGCCGGGCCTGTCCGGCGCCGGTGGTAAGCAGCACCAGCGTGGGGTCCGGAGACGAGAGGGCGGCCAGCGCCCACTGTGCGTCCGCAGAGAGGGAAAGCGCGGCGCCCTCCCCGAGCTTCACGACGGGGGACCCCGACTTGCGGAGGTAGACCGTGTAGTTGGCGCCGCCGGCCTCGCCCTCTTCGTCGAAAAGCAGCGTGCGGCCGTCCGCCGAGATGTCGGCGACAAAGGAGTAGTCGAGCCAGGACAGGTCCCGTTCCCGCGCGTCGCCCGGGAGGAGGCCGAGCGTGCCGACCCGCGAGCCCCCGCGCGCCAGCAGCACGCGGCCGTTGGGGGCGACGTCCTGAAGCCGGATGCCCCCGGGCACGCGCACGAGCACCCGCACGCGCCCCGAGAGAGTGGCGGCGTAGAGCGAGAGGTTCGCCCCGGTATCCGTCGCGGTGAACCAGACCTCGTCTCCGGCGGGCGACCAGGCCAGGCCGCCCACTTTGTTCCACCGGGGAGTGAGCGTCTTCTTCGCACCCTTCAGGTCGAGGGTCGCCACGGTCCCCGAGTCGTCCTGCGAGAACGGGTGGTCGACGAACGCGATCCGCTGGCCGTCGCGCGACAGTCGCGCGTCGCTGACGTAGCCGGTCGTCTCGTACAGCACATTGCCGATCGGAAACTCGATCCGCGCCTTCCCGCCGAGGTCCCGGACGACGAGAAAGTCCGCTCCATTCGGGGCCCAGTCCGCTTCCTGGATGTGCTCGGCCACATCGCGCGGAGCCCCGCCCGTCAGGGCCGCCCGGGCGAGCGTGCCCGCGCACACGGAGGGATGCGTGCCCCGGCAGTCCACGTCGATCGCCATTTCGCCCGACGGCGAGATGGAGAGCAGATTGGCGCTGGGCAGCTCGAGCGGCAGGGCCTCGGGGCTCGACGGGTGCTTGAGGAAGAGCCTTCGGGGATTGCCGTCCCACGAGGCGCTGTAGACGATAGTCTGGCCGTCCGGGGCGAAGCGCGCCGACTGGATCGTGCCGCTTCCAAAGGTGATCTGCTGGAACGACGGCGGCGACTCCTTTCCGAAGCGCTTCTGCGCCCAGGCGCCGGTGCCGAAAGCGGCGGCGAGCGCCGCCGCGGCCGCGATCCGGGAGACCCAGGGCCGCCGGCGTCGCGCGGCGGAAGCCACGGTCTTCCCCGACACCTCGCCCGTCACGAACGCCTCGGAGAGGTGCTCGCGCACGCTCCTGACGTCCCGGGCGAGGTCGCGCGTCGAGGCGTAGCGTTCGTCCGGATCCTTCTGCAGACACCGCTCGATGATCCACCGAAAGGGCGCGGGCACGGCGGCATTGACCTGCGCCACGGGGGAGGTGTCTTCGCGGATGATCGCCGTCAGCGTCTCGGCCGTCGTGCCGCGCTGGAACGCGCGGTTGCCCGTCGCCATCTCGTAGAAGATCGAGCCCAGCGAGAACTGGTCCGAGCGGAAGTCGAGGGGCTTTCCACTCGCCTGCTCGGGCGACATGTACCCCACGGTGCCGAGCACCGTTCCGGCCTGCGTCGCCTGAGCCGTCGGCGCGTTCGACACTTCCTCCGGCTGCTGCTTGAGGAGCTTGGCGAGGCCGAAGTCCAGGATCTTGGCGGCGCCGTCCTTCGACACCATGACGTTCTCGGGCTTCAGGTCCCGATGGACGATCCCCGCCGCGTGCGCCTTCGCGAGTCCGTCCGCCAGCTGGAAGGCGAGGTCGAGGAGCCTCTTCGTCGCCAGGGGCCCCGCATGGAGGACCTCGCGCAGGGTCCTTCCCTCCACGAGCTCCATCGCGATGTAGATGGCGGAGCCGTCCGAGCCGATGTCGTGGATCGTGACGATATTGGAATGGTTCAGAGCCGAGGCGGACCGCGCTTCCTGCTCGAAGCGCTGGCGGCGGTCCGAGTCGGCCGCGAACTCCGGCGCCAGCACCTTGACCGCGACCTCGCGACCCAGACGCGTGTCGCGGGCGCGGTAGACCTCCCCCATCCCGCCCGCGCCCAGAGGCGCGAGGATCTCGAAGGGGCCAAGGCGGGATCCGGGTTGCAGCGGCATCGAGCTCGGCCGGCATTCTAACCAATCGCGAATTCCTCCACGCGCTTGCGTCCTCGCGCGGCGGTCGATAGCCTTGCCGCCATGCCGACTCTCCCCGTTCTCCTGCTCGCGCTTCGCTTGGCCGATCCCGCTCCCCCGCCGGTGATCGCGGTCAGAGCCGGGAAGCTGATCGACCCGAAATCCGGCACGGTCGCCTCCGGGGCCGTGATCGTCATCGAGAACGGGAAGATCAGGGCGGTCGGCCCGTCCGTCGTGGTGCCGGCCGGCGCGAAGATCATCGACCTGTCGGACATGACGGTCCTGCCGGGGTTGATGGACTGCCACACGCACCTCGTGGGCGACTACGTCGACGACGCGGATCCGCTGACCGAGCTCAAGACGTCGGCCGCGCAGCGCGCGTTCGAGTCCATCGGGAATGCGAAGGTGACCTTGGACGCCGGCTTCACGACGGTACGCGACGTCGGCACCTACCGGGCGTTCGTAGACGTCGCGATGCGCGACGCGATCGCGAAGGGGTATTTCCCCGGCCCCCGCATGTTCGTCGCAGGCGCGTACCTGACCATCACGGGCGGCGGCGGCGCGATGTCGGGGGGCCTCGCCCCGGACATCGGCCTGCCCTGGGATCTGAAGTTCGGGATCGCGGACGGTGTGGACCAGGTACGCCAGCGCGTGCGGGACATCGCGCAACACGGCGTCGACGTCATCAAGCTGCTGGCGACAGGAGCGTTCCTGGCACACGGCAGCAACCCGCACGCCGTCGAGTACACCCACGAGGAGCTCCGCGCCGCCGTCGAGGAAGCGGCGCACAAGGGACTCAGGGTCGCGGCGCACGCCCACTCGACCGAGGGAATCAAACTCGCGGTCAAGGCAGGCGTCGCCTCGATCGAGCACGGCACGTACCTCGACGACGAAGGCCTTCGCCTCATGAAGGAGCGCGGCACCTACCTCGTCGCCGACATCTACGACGCCGAGTACATCCGCCAGGGCAAGGCTGCGGGCTTCCCGCAGGACTTCGCCGACAAGCAGCCCGAAGGCGACGAGATCCAGCGCCAGAACTTCAAGAAGGCCGTGCAGATGGGCGTGAGGATCGCGTTCGGCACCGACGCCAGCGTCTACCCCCACGGGCTGAACGCGCGCCAGTTCACCTGGCAGGTGAGGTACGGTCAGACGCCGATGGACGCGATACGCTCCGCGACGATCGGGGCCGCCGACCTCATCGGGCGCAACAACAACGCCGGCTTACTCGAGCCCGGCAAGTCGGCCGATCTGATCGCGGTCAAGGGCGATCCGCTGGCTGACATCAAGCTCCTCGAGAACGTCGCCTTCGTGATGAAGGCAGGAAAGGTCTACAAGGACGCTCGGTAGGGACGGCCGTCAGAGCGTGTCGCGGTAGTGCTCCCACTCGGCCTTCATCTTTCTCAGGAGCGCTTCGTACCCCGGGTCGCCGCGAAGAGCCGTGAGACTCGGGTCAGTTGCGAAGAGCGGGTAGCACTGAAAACCGTGCTCCGCCGACTTCCCGAGCCATTCCAGCGCCTGCCGGGGCTTGCCCATCAGCGCGTAGGCCGAGCCGATGTTGTACTCGACGTGATGGAAGTGGGAGAGGCCGCGGTCGTACTGGATGGCGAGCGCGATCTGCTCCTCGGCTTTCGCGGCCTGGCCGCTTCTGGCCGCAAGAAGCGCCCCGACGCTCAGTGCGAAAGACCCCCGAGCATGTGTCTTGAGAAACTCCTCGTTCAAGGCCGAGGCTTCCCGATCTCTTCCCTGGTGAAAGAGCGCCAGGGCCTTCCAGGCACCGGGAACCGCATCAGGATCTTTATCAAACTCCTGGACTGCGAGATCGTACTTTTGCCAGAAGAGGTAAGTCACCCCTGTTGGGAAGAACTGCTGTCCTGGATCGAGCTTTCCACCGACGGTCATTGCCTCGAGGGCCTTCTCGAAGAGTCCGACATGCCAATACACGATCCCCAGCCAAAACTGCGCCTCCGCGAGATTCGGATTGAGGGCGATGGCGCGCCGGTAGTCGCGCACGGCCCTCTCGTGAGGATAGTTGTTGAGCCGCGTCCAGGTGACGCTGGCGCGCGCGGAATAGGCTTCCGCCAGATTCGGGTCCAGGGAAAGAGCCTTCTCGATCTCGACGACGGCTTTCTCCTCCCACTCCTTCCGGGGGTCTCGATTAAAGAGCTTGTCTCGGTATGCCTGCGCCAGGCCCGCATGGGCGAGCGCGAAGCGGGGATCGAGTGCGATGGCTTTCTCGAAGAGCGGGATCGACTGCTCCTGCTCCGCGTCCTCGACGCTGCGGGAGAGGTGCACGGCCCGCAGATAAGCGTCGTAGGCATCCAGGTTCTGTGTCGGCGCCGCCCTGGAGCGCCCGGAGGCCGTGTCAGACAGCCTGAGTTTCAGCGCGGCCAGGATGTTTCCGGAAATGTCGTCCTGGAGTTCAAAGAGGTCCTTCATCTCTCGGTCGTAACGGTCGGCCCAGAGGTGGTAGCCCGTCGCGACATCGATCAACTGGGCGTTCAAGCGGACCCGGCCGCCGAAGCGCTGGACGCTTCCTTCGAGAACATAGCTGACGCCGAGCTCCTTCCCGACCGTCTTGACGTCGACAACCCGCCCCTTGTACTGGAAGACGCTGTTGCGCGCGATGACCAGCATTCCTTCGATCTTCGTGAGATCGGTGATGAGGGACTCGGTCATCCCGTCGGCGAAATAGTCGTCCTCGCCTTTGACGCCGAAGTTCTGGAAGGGAAGCACGGCAATCGAGCGGGCCCGTTCCGAGACTTTCGAAGGCTTGGAGCCGGGTCGCAGCAGTTTCCAGGACCCCAGAAGGAGAAGGCCCAAGACGAAGGCTCCGCCAATCCCGAGTGCCAAGCGCGACCGCCTCGCCGGGCGGGAGACCGGCGGCACGCCGGCGGAAGAAATCGCCTGCGACTGATCGCCGCCGGCGGCCACATCCGCCTGCGAACCCGCCGTCAGATCCCGCAGATCCTGGAGATCGCGCGCCAGGTCGCGCGTGGAGGCGTAGCGATCGTCGGGGCCCTTGGCGAGGCACCGCTCGACGATCCGCCGCAGCGGCGTGGGCGTCACCGGCGCCAGAGCCCCGATGGACTCGGGCTCGTCGCGGATGATCGCCGTGAGCGTCTCCGGAGCGCTGCCACGCGCGAACGCGCGCCTTCCCGTCGCCATCTCGTAGACGATCGACCCGAACGAAAACAGGTCGGATCGAAAATCCAGCGGCTTGCCCAGCGCCTGTTCCGGCGACATGTAGCCGACGGTGCCTATCACGAGTCCCGGCTCCGTCGCGCCGGAGACCGTCGGCGACTGCGTCGCTCCGCTCGGGTCTTCCGGCTGTGTCAGCTTCGCGAGGCCGAAGTCCAGGATCTTGACGAGGCCGTCGCGCGTGACCATGACGTTCTCGGGCTTCAGGTCCCGGTGCACGATGCCGGCGCCGTGGGCCTTGGCCAGGCCGTCGGCCACCTGCGCCGCGATCGCCAGAAGCCGCTTCGGCGGCAACGCGCCGTCGGCCAGGATGTCGCGCAGAGTCTGACCGTCCACGACCTCCATCGCGATGAAGGAGGCGCCGCCCGACTCTCCGATGTCGTACACCGTGACGATGTTGGGATGGTTGAGCGAGGAGGCCGACCGCGCCTCCTTCTCGAAGCGCTTCAATCGCTCCGGATCGGACGACACGCCGACCGGAAGCACCTTGACCGCCACCTCGCGTCCGAGCCGGGTGTCTCGCGCGCGGTAGACCTCCCCCATTCCTCCCGCGCCCAGCGGCGCGAGAACCTCGAACGGGCCGAGGCGAGTGCCGGCTGCGAGTGTCATGGCGCAACGCCTCCGGGATTCTAACGCGCTGAGGAGCTGCGATTGGCCGACGATACACTGTCGGCCGTGGCCGCCCGCGACATCGCCTCGATTCTCGAGTCTCTGTCCGACGCGCGCGTGCGATACGTGGTCGTCGGAGGCGTGGCGGTCGTTCTCCATGGGCATCTTCGCCTGACTGCCGATCTGGACCTGGTGATCGCGCTCGACCGCGAAAACGTCCTCGCGGCGGTTGAAGCCCTCGGCGCTCTCGGCTATCGTCCCCGGCCTCCCGTCTCGGCACGGCAATTCGCGGATCCGGAGATCCGCTCCTCATGGGTGCGGGAGAAGGGAATGACCGTGTTCTCGCTTTGGAGCCCCGCGTATCCGGGCACGGACGTGGACCTTTTCGCGGAGGAGCCCCTGCCTTTCGACGCGCTGCGCAAACGCGCCCGGTTGGCAGAGCTCTACGGTGTCTCCGTGCCGATCGCGGGAATCCCGGATCTCATCGCGATGAAGCGGACGGCGGGGCGGCCCGAAGACCTTCAGGACATCGCGGCCCTGGAACGGATCGCGTTATCCTTGAAGCGAGATGGACCGGCCTGAAGAGTCCCGGCCAGACGGCTGGCAACAACACAGAGACGAGCAGACGCGTTCCTGGCTCCGGTTGACCGCGGAGCAGCGGCTCGAGTGGCTCGAAGGGGCCAAGCAGTTCGCCGCGGAGGCGCTCGGCGCCGCTTACCGGCAGTCCTCGGGAGAGGCGGACGCCTCCAGGGGGGATTCCCGCTAGTTCGCCTTCAGCAGCGTCGGCCAGTTCACGAGCACCGAAATCGGCGCGGGATCGGGCGTGTCGATGTCGATCAGGAAGCGCTGTCCGTCGGCCGCGGCGTCCCAGTCGACGATGACACCCTCCACACGGAACAGCAGCGTCGGCTGGCCCGGCTCGAGCCTTCCGCCGCCGCGCAGCGGCAGCGGGACGGCCATGACGGATCCTCCCGGAGCGATGTAGTAGAGCTCCTCGCCGTCCCGACGCCACCGCGCCAGCGCGCCGCCTCCAACCGACACGCGGATCCTCTCTCCCGAGCCTTCCCGGGACACCACGTAGACCTCCCGGCTCCCCGAATCGTCCGAGGAAAAGGCGATCCATTTTCCGTCCGGTGAGAAGCGGCTGCCCTCTTCGTGGAATCGAGTTCGAAGCAGCGTCGTCGGCTTTCCATCTCCGACCAGGGGCAGAAGCCAGAGATCTCCCACCGTCTGGCGACTCAGCTCCGTGTAGGCGAGAATCCGGCCGTCCGGCGACGCGTCCTCGGGATGCTGCGACCCGGGCAGCGCGAGGAGCTCGGTCTCGCTGCCGGGCGCCCCGACGGTTGCTCGGAGAATATCGGGCGCACCCTTGCGGTCCGAGCGAAAGAAGAAAGACCGCCCATCCGCGGCCCAGACGGGCGACGTGTCGTCGCCCGGATCGAGCGTCATCCGGACCGAGACACCGCGTGAGAGCTCGTAGAGCCAGATGTCGGAGGTCCCGGTCTTCGTGTCCGCGATATGCATGGCGACCGTCCGTCCGTCGGGGGCGAGCCGAACGGAGCCCACAGGGGCCGGGGTGCCGACGGTCCCGAGCTCCTTGCCGCCGCGGCTGAACCAGGCCACCTTCGTGTTCCTCGGACCGGCCTCGTAGGCCACGCTCCCCTCCTGGGAGGCCGAGAAGCCGGCGTTGGCGGGCCCGTTGAAATGGTGGACCCGGTTGGCCAGCGTCACGGCGTCGCCGCGGAAGCGAAGGCTTTCCGGATCGAACGGCTGAGCGAGGAGGGCTCCCTGCCGGGCGTAGAGGAGAAACCCCGGCCGAACGTACTCAGCGCGCGACTCGATCGCGCTCGTGAGCCCGGTTGTCTCCTTCGAGTCGAGCGAGCCGACCCGAAGCTCGCGCCTCCTCGGTGACCAGCCCACCGTCACGTAGAGAAAGTGCGTGCCGTCCGGCAGAAACTGCGGCCAGAGGGTCTCCTCCTCCCCTCTGGCGGGATCTGGTTTCAAGATGAGCCTCGGCTCGCCCCCGTCCGCGCCGATGCGATAGATCCCCGATTTCCCGCCGTCGAGCTGAGAAAAGAGGATGTCCCCTCGGGGGCTCCAGGTCGGCAGGGTCTCGAGCGATGCTTCGCAAATGACCTGGGGCGGACCACCCGAGGCGTCGATTCTCTTGAGCTTTCCGTCGGCAAAGAAACCGAGGAAATGGCCGTCCGGAGACCAGAACGGGCTCTGGGCTCCCTCGGTCCCCTCCAGCGGCTCCGACTCCAGGGAGCCGAGCGGCCGCAGCAAAAGCTTTCTCCCCTCTCTCGTGACCCCGACGAAGGCGAGCCGCTGCCCGTCCGGAGACAGGGCCGTCTTCGTGAAGATCGCGCCCGTCCGGAAACCGACGCTCTCGGGCAGAGTGATCGCGAATCGAATCGGTCCGGGCGCCGGTCCACCCCTGCCGGATGGCCCGAGCAGACGCGTCGCGAGGGCGACGGCCAGGCCCGCGGCGAGAATCCACGGAAGCGCGCGCCGCCACGAGCGCCGCGGCGCTGCCGAGGCTGCCGCGATGCCCGAGCCGCTTGTCTCCGAGAGGCGGTCCTTGAGCGTCGCGAGATCCCTCGCGAGGTCCCGCGTCGAGGCGTAGCGATCGTCGGGATTCTTCGCGAGACACCTCTCGACGATCCAGCGCAGCGGTGTTGGCGTCAGCGGGCTGAGACTCCCGATCGGCTCGGGCTCGTCGCGGATGATCGCCGCCATCGTCTCGGGAGCGCTGCCTCGCGCGAACGCACGCTTGCCCGTCGCCATCTCGTAGAGGATCGATCCCAGCGCGAACTGGTCCGACCGAAAGTCGAGCGGCTTACCCACCGCCTGCTCCGGCGACATGTAGCCGATCGTGCCCATGACGAGCCCGGGCTCAGTCCCGCCCGATACCGTCGGCGACTGCGTCGCCCCGCTCAAATCCTCTGGCTGCGTCAGCTTGGCCAGACCGAAGTCCAGGATCTTCACGAGACCGTCCCTGGTCACCATGATGTTCTCGGGCTTCAGGTCCCGGTGCACGATGCCGGCGGCGTGAGCTCTCGCCAGCCCGTCGGCCACCTGTGCCGCAATTGCCAGGAGGCGCTTCGTCGCGACGACACCGTCGGCCAGGATCTCGCGCAGGGTCCGGCCGTCCACGAGCTCCATCGCGATGTACTCGACTCCGCCGGAGGACCCGATGTCGTGGAGCGTGACGAGATTGGGGTGATTGAGCGCCGAGGCCGCGCGGGCTTCCTTCTCGAATCGCTTGACTCGCTCGGGATCCGAGGCCACCGCCGCCGGAAGCACCTTGATCGCCACCTCGCGGCCGAGCCGCGTGTCCTTCGCCCTGTAAACCTCCCCCATGCCGCCCGCACCCAGGGGCGCCGCGATCTCGTAGGGACCCAGGCGCGTTCCGGAAGCAAGCGTCACGGGCGTTTGGCCGTCCCAGCGCGGCGTTTGAGTTCCTCAAACCAATTCAGAACCACGTTGAGCTGTGTCGGCGCCGAGCCTTCGCTCTTGACCATCAAGAACCGCTGGCCATCTCGGGTCACGTCGTAGTTCGTGAACCCTGCCACGGGCCCCATAGCGTAGTTGCCTTCGAACAGGGGTCGCGGCTTTCCGGCGACGAACGTAGCGCCAACCTGGACGGTGACGGCCATCATCTTGTCCCCGCTGCGATAGAAGAGCTCCCGCCCGTCACGTGCCCAAACAGCCTCGGTGCCTCTGCCGGTAGAGATCTGCGCCTTGCCGCCGCTTCCCCCATACGGTTGCACGTAGACCTGCCACGAGCCGGACTCGTTCGAGGTGTACGCCACCCATCGCCCGTCCGGCGAGAACGCCGCCCCGCGCTCGGCGAACGGAGTGCGAACCAGGGCCTTCGCCTTGCGCTCGCCCTGGAGCGGAAAGACCCAGAGGTCGTTACCGGTCTCGGGGTCGATGTCCATGAACGCGAGATGCTGGCCATCGGGCGTGACGCTTTCGGGGAACTGCGCGTGCTCGCTCGTCAGAAGCCGCTCGGGAGACCCGCTCCCGTCGGCCGGAACCCAGAACTGGTTGATCGGCCCGGAGCTCGTGGACATGAACGCCAAGCTCTTTCCGTCCGGCGTCCAAACCGGCTCGCTGCCGCCACGAAACGTCAGCCGGGTGAACGTGCCGCGCGCGATCTCGTAGATCCAGACCTCGCCGTCGAACCCGACGGCGACGCGCTCGCCATCGGGAGAGATGCGCGGCATGTCGAAGTCGTGGCGCTCGCCCGTCAGCGGCTCGATCCTTCCCCGGCGATCCACCCAGACCAGCGTGGTGAGGCCGGCGTCACGAGAGAGGTAGACGAGCGAACCGCTGTTGGAGAACGCATACTGCGCCGCACCACTCGGCTGATGCAGAAGAACTCCTTCCGCCACCGGGACCGGTGGACCGGTCACTTCGAGTCGGTCGAGGTCGAAGGGCGCCGCCATCAACGACTCATCGTCACGCACGAAGACGAGATGACCCGTCGACACGTAGCGCGGGCAGGCGCCTTTGACGTTGAGAACCCGCCGCGCTCCGGTTTCGAGAGGTTGAACCGCGATGACCTGTTCGCCCATGCTGCCGCCAGTCCAGACGGAAAAGACGACCGCCTTGCTCCCCGGGAAGATGTCCGGATTGTTGTGGTACGTCTCCCCTTTCTTCGGATCCGGAGTGGTCAGAGCGCGCCGTGCCCCGCCGGCAGCCGAAATGCTCGCGAGGCCAGCCGCCGATTCGAAGACGATCGTGTTGTTGTCGCCCCAGCTCGCGCCAGAACCCTCGGCATCGCAAAGCGTGATCGGAGCTCCTCCCGAAAGAGGAGCCTTTTTGAGCTTCCCCCCGGCGAAGAACCCGACCCACAGCCCGTCCGGCGAGAAGAAGGGGCTAATGCCGCCATCTGTGCCCGCAATGGGCGCGGGCGCCGGCTGATCGAGGGCGCGCATGTAGAGCTGCCGGCCTCCGGCCGATGCCGCCACATAGACGAGGGCGGCTGCCGTCGGGAGACAGCGCCAGGGAAGGAACGAGCGAAGCCACTGCGATCGGGGCGTTCGAGGGAAGGGTGAGCGTCAGGCGCTGCGGCGCGACTCGCGGCGCGGGGCTCGCACGCGTCAACATCCAGACGGCAGCAACCGTCAGGCCTCCGATGAGCGCCGCGGCGGCCAGCCACAGCCATTCGCGGCCTCCGCGAACTGCCCGCGAAGACACGACCGCGCTCATGCCGGTCGTCTCGGACAGATGGTCCCGTAGGCTCGCGAGATCCCTCGCGAGGTCGCGCGTCGAGGCGTAACGATCGTCGGGACTCTTCGCGAGGCACCGCTCGACGATCCACCGCAGCGGCGTCGGCGTCAGCGGGCTGAGATTCCCGATCGGCTCCGGCTCCTCCCGAATGATCGCCGCCATCGTCTCGGGCGCGCTGCCTCGCGAGAACGCACGCTTGCCCGTCGCCATCTCGTACGCGATCGATCCGAAGGCGAACTGGTCCGACCGAAAGTCGAGCGGCTTACCCATCGCCTGTTCCGGCGACATGTAGCCAATCGTGCCCATGACGAGCCCCGGCTCTGTACCGCCTGATGCCGTCGGCGACTGCGTCGCCCCGCTCAAATCCTCCGGCTGCGTCAGCTTGGCCAGACCGAAGTCCAGGATCTTCACGAGACCGTCCCTGGTCACCATGATGTTCTCGGGCTTCAGGTCCCGGTGCACGATGCCGGCGGCGTGAGCTCTCGCCAGCCCGTCGGCCACCTGTGCCGCAATCCCCAGAAGGCGTTTCGTCGCGACGGCGCCGTCGGCCAGGATCTCGCGCAGGGCCGATCCCTCCACGACCTCCATGGCGATGAAGGAGGCGCCCCCCGACTCCCCGATGTCGTGGATCGTCACGATGTTGGGGTGATTGAGCGACGACGCCGACCGCGCCTCCGTCTCGAAGCGCTTCACACGCTCGGGATCCGCCGACACCGCCGCCGGCAGCACCTTGATCGCCACCTCGCGCCCGAGCCGCGTGTCCCGCGCCCGGTACACCTCCCCCATGCCCCCCGCGCCAATTTGGCCCAGGATCTCGTAGGGGCCGAGCCGCGCGCCGGTCGCCAGGGTCACGCCCTCCTCCGCCGGCTCTCGGTGCTCATCAATGGAGGCTCGCGACGATGTGGAGGCGCCAAAGGCTACGCATGAGCGTGTAAGCATAGGACTTTCCGCTTGGCGTCAAAGAAGGCTCTTGAGCTGGCCTTCTTCCGAGGGAGAGAATCCGCCCAACTCTTCGGAGGCGAAAATGATGGTTGTCATCACGCACGAGATCGGGCACAACTCCGGGAGCCCCCACACGCACTGCTACGTGCCGGAGATCGACCAGTGCTACAACCTGGAACCCGGCTGCTACGCCGGGGCCACGTCGTTGCCTCCCGGAGGCGGTACGATCATGAGCTACTGCCATACGCTGCCGGGCAACCTCGACAACATCAACCTCGTCTTCCACCCGCGCTGCATCAGCGAGCAGATGCTGCCCTACATCCAGGGCCGCGCGTGCCTGGTGGCGGTGGCGACTTTTCCGGACGTGCCCACGACCCACCCGTTCTTCCACTAACGTCGAGACGATCTTTCAGCTCGGCATCACGGGCGGCTGCGCGGGCGGCAACTACTGCCCGACCAACCCGGTGACGCGGGCGCAGATGGCCGTCTTCCTGCTGAAGGCCCTCGAGGGCTCGAGCTACGTTCCGCCGGCGTGCACCGTGGAGACATTCACCGACGTGCCGTGCTCCAACCCGTTCGCGCCCTGGATCTACGAGCTCGCGGCGCGCAACATCACGGGCGGCTGCGGCGGCGGCAACTACTGTCCGGGCACTACCGTCACGCGCCAGCAGATGGCCCCGTTCCTGCTCAAGACGCTCAACGGAAGCGCGTACGTGCCGCCGCCTTGCACGGGCGGCCTCTCCGGCGACGTGATGTGCCCGAGCCTGTTCGCCGACTGGATCGAGCGGCTCTACGTTCTCGGGATCACCGGTGGTTGCCAGGCCTCACCGCTCAACTACTGTCCGAACAATCCCAATACGCGGGGGCAAATGGCGATCTTCCTGGTCAAGACGTTCAACCTGACGTGGTAGGCCGGAAGCGTCACGCCCGCGCCCGACCCGTTCTTGCGGGACGGAGGACTCGCACGTCGAGTTCCCGAACGCGGGCCAGGCGCCGGTCGGTCGTCACAAAGGCCGAGGCCCGGGCAGCCAGCGCCGTCGAGAGGTGTATGGCGTCAGGCGTTCTCAGCCCATAACGCGCGCGCAGGCGCGCGGCCCCTTCGCCAATGGCCCGGTCGACGTCCAGCACGGCAATACCCTCCGTGTTGTCGAAGAGATCCCGATAGCGACGGGCCCGGAGCTCGTCGCCCTTCGCGAACACGCCCGTCAAGATCTCGACCACCGCGAGAATGGAGGTGACGACCACGATTCGTCCTTCCGACAGGTCCCTCACGAGGGGTGCCACCGCGGGGAGAAAGCGCCGATTCTGCTCGACCCAGTGAATCCAGAGGGGAGTATCGAACGCGAGGGCCGGTAGCCCGCCCTTCACCAGCTCTTTCGCTCCCCAGCCACGAACTTCTCCACATCGACGCCCCGGAAAGGGCCTCGCAGGAGTGCGGGCCAGTCTCCGATCGTGTACCTCTTTCGCCGAAGGAGTTGGTCCTGCAGCAAGACCGTCACTTCCCGCGCGACGGAGCGCCCCTCCTGCTTCGCGCGCGCTTTGAGCTGCCGGTACAGATCATCCGGAAAGTTCTTGATGCTGAGCGTCGCCATGCTGCCTCCACATTGCTACCATTTTACTACCAAGGCCTCTGCGGCCGTCGCCCCCGATCGCCACCTCTCGCCCGACCAACGCGTCCCGCGCCCGGTACGCCTCGTCCATGGCGCCCGCGCCGAGGGGCGCGACGACTTGGTGGGCTCGGACGGGTGCCAGGGGGACGAGCCATGAGGTTCGCGCGGGGATTCCATCGAGAACCCGCCGTCAGCCCGGGCGAGGACGAAAGGGCCAAAACAGCGGACGAACCGACGCCCGAACCCACCTTCCCGATGTTTTGCCGGTGTCGCCCCCGGCTCCTGCGTTAGCCTACGGCCGTGAACACCGGTGCCCTTCTCGTCGTGGGTATCCTCGCCCTTCCGGGCGTGTACAACACGGAGCTCGTCGCGCCGATCGACGTCTTCGACCATGTGCGGTTCCACTCGCAACCCCGTCCGGGCATGAAGGTGCTCGTGGTGGCGCCGACGAGAGTTCCGATCCGGACGTTCGAAGGGGTCATGGTGACTTCGGACTATGGGCTCGCCGACGCGCCCAGGCTCGACGTATTCGTGATCCCCTCGGCCGAAGGCAATATGGGGAAAGACCTCGAGGACGCGACCCTGGTCGAGAGCGTCCGCAAGCGGGTCGAGGCGGCCGGCCTCGTGCTCACTCTCTGCGACGGCGCGTTCGTCCTCGCGGCGACCGGCGCGCTGGACGGCCGGCAGGCGACGACCTTCCCGGCCGACCGGGAGGCCTTCGCGAAGCGCTTCCCGAAAGTCGCGGTGCGCAGCGACGTCTCGTGGGTCCGCGACGGCAAGTTCGTCACGTCGGCCGGCGGAGTCGAGTCGTTCCACGCCGCCCTCGCGATCGTCGAAGAGCTCTACGGCCGGAAAGTGGCCGACGGCGTCGCGAAGGGCATCGTCCTGGACTGGGGCGCCGAGCGGGAGCGCGTGCGCGGCAGCACGGTCCCGGCGGCGCCATGAGCATGAGGACGAGGAAGGCCCTCGTGCTCGCGCTCCTACTCGCGGCAGCGCGCGCGGCCGCGCAGGAGCCCGCCGACCGTCAGGGAGCCGTGCGCGAGCAGGCCGTCGTTTCGCGCATCGTGATCGACGCCCATGTCATCGGGCCGGACGGCAACCCGATCCCCGACCTCACCGCCGCTGATTTCCGCGCAAAGGTCGACGGCAAGCAGGCCATCGTCGAGGACGTCGACTGGCTGCCGGCGGGAACCCCCGAGACAGACGTCTCCGCGCTCGTCGGGATCGCGCCCGACGAGGCGAGGCGCTTCCGCTCGGACGTGCCGCCCGGCAGGCTCATCCTGATGTTCTTCCAGACGGACCAGGCGATCTCCCGCCTCCACGGCTCCATGCGCATGGCCTTGCAGGCACGCCAGTTCCTCTCGACGCTCCTCGCGACCGACCGGGTCGCGGTCGCCTCGTTCGACTCGCACCTGAAGCTGCGGCAGGACTTCACCTCCGACCGCCGCAAGATCGAGAAGGCCATCAACTCGGCGATCCGCACGGGATCCGCGCCCGAGCCCGACCCGGAGAGCCGGCCCGCCATCGCCCGGTATCTGGACCGGGCCGCGGCGAAGAAAGCCGCGACCCCCGACCGCGCGATCGAGCTGCTCGCCCGCGCGCTCGAGCCGATCCCCGGCGGAAAGTCCCTGCTCTTTTTCGGATGGGGGCTCGGCAGCACCGTCGGAGGGGTCAGCGGCCCGGTCGCCGCCGAGAGCATCGACTACAGCAACGCGATCTACGCCCTGTCCCGCGCCCGCATCAACCTGTTCACGCTCGACGTCGCCGACGCCGACTACCATTCGCTCGAAGGCTATCTCCAACAGATCTCGGATCTGACCGGCGGAAGGTACGAGAAGACTCACCTCTTCCCGAGCCTCGCGATGGAGCTGGTGCGCAAGGCGATCTCCGGCCGGTACGTCCTCGTGATCGTTAATTCCGGATCGACGCGCGGAGACCATTCGATCGACGTGTCGCTGGTCAACCGCAAGGGATACGTGTACGCCCGGCAGTACTACCAGGACAAGTGACGCGCGCGCATTCGTGACGACTCCTATTGTTCACGGCCGATAGACGAGCGAAGCATATCCGCGCGTCGCGCGGATGCGGGGCGTATCGCTCGCGACGCGCGCGAGGCCGACGCGGAAAGTCAGGGAGCGACCGAACTCCTGCGGCACGAGGCGGTCCAGACGAAGCTCGGCGCCCAGCGCGCGGACCGCATCCGGACGTTGTGCCCCGCCGTCCCACGCGCGCTGCCACTCGGCGTAGACCGCGAGCGGCACCGCGGCGGCCGCGAGCTCGGCGCGGTACGACTCGAAGCGCGCGCCCAGCTGCACGGCCGCGGGAAGCGCCGGGCTCTCGATCCGGTTCCGGTCGAGCCCCGGCGGCAGGACGACGGAGGGCGCTCCGCCGAGCGCGAAGACGTCGAAGCGAGAGGGCGACCCACCCGTCGAGCCCCACCGGCCCCCGGCCGACAGCGTCGCGAACGGCATGATGCCGGAGAGGCGCGCTCCGGCGGCGGCCTGGCTCCAGCCCGAACCGCCGGTGACGCCCGCCGAGCCGGAGACCTCCAGGTCGGAGCCGAAGCCCGACCGGCCGCGCGTCCGGCGCCAGGCGAGAAAGACTCGGGTCGAGCCGAGGGCCCGTGTGAATCGCTCTCCGCTCGAGAACGCCTCGACCCGCGTCGCGCCCCCGCCGGCCTCGAGTCCGACCCGGCCGCCGGTGAACGGGCGCCCCCAGGCGAGGCCCGCGTACCCGCCGCGGCGCTCCTCGTCGAGCTCCGGCCGCGCGGCCAGAGACTGCGCGCCCGGCTTTTCGATCGCCGAGAAGATCTGCGCGGAGAGCTCGACCGGCCATCCGCGCCAGGCCGCGGCCAGCGTCCCTCCTCGCGGGCCGGCGGCATTCCCGAAGGAGCCCGCGGCGAACCAATGGAGCCGGCCGAGCACGTCCCCACCGTCGAGACCGAGCTGCACGGCGTTTCCGTCCGGGCCGAACGAGAAATTGACGAAGGAGCGGACGGCCTGCCGCTCCCACGCCGAATATGGCTGCGGCTCCGGCAGGAATCCGACCGTGAACCGCCTCGGTGCGGGAGGGCTGGATGGAGGAAGGATCGGAAAGGCGTCCGCGGGCGGGTCGAGCGGAGGGAGCGCCGGGGCGGGCAGGTCGAGCCTCCGGACGTTCACTCCTTCCTCCGTGAAATCGAGGAAGAAAAGGCGCGCGCCGCCCGGCGCGGGCGCGGGGGCGAAAGCTCCCCCCGTCACGCGCGTGAGCTCGCGCGTCTGGCCGCCCCCGGCGGAAACCGCGGCGACGTTCCAGACTCCCGAGGCGTCGGTGGTCACGAAGAGGCGCATGCCGTCCGGGCTCCACGCGGGCGGGCCCACCGGCGCTCCGGGCGTCTGGAGCTCCCGGATCGCGCCGCCTCCGGCCGGCACCGTCACCAGCCGCCAGCGTCCTCCCCGATGGAGAAGGGCGGCGAGCGTCCTGCCGTCCGGCGAAAAGCGCGGATGGCTCCACACCGTCCAGGCGTTGGCGCTTCCGAGTTCGATCGGTATTTCGGACGAGGCGCCGGTCGCGAGGTCGACGCGAACGAGCGACGACGCTCCGAACCGGTTGCGGACGCCCACCGCCATGCGCCCGTCGGGAGCGGGATCGGCGTCCGACACGTCGGCGCCGCGCGTCACCCGATCGACCCGGTCGCGCTCGAACTCCCAGCGGTAGAGGTCGAAGCGGCAGACTCCGTCGCGGTCCGGAGCGCGGCGCGTGAAGAGGACGCTCCGGCCGTCGGGCATCCAGCGGGGATCGGCGGCGGAGAAGCCGTCCGCGCGCGGCAGCGTCCAGCGCGGCGCGGCCTTCTCGGCGGACTCTTCGGAGATCTCCCAGATCGCGAGGAAGCTCTCCCGGGGGCGCGGATCGCGCCGCGCCAGAAGCTTGGAGCCGTCCGGACCGACGGCGAGCGCCGCCGTCCCGCCGTCGAGCTCGAGCCACGGCGCGCCCTCGGCGAGCCCCGCGCCCTTCAGCCGCTTCTCCTCCGCGACCGCCCGCTCCACGACCTCGAGGCTGAACTTCTCGTAGAGAGCCTTCGGCGAGTCGCCGAACTCGTCCCGGAACGCCCTGGCGAAGCTCCGGCCCGCGGCCATGCGCTTCCAGAGGCCGGGCAGCGCGCCTTCGCCGCCCCGGGCGGCCAGCCACTCGAGGTAAGCGGAGCCCGCGAGGTACGCCATCGAGCCGCCGAGCCAGCCGCTCGACCGCCCGAGCTTCGCGTACGCCGGCAGCTTGCCCTCGATCGCGAACCGGCGGAGCACCATCGCGCGAAAGCTCGAGGCCGGCCGGCCCGAGCCGGTTAGCGCGCCTTCGATCAGAGTCGCATAGCCTTCGTAGAGCCAACGCGGCGCGGCGAGCGCGAGTGGACCGAGGGGAGCCGGCGAGAGCCTCGCCAGAACGCCGAGAGGCCCCTCCCCCGGGCGCGCCAGGTGCGCGACGTGGGCGATCTCGTGGGTCGCGAGAAGCTCGACCCAGTCCGCGAACGCACCCGTGCTCGACTCCGACTCCGGCGGAAACGTCCCGAGCGCGATCTCGGGCCGGTCCAGCCACGGGACCGCGGAGCCGTTGGCGTCGGCCTCCGGATCGGCGACGACGACCTCGACGAGCCGCTCCGGGGAGTAGCCGACCATCGCGGTCACGCGGGCGTGGATGTCTTCGAGCCTGCCGGCCGCGCGTTTCGCCCACGCTTCGAAGGGTGCGGGATAGTGAACGCGAAAATGCGCCGTTTCGATCGTCCGCCACGGGGCCGACGGCGCCTGTCCCGCCGCGGCGGGCGCGAGGGCCAGAAGCAGGAACGCGGTGCGCAGGCCGCGGCGCATCGCGCGAGAGGCTATCAGGGGCGGGCCTCGGATACACTGCCGCGCCAACGACCGCCGTCGAGGAGGATCCATGCGTCGACGCTCGCTTCCGGCGATCCTGCCCTTGACCGCCGCGCTCGCTTTGGCGGCCTCGAGCGCGCGCGCCGGCGACGCCTGGACGCCGCTCGGCCCGCGCACCGGCGAGGTTCAGTCTCTCGCGCTCGACCCGTCGGCGCCGGCCACGGTCTACGCTGGAACGTTCGCGGGCGGCCTCTACCGTTCGACCGACGGCGGCGCCACCTGGAGCCTGCTCGACGCCGGGCTCCCGCGGGACGCGACAATCGACGCGGTGCGCGTGGATCCGGGCCGGCCGAAGACCGTGTGGACCGTCGCCCGATCGGCCGGTGTCTTCCGCAGCTCCGACGGCGGCGCGAGCTGGAAGCGCGTGCTCGATGCCGAGCGAGCCGTGTGGGCCGCGATCGCGATCGACCCGAAGGGCGTCGTGGCCGTGGCCGCCGACTACGGAGGTCTCGCCGCCGGCGTGCATCGTTCGACAGACGGCGGCGCGACCTGGAAGCAGTCGGACTCCGGCTTTCCTCGGAACTTCCGCATCCGCGCCCTCGCCGCGGACCCGAGGACGCCGGGCACCTTCTATGCGGGGCTGCGCAGCGAGGGCGTCTACAAGTCGACGGACGCGGGAGCGACCTGGACCCCTGCGAACACGAAGATCGAGCGGGAGGGCATTCATGCGCTTGCCGTCGACCCGGTCGACACGGGCACGATCTGGGCGGGAGTGAACGCGGGCTTCGTCCGCACGGACGACTCCGGGGCGACCTGGGTGAAGAAGAATCCGGGCGCCCATCACACCGAGACGGGCTACGCGTTCGCGATCGACCCCGCCAATGCGCTGATCGTCTACGCGGCGCTGCCCAACCGCGTCCTGAAGACCACCGACGGGGGCCGGCGCTGGACCGACATCGCCAAAGAGTTCAACTGGATCAACTTCAGCGCGCTCGCCCTCGACCCGTCCGGCGCGATCTACGCCGGCACGAACCGGGACGGCGTGCTGAAGACGACCGACGCCGGTCAGACCTGGATCGAGACGCCGAACGGCTTCACGGCGGTCGACGTCCGGGGCTTCGCCGCCGACCCGTCCTCTCCGCAAGCGTTCTACGTCGCGACGGTCCAGGGCAACGTCTACCGGACTCCCGACTCGGGCGCGACCTGGGCCCGGTTGTCCAAGGGCATGGACACGACCGACGTCCGTTCGGTCGCGGTCGATCCCTCCAATCCGAGGATCGTCTTCGCCGGCACGGACCAGGGGATCTACCGGAGCGACGACGGCGGGCAGATCTGGGAGCTCCGCCACAAGGACATCGTGGTCACTCCGGGAGTCATCGGGTTCGTCTTCGATCCCCGCGAGCCCGGGACGATGTACGCGCGCGACTGCGACTCCATCTACAAGTCCACCGACGCCGGCTCGAAGTGGAGCCAGCTCCCCGACCTCGAGCGCGGAGGCGATCTGCGCGGACTCTTCGCGTTTGCCGCGGACCCGGCAACAGGCGCCCTGCTCGCCTCCACCCACGCCGGCCTCTTCCGAACCACCGACGGCGCGAAGACCTGGACGAAGGTCGGGGCCGGGATTCCTCATACGCGCATCCAGACCGTGCTTGCGGCCGCGGCCTCGAAGACGCTGTGGGCCGGGACGCAGGACGAGGGCATTTGGAAGAGCCAGGACGCCGGGCTCACGTGGACCGCATCGAGCCAGGGGATCGGCAAGGCGAACGTTCAGACTCTGATGGCGGACCCGGGCGACCCGAAGACGCTCTACGCCGGGACGTGGAAGAAAGGGGTCTGGAGGAGCTCGGACGGAGGCGCCTCGTGGACGAAGATCGGCGGCGACCCACCCCATCCCGACGTGATCGCGCTTCTTCCGGATCGCGCGAACCCGGGGAAGATCCTGGTGGCGACCGGAGGGCGCAGCGTGTGGCGTCTGGACACGGCGGCGGTCGCCGCACCGGCGGCGGCAGCGCCCGGGAAGAAGAAGCCGTGAGCACGGCCGACCCGTAACCTTCCTCCTCCTGCGCCGTCTCCCCTGCGTACGGAGGAATCATGAAGATTTCCGCGCTCAAAGCGGCTCTGCTGTCGATCGTGCTCGTCCTGCCCTCCTCGTCGCGGCTCAAGGCGAACGGTGACCCCACCCCCGCGCCCAGGGAAAAGAAGGTCGTCATCGCGGCCCCGGATGAGGAGGTCATCGTCGACGGGGACAACCTCTTCGT
>JBBDKM010000077.1:8138-12647 GCA_040879385.1 Thermoanaerobaculia bacterium | reverse complement strand
GAGGACGGGCTCTGGATCGTCGAGAAGGCTCATCCCGATCTTGGCCGCCTGGGCGTCTTCTGGCACACGCAGGGCAGCGGGAAGTCCTACTCCATGGCCTTTTTCGCGGAGAAGGTTCGCCGCGTCATCCAGGGCAATTTCACGTTCCTCTTGATGACCGACCGCGAGGACCTAGACGACCAGATCTTCCGGACCTTCATCGGCTGCGGGGTGGCCGACGAGAAGACGCCAAGGGCATCGTCGGGAGAGGACCTCAAGTCCCTGCTGACGCAGAACCACCGCTTCTTGTTCAGCCTGATCCACAAATTCAACCTCGACGTCACCGAGCCTTACAGCGAGCGGGACGACATCATCGTCATGTCCGACGAGGCCCATCGGACGCAGGCCGGCCGCTTCGCGCGCAACATGCGACGAGCACTCCCCAACGCATCCTTCATCGGATTTACCGGAACACCCCTCTTCAAGCACGACGAGCTCACCCGCCGGATCTTCGGGTCGTACATTTCTCGTTATGACTTCAAGCGCTCCGAGGAAGACCACTCCACGGTGAAGCTCGTTTACGAAAACCGAGGCGAGAAGCTCAGCCTCGCTCGTCTCGACCTGAACGACCGGATCGCGGAGAAGATCGAGGAAGCTGAACTCGACCCGGATCAGCTCTCGCTCCTGGAGAAGCTCCTCGGAAGGGACTACGAAGTCATCACCGCTGGCGACCGGCTGGAGAAGATCGCGGCGGACCTGGTCGAGCACTGTTCTGCGCGCTGGCAGGCTGGCAAAGCGATGGTGGTCTGCATCGACAAGATCACATGCGCCCGGATGCTTCAGCAGATCGATCGGTTCTGGAGATCCAAGATTGAGGAGCTTCGAGGACTCGCCCCCGCGGTCGAGTCGCAGCGACTCGCAGCAAGAGTTCCTGAGGAACAAGAACGACTTGAGCGTGACCTCGCGGCCCTCCAGGGCCGGATCCGGTGGATGGAGGATTCCATCATCGAGGTCGTCATCAGCGAGGCCCAGAACGAGGTTCGCGACTTCGGCAAGTGGAACTTCGACATCGTTCCGCATCGCCTCCGTTTGAAAAGAGGGTTCGAGACCCCCGACGGGAAGCGAATCTCCGTAGACGATGCTTTCAAGGACCCGAGCCATCCCTTTCGGATCGCGATCGTGTGCGCCATGTGGCTGACGGGCTTCGACGTCGAATGCCTATCGACCCTCTACATCGACAAGCCCATGAAAGCCCACAACCTGATGCAGGCGATCGCTCGCGCCAACCGCATCTATCCCGGCAAGGAATTCGGCGTCATCGTCGACTACAACGGGATGCTGAAGAGCCTGCGCGCGGCGCTGGCGCAGTACGCTCTTGGAGACGAGGAGGAGAGCGGCGGCGGGCCTGGCATCGTCGAGCCCATCGAGGAGCTCGTGGTGGCGCTCCAGGAGGCGATCGAGGCCACAGAGAACCACCTCCGCAGCCTGGGGTTCGAGCCGAAGCGGCTCGTGGGAACGAAGGGCTTCGAGCGGATCGAGGCGCTGCGCGACGCTACCGACGCCGCGTGCTCTCCAGATGAGGCCCGACGACGCTTCGAGATCGTGGCCCGACTGGTGTTTGGCCGCTTCAGGGCACTCGTGACGGAGCCGAGCGCTCAGCAGTTTGTCGAGAGGCACGACAACATCGAGGCCATCTATCGAAAGCTCAATGAGAAGCGCGACGCCGCCGACGTCACAGAGCTCCTCAAAGCGCTTCACAAGATCGTCAATGAGGCCATACGCGCGCAGGAGCCCGGTCAGGACCACGCCGAGGGTCTCTCGATCGATCTCAGCCGCATTGACTTCGAGAAGCTGCGCGAGGAGTTCGCCGCGAAGGTGAAGCGCAAGCGCACGATCCTGGCTGACATGAGCGCAATCGTCGAGGGCAAACTCCAGAAGATGCTCGCCGCGAATCCCCTACGAATGGACTTCTACCGCAAGTACCAGGAGATCATCGCCGACTACAACCGGGAGAAAGATCGCGTCACCGTCGAGCAGACGTTTGCCCGGCTCATCGAGCTCGCACAAAGCCTCGACGCGGAGCAACGTAGGGCAGTCGAGGAAGGCTTGAACGAGGAAGAGTTTGCGCTTTTCCAAATGCTCTTCCGGGAGAGCATCAGCAAGACGGACCGCGAAAGGCTGAAGCAGGCCAGTCGATCGCTGCTTGCCTCCCTGCGGGGCCTGCTCGCCCGCATGCACGACTGGACACAGAATGCGGCGACGCAGGCGGAGGTCCAGACCTTCATCCTTGACAAGCTATGGGAGAGCCTCCCTCGGCCACCGTTCACCGAAGAGGAAACGGAAGCGATCGCGGAGCGCGTTTACGACTACGTCTGGGAGCGGAGTGCAAGCCCCGGCTGGAGAGGTTCGGCGCTGGCCTGACGAAGCCGGCGGGGCGGGGACAAGCCCTGCCCCTACACGTGTTTCTCAATCCCCGTCCGGCCAGTCGGGCGCTAAGCCGTCGGGCACGAGCACGATCTTGCCGTGCTGCCGGCCCTCCTCCATGTAGCGGTAAGCCGTCGGGGCCTCCGAGAGCGGAAACACGCGATCGATGCGCGGCCGGATCTTCCTCGAGGCCACAGCGGCGTGGAGAGCCCGGAACTCGCGGTCGTTTGCCATCGTCGAGCCGAGGATCGAAAGCTGTTTCCAGAAGATCTGCCGGATCTCCTCTCTCGGGTTCGGGCCGGAGGTCGCGCCGCAGGTGACGATCCGGCCTCCCTTCGCCGCCGATTTGAGCGAGGTCATCCAGGTCGCTTCTCCGACCGTGTCGACGACGACGTCGGCGCCGCGCTTGCCCGTGTGGCGCCGCACCGCCTGGCCGACGTCGTCCCGGGTGTAGTCGAGGACGAGCTCCGCGCCCGCTTCGCGCACCCGCGAGAGCTTCTCGTCGCCCGACGTCGTGGCGAGGACTCGCGCCCCGACGAGGAGGGCGATCTCGAGGGCCGCCCCGGCCACGCCGCCTCCCGCGCCGTGGATCAGGACGGTCTCGCCAGCCCGCACGGCGGCGCGGCCGATGATCATGCGCCACGCGGCCTGGTACGCCAGCGGAAAGGCCGCTGCCTGCGCGAAGGAGAGGCCTTCCGGGATCGGGAAGACGTTCGCGAGGGGTACGACGACGAGCTGCGCGAAGGTACCGGCGGCGTGCTCGCCGAGGATGCCGTAGGTCTCGCAGAGGCTCTGCTCGCCCGCCCGGCAGTACTCGCAGGCGCCGCAGGAGAGCCCGGGCTGGATGAGCACGCGGTCTCCCGGCGTGACGCCCGAGACTCCCGGCCCGATGCGATCCACGACGCCCGCGCCGTCGGCCCCGGGAATCATCGGCAGCGGCACGCCCGGGATGCCATTTCGGACGAAGATGTCGAGGTGGTTGAGCGCGGCCGCCCGCACCTCCAGCCGCACCTCGCCCGCGCCGGGCTCCGGCGCGGGACGGTCGCCGTACTGGAGCACGGAGTTGTCCCCGTGCTCGGTGAAGAAGACGGCTTTCATCGGAACGGGTTGTGGGTCATGAGTCTCGAGTTGCGAGTCATCGAGTCGAGTCTATCCCGACGGCTCACGACTCACCGCTCACAACTCACGACTACTTCAAGTACCCCAACGACCTCAACTTCTCCAGATATTCACGGTCGCTCTCCGGCGCGGCGGCCGGCGCGGGAGCGATCCGGTCGCCGTAGGTTGCGACCATGACCGTCTCGAGGGAGCGGGGGGCGAAGAGCGTCGGAACGGGCCGGCCCTCCAGGTCCCGCGCGGGCGGCACGCCGGCGCGGGCGAGAACGGAGGGAGCGGCGTCCACCGCTCGGATCCGCACCGTGCGGGGCGCTGCGCCCTTGTCGAAGACCACCATCCGTCCGAGAGCTTTCCGCGACCGTGCATGGCTGTCGGCGGCGATCAATACGAAGACCACCTCGCCCCGAGCGGCGCGCTCGACCCAATTGCCCAGCCAGGCCCGGATCGCCTCCACGGCGCTCCGGCGGGCGCCCGGGTCGTCGCGGGCAATATCGCAGCCCGGAAGGTAAACCGTCGCGAGGCCGTAGCCCTTCTTCACGCTCTCGGCGAACAGCGCCAGCGCGATGCGGTCGGCGTCCACGCCGTCGCGCGCCCGCGCGAAGATGGCGCGGTTCTCGATCACCGTCGCGCCGGGCCACGGTCCGGCGGCCCACCACCCGATCGAGAGGCTGGGGATCCCCGCCGATGCCGAGACCTCCCAGAAGGCGAGGGCGCGCCGGTCGCCGCTCGAGACGGGGGCGTTGGAGACGAGTCGGAGGGCCGGGCCGAGGCGGCGCAGGTACCACGAGGTCCCCAACGGCGGCCGCAGCGCCAGGGGCGACCCGGCCGGCCGTACCCGCGCCAGCGACCGCACGCCGTGGCGGCGCGAAGAGACCCCCGTCGCGATCGTGGTCCAGATCTCCGGAGGCGAGAGCCGTTCGGCCCGCCACCACCCCACCGCTGCGCGCGAGAGCAGCGCCGCGATCGCCGGGTGTTTGCCCGGGCCGTCGA
>JBBDKM010000077.1:0-8038 GCA_040879385.1 Thermoanaerobaculia bacterium | reverse complement strand
AGGCCACTCCGAGGGCGAGGAGCGCGGCCGGAAGAAGGTCCGCGACGAAGATGTGCGCGAAGAGCGCCAGCACCGCGCGCGCCGACGTGAACCCCGCTTCCGACGCCTCGACCGCCGCCACGGCCGCCAGCGCCGACGCGGCCGCGCCGATCAGGATCGCGGGAAGGAACGCGCCTCCCCTGCCCTCGAAGACGGGCCGGAAGAGCAGCCGCTCGACCCCCGCGTCGAGATAGCCGAGCTCCTTGAGCCGCGCGCGGGCCTCTTCGAGCGTCGGCCGCGAGCTCACGAGCGGCGGTCCCGCACGACGCGCGCAAGGTCCGCCAGCACCGCCGAGCGCCCGCCGAGGGGCTTCAAGGCCGCCAGCGCCGCCTCGAGCAGCTCGCCCACGAGACGGTGGGAGGACTCGCGGCCGAGCACGGTCGCGAAGTTCGCGCGGTGGGCGTCGCGGCCCGTGTCCTTGCCCATCCGGCCCGGATCCCCCTCGAGGTCGAGCAGGTCGTCGGTGATCTGGAAGGCCAGGCCCAGGTTGCGGGCGTAGAGCGTCAGCGCGTTGAGCGCGCGCTCTCCCGCTCCGCCCGCGATCGCCCCGCCTCGCACCGCCGCGACGAAAAGGGCGCCGGTCTTCCTGGCGTGGATCGCTTCCAGGTCGTCGAGCGAAACCTTCGCCGGGTCGGCCGCCAGGTCCGCGGCCTGGCCCGCGCAGCAGCCCGCGGCACCCACGGCGCCGCCGAGCTCCGCGAGGATGCGCGCGCGCGCCGCGGCGGAGAGGTCCGGGGCGCCGGCGGCGATCTCGAAGGCGCGCGCGAGGAGGGCGACCACCGCGAGCTCCGAGGTCGCCACCCCGTGGACGCGGTGCAGCGCGGGGCGTCCGCGACGCCGCGCCGCGTCGTCCATCGAGGGGAGATCGTCGAGGACGAGCGAAGCCGCATGGACGAGCTCGACCGAAACGGCGACGGCCATCGCCGCCTCGCGCGGCGCGCGGAAGAGCTCGCCCGCGGCCAGCGTCGCGAGCGGGCGGAGGCGCTTGCCGGGCGACAGCGCGGCGTCCGCGATGGCGCGCGACAGCGCCTCGGCGCGCGGTGCGGGAGGCGGGAGGCTCGCGGCGAGCGCCTCTTCCAGGGAGCGACGGACCGCAGAGGCGAACCGGTCGAACGCGCCGCCCCCCGCGGCGGGGTCCGTCAGAGCGGGCTTCCTGTTCCTAGCCGCGGAAGCTCGCGAGTGCCTCCGCCTCCGACTCGTAGACGTCGAACACGGTGATCAGCTGTGTCACCGTCAGCACGTCGTTGATCTTCGGCGGCAGGTGGAGGAGCTTCAGCTTCCCGCCCTTGTTCGTCACGGACGTGTAGCAGCCGACGAGCTCGCCGATTCCCGACGAGTCGATCGTCGTGACGTCGTGCATGTCGACGAGGATGTGCTTCTTGCCCGAGTCGACGAGCTTGTTGATCGTTTCGCGTAACTGCACGTCTCCCGAGCCGATGGTGATCTTTCCCTTGAGCTCGACGATCGCCACCCCGCTGACCTCTCGGACATTCGTCTTCATGCTGGGTTCTCCTCCTTCTCTTTTATCGCGCCCAGGTTCTTTTTCAAAACGATTTCCATCCCACCGCTGGCGTGGCGCTCGAAGCGCACCTCGTCCATGAAAGTCTTGATGTAGAAGATGCCCCTCCCCGACGTCTTCAGACGGTTCTCGGGAGCCAGGGGGTCGTCCACCGCCGCCGGATCGAACCCCGGTCCTTCGTCCCGGATCGAGATCTCGAGCGTGTCGCCGACGATGTCCATCTCGAGGTGCACCCGCTTGGCGAGGTCCTGCGCGTTGCCGTGCTTGATGGCGTTGGCGAGCCCTTCGCGCAAAGCCATGAGGATCCAATGCCGGGTTTCCTCCGGCACGTCGCGCCCCTCCAGCAGCTTCGAGCACAGGTGCTGCGCCATCTCGATGTTCTCGAAACGGCTGGAGAGAGACATCCGGATCGGGCCGGCTTTGCTGGACGGTCGCGTTGCACTCATTCACAGACTTCGGGAGTCCGGCGGATCTTAGTCCAAAGGCCCGGCGGAAAGGAAGGCGCGGGCCGCCCATGCTAACCTCGGGCATGCGCCGGAAAAGCCCGCTGGGCGCGGTCGGAGCTCTGCTCGCCGCCGCGGTCCTGCTGGCCGCTCCCGACCTTCTGCCCGACAGGCTCGCCGAGGTCTCGCGTCAGGTCGAGGAGGTGCGCGGGCGCAAGTTCCTCCGGCCCGTGCCGGCCTCCGAGATCGATCCGGCACAGGCCCGGCGCGTGCTCCGCGAGAAGATCGTCGAAGGACTGCCCGCGCCACCGGACGACGCATTCCGATCCCTCGCGGCGCTGGGGTTGATCGACGACGCGACCGGAATGCTCGACATCCTCGTCGACTTCTACGCCTCCCAGGTCGTCGCCTTCTACGACCCCCAGCCGCGCCGATTCTACGTCGTGAAGGGCGCCGAGGGGCTCGGGGAGGCGGGCGAAGAGGCGGGGGACATGGCCGCCGGACTCATCTATTCACACGAGCTGACGCACGCGCTGCAGGACGAGTCGCTGCGGCTGGACGAACGGATCCGGCAGCTCCGCGACGACGGCGATCGCGCCTTCGCGCTCCAGAGCCTGCTCGAGGGCGAGGCGACGCTCGTCATGGTGCGGGTCGCCCTCGCCGGCCTTCCGGGAGCGGACGAGAGCCTCGAGGACCAGATCGCCCCGCTGCTGTCGGCCGGCGCCCTCGAGCGCGCCAACGTGCCGAAGGACGTTCCCGACTACTTCGTGGATCAGCTCTTCTTCCCCTACACCGAGGGAACGGCCTTCGCCCGCGCCGCGCTGAAGAGGGGCGGCTGGGAAGAGATGGATCGCCTCTGGAAGAATCCGCCCCTTTCGAGCGCCGAGATCCTCCACGGCTCGCCGTACCCTGCCCCCGCGCAGGGCCTGATCCCGGCCAACCTCGCCTCGATCGCTCCCGGACAACGGTTCGTCTATGCGGACACGCTCGGCGAGTGGACGCTGCGCTTCCTGCTCGGCCGCGCGCTCGGGCAGGACGAGGCGGCGCGGGCCGCCGCCGGCTGGCGTGGCGACCGGATCGCGTACTTCGCGGGCCCGGGCGCGATGTCTTATCTGTGGCGCATCCGGTTCGACGAGCCGGCGGCGGCCGCCCGCTTCGAGGCCGCGCTCCGGAAGGCCCGCGCGAAGCGGCCCGCCCCCGCCGCCGAGACGATCACGCGCAAGGGAGCGGACGTGGTGGTCTCGAGCGGGCTAGCGAACCGACCACCAGAGACAAACCCCCAGCAGTAGGAAACGCCGTGCGAAGCACGGCGGTAACGCAGACCCTCAGCGGTACTCCGGCGTTTACGTGCCGGAGCTTCCCTAGCCGTTATCCCGACGGCCACCCGGCCAACCGGACGCCCTCGGCCGCCTCCACCCGGTTCCTGCCGGCGCGCTTGGCCCGATACAGCGCTTCGTCGGCGGCGGCCACGAGCATTTCGGGAGACGAGCCGCCTCCCGGCTCCGCCGTGGCGACTCCGAGACTGATTGTGACGACGCCGAGGGGCGCCTGCGGGTGGCGCGTGGCCATCGCCTCCACGCGCGCCCGGAGCTGTTCGGCCACCGCGAGGGCGCCTCGGGGCGGAGTGGACGGCAGGATCGCGGCGAACTCCTCGCCGCCGTAACGCGCCAGGAGATCCCCGGGCCGCGTGAGGGCCTCGCGGATCTCGGAGGCCACGCGTTTCAAGCACTGGTCGCCGACCTGGTGGCCGCTGGCGTCGTTGAAGTCCTTGAAGAAGTCGATGTCGATCATGATGAGCGACAGCGGCAGCTGATCGCGGAACGCGCGCTTCCACTCGCGCGCGAGAGTGACCTCGAAGCGGCGGCGGTTGGCGACGCCAGTCAGCGAATCGATCTCCGAGAGCTGCTGGAGCTTGATGTTGGCCTCCTCGAGCTGCAGCGTCCGCTCGGCCACCTGCTCCCGGAGCTCCCCTTCCCGCGCCCGGGCCCGCGCCACCCGCAGACGGACGAATCCGTATCCCGCCAGCGCGAGCCCGACGGCGCACAGGCCGTAGAACCAGGGGGTCTGGCGAAAGTGCGGCCGGAGGCGGAACCGGACGGCGTCTCCCGTCTCGTTCCAGACTCCGTCGTTGTTGCACGCCTGGACCCGGAAGGTGTACCGGCCGGGCGGCATGTTCGTGTAGAACGCGACGCGACGGGTCCCCGCATCGGTCCACTCCTTGTCGAAGCCCTCCAGCTTGTACTTGAAATAGACGCGGTCGGGGTCCATGAACGACAGGCCCGTGTAGTGGAACTCCAGGTCTCCGCGGCCCGGCAGGATCTCGGCCTCCGCGGTGCGGGGAACGATCCTCCGGTCGATCCGCGTCTGCTCGATGACGACCGGCGGCGGCCTCATGTTGGTCTTGATGCGGTCCGGGTCGATCACGACGGCGCCCTCGACGGTCGGGAACCACAGACGCCCGTCGTGCGACTTCCAGCCGGCCGGCTGCGTGAATCCGCTGCACTCGGAGGAGCGCATGCCGTCGGCGCGCCCGAACGACACCGAGGACACGGAGTCGCGGCTGCCTTCGGCGAGCTCCTCGAGGTCCTGCCGCCGCACCCGGGAGATCCCGCGGCTGCAGCTCATCCAGAGATAGCCCCGGCCGTCCTCGAGGATCGCGTATTGCACGTCGTCGAAGAGGCCGTCCTTCCGGGTGAACGTGGTGAACTTGCCGTTCTTCAGGCGATTGAGGCCGCCGCCGTCCGTGCCCACCCAAAGGCAGCCGTCGGAGTCTTCGTAGAGCGAGAGAACGGTGTTGTCGGAGAGGCCATCCGCGGTGGTGTAGGCCGTGAACTTTCCGTTGGAGAAGTAGTTGAGACCGCCCCCTTCGGTGCCGACCCAGAGGTTGCCTTCGCGATCCTCGACGATCGCCAGAACGGTCGCCGCGGAGAGGCCGTCCTCTGTGCCGTAGACGGTGAACTCTCCAACCCGCTCCCGCACGAGGCCGCCGTCGTCGGTCCCGATCCAGAGGGTGCCCGCGCGGTCGCGGTAGAGGCACCGGATGATCTCGCTCGGCAGTCCGTCCTTCTCGTGAAAGGTTCGAAACCGGTTCCCGTCCCTCCGGTTCAGACCGCTCCCCCAGGTGCCGATCCAGAGCTTGCCGGCGCCATCCTCGTAGACGGTGCGGACGAAGTCGCCGGAGAGCCCGTCCTTCTCCGTGTAGGCGGTGAACCGGCCGCCGAAGAAACGGTTGACCCCGGCGCCGCGCGTGCCGAGCCAGACGGCGCCCGCACGGTCCTCGTAGATCGTCCGGATCCGATCGCTCGACAGCCCCTCCTTGCGCGAGTAGGTGGTGAACTTGCCGTCCTTGAGACGGTTGAGGCCCCCCGCGACGGTGCCGATCCACAGGCTGCCCTCGCCGTCCTCACAGATCGAGAGCACGGTGTCGTCCGAGAGCCCGTCGGCGGGTCGGAACGCGCTCAGCGTTCCGTCGGAAAGGCGCGAGAGCCCTCCGCTCTGATTCCCGATCCAGAGGTTGCCGTCCCGGTCCTCCTGGATCGCCTCGACCGAGTCGCTCGCCAGGCCTTCTCGCGCCGTGAACGCGGTGAACCGGCCCTCGCGGTAGCGCACGAGGCCCGCGCCGTCGGTGCCGATCCAGAGATCGCCGCGGCTGTCGACCAGCAGGGATTGCACGATCTCGGCCGTGAACCCCTGCTTCCTGCCGAAGGATGTGAACCTCCCGTCGCGAAACCGCAGGAGGCCGCCCCCGTCGGTGCCGACCCAGAGCGCCCCGTCGCGGTCCATCTGCAGGGCCCAGACGGTGTCGCTCGAGAGACCGTCCCTCGCGCCGTAGGAGGCGACGATCTTTCCGTCCCTCCACCGGGCGATCCCGCCTCCGGTCCCGATCCAGAGGCCGCCTTCGCCGTCCTCGCAGATCGCCAGCACGCGGTTGTTCGGCAGGCCTTCCTTCGTGGTGTACGCCGTGAAGCGGCCGTCTTTGTAGAGGTGAAGGCCGCCCCAGGTCCCCACCCACAGGTTGCCCGCGCGGTCCTGGAGGAGCGCCTGGGCGTTGCTGTTCACGAGCCCCGGCGCGTTGCCCTTGTCGAACACCGTGAATTGGACGCCGTCGAAGCGCACGAGGCCGCGCTCGGTCCCCAGCCAGAGGTACCCGTCTCTGGTCTGCAGGATCGACTGGATGGAGTTCTGCGGAAGGCCGTTGTCCGTCTTCCAGACCTGGTGCGCGTACTGGGTGATCGCGTTGCGCGGATCCAGGGCGCGGGCCGGGGCTCCCGCGAAAAGGAAGAGGATCGCACTCCACGCCAGGCGTACGGCGAGCCCGCAGCCAGCCTCAGACCACCTCGATCCCATACGCGATTTTACCAGCGGTTTCGCCGCGGCCGGCGAAACGTCTAGCCGCTTCAGGCTTTCTGGACCTGTTGGAGGACCCAGGGGATCAGAACGAACATCTGGATCGCGTCGAAGACCCCGTGGGCGACGATGCACGGCAGGACGTTCCGGTAGCGCGCATAGGTGATCGAGAGCACCGTCGAGATCATGAGGATCCCGATCAGCATCAGCGGCTGGCCGTAGGCGCCGTGCGCGGCCGTGAACATGAGGGTCGACGCGACCGGACCCACACGCGTCTGGAGGAAGGACCGGAAGAAGAGCTCTTCGACCGTCATAGCCGAGAGGACGATGAGGATCTTCAGCCACAGGGGCCGCGAGACGAGCCACTCGATCATGGGCGACACGGTGGGAGTCGCCGTCTCGGAGCCCGAGCCGCGCGAGAGGAGCACCCAGACGCCGAACAGGAGGGTTGCGGCCAGGATCGTCAGCACCCAGCCGGCCATCCCGATGAGCACGCCAACCGAAAGGTCCCGGCCCGGCCGCTGGCTCGAAAGGGCCAGGAAGTCCGTCAGAGAGCGCCTGTCGGAAAGCGCGTAATAGCACGCGAGAAAGAAGAGGAGCATCGCGTGCACCGCGAAGACCGAGACGAGCGAGAGCTCCCGGGTCTCGGGTTGCGCGCCGACCATGCCCCCGGCGAAGGGGATCGCGACGGTCAGGAGCAGCACGGCCGCGAGTAGCCCGATCGCCACGGCGCGCCGCGAAGGCTCCGCGAAACCGTCTTCGGCGAGAACGGCGCGGGATCGCGCCTGAACGAACGACAGGAGGATGCCGAGGCTTCCGGCCGCCACGAGGAGCACGAACGTGACCGAATTCATCTGTTCTTCAGGGGTAAGCGGCGCAGAATACCCCAACTCTCGGCACCGCAGAAGCTGGACTTTCGTCGAGCTTCCGGGGACGATGTCGGCCACGCGACGATGACGGCGACTCCGCAGCCCCTCGAAGTCCAGAACCTCTCCAAGACGTTCGGGAGCCACCGCGCCTTGGACGGCGTGTCCCTGACCCTCTCGGCCGGTGAAACGCTCGGGCTCCTCGGCCCCAACGGCGCCGGCAAGACGACGCTCGTGCGCAGCGTGGCCGGCCGTGTCCGGCCGGATGGGGGCAGCCTGCGGATCCTCGGCCTGCCGCCCGCGGACGACGCCGCGCGCTCGGCCCGGGGCTGGGTCCCGCAGGAGATCGCGCTCTATCCCCTGCTCTCCCCGCGCGAGAACCTCTGGAGCTTCGGCCGCTACCAGGGGCTCGCGGGCGACGCGCTGACGAAGGCCGTCGGCGGAAGCCTCGACTGGATCGGCCTGGTCGACCGCGGAAACGACAAGACGGTCAGCCTCTCGGGCGGCATGCGCCGCCGCCTGAACATCGCCGCCGGCACGATCCACTCCCCCCGCGTGCTGCTGCTCGATGAGCCGACCGTGGGGGTCGACCCCCAGTCGCGCGAGCGCATTTACGCCATGATTGCCGAGCTGAAGTCCCGCGGCGTCTCGCTCCTCTACACCACGCACTACATGGAGGAGGCGGAGCGGCTCTGCGACCGGATCGCCATCATCGACCACGGGAAGATCATCGCGTCGGGAACCAAGGACGAGCTCGTCCGGCAGACCGTCGGCACCCGGCAGGCGTTGATGGTCGAGGCGGGCGCGCCGATCCCGCCCGCGCT
>JBBDKM010000076.1:9279-13532 GCA_040879385.1 Thermoanaerobaculia bacterium | reverse complement strand
GAACCTGTTCCTGAATCCGGGCGAGCTCGTCAAGGTCGAGGAGGACGAGAAGGTCCTGACCGCCGCCGCGGACGCCGGCATCGGCGGACTTCCGCTGGTGGGCAGCGGCCAACCGGAGTAAGGAGAGGTCGCCCCCTCCCGCCGCCTAGTCCCGCCGGCCGCCCAGGAAGCGCAGCAGGAACAGAAACAGGTTGATGAAGTCGAGGTAGAGCGCGAGCGCCCCGACGACCGCGTAGGAGCCGTACCGCCCCTCGGGCACCGCCAGCGCCATCGCCTTGAGCCTCTGGGCGTCCCAGGCCGTCAGGCCCGTGAACACGAGAACGCCGACGACCGAGATGGCGAACTGGAGGCCGTCGGATTTCACGAACATGCCGACGACCGAGGCGAGGACCAGGCCGATCAGGCCCATGAACATGAACTGCCCGACCCCCGCCAGGCTGCGCTTGGTCGTCGTGCCGTAGAGCGCGAGCGCGCCGAACATGCCCGCCGTCACGACGAACGTCGTCGCGATCGAGGCGCCGGTGAAAGCGAGCAGGATGAAGGACAGGGTCACGCCGTTCAAGGCCGAGTAGAGGAGGAAGAGGCCGGACGCCGTCGCCGGCGCGAGCTTGTCGACGCGGGCCGAGAGGTAGAAGACCAGGCCGAGTTCTCCCAGCATCAGGCCCCAGAAGAGCATCTTGTTCTGGACGATCGACTGCACGAGCGCGGGCGAGCTCGCGACGCCCAGTGCGACGGTTGCCGTGATACCCAGGCCCACGAACATCCAGCCATAGACCTTGCGCAGGAAGGCCGTGACGCGCTCGCCGGTCGCGGCGGCGGTGGCCGAAAACGCCGACTGGGGTGTGGCTTCGAGTTCGTTCATGTTTGTTCCTCCGGAAGCTCTGAGTCTATCCCCCCGCACAAACGCCCGAGCGGCCGTGCCGATTCCCGGACCGTCGGCTCAGTTGACCTTGTACCGCAGCGTTTCCAGGAAATGCCGCGCGATCGGGTCGTCCGGGCTCTCGGCAAGGGCCCCTTCGAACTCCCGAACCGCCTCGGCGACGTCTCCGCGCGCCGCCTTCAGTCGCCCCAGGTTCAGGTAAGGGAAGTGCTTCGGCTCGTAGCGGGGAGCCGTCTTCGCCCGCTCGAACCAGGAGATCGCCTCATCCCACTCGCCTTTCTCCATCAGGTAGCAGCCGATGTCGTTGTAGGGGTTGCCGAAGGAGGGGTCGGTCGCGATCGCCTTGCGGCACTCCTCGATCGCGTCATCCAGCCGCCCGGCGAACGAGTAGGCCCAGCCCCGAAACGTGTAGGCCTCCGCGGTCGGCTCGGTCTCGAGGGAGCGGGTAAAGCAGCCGATCGCCTCTTCGAGCTCGCCCGCCAGAAGCCGCGCCGTCCCCTCGCGCCAGAGCCCGAGCGCCTGATCCGAGCGATCTCCCATGACACAGGGGATTATAGAATCGACGTCTCCTCCATGGGCGAAGACCGCAAGTATCGTCACCGCGGGTACCAGGACTCCGGCTCCGAGCCCTCGGGACGGCGCCCCGGCGGCCCCCGGCCTCCCCGCAACGAGGACGGAGGCCCCCGCGGGCGCGGCATCGACCAGGACAAGGCCGTCGTCTTCCGCTGCAAGCACTGCGGCGAGCGCGTCATCGACCTCGACTCGATCGGGTTCGAGGCGACCTGCCGCAAGTGCGGCAAGGCCCTTCACGCCTGCAGTCAGTGCACGTTCTTCGACACCTCGGCGCGGTTCGAGTGCGCGCAGCCGATCCCCGAACGGATTCCGTCGAAGCTGGCGAAGAACACCTGCACGTTCTTCGCCCCCGCGAAGACCTTCGACCTGACCGGCAGCCGCGCCGTCGCGACACCCGACGACGCGCGCTCGGCCTGGGACGCCCTGTTCAACAAGAAGCCGTAGGCGCCTCGGCCGCACGGCGCGCCCGTCCAAGCACGGCCCGCAGCATCCCCTGCGTGAGCTTCCCGGTGAACGTGTTCTGCTGGCTGGGGTGGTAGGTGGCAAAGAGCAGATCCTCTCCGATCCGAAAGCGCGCCCCATGCGCGAAGCGCGGGCGGGGCCTCGGCAGTAACGCCCCGCCGGCCTGCAGCGCCCGCAGGCACCGGTCGAACGCGAGCGCCCCGAGCGCCACGAGGATGCGGGGCCGCGGCAGGATCGCGAGCTCCCGCTCCAAGTACTCGCGGCAGTTCTCCAGCTCCTCGGGCAGCGGCCGGTTGTCCGGCGGCGCGCACCGGCAGGCAGCCGTGATGAGGGCTCCCGACAGGGCGAGCCCGTCCCCGGGGTGCCGGGACTCGGGCTGATTCGCGAGTCCGACCGCGTGGAGCGCCGGGAAGAGAAAGTCGCCCGATGCGTCGCCCGTGAAGACGCGGCCGGTGCGATTCCCCCCGTGCGCGGCCGGCGCAAGGCCGACGATCAGGATCCGCGCGCAAGGATCCCCGAAGGCGGGAACGGGTTTGGCCCAGTAGCGTTGCCCCGCGAATCGCCTGGGCGGATGGCGGGCGGCCTCTTCGCGCCACGCGTTCAACCGCGGGCAGCGGCAGCAGGCCACGACCTCGCGTTCGACGCGGGCGAGCGCGGCGCGCGGGCTCACGGCGAGGGCCTCAGTCCCGCCGATACGTCCCCGTCAGCTTCGCCTCGGCGAGCACGTGGCCCTTCATCGCCGCCTCGAGCCGGGCCTTGGTCGCGCCGGGCGGCAGCTCGAGCACCGTATCGAGGGCATAGAGGCGGAAGGCGTAGTGATGCGTTCCGTGGCCGCACGGCGGAGCCGGGCCTCCCCATCCGATGTCGCCGTAATCGGTCCGGCCGTGGACTCCGCCGCCCGGGAGCCGCTCCGTCTTCGCGACGCCGGCCGGCAGGCCCGGGAGGGACGGGGGCAGGTCGTAGAGCACCCAGTGGACCCAGGTGCCGCGAGGAGCGTCCGGGTCGTCGCAGACGAGCGCCAGGGTCGCGGTACCGGCCGGCACGCCTGACCACAGGAGCGGGGGCGAGGTGTCGGCGCCGTCGCGCGAATGCTCGCGGGGAATTTCGCCGGCGTCGGGGAAGGCGGGGCTTTCCAGACGCATGGCCGCAGGCTACTTCCTGGCCGGCAGGGGCTTCGGCACGCCCATCGCGAGCCAGCGCTTCTTCTTCTCTTCCCAGTCCTTCTCGGTGCGCTTGCGGTTCTCAGCGGCCAGGGCCGCGCGGCGGTCGTCTTCGCTCGCCTCCGGAGGCGGGGCCGGCGGGGTCTCGGTCTCTGCCATGGCGCCTATTCTAGCCGCCCTGGAGCGGCCTCACTCGATGATGAGGATGCCGATCATGCCGTCGTGCTGCTCCGGATCGCCCCCGCAGTCGTTTTGCGTGCAGACGAAAGGGTACGTGCCGCGCTGGAAGGCCTGGGGCGTGAAGGAGGAGACCACGAAGTCGTGTCCCGGCGAGATGTCGTCGGTCGAGCCGAGGCCGAGGTCGCTGATCCCGGAGAACCCGTGCCGCGGGTTCGGCGTGCCGGCGAGGTCCGCGTTTCGGAAGATGAGCGTGTAGGTCGCCCCGACCGTGAGCGTCAAGGGCATCGAGACGGGCCCCCCGGGCGAGAAGTCCCAGGCACGCACCAGGATGACGATCGACTGCGGCCCCGCCGGCGCGGGCTGGTCGGGCGCCCCGATGACGAAGATGGGGTCGGTCGTCGCGTTGTCGATGACCGCCGCGTACGAGAAGAGCCCCTGGCTGCCGCCGCTCTCGACGACGACCGAGGCGTTGGAGGTCGCCGTCGAGGAGGCGGCGATGCGTCCGAAGATGTCGTTCAACTGGGCGCCGGAACGGGGCGCAAGCGGCGCGGAGAGCTGTGTTGAGCCGACGAGGGTCGAGCCGTCGTAGACCTTGAAGGTCGGCGTTACGGCCGTCGCGCCCGGGTTATAGACGCCCACGTTGGTTCGGAACCCCGCTCCCGAGCCGCCGTTGCGGACCGACGTCAGGAGAGTCACCGGCCGCGCGGAGGCGACGGCGATGCCCGGCACGAACATGCCGACAGTCGGAGTCGGCGAGGTCGAGTAGAGCCGGCTCGAGATCACGATCTCGCCGTTGGCGCCGCCGTGCGAGAACTCCACGGCCCCGGCCGAGTCGGGCGAGGCGAAGAGCGAGACGCACACGTCGTCGAACGCGCGAGACTCGCGAGGGCCCAAGGCAAACGTCTGCGGGGTAGCCGAGCACGTCCCGATGAAGCAGCGGTATTCCGCCGTCACGGTCAGCGTCGCGGTGTAGGACGTGTTGAAGGCCCGCACGTCGG
>JBBDKM010000076.1:0-9179 GCA_040879385.1 Thermoanaerobaculia bacterium | reverse complement strand
GCGCCGGGCGTGATGGGCTGTGGCGGCTGGTCCTGTGCGCCGATCACGAAGATCGGGTCGGTCGTCGCGTTGTCGATGACCGCGGCGTAGGAGAAGACCTCGCCCGTGGCCGAGACGACGATCACCGCGTTGTCCGTCACGAAGTCGGGCGCCCCGGCGACGGTGAAGATCCCGGACACCTGGAGCCCCGAGTGACCCGCGACCGTCCGCGGCACGGGAGCGCCCACGGCCGCGCCGTTGGCGTCGAAAATCGAGAAGGTCACGTTGGCGGGGGCATCCTCCCGATTGAAAACGCCCACGTTCGTCCGGAAGCCGTCGTCCGGCCCGCGGTTGCGGATCGAGGTCAGGACCGTCACGGGATCGGCCTCGGAGTTGTCGAGGCCCGGAATGAACATGCCGACTGTCGGCGTCGGAGATGTCGAATACAGGCGGCTGGTCACGACCAGCTGGCCGCTCGAACCCGAGTACTCGAACTCGACGCCGCCGGCGGTGTTGGGAGAGTTGAAGGCCGACACCACGATGTCGTCGAAGGCCCGTGACTCGCGCGGCCCCAGCGTGAACGTGGTCTGGGGCGCGATCCCCGGGCACGGCGACCCGATGAAGCACCGGTAGGTGGCAGTCACCGTCAGGCTCGACGTGTAGGACGTGTTGAACGCCCGAGCGTCCGAAAAGAACGGCGCGCCGCCCTGGATCGACGCGGCCGCCGGCAGCGTGACCGTCTCCGCCGAGAGCGCGGCGCACGCCAGCGCCACCGATACCCCACACAGGAACTTTCGCATCATGATCGGCTCCCTTCGTCCGACTTCGAAGGCTATAGCCGAGCCGGATTCCCGCCGGCCATTTTAGGAAGCCTTAAGACGTCCCCGCCCGTATTATCCTCAGCCACCGTGATTTCCCCGTCCTCACAGCTCGAGCGCCTGCGCCGCGGCGCCGTCGATCTGATCGACGAGGCGGACCTCGCGCGCAAGCTCCAGAAGGGGCCTCTGACCGTCAAGGTCGGCTTCGATCCCTCCGCTCCCGACATCCATCTCGGGCACACCGTCGTCTTGCGAAAAATGCGCCATTTCCAGGACGCGGGGCATCGCGTCGTCTTCGTCATCGGCGATTTCACGGCCATGATCGGCGACCCTTCGGGCAAGAAGGCCACCCGGCCACAGCTGACGCGGGAGGAGATCGAGGCGAACGCAGCAACGTACACGAAGCAGGCCTTCAAGATCCTCGACGCGGAAAAGACCGTCATCGAGTTCAACGACCGCTGGCTCGGCGCTCTCGGATCGGCCGGGTTCGTGCGTCTGGCCTCGCGCGTCACCGTCGCCCGCATCCTCGAGCGCGACGACTTCCAGAAGCGCTGGAAGGCGCAGCAGCCGATCGCGCTCCACGAGCTTCTCTACCCGCTCGCGCAGGCCTACGACTCGGTGGCGCTGAAGGCCGACGTCGAGCTCGGCGGCACCGACCAGCTCTTCAACCTTCTCGTCGGACGCGACCTCATGCGCGCCGAGAACCTCGAGCCGCAGGTCGTCATGACGCTGCCGCTTCTGGTGGGAACCGACGGCGTGGAGAAGATGTCGAAGTCGCTCGGCAACGCGATCGGCGTCCTCGATCCGCCGGGCGAGATGTTCGGCAGGATCATGTCGATCCCCGACGCCCTGCTCTGGAGCTGGTACGAGCTGCTGACCGACCTGCCGCCCGAGCAGATCGCGGAACGCCGCCGGGGCGTCGAGCGGGGCGAGAATCCCCGCGACGCCAAGGCGGAGCTCGGGCGCCGCATCACCGCCGATTTCCACGGCGCCGAGGCGGCCGCGCGCGCCGAGGAGGACTTCCGCCGGGCATTTTCGAAGGGCGAGGTTCCGGAGGACGTCGAGACGCGCGAGCTTGCGGCGGAATTCGCCCCGGCGGCGAGGGCGCTGGTGGCCCTGGGTCTGTCGGCCTCGATGCGCGAGGCTCGCCGCAAGATCGCCGAGGGCGCGCTGAAGGCCTACGGGGTGGGAGCCGCCGAGCCGCGCGAGGTGCGCGACCCGGAGGAGAGCCTCGCCTCGGCCGACGCGGTCGTGCTACGCCTGGGGCGCCGCTTCATTCGCGTCGTCTGGAAGAGATAGACGAGACGGCGACCCGGTCTCCCGCGTCGGAGCGTCGCGGCGATGCGGACGCGGAGCCTCCGCGCGACTTCGCGCGCGGCCGGCAGCCGCGGCAGATTCCCCGCATCTGGTGCGTGTGGGAGAGGAGCACGAAGCCGTAGCGCTCGGCGACGTCGTCCTGGAGCGACTCGATCCGCGACTCGAAGAACTCGATGACCCGGCCGCAGTGGTCGCAGATCAGATGGTCGTGGTGGTCGCCCGCGCGGAGCCTCTCGTAGCGGTATCCCGCCTCGCCGATCCGCAGGCGGCCCACGATGCCCGAGTCCACGAGCAGCTCCAGCGTCCGGTAGATCGTGGCCCGGGAGATCTTCTTGTGCTTGGCGCGCAGCCGCATCAGGAGCTCGTCCGCCTCGACGTGCTCATGCCGGCCGAAGATCTCGTCGAACAGCGCCCGGCGCTCGGCGGTGAGCTTCAGTCCTCGTCGTTCCAGATACTTGCGAAAAATCTGCAGCTCGCGCTTTTCCATGGGATTGCGACTCGGTCTCAATTAGGCTATTCTTGTCGGTCCGTCGAAGTCAAGCGCGGCATTGAGGAGAGCGGCCATGTGGCAGGGTTTCACCATCGCTCTGCGGGAAGGGATCGAGGCGTTCTTGATCGTCGCCCTGACCCTGTCCTATCTCGCCCGGACCGGCCGGCGTGAGCTCGCGAAGGCCGTGTACGCGGCGCTCGGCGTTTCGGTCGCCACGTGCGCCGCCGCCGGCTTTCTCTTTTCGAAGGCCGCCAACCAGCCGCTCTGGGAAGGGATCCTCGCCCTCGTGGCCGCGGCGCTCGTCGGCAGCCTGCTCGTCTACATGAAGCGCGTCTCGGCGCGCCTGAAGTCCGACATCGAGAGCCGCATCGAGTCGCGCGCCGGCGCTTCCACACCCGCCCGCGCGTTCTGGGGCGTCTTCGTCTTCGTCCTCCTGATGATCACGCGCGAGGGGATGGAGACCGCGCTCTTGATCGCCACGGCCTTCTTCCAGCTCAAGTCCTCCGCCGTGCTCGTCGGCCTCGGGGCGGGGCTCGTCGGAGCGGCGGCGATCGGCTTCCTGTGGACGCGGCTGGGCCGTGGCGTCCCCTTGAAGACTCTTCTGAACGTCTCGGCCGTGTTCCTGGCGATCTTCGTCGTGCAGCTGGTGCTGTACGGCGTGCACGAGCTCTCCGAAGCGCAGCTCTTTCCCGCTTCCCAGGCGATTCACGACGCGACCGAGACCCTCGGCCCCGACGGCCGGATCGGACGGCTGCTGGCCTACGCGCTGGCCGTCATCCCGACGGCCTGGCTGCTCGGGATCTGGTGGAAGCGTCGCAAGGCCGTCCCCGAGCGCGCCTCGGTCTCCCGCATCAACGCGGCGTAGGCGTCCGGCCGGGCGAGAGCATTGCTTCGATGACCGCGGCCGACACGCCCGCGGCCCGCAGCTTCTGGATCTCCGGGGTCGTCAGCGAGTAGCGCACGTTCTCTTTCCGGATCTTCTCGAGCATGGCCGCGTCGTCCGATCCGGACTCCTTCAGTCGGAGGATCTCCTCGTAGCGCTTTTCGGAGGGGCGCGGCGTTCCCACGAAGGGCTGGTCCGGGATGAGCTCGGCCGGGCGCGGAGCGGCGCGAGGCGTGACCGCCGCGGGGGGAGCCGGCGCGACCGAGAGCGTCATGGTCGTGAAGTCGCTCTCCCAGTCGGCGCCGGGACGCGTGCTCCGGGAAAGCTTCGTGCCCGCCAGCAGCCACGGGCCGGACCGATCGAGCAGAACCTTTGCCCGTCCGGCGCCGTCCGTGCGGACGAGCGCGCGGTCCGGGCGTCCCGCAGCGACGGAAGCGAGAGGGAAGCCCGCGAGGGGCTTCCCCGCTTCGAGCACGCGCACGGAAAGAGACTCGCCCGCCGAAAGCCTGGTCGGATCGCTCTCCGGCACGATCTCGAGGGCCATCCCGACCGGCTCGCGCCACGAGTCGTCGCTCGCCGGAGCGCCGACGCGGACGAACGCCTTCGCGTGCTTGCGGTAGATCTCCCGCCAGCGCGCGGGCGGCTGACCCGCGAGCTCTTTCGCGATCCGCTCGGACTCTCCGATCTCGGCGAGGTAGTGGGCGACCTCGGAGGGCTCGAGCTCGATCCGCGCCGGCTTCAACTCCACCCAGGCCGCGGCGACACCCGGCGAATCGGCCGCGCGGGACAGCAGGAGCGCGTGGCTCTCCTTCGCCCGCCCGCCAAATCGCAAGTCCTTCCCCCGCACGCGCAGATTTGCGCGCGCGATCCGATCGGGCGCGATGGCGGTCTGCGGCGTCGGAAATCTCTCGCCGCTCGTCAGCTCGAAGCGGGCCGGCTCCCCGGCGGCGAGGTCCGCCTTCCGGGCCGCGATCCAGGTGTCGTGCGCCGCGAGGGGCGCGGCCAGGAGGGCCAGGGCGGCGGCGAGGCTAATCGGGCGCATGACGCAAGTCATTCTATCATCGCAAGTTAGCGAACGCTCGCGGCGCCCGCCCGCCGATTCCGCCGCGCCTCTCTTGACGGATCCCTGCCCAACCGCTATGTTTGCGACTGAGACTGAATCTCAGTTGCGATGAAAGGCTCGAAATCGCCGCAGGGAAGATGGGTCGCGGGCCGGAGCCTTCTGGCCTGCGCCGTACTGGCCGCGTTCGCCGGGAGCGGGCCACTCCCCGCGCCGGCCTCGGTCGAGCGCCGCGTCGCGATGATGGGCACGACGGTCGACGTCGCCATCCTCGCCCCGCGCCGCGAAGCTGCTCTGGCGGCTTCCGAGCGGGTGCTCGCCGAGCTCTCCCGGGTCGAGGACCTGCTGACGACGTGGCGGCCCGGCGGACCGCTCGCGCTTCTCGACGACTCCCCCGCCGGCGCCGCGCTCGCGCTCGACGCCGAGGTCGTCACGGCGCTCTCCGAGGTTTTCGCATGGTCCGCGCGGACCGGGGGCGCGTTCGACCCGACGGTGTTGCCCCTGATGCGAGCCTGGGACCTGCGCGGTGCCGGACGCATCCCGTCGGCCGAGGAGCTCTCCGACGCGCTCGCGGCTACCGGGACGGACCGCTTCCGCCTGGATCCGCGGGCGGGAACCGCGATCCGCCTCGACCCGCGCGCCGGTATCGACGAGGGCGGATGGGGCAAGGGCTACGCGCTCGATCGCGCCGCGTTGCGGTTGCGAGAAGCCGGCGTCGCCAACGCACTCATCGACCTCGGCGGCCAGGTCCTCGCCCGCGGCCGGGCCGGCGACGGCGCGACCTGGACGATCGCGATCTCGCACCCCGAAGCGCGCGAGCGCCCCGTGATCACCCTGTCGCTCTCGGACGCCTCCGCCTCGACCTCCGGCAACTCCGAGCGAGGGCGCCGGGTCGGGGGACGCCGCATCGGCCACGTGCTCGATCCGCGAACCGGCCAGCCCGCCCGCGACTTCGGCTCGGTCACCGTGGTGGCCCCTTCGGCGCTGACGGTCGACATCCTCTCGACGGCCCTCTTCGTCCTCGGTCCGGAGGAGGGCCTCGCGCTGTCGGCCCGGCTGCGCAGGGAGGGGGTCGCCCAGGAGGCCCTCTACCTCGTCCGCCGCGACGGCGCCCTCGACGCGCTCGCCTCGCCCGGCTTCGCCCGGCTCGTCATCTCCACCGACAACGCCGCCGTGCGCGGCTTGAAGACCATCCAGGACTAAAGGAGGAAGACTCGCATGCGTCGTCTCTCTCGATTTATTAGTGTCTGCTTATATGTCGCCGCCGCCGGCGCGGCAGCGCTCGCGCAGGCCCCCGCGACGGCGGACGAGCGCATCGAACGGCTCGAGAAGCTCCTCGCCGAGACGCGCGCGGAGGTGTCGGCCCTGAAGGCCGCTTCCACCGGAGGCGCGACGGACGTGAAGCTCGCCGAGATCGAACGCAAGATCGACATCCTGGCCGGCGAGATCGAGGCGATGAAGATCGGCGAAGCCGCGACGCCGGCGTCCGCGCCTGCGACCGCCTCGACCACTTTGTCGGCGACCGGCAAGCCCGTCCCGCAGGACACGGGGGAGCGCTACGGCCTCGGGCTCTCCGCGGCCAAGGTCTACGGCCTGCGCCGGGGGGTTTCGATCGGCGGCTACGGCGAGGCGCTCTACGAAAACTTCGGGGAGAGGCGGCAGGACGGCGCGCTCTCGAATCGCAACGACCGCATCGATTTTCTCCGCGCCGTCGTTTACGTCGGCTACAAGTTCGACGACCGCTGGGTCTTGAACACCGAGATCGAGTACGAGCACGCGGTCACGGGCGAGGACGCGGGGGGCGAGGTCGCAGTGGAGTTCGCCTACATCGACTACCTGCACTCCCCCGCCGTAAACGCCCGGGCCGGCCTCGTGCTCGTCCCGATGGGTCTCGTCAACGAGCTCCACGAGCCCACGGCTTTTCTCGGCGCGCGGCGGCCGGACGTGGAGCGTTTCATCCTTCCGACGACCTGGCGGGAGATCGGCGGGGGCGTGTACGGCGACACGGGACCGCTGTCGTACCGCGCCTACGTCACGAGCAGCCTCGACTCCGCCGATTTCTCGGCGAGCAACGGCATCCGCTCCGGCAGACAGCAGGGCGCCGAGGCGACGGCGCGGGACTGGGCGCTGACCGGTCGCCTCGACTTCACGCGCGTGCCGGGCCTCCTCGTCGGAGCGTCGGTCTTCACCGGAGACACGGGCCAGGGGCGTCGGACGCTCGAGGGCGGTGAGCTCGACGCGCGGACGACCGTGTGGGACGTGCACGCGGACTGGCGCTGGAGGGGCTTGCAGCTGCGCGCGCTCTACGCGGGCACGTCGATCGGCCAGGCCGCCGAGATCAACGCGTTGAACGGCTTCACCGGGAACCAGTCGGTCGGCGGCCGCCAGGAGGGCTGGTACGTCCAGGGCGCCTTCGACCTCCTGTCGCTTACCTCGAGCGCGAAGGCCGCGCTCCTGCCCTACGTGCGCTACGAGCAGTACGACACGCAGGCCCGGGTGCCGGCAGGCTTCGCGCGCAACCCGGCCAACGACAATCGCGAGCTCACGCTCGGGCTCGCGTTCCAGCCGATCGACCAGCTGATCTTCAAGGCGGACTGGCAGGAGCGCCGCAACGCGGCACGGACCGGCGTCAACCAGTGGAACGTCGCCCTGGGATACATCTTCTAGTCGTGCGTTTCGATGCGGGAGTCGTGAGCCGTGTCGTCCGGGCCGCAGCGGCGGCGGCTCTCGCCGCTTGCGCGCTCGAGGCGAAGGTCTTCCTCACTCAGGAGGAGGCGCTCCGGCTGGCCTTTCCGGGCGCCACCGTCGTGCGCCGGGCGGCCTTCCTCACGGAAGCGCAGCAGCGGGAAGCGCAGAAGCTCTCCGGGGACGACCGCCCGCCGGCGGCGCTGGCGACTTTCTACGTGGCCCGGAAGGACGGCCGCGACGCCGGCACCGCGTATTTCGACACGCACGTCGTGCGCACGACCTCGGAGACGATCATGGTCGTCGTCGATCCCTCGGGGTCGATCGCGCGGATCGAGGTCCTCTCCTTCTCGGAGCCCGAGGAGTATCTGCCGCGCCCGCGCTGGTACGCGCAGTTCTCCGGAAAGCCGCTCGACGCGGAGCTTTCCGTCAAGCGCGGGGTTCGGCCGGTCGTGGGAGCGACCCTCACGGCGCGCGCGACGACCGCGGCCGCGCGGCGGGTCCTCGCGCTCCACCGCGTGCTCCACCCGGCTCCGCCGCGGACGCCCGCGCCATGAAGCGCTGGGAGGCGTGGTGGAACCACGCGGCCCTGGCCGCGGTGTCCCTGACGGGCGTCGTGTACGGGGTGTTCAAGTACTTCGTTCCCGGCCTCGACCCCGATTCCCGCGCGGGCCACCCCTGGCAGCTGGCCCTGCTGAAGGCGCACATCCTCGTGGCGCCCCTCGCCGTCTTCGGCGTGGGCCTCCTGGTCCGGCGCCACGCCCTGACGCGGCTCAAGACCGGCGAGGTCAACGGCCGGCGCACGGGAAGCGCGATGCTCTGGCTCTTCCTGCCGCTCGTCCTGACCGGGTACCTGATCCAGGTGATCGTGTCGGGAGGTCTGGCGCGCGGGATCGGCTGGTCGCACGCCGTCCTCGGCGTCGCGTTTCTCCTCGGCTACGCCGCCCATCCGCGCAAGAAAGCGCCGACGGACACGGGTCACGACGAGGATGCCAACGGCCACGGCTAGAACGAAAAGAGGTACGTCACTCCCGCGTTGACGACCGCCTTCTCGGTCTGCTCGCCGTTCAGGCCCTTCCAGGTCGGGATCTGCACGCCCACGCGCGCCACGAGGCCCTTCCCGAGGTCGACCACGACGCGCGGGGTCAGGTACAGGATGCTGCCGCCGGTGTTGGGGTCCTCGATGCCTTCCGCATCCACCCGATCGCGCCCCGCGTGCCGGTAGTTCAGCTCCAGGACCGCATCCAACCACCCGGTGAGCTTCCGCTCGTAGGCGACGTTGGCGAGGGTGATGTCGCCGTACCGGTACGCGAAGTCGTTTGAGCCCGTCCCGCGGAACTGGCCGGACGCGAAGAGCGCCGACTGCGCGTCGAAGAGATGGAGGAACGCCAGACCGCCGAACAGGTCCGTCGAGCCGGTCCCCGGCTGCGCGTGCTCGTCGACGCGCTGGCCGTCCTGGACGAGCGCATTCCGTCCCCACGGAGTCTTCACGCCCGCCACGGCCGACAGCCAGGTCCGGCGCCCCAGCCCCGGCCCGAAGCTCGAAGACCAGAGACGCACGAGGGCGTAGATCTCGGGATCGGCGAAGCCGTTCGTGTCGGTGACCTCCTCGCCTTCGGTCAGCGTCTTGAAGCTGTAGGGAATCCGCGCGACGAGATTGAACCGCTCGGCGAAGGAATACGAAAGCGTTGCCGTGACGCGGTTCTCGACCAGCGTCTCGGTCTCGCCGTGGCCCGCGTGGCGAGACACGAGGCGGGCGGCTCCGTGGCCGCCGTGCGGGTCGAAGACGCCCTGCTCTTTGGAGAGGTGGTCCCAGTCGAGGACAAGGTGAAAGGCGCCGCTGGCATAGACGTTCGAGCCCAACGCATTGAACGTCGGGTCGCCGCAGCGGCAGATGGAACAGGCGCCCGCGGGAGGCGCCGGCAGAGAGAGCGCGAGCGACAGAAG
>JBBDKM010000075.1:3367-13795 GCA_040879385.1 Thermoanaerobaculia bacterium | reverse complement strand
GGAGAACAGCACGGCTCGCGATATAGTTCCAGTATTTCTGTGTCAGGACACTAGCTGGGCCGGGGTCGAAGCCTCGAACAGGACAGCCTCCAACGGGATCTCGGCCGCGGTTCTAACCCTTAGCGAACGTGTCCACCATTGAAATGCATTTGCACCGCTCGCGCGTGCAGCGAGCGACCGTCCGGTCCTTTCCAGGGCCCTCTCTTCAGGCCTCCCGCTTGGAGCTCACGCCTCCGCGCTCCGGACCTGGCCGCGCCCCGCTCTCTTGCCCGCGTAGAGGGCGCGGTCCGCAACCTCGAAGAGATCCTCGCCCGAGCCGGCGCATGAGGTCGCCACTCCGATCGTCGCCGAAATGACCTGTTCGCGCCCGTCCACCCGGACGGGCTCGGCGCACAACCGCTCGAGAATCGCCTCCGCCTGCCGGCGCGCGGCCTGCGGGCCGGCCCCCGGCATCAGGAGAGTGAACTCGTCGCCTCCCCAGCGCGCCGCGACGTCGGCGACGCGCTTCGAGCGCTCGAGTACTTCCGCCACGCGCAAGAGGGCCGCGCTGCCGAAGGAGTGACCCAGGTCGTCGTTCAGGGCCTTCAGCTGATCGACATCGATGAGTAACAGCGAGAGCGGCTCGCTGAAACGCGCCGCGTGCGCGAACGCCCGCTCGTAGTGGCTGCGAAACGTCCGGGCGTTGACGAGGTTCGTCAGGGTGTCCCGCTCCGCCAGCTTTTGATACTGATCCCGCCCGCTCCGGAGCCGGTCGGCGCGCCGGCCCGCGAGGAACCCCACCGCGGCGAACACGAGGCAGGTGCCGACGAGATCGTAGAGATAAAAGAAGGCGTTCTCGCGAAGATCGGCGAACACACGCGCTCCGCCGAGGATACGAAGCAGGAGGGCGCCGGCCGGAGCGCCAAGGCCGAGGAGCGCGCCACCCAGCGTGTACCTCCACGTGTGGGACTCGACCCAGCCCCGAGGCTCGACGGCACGCGCTGTCGGCGAGGGCCCGATGGCGAGCTTGCCCTTCTCGATCGCGGAATCCATGCTGCTCTCGGCTCCCCGCAACCCCCACTCAGGACCCGTCGATTCTGTCATGGGCCGGGCTGATGCAATCGAACCAATCTCCGAATCCCGGCGCGGGGGTATCTTCGCTCTCGACGCGAGCTTCGAGGGAGACGAGACGAGAGGGGAACCGATGTCGAGAGCCGAACTTCCCAACGTTTTGCAGATGGCGCACGAGGAGCTGCACGACGAAATGGTCCAGGCGACTCGTCTGGGCGGCGCAACCGGCGCCGCCGCCAAAGCCGTGGCGCGTTCTCTTTCCCTACGTCCTGCTGGAGGAGGAGTTCGGGATCCCGCCCCTCTCTCTGCTGCCGAGGCTCGCGCGAGGCGAGATCTCGGCGGACATGGCCAGCGTGCTGCGGTGGACGGAGCTGCTGAAGGCGGAGCTGCCGCGCATGCTGAATGAGCACAAACAGATCGTCGAAGCTTTGTCGGTGTTCTTGCGGGCGGCGACCGCCGAACAGCACGCGGGGTACGCCCGGCTGGCGCAGAAACTGATCCTGCACGCCCAGCTCGAAGAGGAAGGTCTCTATCCCGCCTCGATTCTCGTGGGCGAGTACGTCAAGCTGAAGCTGGGCAAATCGTGACGCCGAGTCCGCAGCGCCGGAGGTTCCGATGAGGCCGGCGAACGACATCGCGGGAGTCGGCTGGTACAAGCACCACCGAGGCGCAGCGGATCGATTCCGTGGCGCGGCCCGCGGGCCTACCAGCCCAATCCCACGACCACGAGACCCACGCCGGCGATGACACCGCCCGCCGCCGCATCGCCGTATCGGTCGAGCCAGGAAAAGCGCAGCACCCGAGCGCCCGCTCTCGCCGGTAGCACGAGCGCGACCATGGTCGCCAGCGTCGCCAGCTCGTAGAGGAGGACGATCACCAGAGTCTTCCCGGCGCCGAGCGGCACGGCGCCGAAGAGCAACGGAGCGACCGCCACACAGGGGTCCGCCGAAAAGAGGAGAAAGAGTGTCCAGGCGCTCGTTTTGGAGGGATCGTGCACGTGGTCGTAGTGCCTGTGGGTGTGGCCGTGGAGCTTCTTTCCGGCCGCTCGCCGAAGACCCCAGATTCCGTAGACCAGGCCGAAACCGACGAGCAGCACGCCGGCCACCGACTCCATCCGCCCGCCGAAGGCTCGGGTCGTCTCGAGCCCGAGGAAGAGGCCGAACAGGCCCAGCAGCGCTGAGACCGTCACGTGGCCGAAGCCGCAGAGGACCGTGATGCGGGCAGTGCGGCCGGCGGACCAGTCGCGAGCTCTCGCCAGAGCGGCGAACGGGACCCAGTGGTCGGGAGCCACCGTGTGGAGGCTGCCGACGGTCACGGCCGCCGCGGCGAGGGCGCCGAAGAGGGCCGGATTCAAGCTTCGACCTCCGGCCCGTGGAAATGCGCGTGCGCCGCGGAGGCCGCGACGGCCTGTCGCCGCGCCTCGAGCCACGCCAGCCAGTCCGAAATGCCCTCGCCCGTTCGCGCCGAGACACGGATCATCGCGGGGGCCGGCATGACGTGGGCCAGCGCCTCTTGGATCGTGTCGACGCGGATGTCCAAGTGCGGGAGTAGGTCCACCTTCGTCAACAGCACGAGGTCCGCCACGCGGAACATCACCGGGTACTTGAGAGGCTTGTCCTCCCCTTCCGTGACCGAGAGCGCGACGACCGAGACCGCCTGCCCCAGATCGTAGACCGCCGGGCAGACGAGATTGCCGACGTTCTCGATGAAGAGATAGTCGCTCTCCTGCCAGGGAAAGTCGTGGAGGGCCTCGTGCACCAGCTCGGCGTCGAGGTGACAGGCGGAGCCGGTCGTGATCGGTACGGACGGAATCCCGACGGCGCGCAGGCGCTCGGCGTCGCGATGCGTTTCGAGATCACCGGTGACCGCGGTGATCGGCCTCGTGCGGCCGAGGGCGCGCGCGGTCGCTTCGAGCACGGCCGTCTTCCCCGCCCCCGGCGAGCCCATGAGGTTGACCGCGAGAACGCTCCTTTGCTCGAAGTGTTCGCGGTTGTGCCGCGCCGTCCGGTCGTTTCCGGCCAGGATGCGGTCATGCACTTCGACGGGGACGATCTCGGGGTCACCGCAGCCACACGACGTACACATCACGCCACCTCCAGTTGGACTCTTTCGAGCACGATCTCATCGCCTTCGGCCAGGCGCGCCGGCGCGCGGCACGCAGAGCACTGGAGCACCGCGCCCCGAGGGATCGAGCACGTACAGCGGGGGCAGACCCAGCGAGCGGCGACGGGCAGTATGGTCAAGTCTGCGTTTTCACACACTGTTGCCTCTCGAAACGTGTTGTAGGCGGTCGCGAGAAGGTCCGGCTCGACTCCAGACAGCTCGCCGATCCGGACGAGAAGACTTCGGACGCTCATCGCGTTGTGCTCGCGCGCGATCTCTTCGACTTTCTCGACCAGGGACGCCACGATCGAATACTCGTGCATGCGCTTCAGCCCATCCCCTTAAACGCCGCCGGCCGCTTCTCGAAAAAGCTCTTCAACCCCTCGGCGAAGTCCTCGCCGTCGGCGATTCGCGCGAGGTGTTCGAGCTCGCGGTCCAGGTGCCAGTCGAGCCGGTCCACCCCCGCCGCCTGATTGACCAGACTCTTTGCGATCGCGAGCGCCTCGGACGGACCCTCGGAAATGCGCCGCGCGATCGCCAGGACCTCCTCGTCGAAACGTTTCGTCGGGAAGACCGCGTTGACCAGGCCCCATTCCCGGGCCGCCGCCGCGTCCAGGCGCGGGTTGGTCAACACGAGCTCCATCGCGCGCCGCAGGCCGAGGAGTCTCGGCAGGAAGAACGTCGAGCTCTCCGCGCCCGTCAAGCCCGTCTTCCCATAGGCCCACTCGAAGCTAGCGCGCTCGGAGGCGTAGACGAGATCGCAGGCCATCGCGATGCCGAACCCGCCGGCGGCCGCGACACCGTCCACGGCCGCCACGAAAGGTTTCGGAGCGCGCTTGATCTCGGAGATCGTCGAGTGCAGGTACTCGAGGATCTGCTTGAAGATCTCGCCGTAGCCCTTCGGCGTCTGGCGCCCGCTCTGGAGATAGGAGAGATCCGCGCCCTCGCCTCCTCCGCGGATGTACTTCAGATCCGCGCCGGAACAGAAGACGCCGCCTGCGCCCTTCAGGACGACGCAGCGGATAGTCGCGTCGCGTGCCATCTGCAGGCCCGCCTTGCGGAAGTCCTGCGCCATGGCGACATCCATCGCGTTGAACCGTTCGCGCCGGTCCATGGTGATGATGCCGACGGCGCCGTCGCGCTCGGTGCGGATCGCGGTCACCTGAGCTCCTCGAAGACGAGGTCCGCGTCTTCGGCCAGACGCGGCGCGAGCAAGCCAGCGGCAGCCAGAATCTCCGCCGACCCGGCCAGGAGACTCCCCCAGGCCGAGGCCAGCATCCACTCCTGGTGCGCGTAGGCGTAGGCATTGACCGCGTGCGCGGCGCCGTTACGGCGCAACTGCCGGACGAAGTGCGCCACCGGGAAGGCCGGCGACCGGAGAAGGATCGGGCCGTCGTCCAGCCGTTCGGTGACGATGTGCGCGGTCGCGCGGGTCTCGCTCTCGCCGGCGCAAATCGCGTCGCGCACAGCCCGCAGGCCCGTATAAAGCGGGCAGCCGTCAGGCCCCGTGCGGGCGAGGTCGGAGCCGTGGACGTTGACGATCCGTTCGGGCCAAGCGGCCAGCAGCGGCTCGGTCGCGATCAGCAAGTAACTGGAAAAGAGCAGCGCGTCGGGTGCGAAGGGCCGCAGGCGCTCGACAGTCTCTGCGTCGTAGTCCTCTCGCAGCGAGAGATCGGTGAAGCGCCGGCCCCGCTGTTGGCAGAAGACATTGATCGAGTGCGAGAGGATGGGCACGCCGGCGAGAGCGGCGACGCCGCGACCGGCGAAGGATTCTTCGCTCGTCAAGAGACAGACGACTTCGTAGAGCCCGGTCTCCCGGCCATGCGACAGAAGCTCCGGCAGGCCAGGCGTCCGGCGAGAGGAGAGGACCGCGACGCGCAACTTTTCGTCTATCTTCAACAGATCCTCGGGAGGGGCTCGCCCTCGGGCTCGGAGAGCAGGCGCCGGCCAAAGCCGGTGTCGAGGATGATCTGGCCGAGCCGCTCCGCGACGCAGGTCCCGACCACCTCCGCCTCGAGACCCAACGGGTGCGAGCGCAGCGCCGCGACCAGCCGGTCCGCGGCCTCTGGCCGGACGCCGATAACGGCTTTCCCTTCGTTAGCGACATGAAGGGGGTCGATGCCGAGAAGTTCCCCGGCGGCCCGCACGGCGTCGTGGATCGGCACGCGCGGCTCTTCGAGCACGATGCCGACGCGGCTCTTTTCCGCCATCTCGTGGAGCGCGGAGGAGAGACCGCCGCGGGTCGGATCCTTCATCGCGACGAGCGCTTCACCGGCCGAGTCGAGCGCCGCGCGGATCAGGCCGTTGATGGGCGCCACGTCGGAGGCAAGGTCCCCTTCGAGCTCCAGGCCGTGACGCGCGGCGAGGACAGCCAGGCCATGGTCGCCGATCGAACCCGTGACGACGATCCGGTCGCCGGGTCTCAAGCCGGAGTCGGGCACGACCCGATCGGTCAGGGCGACTCCGGTCGTGTTCAGAACGATTCCGTCGAGCTCACCCCGGCCCATGACTTTCGTATCGCCGGTGACGACGGACGCTCTTGCCTCCCGGCAGGTCTGGCGGATCGAATCCTGGATCCGCTCGAGATCGGCGCGCCGAAACCCCTCCTCCAGGATCGCCGCGCACGTCAAGCCCAGGACCTCGGTGGCTCCCATCATCGCGAGGTCGTTGACCGTGCCCGATACGGCGAGGCGTCCGATGTCGCCGCCGGGGAAGAAGATCGGATGCACCACGTGGGAGTCGGTCGTCATGATGAGCCAGCGGTCGCCCAGCCAGAGGGCCGCGCCGTCGTCCATCGCGGGCAATCCGATCGAGCGCGGCGGCGGTTCCGGCATCCCCTTCGCAAAGACGTCCTCGATCAGCGCCCGCATCGCGCGCCCGCCCGCGCCCTGCTTGAGTGTGACGACTTCCTCGAGCACTCCGACGGCTTTCACAGAGCACCTCCCAGGTTCGGGATTCCGCCGTACTGGTGCCAGATCTTGCACGTGCCTTCGGAGGAGACCATGCAAGCCCCGACGGGATTGTCCGGCACGCATTCCTTGCCGAAGAGGGAGCAGTCGCCGGGCGACTTGATGCCGGACATGATGTCGCCGCAGATGCAGTTGGCGGCGAGCGTCGGCGGGGCATAGTCCCAGAACGAGGCGAGGTCGATCGTGAAGCGCCTGCGGGCGTCGATCGAGGCCCACTCCTCGCGCAGGCGCAGGTTGCCGTTGGGCACGTGAGCGATGCCGCGCCAGCGTCCGCCGACCGGCCGAAAGACGCTCCAGAGCTGTTCCTGGGCGTTGCGGTTGCCCTCCTTGGTCACGCAGCGGGGAAACATGTTGACAACGCGCGGCTCGCCGTCGCGGATGAGCTCGACCAACTTCGCCAAGCCCGCAAGGATGTCGAGCGGCTCGAACCCCGCGACGACGACCGGGAGTCGATGTTTCTGGACGAAACGCTCGAAGATGCCCCACCCGGTGATCGCGGCGGCGTGGCCCGCCGCGAGGAACCCCTCGACACGAGTCTCCGGCATCTCGGCCACGATCTCCATGACGGGCGGGATGTACTTGTGCGCCGAGAGGATCGAGAAGTTTTTCGGAAGGTCCTTGCGCCGCGCGATCGCCGCCGTCGCAACAGCCGTCGTCTCGAAACCAGTCGCGAAGAAGACGACCTCTTGGGAGGTCTGGCGGGCGAGCTCGACCGCCTGCAAGGCGCTGTAGACCACTTCGACGCGCGCGCCCTCGGCCTGCGCCTGCGCCAGAGACTGGACCGTGCCGGGGACCTTCAGCATGTCGCCGTAGGAGGCGATGACGACGTCCTGGCGCGCGAGAGCCACCCCTTCGTCCACCTCGGGCATGTCGGTGACGCAGACCGGGCAACCGGGGCCCATGATGACGTTCAACTTCTTCGGAAAACGGGCCCGCAGACCCCACTTGGCGATCGCCTGCTCGTGGCTGCCGCAGACGTGCATCACGGAGACTTGCGGGCGGTCGATCTCGGCGAGCAGATGCGCGAGCGTTTCCGCGAGACGGCCGGCGAGCTGCGGATCGCGGAACTTGATCTGGCGGGCGGCGGCGTCGAGCTGGAGGAGGCTCATCGCCTATCCTCCTCTCGGGGGGTGGCCTCGATCTCACCGCGTACGTCGGCCGCCATCAGGTCGTCCTTGGACGCTTCCGCCAAGAGCTGCTCGTAGAGCGAAAGCGTTTCGGCGATCTCTTCCTGAGGGATCCGGCGGATCGCAAAGCCGACGTGGTTCAAGATGTAATCGCCCGGCTTGACCGGCTCGTCGACAACGTCCAACCGTACCTGGCGGCGGATCCCGAAGAAGTCGACGGTCGCCAGTTCTCCTTCGACCGTGAGGACGCGGCCCGGAACGCCCAGACACATCTAGACCACCCCTTTCGAAGCGCGCAGCACCGCGGAAGCGGCGACCGCCTGGCCCAACGCGATGCCGCCGTCTCCCGGCGGGACGCGACGGTGAAGGAAGACGCGGTCGGACGATTCCAATTCGGCGAGGACGCGCTCGGTCAAGAGAGCGTTCTGGAAGCAGCCGCCGGTCAGAACCACCGGCAGGTGGCCCGCGTGTCTGCGCGCCCGACGCACGAGCCAAGCCGCGGCGCGGGCGAGCGTGTTGTGGAAGCGGCCCGAGATGGAAGCCGCCCCCGTTCCGGCGATGAGATCCTCGACCGCCGCGCGGACCATTGGCCGCAGGTCGATTGCGGGGAGAGTCGTCTCGTTCTCGACGTCGAACGGGTATGCCCGCCGCTCCGTCTCGTCGGCCACGTTGTTCCAGGCCATGGCGACCTGGCCTTCAAAGCGCGAGACGCCGCGGGAGAGGACCAGAGCGCCCAGACCGTCGAAGACGCGGCCGACGCCGCGCGCGAGCGGGGTGTTGATGCCCTTGCGGATCAACTGCCGCACGACGGCGACCTCGCTCTCGAGGAGCGACCGGAAGAGCGGCAGCCGTTCGAGCGGGGCCGCGCCGTCGAAGGCGTCGTCGACGAGCGCGAGCGCGACGCGCCAGACCTGACGGATGGCGGAGTCGCCTCCCGCGAGCGGCACCGGCCGAAATGTTGCGAGGCGTTCCGACGACGCTTCGCGCACGAGCAGCGTCTCGCCGCCCCAGGCCGTGCCGTCCGGCCCCCAGCCGGTGCCATCCCAGGCGAGGCCGATGACCGGGCCTTCGAGACCGTGCTCGGCCATCGCCGAGACGACGTGTGCGTGGTGGTGCTGCACGCCGACCTTGACGCCGTCGGGCCGCCCGAGCGCGTAGCGTGTCGAGAGATACAGCGGATGCAGGTCGTGCGCGATGACGGCTGGCGAGACCCGCAGGAACCGCTCCATGCGCGTGACCGCCTCCTCGAAGGCGGCGAGAGTCTCGAGATTCTCGAGGTCCCCGATGTGCGGACCCAAGTAGGCCGAGGAGCCGACGCCGAAACAGAACGTGTTCTTCAAGTGAGGACCACAGGCCAAAACCGGCTCGGGAAAGGGCTCGCGCACGGTCACGGCGCGGGGCACGAAGCCGCGGGAACGGCGAAAGACAGTGGACGCGCCGGCGATGACCCGGGCGATGGAGTCGTCGCAACGCGACGCGATCTCGCGGTCGTGGACCAGGATCGCGTCGGCGATTCCGCCCAGACGCGCGACCGCCTCGGCGTTGGAAGTCGCGATCGGCTCGTCCGACAGGTTGCCCGAGGTCATGACGAGCGGCCGGGCCGCGTCGGCCAGCAACAGATGATGGAGCGGCGTGTAGGCAAGCATCACCCCGACGTCGCGATTGTCCGGCGCGACCTCCGGGGCCAGTCCCGAATCGTCGCGGCGACGCAGAAGCGCGATCGGTCGCTCCGGCGAGAGGAGCAGGCGCCGCTCTTCTCCGCCGATCTCCGCCAGACGCTCCGCCGCGGCGAGATCCCGAACCATCACGGCCAGAGGTTTTTCCTCGCGCCGCTTCCTCTCCCGCAGGCGCCGCACGGCGAGCGTGGAGGTCGCGTCGCAAGCCAAGTGGAAGCCACCGATCCCCTTGATGGCGATGATGAGCCCGGCCTCCAGCGCTCTCGCAGCAGCGGCAACAGGATCGAGCCACCCGAGCGGATCCCCGCCCGGACCGACGGCCGCAAGACCCGGCCCGCAGGCCGGGCAGGCGTTGGGCTGAGCATGAAAGCGGCGGTCCGCCGGATCGTCGTACTCGGCCTGACAGGCGGCACACATCCGGAAGGTCGCCATCGTCGTCGCCGGCCGGTCATAAGGCACCTCACGCGTGATCGTGAAGCGCGGCCCGCAATTGGTGCAGTTGGTGAACGGATAGCGATAGCGCCGGTCGTGGGGATCGAAGATCTCTCGCTCGCAATCCGCGCAGGTCGCCAGATCCGCCGGAATCGAGACGGAGAGGTCCCCGGTTTTCCGGCTCTCGACGATGACGAATCCCGATGTCGCTTCCGGCGCGATCTCGGATTCCGTCAGCTCGCGGATCTCCGAGGCGGGAGGAGGATCCTGACGCAGCCCCGACACGAAGGCTTCGAGGGCAGCCGCCGAGCCGAACGCTTCGATCGTGACCCCCGCGGCATCGTTGGAGACGCGGCCTCCGACGCCGCTGTCGCGGGCGACGCGCCAGACCCAGGGCCGGAAGCCGACTCCCTGGACCACGCCGCGCACGGCGATGCGGCGGCCCGAGACCGTCATGGAGTCGGCCCCGCGACCGAGAGGACGTAGGCGGTCAAGTCCCAGAGGTCTTCGTCCGGCAGGGCGCGCCAGGACGACATAGGCGTGTTGGGTTTGCCCTCCCGCAGGGTCCAGAAGACGCGGCGTGGAGAGAAGCGCTCGCGCCAATGCACGTCCGTGAAGTCGCGCGGGTCCGAGGACAGGCCTTCGCGTCGCACGCCTTTTCCGTCCGCGTGGACGCCATGGCAGAGGGCGCAGTGCTCGAGGTAGAGCGTGCGCCCCCGACTGATCGCGGAGGATGCTTTGAGGCGTTCCATCGGCGCTCTCATCTCCCGGTAGGCGGCGGGCAGGTCCCGGTCAGGATCCGCCCGACAGCCCGAGAGCCCGAGCGCCGCCGACAGAAAAATCAGGATTCGCTTCATTCTGAACTCGAGGCCGCAAGTCGAAACCGAGTCTCCGCGCCTCCGCGACGACTTGGTCGACCAGCTCCGGGAGCCGTCGCTCCACCGCCGCGGAGAGGCCGAAACACAGCTCGACGCTCGTGGGAACGAGGCCCAGCAGAACCAGCGTCGACGGAAAACGCTCGCGCCAATGGGCACCGTCGAGGAGGTCGGCCACGCCGATCTGGTGCACCGA
>JBBDKM010000075.1:1193-3267 GCA_040879385.1 Thermoanaerobaculia bacterium | reverse complement strand
CCCGATGTAGATGCCGGTGGCCGCAAGCACCACGATCGAGAGGACGATCAGCCAGTGCGTGATGCGCACCGGCCACTCCCAAACATAGACGCGGACCAGGCCCGAGGCGGGGATCGCGTGCGCGGAGCGATTGGCGGCCGCGATCGTGCCGCTCATGACGCTTTCACCCGTGCGATCTCGTGCCGCTGCGAGTCCACGACGTGGACGGCGCACGCCATGCAGGGGTCGAACGAATGGACGGTCCGCAGGATCTCGAGAGGTTGCTCTGGATCGGCCACCGGAGTCCCCAGCAGGGCGGACTCGTACGGGCCGCGGTTTCCGGCGGCGTCCCGCGGGCCGGCGTTCCAGGTGCTCGGTACGACGCACTGGTAGTTGGCGATCCGACCGTCCTTGATGTGGACCCAGTGCGAGAGCGCACCGCGGGGAGCCTCGTGGAAGCCGACGCCGGTGCAGTCGGCCGGCCACGTGTTGGGCTCCCACTTGGAGTTGTCGTGGATCCGCAGCTCCCGCCGCGCCATGTTCTGCGCGAGCTCGTCGACGTAATCACCGATCTTGTCGACGTAGATCTTCGTCTCGATGGCCCTCGCCGCGATCCGGCCGAGCGTCGAGAAGAGGGCCTCCGGTCCGACGCCGAGCTTGGCCAGAACGGCGTCGACGAGGGGCTTGACCTGCTCGTGGCCGGACCCGTAGCTGACGAGCATCCGCGCCAGCGGGCCCACTTCCATCGGCTGGCCGTCGTAACGCGGCGACTTCAACCAGCTGTACTTCCCATCGAGGTTGAGACGCTCGTAGGGAGGCTTGGGGCCCGTGTAGTTGGGCTTCGTCTCTCCCTGTGCCGGGTGGAGCGGCTTGTCGTCCCCGCCCGCGTACTCGTACCAGGAGTGCGTGACGAACTCCGCGACCTTGGCCGGATCGAAGGGCTCTATCTTCCCAAGGTTGCGGTCGCGGATGATGCCGCGGGGGATGAAGAGCTTCGAATTGGGAGTGTCGTCCTCTGGAAACTCGCCGAAGCAGAGGTAGTTGCCCACGCCCTTCCCGTGCCCGGCCCAGTCCTTGTAGAAGGAGGCGATGGCGAGCACGTCGGGGATGTAGACCTGACTGACGAATTCCTGTCCCTTGGCGATGTACGACTTCAGGTTGTCGATCGAGTCGATGTTCAACGACGCCTGGCGGTCCGGATCGATCGGCGTGGCCATGCCTCCCACGAGGAAGCTCTGGAGATGCGGGTTCTTCCCGCCGACGATGGCGTGGATCTTGATGAACTCCCGCTGCCATTCCAGTGCCTCAAGGTAGTGCGCCACCGCCATGAGGTTCGCCTCCGGCGGCAGCTTGTAGGCGGGGTGGCCCCAGTACGCATTGGCGAACGGCCCGAGCTGCCCCCGCTCGACGAACGCCTTGACCCGATTCTGGACCGTGACGAAGTACTTCTCGGAGGAGAGCGGCCAATCGGAGATCGACTGCGCCAGGCTCGACGTCGCCTTGGGGTCCGCCTTCAGGGCCGAAACGATGTCGACCCAGTCGAGAGCGTGCAGGTGGTAGAAGTGGACGACGTGATCCTGGATCGCCTGCGATGCCATGATCAGGTTGCGCAACAGTCGGGCGTTGGGCGGCGGCGTGGCGCCAATCGCGTTCTCGACCGCTCGGATCGAGGCGATCGCATGAACGGTCGTGCAAACGCCGCAGATGCGCTGAGCAAAAGCCCAGGCGTCGCGGGGATCGCGGCCCTTCAAGATGATCTCGATGCCGCGGAACATCGTCGAGGAAGACCAGGCGTCCTTGACGGATCCCCCGTCCACTTCCGCTTCGATCCGCAAGTGTCCCTCGATGCGGGTCACGGGATCGACGACGACGTGCGTCATGAGTCGCCTCCCTTCTCCTCACCTTCGGCCTGCTGGTGCTCTTTGGAGGTGTCCTTCCAGTGGCGCGCCATGGAGATCAGGCCGTGCGCCGCGAACGCGGCTCCGACCCCAACCGTGGCCCAGAGCCCGACCCGATCCACGGGGGTGGCGAGTCCGAAGCCGGGCACGTTGGGGAGGTGCTGATAGAAGGGGGTCATCTTGTCCCAGAAGTCCGG
>JBBDKM010000075.1:0-1093 GCA_040879385.1 Thermoanaerobaculia bacterium | reverse complement strand
CGCCATCGCCGAGGCCATCACGCCGCAGAACCCGACGAACTCGCGCCGCGAGACTCCGCGCGCCTCCAGCTCCTCGAGAAAGTGATTCGGCTTGCTCATCGCCGCGCACCCCTTTCAGAATCCGGCGGCGCGTAAAAAGGAAACTCGCGCTCTTTCGCGCAGCCTACGAAACGGCGAAACCCCCGCGCGCCGCGGTCCACCATGATTGGAAAGGTAGGTTCGCGGGAGGGGCTCGCTCAATGATTCAATCACATCAATTTCGAGGCGGAGGCCACCTGACTTAACGATCGACCGCGGGGGCGCCATGCTCGTCAAGGCCTGGGCGCTGGATCGGTATTTGGTTCTCGGCCCCCCCGACACCGCCGGGCTCGCCTCGGCGTGGACCATCGCTCTCTATCCGGAGGGGATGCTTCCACCCGCCTCGTCTCGCGCGTGCGAACGCGCTTGGACCGCACGCCCCGAGGGATCTTCTGGCGCCTGCTGCTCGGACCCGGCCAGTTCGTGATGGAGCGAAAGACGCTCCTGGAGATCCAGAGACGCGCCGAAGCTTCTGCCCGGCCCGCGAAGGCCTCCGCAGAACCTGAAGCGCCGGCCAGCGGCCCGCTCCTCAGCGGCGCGTTTCGCGGTCGAGAACCTCGAGCGCGTTTGCGTAGATGGCGTCCGCTTCCTCGAGGCTGTTGCCGATCGCCGTCAGGCCGAGCTTTCCGAACTGCGAGAGGGCTCCGATCATGTGAAACAGGACGCCCGTCTCCGTGCCGTGGTCGTAGTGCAAACGGTTGGTCGTCGTGATGTCGATCAGGTCTTCCGGGCAGAGGCCGCGGTACGATTCGGACTTCAAGTTGTCTGTCGAGCGGTAGAACTTGGCTGAGCCGCCCGACGACAGGAACTCGCCGGAATCTGCGTCGAGGTGGCCGCCGGTCAAGAACTGTAGAGCGAGGAACGGGTGCGTCGTCCCGCCCATTCGCAGGTTGATCTCCAGGGCGAAGATTTCCCATTCCGTCGGTCCGGATCGTCGGCCCACGAAGAAGTCGATTCCGAAGCGGCTCACGACTCCTCTTGTCGCGAGGACTTCCCCCACGCGCCGTCCGGCCTC
>JBBDKM010000074.1:12966-14045 GCA_040879385.1 Thermoanaerobaculia bacterium | reverse complement strand
TTTTGAGTCCCCTGCGTCTGCCATTCCGCCACTCCGGCAGGGAGTCGCAAATCATAGATGCAAGGCGCTGAAAATCCAACAGGTTAGGCCAGCGGTCCGTTTCCATCTTCTGACTACCCGGATGGCCGTTTGAGATGATTTCGGTCCCGGCTGTGTCAGTCGGTGCTATTTGGACCGCGGGCCGTTGTCGATCTCCAGATCGCGCGGAGACGCGAAACAAGTGATCGACCCGATCAAGTTGGGCCTGCGTGTAGTAGACTCATTGTAGATACGGAGGTGCCATGAGGACGAAGGTTCAAAAGTGGGGCAACAGCCTGGCGGTGAGGATCCCCAAGCCCTTCGCGGAGGGCGCAGGTTTGAGACTGGCGACGGAAATCGAAGTGTCGCTGGAGAAGGGCACTTTGCGCCTGGCAGCAGTTCGGCCGCGGTGGCAGCTCGAAGCGCTGGTTTCGAAGGTCACGACGAGGAACCGGCATGCCGAGGTGAAAGTCGGGCAACCCGTTGGCCGAGAGTCCTGGTAGGCCGGAATGGCTTACGTGCCCGAGCGTGGCGACATCGTTTGGATCAGCTTGAACCCTCAGGCGGGCCACGAGCAGGCTGGGCGCAGACCGGCCGTGGTGGTCTCACCCAAATCGTACAACGGGAAGGTCGGCCTTGGTCTGTTCTGTCCGATCACGAGTCAGGTGAAGGGCTATCCCTTTGAAGTAGCGGTACCACTGGGTCTGGCGGTCGGCGGTGTGATTCTGGCTGATCAGGTAAGGAGTCTGGATTGGCGTGCGCGAAAGGCGAAGCTTGCGGGCCGGCTCCCGGCCGACGCGAGCGCTGAAGTCCTCGGCAAACTCGGAGCCCTTCTGGAGCCTTGAATACGAGGGTCACCTGGCCCCGCGTGCAGCGCGCCGCGTTGACAATAGCGACGCCGCGGATACTCGGTTTCCTCGGTTTTTTCCAGAACGAACGTGGGGAAACCCTCTATCGCGCAGGGGAGAGTCTGACTCCATGCTCCTGTATGCGGCCATCGGCGCCTTCGGGCTCCTGTTTCTCGTTATGATGCTGTTCGTCGGCGACGTCTTCGACGGCGA
>JBBDKM010000074.1:0-12866 GCA_040879385.1 Thermoanaerobaculia bacterium | reverse complement strand
CGGCGATCACGACGTCGGTCCGAGCATCTTCAGCACGCGGATCATCGGCGCCTTCCTGACCGCGTTCGGCGTCGGCGGCGTCATCGCGCGTTATTACGGCCTTTCACATCCGGTCTCGTCGGGAATCGGCGTCGCATCGGGAATCGTCCTGGCGGCGGTCATCTACCAGTTCGCCAGGCTCCTCTATTCGCAGCAGGCGTCGAGCGAGGTCCGCATGGCGGGCCTCGTCGGCCAGACGGCCGAGGTGACGATCGGCATCCCAAAGGGCGGTGTGGGCCAGGTCACCCTGACCGTCGGCGGGGAGCGATCGACGCACATCGCCCGAAGCACAGACGGGCAAGGGATTCCGCCGGGGGCCGGAGTCGTGATCACCGCGCTCTCCGGAGATTCTCTCCTCGTGGAGCGGGCCAGGAAATGAAAGAGCGAAGGTCCAGGGCGAGTCGCTAGGAGGGGTGTCGATGAACGAGCTGATTTCGGGTCTTCCTGCCGCCACGGTCGTTCTCGCGGTCGTGCTGGGGCTCGTCGGGCTCGTAGTGGCGATGGCGCTCTTCGCGCGCAACTACCTCAAAGTCCCTCCGTCGATGGTCGCGATCATCTATGGTCGAAAACACACGATCGTCGACGACAAGGGGACCCGCTCGAAGGTGGGCTTCCGCATCGTCCGCGGCGGGGCCACGCTGCGCGTGCCCGTCTTGGAGCAGGTAGCCTATCTCTCCCTCAACATCATCTCGATCCTGCTCAAGATCCAGCGGGCCTACACCAAGGAAGGCGTCCCCGTGACGGTCGAGGCCGTCGCCAACGTGAAGATCGCGGGCGACGACGTGTCGATGCGCGCAGCCGCCGAGCGATTTCTCGGAATGCCGACGGACCAGATCAAGGGAGTCATCTTTCAGACTCTCGAGGGGCACTTGAGAGCCATCCTCGGGACCCTGACCGTCGAGGAGATCAACGCCGACCGGCAGGCCTTCGCCCAGAAGATGACGGACGAGGCCGCACAGGATCTCAAGAAGATGGGCGTCAACATCGATATCCTGACGATCCAGCAGATCAGCGACGAGCAGGGCTACCTCGATGCTCTCGGCAAGAAGCGAACCGCCGAGGTCAAGCGCGACGCGATCATCGGAGAGGCTCAGGCCACGCGCGACGCGATGATCCAGTCGGCCAACGCCGATCGGGAGGGCAAGACCAAGCGGTACGAGGCCGACGTCGCGATCGCGTCCTCCATGCGGGACAAGGAGACGAAACAGGCCGAGTTCGACGCCATGGTCCAGGCGAAACAGGCCGAGTCGCAGCAGGCCGGGCCGCTCGCGACCGCGATCGCCCGGCAGCAGGTGACGGAGCAGGAAGTCCGGATCGAGCAGGTCCGCAAGCAGCAGGAGGTCGCGGTCCAGGAGCAGGAAGCGGCCCGCCGGGAGCAGGAGCTTCTGGCCACGGTGGTCAAGCCCGCCGAGGCCGAGAGGCAGGCGACCATCCTCCGCGCGGAAGGTGAGAAACAAGCGACCATCATCAAGGCCGAGGCGACCCAAAAGGAGCTCGAGTTCGAGGGGGCTGGCGAGGCCGCGAAGATCGAGAAGATCGGGCTTGCGGAAGCCGCGAAGGTGCTCGCAGTCGGAGAGGCGGAGGCGGAGGTCGTGAAGAAAAAGCTCCCGACCGAGGCCGAAGGTCTCCAGCGGAAGGCCGAAGCCTGGAAGCAGTTCAACGATGCCGCCGTGCTCAACATGATCGTCGACAAGATGCCCGAGCTCGCGCAGGCCTTCGCGACCCAACTCGCGGGCATCGACAAGATCAACATCATCGAGATCGGCAACGGCTCGGGAGGCGCGGGCGGGATCGGAAAGGTGATGGGGACCGTCGGAGGCGGCATGACGGCCATGCTGGCAATGCTCAAGGACCAGTTCGGCATCGACTTGAGCCGGCTCGCGCAGGCCAAGACCGAAGCCGCCGCGCTGGAGGCGGAAAAGAAGACCGGCAAGGCGTAAGCCGCCATCGATTCGTCGTTCGCAGCCGGGCAGGGAGTCGTCTGCCTTTCGAGCCCTCCTTCCGCGCGGCCCCCGCCGCTCGGTCATAATCGCCGGCCATGGCCCCCGTCTCCCGAGCCTGGTTCGTCGACCGGTATGGCGGGCCGGAGCGCCTCACGCTGCGGACGCGGCCCGATCCCTCGCCCGGGCCGGGTGAGGTCCTGGTTCGGACGGCCGCAATCGGCCTGAACTTCGCCGACCTGTTCGTGCGGGCCGGAGCCTACCCGGGGACGCCCCGGCCCCCGTTCGTGCCGGGCATGGAGATCTCGGGGACGGTCGAAGCATTGGGAGAAGGCGTCACGGATCTCACGCCGGGGCAGCGCGTCGTGGCGGTGCCGATCTTCGGCGGTCACGCCGAGAAAGTTCTGGCGTCGGCGGCGCGCGTGTTTCCGCTGCCCGACGGAGTCGATCTCGTCGAGGCGGCCGCCGTGCCGGTCGCCTTTCTGACGGCCTGGTATGCGTGCGCGCGGTCGCAGGTCGTCGCCGGGGAGCGGGTCGTCGTCACGGCGGCGGGCGGAGGGGTCGGCACGGCGCTGCTGCAGCTTCTCGCCGCGCGCGGCGGCAAGACGCTCGCCCTCGTCGGCTCGGACGCGAAGCTGCCGCTCTGCCGGGAGCTCGGAGCCTCGGCAGCGGGTCTGTACGGCTCGGCCGAAGCGCTGCTCGCACGGGAGTTCGGCGGCCGCGCGGACATCGCGATCGACGCGATCGGCGGGCGCATCTTCCGCCGGCTCTGGCGGCGCCTGGATTCCGGCGGCCGCTACGTCCTGTACGGGTTCGCCGCGGCCTCCGGAAAGCGGGGCGTGGCGCGGCTGAGGGCGGCCCGGGAGCTCGCCTCGATGGGGCTCTTCTCGCCGTTTCAGTTCGTGCAGGCGTGCCGCACGCTGATCGGCTTCAACCTGTCCCTGCTCCCGGAGCGGACCGCCGAGCTCAGGCTTGGCGCGCAAGAGATCCTGGAGGACTGGAGACAACGCCGGATCCGCCCGGTCCTCGGCCCCGCCTTCCCGTTCGAGCGGCTTCCCGACGCGCACCGCGCGCTGGCCAGCCGGAGCACGACGGGGAAAGTCCTCGTCACTCTCCCGTAACGCCCGGGCCTTGGTACGATCGCCCGCAAACGGGGGAGTCCCATGCACATCGACCGCTTCCACATGGAACGGACGCAATGCCTGTACGAGAACGAGGTGCGTTACAACCTCTCGGAAAGCGGTGTTGCGCCGCTCCGGGTCGAGGAGCTTCTCGATGGCGACGCGGGGCGGACGGAGCTCCTCGGCCAGGCGCTGAAATACCCCGAGTCCAACGGATCGGAGCTGCTGCGCGAGCGGATCGCGCTCTTCTATCCCGAAGCCGCGGCCGAGAACGTCCTCGTCACCACCGGGACCTCCGAGGCGAACTACACCACGCTGTGGGGATTGCTCGAGAAGGGCGACCGCGCGGCGATCATGATCCCGACCTATATGCAGGCCTGGGGGCTCGCGCACGCTTACGGCGGCCGGGCCGACGCGTACCGCCTCGTCGAGAAGCGGCACGGACTGCGAAAGCGCTGGGCGCTAGACGTCGCCAGCCTCCAGCGTGCCGTGACGCGCAGGACGCGCCTGATCCTGGTGACCAATCCCAACAACCCCACCGGAGCCGTCCTCACCGAAGAGGAGATGGACGAGATCGTGCGCGCCGCGCGGAGAGTCGGGGCGTGGATCGTGGCTGACGAGGTCTACCGGGGCGCGGAGGTTTCCGGCGAGGCCCCCTCGCCGACCTTCTGGGGACGCTATGGGAAGGTCATCTGCACGGCGGGGCTGTCGAAGGCCTTCGGGCTTCCGGGTCTGCGGATCGGCTGGATCGTCGGGCCGCCGAAGACCGTGGCCGCCCTCTGGGCGTATCAGGACTACACGACGCTGACCCCCACGATGCTCTCCGACCGCCTGGCGCGGGCGGCGATGGAGCCCCGCCGGAGAGACGCGATACTCGCGCGAACGCGAGCCATCATCCGCCGCCATCTGCCGAAGGTGGAGGCCTGGGTGCGCCGGCGAGACGACGTTCTGGACCTGATTCCCCCGGAGGCGGGGGCAATCGCCCTCGTCAGGTACCGGCTTCCCGTCAGATCGGCGGCCCTTTTCGACCGGCTCCGGCTGGAGAAATCCGTTCTGATCACGCCCGGGGCCCATTTCGGGATCGGCAAGTACATCCGGATCGGGTACGGTTACGATCTCGAAAAGACGCTTCGCGGGCTCTCGAAAGTGGGGGAGATCCTGGACGAACTGAGGGCCTCCGGCCGGAATCTTTCGCGGCGGGCGGGTTGACTTCGGGCCCGGTCGAATCCCGGAATGTCCGGCGAACAAGTGCTGACCCTGTCGGGGTTTCTGTCAGATTCGCGTTTCGAGGACAGCTGTGACGGCGCTCACAAGTGCCCGGTAAATTGCTGAAATAGCATAACTTCCGTTCCCGCTGGGACGGCCCGAGGTTTGTCTTTTGCGCTCCTTTTCCCTATAATCTGCGGCTCCCGTATCAGATTTTTTTTGATCTCTTAGGAGGCACGAGTGGGATTCAAGGTGGGAGAGAAGATCGTCTACCCGAACCACGGGGTCTCGGTGGTCGAGAAGATCGGTGAGGGCTTCCAGACGGAGCCGGTGGCGCCGCGTAGCTTCTATCATCTCCGTCTCCTGTCGAACAACTCCCGCGTGATGGTGCCCGTGGGCAACACGGACCTGATCGGCCTGCGCCGGCTGACCCAGCGCAAGGACATCACGGGCCTGATGAAGCTCCTCGGCGACGGCCGGTTCTCGGCCACGGGGGACTGGAAGGGACGGTACAAGCAGAACCTGGACAAGATGAAGAGCGGTCGGCTTCAGGAGATCGCGGATGTCTTGAAGACGCTCAACTTCATCTCGTCGCGCAAGACGCTGTCGTTCCGCGAGAAGAAGATGTACGAGCGGGCCAAGTACCTGATCGTCTCGGAGATCGCGGTGATCAACAACCTCGACGAGGGAGAGGTCGAGCGCCAGGTCGACAAGGCCCTCACGCGCTCGGCGGAGAGCCGGGCTCAGGCCCACTGAGGCGGGGCACACGGTCCATTTCACGGGGCGGCTTCGGCCGCCTCGTTTGTTTCTGAGACAATGCGGCCAGATGGAGAGCGCCAGGAGATCGGCCGTGCCGCAGGTGGTCGTCGGGCTCCTCACGGGAGCGCTCGTGGGGTTCGCCGCCGGGTACTTCGCGGGCGGCGGCGGCCGGCCCTCCGGAGCGCCCCGGGGCGCCGCCGCTCCGGCTTCCGGCGACCGGCTCGCCGATCTCTCGCGCGCGGTCGAGCGGGATCCCGAGAACCCGGAGCTCCTCATGGACCTGGGGAATCTCCATTACGACCGGGAGGAATGGGACGAGGCCATCCGGCTGTACGAGAAGGCGCGCCGCAAGGCGCCGAAGAACGCGAACCTGCTGTCCGATCTCGGCGCGGCGCATCGCAACCGCGGGGAGTTCGAGCTCGCCGTCGCCTACTTCCAGAAGGCGCGCGAGAGCGACCCAAATCACTGGCAGTCGCTTCTGAACCACGTTCTCGTGGAGGCCTTCGACCGGAACGATCCCAAAGAGTCGCAGCGCGTCTTCGACGAGTTGAAGCGGCGCTATCCGGAGATTCCGCAGCTCGACAGAATCCAGGCCCGGATTTCCGAGATCCGAGCGGGGACCTGATGGCGCGAATTATCCTCTTCGTCTTCGTGCTCGCCCTCCTGCTGACGGTGCTGCGCGGGCTCCGCATCTTCTTTCAGGCGGTCTTGCGCGCCCCCGGCGCTCGCGGCGGCCCCCGGTCCGGCGGAACCTTCGAGGGCGAGATGGTGCGGGACCCCGTCTGCGGAACCTGGGTCGACCGGCGGCTGGCGCTGACGGCGCGACGGGGTGCCGAGACGATCCCCGTCTGCTCCGAGGCTTGCCTGCGGCGGCTGGAGGCGGGATGAGCGGGGGGCTGTTCGACGAGGGCCCGATGCCCCGCCCCGACTCCGGCGCGGTCGACCCGAACACGCCGCTTGCCGACCGGATGCGGCCCCGCTCGCTCGACGAGGTCGAAGGGCCCCCGGAAGTGGTCGGCGCGAACGGGTTCCTCCGGCGCTCGATTGCCGAGGACCGCGTCCCCTCGCTCATTCTGTGGGGGCCGCCGGGCGTCGGGAAAACGACGCTGGCGCGGCTGATCGCCTCCCAGACGTCTTCGATCTTCCTCTCGTACTCGGCGGTGGCGACGGGCGTCAAGGAGATGCGCGAGGTGCTGGAGGAGGCGCGCGATCTGCGGACGCGCCACGGCAAGCGGACGATCCTCTTTCTCGACGAGATCCACCGCTTCAACCGCTCGCAACAAGACGTGTTCCTGCCTTACGTCGAAACGGGCGACATCGTGCTCGTCGGCGCGACGACCGAGAACCCGTCGTTCGAGTTGAACGGCGCCCTCCTGTCCCGCTGCAAGGTCGTGGTCCTCGATCCGCTGGCCCCGGAAGCCATCGCCCGGATCGTCGAGAGGTCTCTGCGCGACATCTCGCGAGGGCTCGGAGCCCGCGATTTCCGCCTCGACGACCAGGCGCTGTCCTTCATCAGCCAGGCGGCCGGCGGGGACGCGCGCCGGGCGCTCAACCTGCTCGAGGCGGCGGCCTCGGACGCCGAGGCGGCCAAGGTCAAGACGATCGAGGTCGGCCGCCTGCGGGATCTCCTGCAGCGCAAGGTCCTGCTGTACGACAAGGCGGGGGAGGAGCACTACAACCTCATTTCCGCGCTCCACAAGTCCATGCGGGAGTCGGATCCCGACGCCACCATTTACTGGCTCGTCCGCATGCTCGAAGCCGGGGAGGACCCTGTGTACATCGCCCGCCGGATCGTGCGCTTCGCTTCGGAAGACGTGGGTCTGGCGGACCCGCGGGCTCTTCGCGTCGCGCTCGACGCTAAGGACGCGTTCGGTTTCCTCGGCATGCCCGAGGGCTCGCTGGCTCTGGTAGAGGCCGCGGTCTACTGCGCGCTCGCCCCCAAGTCGACCGCGCTCTACGAGGCGGAGAACGAGGCCAAGCGGGATGTCGCCGAGAAGCCGGCCGAGCCGGTGCCGGCCGTCATCCGCAACGCCGTCACGCGGCTCATGCGCGAGGTCGGCTACGGCAAGGGCTACAGGTACGCGCCGGCCGAGCCCGAGGGGGTGGGCGGGATCGAGTGCCTTCCGGACAGCCTGCGGGGCCGCCGCTATTATCGGCCGCGCGCCTCCGGGGAGGAATCCGAGCTCTCGCAGAGGCTGGAAGCCGTCCTGAAGCTCCGGCAGACCAAGTGGGCGCGTGAGGCGGAGGAAAAGGAGAAGCGGAAAAAAAAAGACAGCTGACAGCTCACAGTTGACAGCTACCCTTCCTCTCTCCGGTAGTTCGGCGCTTCCTTGGTGATGATCACGTCGTGCGCGTGCGACTCCTTCAGGCCCGCGGCGGTGATCTGGATCATCCGGGCCTTCGTGCGCAGGTCGTCGATCGTGCGGCAGCCCGTCAGACCCATGCCGCTGCGAAGACCGCCGGTCAGCTGCGCCACGAGGGCCTCGACGCTGCCCTTGTACGGAACCATCCCCTCGATGCCCTCGGGCACGAGTTTGGACAACGACCCGTTGGCGCTGCCCGCCGGCTCGGCGTCCATCGACTCCTGGAAGTAGCGGTCGGAAGAGCCGGCTTTCATGGCGGCCAGGGACCCCATGCCGCGGTAGGCCTTGAAGGTGCGCCCCTGATAGAGGATCGTCTCGCCGGGCGACTCCTCGGTCCCCGCCAGGAGCGACCCGATCATCACGAGGTGCGCCCCCGCGGCCAGGGCCTTGCTGATGTCGCCGGAGAACTTGATTCCGCCGTCGGCGATCAGCGGCACGCCCGTTCCCTTCGTCGCCTTCGCGCACTCGCGAATCGCGTGGATCTGCGGAACGCCGGCGCCGGTGACGACGCGTGTCGTGCAGATCGAGCCCGGGCCGATGCCGACTTTGACGGCGTCGGCGCCGCGTTTGACCAGGTCCCGCGCGCCCTCCTCCGTCGCCACGTTGCCGGCGATGATCGGGGTGGACGCGAACCGCTTTCGCACGAGCTTCAGCGCGTCGAGTACGCCCTGGCTGTGGCCGTGGGAGGAGTCGAGCACGAGCACGTCGACCTTGGCCCGGACGAGCTCGCGCGAGCGGTCCAGGATGTCCTTCGTGACCCCGATCGCCGCGCCGATGCGCAGGCGCCCCAGGGCGTCCTTGGCGGCGTTGGGGTACTTGATCGCCTTCTGGATGTCCTTGACCGTGATCAGGCCCTTGAGGTTTCCCGCTCGATCCACGACGAGCAGCTTCTCGATCCGGTACTTGTGGAGGAGCTCCTTGGCCTGCTCGAGGGTGGTGCCGACGGGTGTGGTGATCAGGTTCTTCTTCGTCATCCGGGCCGAGATGGGCCGGTCGGTTCTCGTCTCGAAACGCAGATCCCGGTTGGTGAGGATGCCGACCAGTTTGCCGCGGTCGTCGATGACCGGCACGCCCGAGATCTTGTAGCGCGACATGACGTCGAGCGCCTCGGAGATGGTCTGCTCGGGGCGGCAGGTCACCGGGTCGACGATCATTCCCGATTCCGAGCGCTTGACCTTGTCGACTTCCGCCGCCTGCGCCTCGATCGAGAGGTTCTTGTGGACGACGCCGAGGCCGCCCTGCTGCGCCATCGCGATCGCCAGCCGGGACTCCGTCACCGTGTCCATCGCCGCCGCGATGATTGGAATGTTCAGCCCGATCTGACGGGTCAGGCTCGTGCGCAGGTCGACATCCCGGGGGTGGACCTCCGAGCGCGCCGGAAGCAGCAGGACGTCGTCGAACGTGAGCGCCAGCGGGATGCCGGCGTTGTCCCCGTTCCGTCGGTTCCGTTTGACCGGCATCACACCCCCGCGGCCCGCTGGGGCCCATTGCCGCCGCCCGACGGCGGAGGCCCGCCTTCCGAGCCGTGGCACTTCTTGTACTTCTTGCCCGAGCCGCACGGGCATGGGTCGTTGCGGCCGACCTTCGGCTGGTTGCGCTGGACCGTCTCGACCTTCGCGTACTGGCCTCCGGAGGCGGCGGCGCCGTAGGAGTAATTGACGTTGGCCGGCGCTCTGCGGGCCGGCATCGGCAGCGGCGCCCGCCGGTCCCGCGCGCCGTCGGCGTCCTCGGCCTCTTCCGCCTCGCGGGCCACCGGCTGTAGCTTGAACAGGTACTGCACGAACTGGTCCTCGATGCGTTCCTTCATGAGCGTGAAGAGCTCGAAGGACTCCTTCTTGTACTCGATCAAGGGGTCGCGCTGGCCGTAGCCGCGCAGGCCGATGCCCTCCTTCAGGTGGTCGACGGCGAGGAGGTGGTCCTTCCACTGCTGGTCGACGACCTGGAGCATCACGAACTTCTCGTGTGTCCGCATCATCTCGCCGCCGAGGATCGCCTCCTTGCGGTCGTAGACGGCGGAGAGACCGGTCCAGATCTCGTCGCGGATCTGGTCCCGCCCCTTCTCCGCGTAGGCGAAGGACCCGGGTTTCATCCCGAAGTACTCCTGGAGGTCGATGTCGGCGGCCGCGAGGTCCCACTCGTCCGGGCCCTTCTCCTCGTTGAGGTGCCGGCCGAGGATGTAGTCGAGGATTGTTTCGGCGAGCCCGAGGACGTGGTCGCGGGCCTGTTCGCCCCGGAGGATCTCGCGGCGCATGCCGTAGATCTCCTCGCGCTGGCGGTTCATGACGTCGTCGTACTCGAGCAGGTGTTTGCGCGTCTCGAAGTTGCGGGCTTCGACCTGCTTCTGCGCGCGCTCGATCGAGCGCGAGACCATGCCGTGCTCGATGGGGACGCCCTCTTCCATCCCGAGACGCCGCATGATGCTCTGCAGGCGGTCCGAGCCGAAGATCCGCATCAGGTCGTCTTCGAGCGACAGGTAGAAGCGGGAGGAGCCCGGGTCGCCCTGCCGGCCCGAGCGGCCCCGCAGCTGGTTGTCCACGCGCCGCGACTCGTGGCGCTCGGTGCCGACGATGTGCAGGCCCCCGGCCTGGAGGACCGTCTGCCGGTCGGCCGCGCAGCTCTGCTGGAGCTGTTCGAGGCGGCGGTTGCGCTCGTCGGCGTCCTGGATTTCGCGGAGCTCGTGCTGGGCGACGGCCTCCGCGTTTCCGCCGAGCACGATGTCCGTGCCGCGGCCCGCCATGTTCGTCGCGATCGTGACGGCTCCCGAGCGGCCGGCCTGGACGACGATCTCGGCCTCTTTCTCGTGGAACTTGGCGTTTAAAACCACGTGCGGGACCTTGCGCATCTCGAGCAGCTCGGACAGCCGCTCGGACTTCTCGATCGACACCGTCCCGACGAGGACCGGCTGGCCCTTCTCCCGCAGCGCGACGATCTCGTCGGCCACGGCCTCGTATTTCTCGCGCTCGGATGCGTAAATCACGTCCTGGTTGTCGGTGCGGATCATCGGCTGGTTGGTCGGGATGACCACCACGTCGAGCTTGTAGATCTGGTGGAACTCCGCGGCCTCGGTGTCGGCCGTGCCGGTCATGCCGGCGAGTTTCTCGTAGAGGCGGAAGTAGTTCTGGAGGGTGATCGTGGCGAGCGTCTGGTTCTCGCGCTCGATCTTGACGTTTTCCTTGGCTTCGACGGCCTGGTGGAGCCCGTCGGACCAGCGCCGGCCCGGCAGGACGCGGCCGGTGAACTCGTCGACGATCAGGACCTGGCCGTCCCGGATCATGTAGTCGACGTCCTTCCTATAGAGCGCGTGCGCCCGCAGGGCCTGCTCGACCCCGTGGAGGAGGTCGATGTTGGGCAGGTCGTACATGTTGTCGATGCCGAGGGCCTTTTCGGCCTTCGCGACGCCCTCTTCCGTCAGGACCGCCGTGCGGGACTTCTCGTCGACCAGGTAATCTCCGGTCGTCGTCTTGTTCCCGTGCTTGTCCTTCTCCTCCTTGCCCTTCACGAGGTGCGGGATGACCCGGTTGCACCGGTAGTAGACGTCGGTGTTCTCCTCCGACGGGCCCGAGATGATGAGCGGCGTCCGCGCCTCATCGATGAGGATCGAGTCGACCTCGTCGACGATTGCGAAGACATGGCCGCGCTGGACCATCGACTCGAGCTCGAACTTCATGTTGTCGCGGAGGTAGTCGAACCCGAACTCGTTGTTGGTCCCGTAGGTCACGTCGCAGGCGTAGGCCGACTTCCGCTCGTCGTCCAGGAGGTCGTTCTGGATGCAGCCGACCGTCAGCCCGAGGAACTTGTAGACGCGACCCATCCACTCGGCGTCGCGGCGGGCGAGGTAGTCGTTGACGGTCACGACGTGCACGCCGCGGCCGGTCAGCGCGTTCAGGTAGACGGGCATCGTGGCGACGAGCGTCTTGCCTTCGCCGGTCTTCATCTCGGCGATCTTGCCCGAGTGCAGGACCATGCCGCCGATGAGCTGAACGTCGAACGGGCGCAGCCCGAGCGCGCGGACCGACGCCTCCCGCGCGACGGCGAAGGCCTCCTCCAGCAGCTCGTCCAGGATCGCCTCCCGCGCGGCCTTCTGGTCCTCCTCGCGCGCGCCTTCGAGGGCTTTCGCGATGCGGGCGCGGAACTCGTCCGTCTTTCCGCGCAGGCCCTCGTCCGACAGGGCCTGCATCGATGGCTCGAGCGGATTGATGCGCGCGGCGCGCGGCGCGAGCTTCTTCAAGTCGCGCTCGTGCTGGGTGCCGAAGACTTTGGCGAGGAGACGGTCGATCATGATTAGGGGGCTAACACCTGAGGGGTGGGAGTTTATTTCGAATCGGGGAGCGGGGGAAGGGCGTGGCTAGCCGGGAGTCGGGAGCTTGGGAGTTGGGAGCGCGCCGGGCTCCTCCCGACTACCGCGTCTCGAGGATGTATTCGAGCGGATTGACCGCGCGCCCGTCCACGTGCACTTCGTAGTGCAAGTGCGGAGCCGTCGAGCGTCCAGTCGAGCCGACGAGCCCCACGCGGTCGCCGCGCCGGACCTGCTGGCCCTCGGCCACGAGTGTTTCTTCGAGGTGTCCGTAGAGCGTCTCGTAGCGATCGCCGTGAGCGATCGCGACGGCCTTGCCGTACTCGCCCGCCCACCCGCTGCGCAGCACCACGCCGTCCGCGGTCGACAGCACGGGTCCGCTCCGAGCCGTCGAAATATCGACCCCTTCATGAGTCGCGGGCAGACCCGTGAACGGGTCCGAGCGCACGCCGAATCCCGAGTTGACGACGCCGTGAACGGGCCAGACGGTGGGTGTGGAGGCGATCAGGGCCGAGCGCCTCGAGAACTGCGCCTCGAGGAGATTCAGTCGCGAGGTCAGAAGCGCGCTCTGCTCGGAGAGGGCGGGGCCTTGCGTATCCGGAGTCCCGGGCCCGCCCACGCCGCCGCGGACGGCGTCCGAGAGCCCGGCCACGATCGCGAGGCGCCGGGTTCGGGCCTCGAACTCGGAAAGCTGCCGGGACACGCCGTCGAGGCGCTGGTGGAGCGCCGCCGTCGTCGACCGCAGGCGGGCATTTTCGGCCATCGTGAGCCGGTACTGGCGGTCCCTGCGGGTCGAGCCGAAATAGGCCCACCCAAACGCGACCGCCGCGACGAGGAGGGTCGCGGCGGCGGCGGTAGCGAGCCCGAGGAAACGCGAGGAGATGGTCAGCTTGCGGAAGCGGGCCCGGGCGTGCGGGACGAAGATGATCGTGTTGTACTTCTGCACCCGCTGTCCTCCTCACCCTTGGCCCGCGGGCGAGCTTCGCGCGTGTACGCCCGCGTGACTGGTTAGAGAGTCTTGACCGGAAGCCCGAGCCCCCGAAGTGGCCGAAGCTTATGAAGCCCTACCGCCTCTGTCAACCTGATCTTGCGGGCAGGCCGCGGCGATTCCGGTGCCGCGAAAGGAGAGCGCCTCGGCCAGGTG
>JBBDKM010000073.1:0-76807 GCA_040879385.1 Thermoanaerobaculia bacterium | reverse complement strand
CAGACAGCCATGCTTAACCTGACTCTTGACTCAAGGCGTTCCATATCGGGATGACGGCTATTGGCCCGTCGGAAGTCGATCCGCCAGGCAAAACTAGGGCTCGATCGGCCCCGGGCCGAACCGTTCCATGTCGCTTCCGGCCGGGGCCTTCCGGATCCCGAAGCCGAGATACGTCGCCAGGAACACGGCCGCGGCGTCGCCGAGCCGCGCGAGTATTGCAAGGAGGGGGTCGGCGGGCCCGCACCAGTGGAAGCGCGAGAGACGGGAGAGGGCGAACGCGACGGCCATGACGAGGCAGGCTGTCTCCCGCCGCGGAAGCGCCGATCTCGCTCGCAGGACCACCCCGGCGCCGAACGCCAGCACGAGGTACGGCGCGGCCAACAACAGCTGGGCCGTCCAGAGCTCCGTCCCCTCGAGCCCGGTCTGCCGCACCAGAAGGAACCGGCCGATCGTGAAGCTCGCCAGCGCGCCTCCGACGCTGTAGCAGAGCCAGGCCCCCACGAGAAAGCCGATCACGCCGACGAAGCCCCGGGACTTGTCCTGGATCTGCTTCCGGGTCAGGTTCCCCAGGAAGGGCGGCAGCTTCGCGGCGGGCGGCGTCGAGGCATCGCGTTTACGCGCCTCGCGGTCGGCGAGCTCCTGCAGCGTGAGGGTTTCCGCGCCGTCCGTCTGGGCCGGGGGCTGATCGCTTCCCTCTTCGGCCATGCTCAGATCAACGAGGCGTGGTTGAGAAAGGCATACAGGATCCCGGCCGCGATCCCGCAACAGATCACTCCGCCAACGGCGTAGTTTCGGATCTTCCTTTTGAGCTTCCGGGTGACTTCCTCGACGTCTCCCCTCAGGATCCGCGTCTCTTTCGACCAGTTCGGGTGAGGGACGAGGCCGCCCCGCTGCTCCGAGAAGAGGCCGTAGGCGTACACCTTCTCGCCGGACTTGACGACGTCCTCCCGGAACACGCACTCCTCGAGAGGAAACTCCGCCGTCGTGTGGTTCCGGTCGCACTGGAAGGCGCCGTCGTCGTCCGTCCACTGCCTTTCGAGCGCCCCGCGCGAGGCCTTTCCCGGCGGCTCGAACCGAGCCGTCCGCAGGAGCTCGGCCGCGTTCCCGGCGGCGGCCTCCCGGGAAAACGACTCCCCTTCGGCGTCGAACGTCGGCACGGCGAGCAGCCTGTAGCTGCCGCACGGCGTCGTGATCACCGACGGCACCAGGGCGATCCCTTCGACCAGGGTCGCGAGCTGGGAGCCCTTGCCGCTCTTGACGAGCTTCGAGATCGTGTACTTGTACGCGAGGCACAGCGTGCCGCTCAGGGGCGCCCGGAGCAGCGGGCCCGCAGCGTCGATCGTGCCGACGATGCCCGTCTGCCGGCCGTCGGCCGGCCGCTGTCCGCACAGGCAGGCGCGGATCGAGGCCCGCTCGCGGAAGAACTCGAGGATTCCGAAGAGGAGGGTCAATCCCACCCAGGCGAAGAACCCCGCTCCGGCGGAAACCTGCCACGTGCGCTCGAGCGGCAGGGAGAAGCGCAGGTGCAGGAGCCACGCGATGCCTCCCGCGATCGCGAGATAGACCGCGAGGCCCAGAAAGAGGCTGCGCGCGCATCCCTTCATGACGTGTCTGTGCCGGGTGGAGCTGCCGCGGTTCTACCACGGTTCCCGGCGGGCGCCCTATCGCTGGTTCGCGAGGAACCGGCGAGCCTCGGCCAGCTCGGAGCGGGACGAGCCGGCGACGCACTGGCCGACGAGCTTCCCGTAAAGTTCGCGGGCGCGGTCGGGCTTCTTCGCAAGCTCGGCCGCGCGCGCCCCGCCGTACAGGCTGTTGAACCGGCCCGGCGCCTCTCGAAGCGAGGCCTCGTACTCGACCAGGGCGTCGGCCGCCCGCCCCGACTCGAGGAGCATTTCCCCGAGAAGCTCGCGGGCGGGAAGAACGGCTCCGGGAGTGACGGGGTGCTTCCCCACTTTCTCGTCGAGCTCGGCGGCGGATCGGGCGAGCTTCAACGCCTCGTCCTTTTTCCCCTCGGCGTACGCCACCCACGCGGCCGCCGCCAGACGCATCGACTCGATCTCGCTTGCCCAGTCATAGGGCCCGGGCACCGGCGCCTTCACGAACTTCGCGTGGATCTTCTCGAGCTCGACGAGGGCGGCACGGGAGCGGTCGAGCCGGCCGCTGCGCGCGCCACCCAGCGCCTGCGCGAAATAGGTCAGCGCCGGGGCATAGGAGAATCGCTCCCATGGGAGATCGGCTCGAGGCAGCTCGAGCTCCGCCGCCGCCTTCCAGTCCCGCCGCTCGAGCGTCCAGCGGACCGGAATCGCGGCCAGGGCGTAGCCCGCGGCGAAGCTCGGCTCGTCGAAAGTCCTTGCCGTCGCGGCTTCCTCGAGCACCCGGCGCGCCCGGTCCTGATCGCCGACCTGCAGGTAGGCGTACTCGAGGTAATCGAGCGCGTGGAGCGCGTCGAAGGACGCGGCGCCCGGGTGACGTTTCGCGACGAGGCGCCGTCCGGCGCCGGCCGAGTCGATGTTGGACGCGATCGACTCCTGCCACAGCCCCAGGCGAGTGAAGATGTGCGAGGGCATGTGGAGGGCGTGGGGCGAAGAGGGCGCGATCTTCGCGTACGCGCGCGCGGCCGGCAGGGCCTCGCTTGCCAGCGGCGGATAGTCGAACGCGTGGATCATGTAGTGCGCGATCCCCGGATGGCTCGGCTCGACGGGCAGGAGACCGTTCAGGATCCCGGCCGCCTTCTTCTGGTTCGCGAAGGTCGGGTCGCTCGCGGGTGCCGTGCCGAGGAGCGAGAGGGCATAGAAGATCGTGGCTTCGTGGTCGTCGGGGAAGCGCCGGGAGAGCGCCTCGATGGCGTCCCGGTACGCGAGGGCGCGGGCTCTGTGGTCGAGCTTCTCGGAGTCGTCGTAGAACGCGCCCACCGCGGCGATGTACCCGCGCTCCCGCTCCGTCTTGCCTCCGAGCTGCGCCGCTTTCCCGGCGGCGGCTTTGCCGGCGGCGAGCTCCTCGGGGGTCGGCGGCGCCCAGATCGGATGGTAGTAGGTCATGGCGATTCCCCAGTACGCCATGCCGCATCCGGGGTCCTTTGCGGCAACGGCCTCGAAGGACCGGCGCGACTCCTCGTACCCGAAGGAGTGCAGGAGGGCCGCCGCGCGCGTGAGCTCGGGAGCGACGTCCGAGCGGCAGGAGGTCGGGAAGTTGACCGTCCCGAAGGCCTCCGTCTCCCCGTGCGAGTGCCGGTGCTCCTCCTGGGCCCGGGCCGCGGGCGCCAGGGCCGCCGCCGCAAACGCGATCCAGAGGAGGGATCTCTTCATCGCTACCTCCCGTCCGGAAAGGCCCGGGCGATCCCGACCGTCCCGCAGGACCATGACTTGATCCTTTGCATCGGGCAATCTCACGCACAACCGTTCTGCTTTGTCAAACCCCCGCCGTTTCTCTGCGTATGATCCGAGGTTGGCGGGCCGAGGCTCGCCGGGAGGGGCTATTTCGCTTCGCTCAGGACGAGGGCCTGGAGCGCTCAGGACGAGGGCGTAGAGCGCTAAGGATGACGACGTAGCCGCCGTCACTTCTTGCCGGGCACGAACACGAGGACCAGGCCGACGACCGCGAGGCCCGCCCCCACCCAGCGCAGCACGTCCCAACCCTCCTTCTTGGAGCGCTCTTCCGAGGAGAAGGTGGTCTTGATGGCGCCTTCGACCGAGTCATAGCCGCCGCGCTGGCTCGACGCCAGAACGAAACCCGCGAGTCCGATGACGAGCAGTGCGATACCGATGCGTTTCATGGCTGCACCTCAGTAGTTGCCTGCATTTCGTAGCAAGGACAATACCAGCCCATCTCGGGGTCCGCCTCGATCGGCGCGCGGACGGGCGAGATCTCGGCAGTTGCCGCACCGGCCGGCGTCGGCCAGCCGCGCCGCCGGGGACCGTTTCTTCCTGCCGCAGGACGCGCACGTCAGAATCATTCTCTCCCTCCTTGCAAAAGCCTTACCCGCGCGCGTCGGACCGCGTGACCCGCATGATCGGGCCGCCCTCGGGGCGAAGGGTGATCGAGGGAAAAGGAACCGGGTCGGGGCCCGCCATGGAGAGACGGCACCGGCGCAGGATCGTGGCCAGGACGAGGACGCCCTCCATCATCGCGAAACGCTCGCCCACACAGATCCTGGGGCCTCCGCCGAACGGGATGTAGACGTACTTCGGCAGCTTCGCCGTGCTGCCGTCCTGCCAGCGCTCGGGCCGGAAGGTCTCCGGGTCGGAGAAGTACCGGGGGTCCCGGTGGAGGACCCAGGGGCTGAAATAGACGGTCGCGCGGGCGGGCACGTCGTAGCCGGCGATCACGCAGTCGGCGAGCGCCTCGCGCCCGATCACGTAGGCAGGAGGATAGAGGCGGAGCGTCTCCTTCACGACGGCCTCGGCGTAGGGCAGGCGCCGCAGGTCCTGCGCCTCCGGCAGCCGGTCGCCGGCAACCGCGGCGATCTCGGCGCGCAGTCGCTCCTCGACGTCCGGGTTCTTCGCGAGGAGGTAGAGCGTCCAGGACAGCGAGATCGCGGTCGTTTCGTGGCCGGCGAGAAAGAGCGTGATGAGCTCGTCGCGGAGCTGCTTGTCCGACATCGGCGACCCGTCGTCGTCCCGCGCCTCGAGGAGCATCGAGAGAAGGTCGCCGCGGTCGCCCGGCCGGGCGCGCCGCTCCGCGAGCACGCGCGCGACGAGGCGGTCGAGGAGCGCGACGCCCCGCCGGTAGCGCAGGTTGCCGGGCAGCGGAATCCAGTCGGCGATCTTGACCGGCCGGCGAAAGCGCTTCGCGATCTCGCGGATGACGAGGTCGAACGACTTGCCGATCTCGTCCACGTCCTCTTCGACCTCGACGTCGAAGAGCGTCTTCGAGACGATCTCCATCGTGATCCGCATCATGTCGTGGTGGATGTCCCGCACCTCGCCGTCCCTCCAGGCCGCGACCTGCCGGTCGGCGTAGGCGGCCATCACCGCTCCGTACGCCGCGATGCGGTCCGGGTGGAACGCCGGCGCCGCCAGCCGCCGCTGCTTCAGCCAGAACTCCCCTTCGCTCGTGAGGAGTCCGTTGCCGAAGATCGCGGTCACGTGCTTCCAGAAGAAGCTGTGCTTGACGAAGTTCGTGCGCTGGGAGAGCAGGACCGTCTCGATGTCCTCGGAACGGTTGAGGACGTAGACGTCGTGGCCCGGGAGATGGACGCGTGCGAAGTCCCCGTGCTCCCTCACGCACTTCGTCATGAACCCCAGGACATCGCCCGCGAACTCCGGAAGGCTGCCGAGGAAGAACCGGCCGCGGGGGCCGGGCGGCGCCGGCCGGCTGCCGGGGGAGCTCGTTCGAGACGCGGCCGGGCTCGTGCTCACGCGGGTGCGCATGTTAGCGGTTCCCGCGCACGCTGTGTCACCCGTCACAGCGTTTCCGGGGCCAGGGCCTCACACTGCTTTCCCTATGGTGGGACCTGTCGACCTCAGCGAGGCCGAGCTCGGACGGTGCGGCCTCGGCGTCATTCTGCGGCGTGCGCCCTCCGGTCAATCCGTGACGCGTATCTACTGCCTGCGCTGCGGCAGCCAGGTCTCTCCGGAGCGGCGCGACACCGATCCGAGGGGCTGGTGGGCCTGCGCGCGGGGCTGCAACACGCGCTACGCCGCGATCGCTGTCCCTCCCCCGGCCCGCCCCACGATCTGACCGGAATCCGGCGACAGGCCCGGGACGAGAGCGGTAAAGTACCGCGCGTGATCCTGCAGTCGCCGCGAGAGGTCTCGAAGATCCTCGCCTACAACCGGTGGGCGAACGCGAAAATGCTCGAGCCGGTCGGCGGCGTCTCTCCCGAGGAGTGGGACCGCGAGGTGGGAGGCAGCTTCGGGTCGCTCCACGGTACGCTCGTGCACCTCTACGGCGCGGAGTGGGTCTGGCTCGAGCGCTTGCGCGGAAATTCGCCGGGGAGCCTGCCGGCCGCCCGCGACCTCCCCACGGTCGAGGCGCTGCGGGAGACGTGGAGCGCGCTGGACGGAGAGCTCGCCTTACTGGCGGGCGGCCTGACCGCGGAGCGGCTGACCTCGACTTTGACCTACGCCAACTTCCAGGGCGAGACGTGGACCTACACGTTCGCCGACATCCTGTTCGATCTCGTGAATCACTCGACGTATCACCGCGGGCAGGTGGCGACTCACCTCCGCCAGCTCGCCAAGACGCCGGTCTCGACGGACTACGTGCGCTTCCTCGATACGGGGCTCGCGGAGCCCGAGCGGGCGCCGGAGGAGATCGCGCGGCTCTTCGCCTACAACCGGTGGGCGAACGCCCGAATGCTGGGCGCCGTGTCGGAGGTTTCGGACGAGCAGTACGGGCGCGCGGTGGGCGGCAGCTTTTCGACGCTGCGGGACACCCTGGCGCACCTGTACGGGGCGGATTGGGTCTGGCTGGAGCGCTTCGGCGGGCGCTCGCCGCGAGCGCTGCCGTCGGGCCAGCAGGCGCCGACGGCGGAGGTCCTGCGCGAGAAGTGGGAGACGGTCCAGGATGGATGGGCCGCGCTTTCCGGCGGACTCGAGCCTGAGCGGATGCGACGGTCGCTCGAGTACCAGAACCTCAAGGGCGACGCGCTCAGCTACCGCACCGGCGAGGTCCTCGTTCACCTCGTCAACCACTCGACGTATCACCGCGGCCAGGTGACGACGCTGATGCGCCAGCTCGGCGCGAGTCCCGCCTCCACGGAATACCTGATGATGCTGGACGAGGAGGCGTAGCCAGAGTCGTCGTCCGCTCCTCGGATGACGGCTCTCAGGGCGAGGCGTTGTCCATCGACCCCAAAAAAAAAGGCGGGGGTTCTCCCCCGCCTCGTCAGAAAGTGCTTGCTGCGATTACGGGCGGTGCACGATCGGCGGCTGCGAAGGCTTCGGCGCCGGCGCGGTGCCGTCGAAAATCGAGAGGCTCTTGTCCTTCTTGCGGCGCGTCATCAGCCAGATCACGAGACCGACGCCGCCGAGCCCAAGGGCGAGGATCACCCAGTTGCTGATGCCGGCGGGCTTCTTCTCTTCGGTCGTCTCGACCTGCTGCGTCGTCTGGGCTTCCGCAACCTCCGACGCGGGCACAGGCGGCACGAGCGCAACCGGCTCGGCGGCCGCGGCGTCCGTGGTCCCGGCCGGTCCCGTCGGAGGCGTGCTCGGCGGCGTGTCGGCGGCGATCTGGGCCGCCGCGGCCGCTTCCGCGGCCTTCTTCGCTTTCTCGTCGGCGATCTTCTCGGTGGTCTTCTTGGTCTCGACCACGGCCTTCGTCGACTTCTTCACCTTGGGTTTGGCGGCCTGCGGCGCGGGCTCGACGGGCGCCGGCGCGGGCTCGACGGGCGCCGGAGTCACCTGCATCTCGATCGGCGCGTCGGCCGGCGGAACGGCATCGACCACCGGAGGCGGCGCGTCCGTGGGAGGCGGCGCTTCCTGAGGAGGGGCCTCCTGAGGAGCCGGCTCAGCGGGGACCGGGATGACGTCGGGAACCGGAGTCGCCACCGGAGGCGGCTGGTTATCCGGCACCGGGCTGGGATCCTGAGCTTGTGCGACCGATGCGGCGGCGACGAAGACCGCCACCGCGAGAAAGATCCGATTCAGGGTTTTCATGGCAACGCTCCTTATTCCTCATGCGTCCGGGTCGCTTGCGCCGATTACGGTGCGCCCACCTCGCGAACCGGACACTATGACACGAAGAGGGAGCAGAATTCGTGCCAGAGATTGAGATGGAGGGACTTACGGCGCGCGTGAGGATCGAAGCCGCCAGTCCCTGGACAAAAAAAAAGAGGCGGGGCAAAAGCCCCGCCTCGAGAACGCTACGGAAAAAACGTCTTCAGTAGCGAGCGCGACCGCCGCCGCCGCCGCCCTCGTTCTTCGGGCGCGCCTCGTTGACCGTCAGCGAGCGGCCGCCGAAATCGGTGCCGTTGAGCGACATCGCCTGCTTCGCCTCGTCGGCGTTCGAGAACTCGACGAAACCGAAGCCCTTGGACTGCCCGGTGTCGCGGTCCGTGATGACCCTCGCGGAGTCGGGCGTGCCAAACTTCGCGAACATCGCCTGCAGCTGGTCATCGGAGATGTTGTACGGGAGATTGCCTACGTAAAGCTTCATCAGATCCATCCTTCGTGCCGGACACTATTAATGACCGGAAACACCGCCGGCGCGGCGTCCCGCATTCTCGTTGATTTTCGTTCGGGGTTCGTCAGAACGGATCTGGCAAAAGCAGAGCGAATCGAGAACGAGGGCACTATACCACGAACCTGGCGAGGCCCCCTGGCGGGGCTTCCGTCACTTCGAGCGCAGGAGGAAGACCAGAGTGCAGGGCGGGTCGACGACGTACTCCTTCGGATCTCCGGTCGACAGAGTGACCGCGTACTTGCCGTCGTCCGTCAGGTTGCTGGTTCCGAGGTCGAACTTCCAGTGCGCCTCCTGATCGAAGACGAAGCGGTTTCCCTTGCCGAAGTCGCGCACCTCGAGCCCGGCGGTCTTGTCCACCTCCGGCCCGGACTCGGGCTGGTATTTCAGAGAGATGGCGGGGGGCGCCTCGAGAACCGAGGCGTCGGCGAAGCTCCCGTCGGGCCGCGCGAGCTTGGCGCGCAGGGGAAGAATCGTGCGAGCACGGCGGGTTCCGTGGATCATGGCCGGACCTCCGCGGTCGCTCGAAGCCTATCGCCGGGGCAGGGTCGCGCGGGGTTTTAAGAGTTTCCTAAGGGACGCAGGCCGGAAACGCCGACGTGTCCTGGAGCGGCTGGAACGGCGTGCCGAGAGGGTTCGTGTTAGGTCCTGATCTCGCCCGTCTGCGTGTCGGTGACCGAGAGCGTCACCTCGACGCCTCCCGCTCGTCGACGAAACGAGGATGCTTCCGTCGTCGGTCCAGGCGGCGCCTCCCAGTCCTGAGACCGCCGTGTCGCAGACCGGTTGGGGCGGTCCCCCCGACACGGCCATCTTCTGGACTCTTCCTCCGACGAAGTAGCCCAGCCACTGGCCATCAGGAGAGAAAAAGGGTGCCGTCGCGCCTTCGGTACCGAGAAGCTCCCTTGCGTCGAAAGAGCCCATGGAGCGCAGGCAAAGGGCGCTTGCCCCGGACTCCTTCTTCGCGACGTAGGCGATCTGCGCTCCGTCACGCGCCAATGCGAAGTGGGGCAAATCTCCGAGCAAGATCGACTGCCCCGGCGGGAGGGAGACGCTTAGCCGAACCGTGGAGTCCCTCGCCGATCGCCGGTGACGCATCGCGGCGACCCCCGCGACCAGCCCGGCGCCGAGCACCGCCCCGGCCAGTGCCCACGCCACCATCCGCCCCGGCCCGGCGCGCCGCGAAGCCATATCCTGCGGCAGTCTCCGCGCGGATGCCGATGAGGCTCGCTGGAGCCTCTTCCATCACGATGCGGGCTTCCCCGACGTCGCGCAGCCGCCGCTTCGGGTCCCGTTCGAGACAGCGTTCGAGCAGCCGCCGGATCGCCGGGGGCGTTCCGGCAGGTAAGGTTTCCCAGTCGATGTCCGCCCTGAGCACCGCCGCCAGCGTGTCGGATACCGTCTCACCGTGGAAGAGGCGCTTGCCGGTGAGCATCTCCCATAGGACGCAGCCAAACGCCCAGATGTCGGACCGCTTGTCGGCCGGCTTTCCGCGCGCCTGCTCCGGCGACATGTACGCCGCCGTCCCCAGGATCACCCCCGCCTGCGTCGCCGCCGCTGTGATCGTCGGCGAGCGCGTCATATCGGGCGACGAGGCTCCCGCGACCGGATCGAGCGCCTTCGCCAGTCCGAAGTCGAGGATCTTGACCTTTCCGTCCCCCGTCAGCTTGACGTTGGCGGGTTTCAGGTCCCGGTGGATGATCCCGCGCTCGTGCGCGTAGTCGAGCCCCTCCGCGATCTCGCGCGCGATCGGGAGAGCCTCCTCGACCGGAATCGGCCCTTGCGCGATTCGATCCTCGAGCGTCGGCCCTTCGACCAGCTCCATGACCAGGGCAGGAGCGCCACCCGAGTCCTCGACGCCGTGGATGGTCGCGATGTTCGGATGATTGAGCGAGGCCAGCATCTGCGCCTCGCGCTCGAAACGGGCCAGCCGCTCGTGATCTTTCGCCACCGCTTCCGGCAGCACCTTGATCGCGACGTCGCGCCCGAGCTTGGTGTCAGTGACGCGGTACACTTCTCCCATCCCACCCGCCCCGAGAGGCGAGAGGATCTCGTAGGAACCCAAGCGTGTTCCGGCTGAGAGCGTCATCCGACCGGGCGAACTCTACACCGCGGTCCCGGGAACGAATGCGCCGAGAGTAGTGGCTCCCCACATAGTTCCCAGTTGGAACCTTTTCGGGGGATGGTTGCGAGAATTGGCGCGTCTGCGCGCCGCGCCGGCGCCTTCTCATTCCCTTCGCTCCGGGAGGAGGCTAGAGTGAGGCCTGGTGTGGCCAGCTCCTTTTGGGATTCCGCCGAGAACGTCGAGCGCTTTGCGGCGCGGGAACCCGACGCGCGCTTGACGGAGCTCGTGGGCGAGTACCCCGATGCCTCGGGGATCCGAGTCCTCGATCTCGGCTGCGCGGCGGGCCGCAACGCCGTACTGCTCGCCGAGAAGGGAGTCGACGTCGAGGCGCTCGACGCCTCGCTGGCCATGGTGGCCAAGACGCGCCAGCGCCTGGCCCCGATACTGGGCGCCGCTGAAGCGGAAAAGCGGGTGCGTGTCGGGCGCATGGATGATCTCTCTCCGGTTGCCGACGCGACTTTCGACCTCGTCGTCGCGCTCGGTCTCTACCACTGCGCACAGAGCCGCGCCGAGTGGGAACGCGCACTCTCGGAGACCGCGCGCGTGCTCAAGCCGGGAGCGCGACTGCTCGTCTCCGTGTTCACCCCCGAGACCGACCTGACCGGCCGCGGAATCCGTGCCGTCGCGGGCGAACCCGACGTTTACGAGGGCTTCGACAGCGGCGGCCGCCACGTTCTCGTGGACGCCGCGGGGCTTGACCGCGAGATGGCGCGGTTCGGCCTCCTGCCTCTTGAGCCCACCCGCACCGCGCGGCCCAAGGTCGAGACGGGCCGCCGCGTCTCCGCCAACGGGCTGTACCGAAAGACTGTTTGACGCCCGGGACTCCCTACTCTCAACTCGTACCTCTTGCTGGAGCCCACCGGTTCATTTCCGACGCGACGCCAGGTCTCTCGCATCCCGAAACTCCCCCGCTTGGGTCGGGCCCTTCCGCACAGGGCTTACGCTGCCTAGATGGACTCGACGATGGCCTTGCGCCGGGCCGAGTACTCCGCTTCGGTGACCAGACCGGACTGCCGCAGCTTTTCGATCTCCGCCAGACGCTCGCGCGCCGCGGCAGGCGCGGCGGCGGTAGGGGCCGGTGCCCCCGAGCTCGGTCCCTGGCCCCAGAGCTGATTGTGGAAGCTCTCGGGCTGAGCGATCAGCGGGAAAACAAGGCTGCCGTGTTCGGCGGCTGTCTCGAGAACGACGGTTCCGTAGTCGAGCAAGCGCGCCAGAAACCCCTGCTCGATGGTGATGTCCTGGATCTTGTCAAGGGGGGCCTGCTGGATCTCGCGGGCGAGCAGGCCGACTTTCCGGATCACCCGGTGGTCCGTCACGACGAACACATCGGCCGCCACGCGAATACGCCGTACCAGAAGCGCAGCGCCGGCGAGCAACAGGAAGACCAGCGCCAGAATGGACGTCGGCCGGGCGACGCCCGAACCGGGTTGATGCGGTGCGCGTAAAACGCGGCGGCCCCGACGAGACCCGACAGCAGGAGGAGAAGCAAGCCCGTCCTGTAGACCAGCCAGTGGTAATGCGCCCGAAACAGAATCGTCTCGCCCGGAGCGAGGTTTTTTTCGGCGTAGCCCATAGTCGTCGCCGCCCGAGGTTACACCGAGACAGCAGCGCCGGCGAGAGGATCCCATACGGGCCGAGGCGGGTGCCGGCTTGGAGTGTCACGGACTTGCGTGGGAGATCTTACCGCGCGAGGTCGAGTACTGCCTGCCGCACGCCCGCGACGACCTTTGCCATTCGACCGTAGTCGAGAGTCTCCGCCGTGTCCCCCTCCGTGTGATAGCGGGGGTTTCGGTAGAACGCCGTGTCGGTGATCATCACCGCCGGGTCTCCTTGACGCCAGAAGTTCACGTGGTCGGACAGGTCGACGCCGGGAACGAGCGCGGGCGCGTTGATCGAATGGACCGGCAGGTCGCTCGCTCGGCGTATCGACCGCTTCACACGCCGGACGATTCCAACGCCGCCGAGGTTGCCGACGACGGCGATGAAGTTCCCACGACTCGGGTAGAAGAGGCGCAGCAGAGGAAGGGGGAACTCCTGGCTGCCGGCTTCCTCCGAAAAGCAGCCGATCATCTCGAGGCACAGCATTCCCCGGACCCGCCGCCCGGCCGCTCTGAGCGAGCGGGCGTGAATGGCGCTTCCCATCTGGCTGGTGGAGAAGAAGGGCATCTCTTCGAGGGCGTATGCCGCAAGCTCCACGCGCCGGGAAAGCTTCGCGCCGGCGAGGAGATCCGCGAGCTCGAGCAGGCCAGCCACGCCGCTCGCGTTGTCGTCGGCGCCGGGAAATTCTCCCGCAACGTCGTAGTGCGCGCCGACGACGATCACTTCTCTGGTGTCTGGACCAAACGCCGCGACGACGTTTCGGTAGCTTTCGCCAGCCGCCTGGAAGAGCTGCTCGGAGACCGCCGCCCCGGCGCGCCGGAACTCCTCGCCGATGAAGCGGGCTGCGCGTGCAAGATTCTCGGTGTGGGTGAAGTCGCGTGGATAGAACAGCCCCACGAGATCTCGGACGCGATGCTCGAGCCGCTCAGGGTCGGGGGCCGCGCCGTCCTTTACGCAATCGCCGGCGAGGAGGAGGGGCTGGGTCATCCAGGCCGAGCCTGCGACGATCAGAACCAGGGCCCCGACGATCCAGGCCATTGCGTGAACCTTACCTCGGGCCGCTCCGCGCACCCGAATCGCCTCAGCGCGGCGTTAGGTCGATCAGCACGATGTCGGAGTTCTCGCGGTAGCGGTCGAAAAGGATCCGCTTCCCGTCGGGCGAGACGTCGAAGCTCCTTATGTCAAAGCCCGGACGTAAGTTCGTGAGCTGGCGCAGCTGCCCGGTCGCGAGGTCCAGCAACCAGAAGTCCTGGTGCCGGACATAACCCTGCATCAGCGCCAGCGCCTTGCCGTCCGGTAGAAATCGATAGCGATTGCCTCCGGCCCGGACCGTGACCTCCGGCAGCGGGAACGGCTGCTTCTCTGGAGTGACCCCCTTCAGCTGGTACGTCGGTCCCCCGTGTTGCTCGGAATATGCGATGAACCGCCCATCGGGCGACCAGACCGGGTTGTAGTTGACTCCGCCCACCAGCCGCACCGGCGCTCCACCGTCCAGGGGGACCTTGAACAGCGGCTGCTCTTTCCCCTCGGAAGCGACGACGGCGATCCACTTTCCGTCCAGAGACCAGGACGGGGCATCGCGGACATCGAGCGACTCGGTGATGCGACGAGTGCCCGTGCCATCCGCCGCCATCATATAAAGGCGGCCCTGTTTCCCATCCCGGACCACGAAGCAGATCCGGGTGCCGTCGGGCGAGATCGCTGGCGCGGCGGTGACCGAACCCTCGGCACCTTTCCATAGCTCAGTGTCCGAGCCGTCCTTGAACTTCCAGAGCCCGTCGGCGCCCCCCTTGGACGACAGAAAGAGAACGTAGCCGGGCCCGAATCGCGGAGCTGCTGCTCGCACGGCGGGAAGAGAAAAGCGGCTTACTCCCGAATCGTCCACGACGTGCTCCGAGATCGGCGCCGTCCAAAGATGCGATGTCGGATTCGCGACGGTCACGACGAGACGCCGGCCGTCGGCGCTCGCCGCGACCGAGGCGTACTCCTCGAGACCAAAGCTCACGGCGTGGGGAATTCGCCGGTCGATGTCCATGGCGTAGAGCCCCGATCCCGAGCCGTCCGGCCGCGGAGCCGTGTAAAGCAGCGTGCGCTCGTCGAGAAAGGCGGGGTATGCCACGCGCGAGTCGTGGTTCGTCAGGCGCTCGGCCGTGCCGCCGGCCGACGGGATTCGCCAGATGTCCATGTCGTATGGGCTTGGTATTCCGCTGACGAAATAGACGAAGCGGCCGTCGGGCGACCACGCCGGATAGTGATTGTGGTTCCCCGACTTCTCGATGAAGATCTGCCGGGAATTGGCACCGTTGCGGTCGGCGACGAAGATGGGGTCGCCGGGAACGGCCGGGTGATAGAGAGTCCGCATTTGGTCTGGGGACCACACGACCTCCGCGGCATTCGGCAGGAAGGGACGCGGCGTACCGCCCATCGTCGGCACGAGCCAGGAGTCTTCTTTCTTGCCGTCCGGGGCACTGATCCGCATCCACACATGCGCGCCATCGCCGGAGAAGCCGACGTTGCGGACTCGATCGAGGTAGAGGTCCGGAAACTGGCCCTTGGAGAGATTCAGGAACTCGTCGCTGCCCACCTGGGTGACCCAGGCGTCGAAGGGACCGTCGCGGTCGGAGAGGAATGCGACGAACTTCCCATCGCTCAACATCGCCGCGTCAACCTCGGACCCTTCCCAGTCTGTCAGCCGCGTGAAGTGGGCGCCGGCGAGCGGGTTCTTCCAGAAGTAGTCGCGCTGACGGAGACGCCATCCAGCGATCCCGAGAGCCAGCAGAATCGCCGCGGCGATCAAGGCCGGAATCCGCCAGCGTCGCCTCGCTGGCACCGGCCCTGCCTGGGGCACCCCGATCGCGCTCGTGGCCTCGGAAAGGTTGTCGCGAATCGTCGTGAGCTCGCGCGCCAGATCCTCAGTCGAGGCGTAGCGGTTCCGTGACTCCTTCGCAAGACATCGCTGCACGGTCCAGCGCAACGGAGCCGGGAGCTTGGGATTGACCGTGGCGATCGGTTCCGGCTCGTCCTGAATGATGGCTGCGAGTGTTTGCGGCGCGGATGCGCGCTGGAACGCGCGCCGCCCTGTCGCCATCTCGTACAGGATCGAGCCGAAAGAGAACTGGTCCGAACGGAAGTCCACCGATTTCCCGGCCGCCTGCTCCGGAGACATGTAGCCGACCGTCCCGAGAATGATCCCCTCTTCGGTCGCCCCCGAGACCGTCGGCGCCTGCGTCCTGCCGCTCCCACTCGTCTCCGGTTGAGTCAGCTTGGCCAGACCAAAGTCCAGGATCTTGACCAGGCTGTCCTCGGTCACCATGATGTTCTCGGGCTTTAGGTCCCGGTGAACGATCCCTGCCGCGTGCGCCTTGGCCAGCCCTTCCGCGATCTGCGAGCCGATCTGCAATAGGCGCTTCGTGGGCAACGCTCCCTCGGTGAGCACCGCACGCAGCGGTTCGCCGCCGACCAGCTCCATCGCAATGTAGGAGACCGAGTCTGCGAAGCCGATGTCGTAGATCGTGACGATGTTGGGATGGTTCAAAGCGGACGCCGACCGCGCCTCCCGCTCGAATCGCTTCAGCCGCTCGGGGTCCGAAGCCAGCGCGTCCGGCAGGACCTTGATGGCGATGTCTCGGCCGAGTCGCGGGTCCTTCGCCCTATATACCTCCCCCATCCCGCCCGCGCCAATGGCCTCGAGAATTTCATAGGGACCCAAGCGTGTTCCGGCTGGGAGTGTCATCCGACCTGGCGAGAACTCTACACCGTGGTTCTCGGAGCGAAGTCGCGGAGAGTAGTGGCTCCTCAGGTAGGATTTGAACCTACAACCCTCCGGTTAACAGCCGGATGCTCTGCCATTGAGCTACTGAGGAGCAGAGGACCGGAGAGGATAGGCGGAGGGCGGCAGGGGTGTCAACCGCGGGTGGATCCAGGAGCTTCGCCGCCGTGGCCTCGAACCTCGTCAGGCACGGCGGGCGCCTGGGACGAACAGGGACGGCGGTTGCCCTCGCCTTCCTTCTTTCCGGGCAAGCCGGCGCCGACACGAGGATCGAAGTCTCGTCCGACCTTGCGGCTGCGGCCGCAGCGACCGAGCCCTGTCCCGCCGACCCCGGCGTCGAGGCGCCCGACGCGGAAGCGCCCGCTCCCGAAGCCTCCCCCGGTCCCGTCAAGCTCGCGCTCGAGGACGGGAAGTACATCCTGGGCGCGCCCGTACGCTGGAATGGCAAGGACTGGCTCGTGTTCTCGGGCGTGGCGGCCGGTGTCGTGGCCTTCGGTTTCGCAGCCGACGTGCCAGCCCGCAACAAGACGCAGAGCAACCAGACTCCCGCGCTCGACGACCTGACGCGAATCGTCGAGCCGTTCGGCGCGGAGTACTCGTGGGCGGTGATCGGCGCCTATGGGATCGCCGGCTTCGTTTTCCGCGACCCCGACGCGCGGGACATCGCGGTCGACAGCGCGCTCGCGAGCATCCTCGCCTCCGTCATCATCACGCCGGTCCTGAAGCGCGTCATCGGACGGGCGCGCCCGAACCAGGACGAGGGCAGCACCGCGTTCCATCCCTTCAGCGGGGACCAGGCGTTCCCGTCGGGCCACACCACCCAGGCCTTCGCCGTCGCGTCGGTCATCAGCGCGCACTCGGACAAAGTGTGGGTGAGCATCTGCGCGTACACGGTGGCCGGGCTCGTGGGATTCTCGCGGATCTACCACGACGCGCACTGGAGCTCGGATGTCGCCGCGGGAGCGGTCATCGGGACTGTGGTGGGGCGCGGGCTCGTCGCCGTCAATCGGAGGCTGCGCGCGAGAAATGAGAACCTGCACGTCGCCTTCGCGCCGATCCTCGACGAAGATCGCCGCGGCCTCGAGGTCGTAGTCCGCTTCTGAGGCCTGCTACTTCTTGAAGAGCTTGAGGTACTGGCCGTAACCCTCCGCCTCGAGCCGCTCGACGGGGATGAAGCGCATCGCCGCGGAGTTCATGCAGTAGCGCTGCCCCGTCGGGGGCGGGCCGTCGTTGAAGACGTGGCCGAGGTGCGAGTCGGCGCGGGCGGAGCGGACCTCGGCGCCGAAGAAGCCGCCGCCGCCCTTCTGCTTCACGTTGGCCGGCACGATCGGCTTCGAGAAGCTCGGCCAGCCCGTGCCCGAGTCGAACTTGTCGAGCGAGGAAAAGAGGGGCTCGCCGGAGACGATGTCGACGTAGATCCCCGGCTTCTTGTTGCCGTCGTACTCGTTGGCGAACGCCGGCTCGGTGCCGCCGTGCTGGGTCACGCGGTACTGCATGGCGTTCAGACGGCTCTTGAGCTCCGCGTCGGTCGGCTTGACGAAGGTCGCCGGGTTCCAGCCCTTCGCGGGAGCGGGGGTGGGAGCGGCCGGGACGAGCGCGAGGCTCAGCAACAGGGCCGCGATCATCACTTCTCCTTGGCGTGCGGGGCGTCGGCGCCCCAGAGCTCCGCGAGGCGCGCGTCGCGGCCGCAGCTCTTGCGGTAGAAACCGTAACGGAGCGGATTCTTCTTGGAGTAGTCCTGGTGGTACTCCTCGGCCCGGTAGAAGGCGGCAGCCGGGACGATCTCGGTGACGACTTTGGCGTTCAGGCGCTGCTCGACCTTCTTCTTCGACTCCTCGGCGAGGCGGCGCTCGTTCTCGTTTCCGTAGAAGACGATCGAACGGTACTGCTCGCCGCGATCGCAGAACTGGCCGTTGGCCGAGAGCGGATCGATGTTGTGCCAGAAGACTTCCAGGAGCTTCTCGTACGAGACGCGGGCCGGGTCGTAGATGACCTCGACCGATTCCGCGTGCCCGGTGCCTCCGGAACCGACTTCTTCGTAGGTCGGGTTCGGGCGCGCTCCGCCGCTGTAGCCCGAGATGACGCCCGAGACCCCCGGCAGCTTCTCGAAGGGCCCCTCCATGCACCAGAAGCAGCCCCCCGCGAAAACCGCCTTCGCCGGCTTCGCGTGGAGCGCGCCGGCCAGCAGGAGAAGAGTCACGGCCGTCAGACCGATTGCCCGAGTCGATTTCATGGGTTCCCTCGAGTTGGATTTAACAGCGGCCCGCGCGTGCCATTCCCGGCTGAAAAATCCTTAAGGAAAACCGGGGGCGGGAGGAGCCCCGCCCCCGGGAGGGGAACTAGAGAGCCCGGAGGAAAGCCGCGAGGTCTTTCTTCTCCGCGGCCGTCAGCTTGATGCCCTGGACGAGGTTGAAGAACTCGATCGCGTCCTCGATCGTCATGAGACGGCCGTCGTGCAGGTAGGGCGGCGAGTCCTTCAGGCCGCGCAGGGGGAACGTCTTGATGGCTCCGTCCCCCACCATCGTGTGCCCCGCGATGGTGCGCTTCGTGTAGAAGTTCTCGGTCTTGAGGTTGTGCATGAGGTTATCGGTGTAGTACGGCGCGGTGTGGCAGGTGGCGCACTGGCCCTTGCCAAAGAACACGGTCTGGCCGCGCATCTCGGCCGGAGTCGCAAGGGCCGCGACGAGCTTGCCGTCGAGGCCGAGCTTCGGCGCCGGCGGAAAGTCGAGGATCTCCTGGAACTCCGACATGAAATGCACCTGGCTCGCGCGTTCGAGGATATTGACGCCTTTCTTCGTCGCCAGAGCGATGTCGCCGTCGAAGTACGCCGCGCGCTGCTCGAACTCAGTGAAGTCCTCGACCGACTTCAACGCGCGCTGGGACCCGAAGAGCCGCTGGATGTTGACGCCGCGCAGGCTCGGCGTCTCGATCCGGTGACGGAAGGGCTGCGGCCGGATGTCGCCCACCAGGTGGGCCCCGCCGTTGGTGTGGCCGTTGACGTGGCAGTCGAAGCAGGTCACGCCGAGGCTCGGCCGGGCCGAGCGGCGGTCATCGGTCGCGTTGAACTGCTGCTGCGGAAACGGCGCAACGAGAAGGCGGAGGCCCTCGAGCTGTTTCGGGTTGAGGATCGGACTGAAGATCTCCCAGAAGTTGTCGGTCGTGATGACCTTGCCCTGCGAGACATCCCCGAGGTCCGGCCGCGTTGTCAGGAAGATCGCCGGCGGAAACTCCGGGATCATGTGGTCGGGAAGGTCGAAGTCGAGATCGAAGCGGGTCAGGTCGCGCGCGGTCTGCTTCTTGACCTCGTCGATGTGAAACTTGGGAAAGATCATCCCGCCCTCGGGATGGTTGGGATGCGGGAGTGGCAGGAAGCCCGCCGGATAGAGGTTTTTCGCCTTGATCTCCGCCGGCGGCAACGCGGCCAGCTTCTCCCAGGCCATGCCGGCCGGCAGCTTCGTGCGCGGCCCTTCCTGCACGGCCTTGCCGCGGGACATCGTCACGCCGGCCACGGGCCGGTTCGCGAGGTCGTAGCGCTCCGCGAGGAGCTGCGCCTGGGCGGCCATGATGCCCGGCTTCGCGGCGGCCATTCTCCTCATCAGGACGGCGAAGTCCTCGGGCGGCGGCGGCGGTCCCGGTGTCGGCGCCGGTGCCGGTGCAACCTGGCGCGGGGGTGCCGGAGCCGCTTGCGGGGCCGGTGCCGGTGAGGCCTGTCGCGCTGGCGGCGGAGCCGCCTGCCGGGCCGGCGTGGGGACAGGCTGCTGCGCCGGGGCGGCCTGCGGCACGAGCGCTCCGGTCAGGAGGGCGGCACCCACCAGCGCCCCGAGCGCCGAGCTCCACTTCCAGGGTTTGTTTCTCATCGCGTCACCTCCACGAACCTAATCCGAAGGAGACTGTCCCCTCCGGCTCGAAATCAGTGCCGGTCCTTCTTCGCGCAGGCGGGACACAGGCCGAAGACCTGGACGCTGACGGTGCGCGCGACGAACCCCGCCAGGCGCTTCGACGGCGCGACCGTGTCCAGCCCTTCGTCGTAGAAGTCGGTGACGTTCTTGCAACGGGTGCAGATCAGGTGATGATGCCTGTCGAGATTGGCGTCGTACCGCTTCGTCTCCCCCGCCACGTCCACCTGCCGCACGAGGCCCAGGCGCACGAGCGCGTCGAGCGCCTTGTAGATCGTGGCCAGCGAGAGCGACGGCATGCGGCGATGCACGCGGCGGTACAGAGCCTCCGGGCTGGGATGGTCCTCCGACTCCAGCAGCGCGCGAAAGATCGCGGCGCGCTGGGGGGTGACGCTCATCCCCTCGTCGCGGCACCGCCGCACGAGCTCGTGCATCTTGAGATCGAGCGGCATCGCGTCGCGGTCCATCGAGAATCCCTCTCGTTCGGAAAATGATTCTCTGAACGGAGAATAATTCTCCGTTCGAGGCCCGTCAAGTCCTCAAAAACCGGGCCGGGAGCTCGGGACGGATCCTAAGCGGCCGGGGTCCACTGCGCCCAGGCGACCTTCCATTTGCCGTCCTCGAGCGTCAGGCGCAGGTCGAAGTCGTAGGTCGCGGTGGTGGGGATGAGGCCGTCGAGGCCCCCGATCTTGCGGGGTTGGCCGGACATCTCGGCGCGCAGCCGCACGCGCGCCGCGCCTTCGCCGCGCTCGATCTGAACGTCGCGGATCGTGACGGTCAGGATCTCGTAGGCCGCGAAGTAACGGTCGACCATCGCCCGGGCGTCGGCGAGGCCGGAGCCGTCGGCGGCCTGGAAGTTTCCGGCGACGTCGTCGAAGAGCCCCCCCGCGTCGCGTGCGTTGGCGGCCTTGACCATCGCGTCGAGAGACTCCCGGACCGGGTCGCCCTTGCGGGCGCAGGCGGGGACGAGCGCCAGGGATGCGGCGGCGAGAGCGAGGGCGGCGATCTTACGCATGCGAAACCTCGCGCCCATTCTCCCTCATCTCCCCCTTCCGCGCGTGGCAGAATAGGGCGCGTGGCGGCGCTCGGCGACCTCCTGACGAAACAGCATCGCGAGCTCGACGCGCTCCTCGGCCGGTTTCTTGCCGCGGCCCACGGGAGGGCGGCGGAAGCGGCGCGCGAGGCGATCGTCGCGTTCGACGAGGAACTGCGGCGGCACACGGCCCGCGAGGAAGAGAGCCCCATCCCGCCGTCGGGCGGCTACAAGCTCGCGCCGGGTGAAGCGGAGTCGGATCGGGAACAACTCGGCCGGGAGCTGCGCCTGGAGCACGTCCAGATTCGCGAGCTCTCGGGGATGATGCGACGCGTTCTCGAGGAGCAGGCCGATGTCGAGGCGGCGCGCCGGCTTTTCCCGAACCTCGCCCGCCGCTGGGACGCCCACACGGAGAAGGAAGAGCGGTCGATTCTTTCGCCGCCTCCGCTTGACGCGACGCCGCCCCGCCCGTAGGCTCCCGGCGCCGGCTCCAGAACGAAAGGAGACCACGATGCGCCCATCCCGCTCGCTTCTCGCCGTCTGTGCCGCGATCCTCTGCGCCGCCCCCCTCGCGGCCCAGAGCTTCAACCTGCGCGACCTCCTGACCGACTTTCTGCGCGACGGGATCACGCTGGCGCCTCCGCCGGAGGGCTTTCCGAGCCACTCCGCGCACTTCATCGGCAACGAGTCGCCGCAGTTTCGGGCGCTCCAGCAGTTCTCCTCGCAAGTCGCCTACCAGCTCTCCTCGTTCCCCCTCGCCTCCTCGGCCGGCGGCTTCACGTACCGCTTCGATCCGTCGCTCGGCGTCCTGACGCGGGTCTCCGACAGCTTCGGCCCGATCTACGCCGAGCGCGTGGACACGGTCGGCAAGGGCCGCTTCAACCTCGGCCTCAACTACAGCCACTTCACGTTCGACGAGATCAACAACCTGAACCTGCGCGACGGGGACGTGCGGCTCGTGTTCACGCACCGGGACGCGAACGGCGACGGGACCACCCTGTCCCCGTTCTTCGAAGGCGACCTCATCACGGCGCAGCTCCTGCTGAAGATCGAGACCGACATCACCGCCTTCGTGCTGACCTACGGCATCACCGACCGCTTCGACGTGGGCGTGGCGATTCCGATCGTGCGGGTGCAGCTCGACGCGGTGACGAACGCGGCGATCAACCGGCTCGCGACGGGCACCGTCGCCCCCGGCATCCATCGCTTTGAGAACGGCCCGAGCACCGAGAGCTTCCGCCAGAGCGGCAGCGCGTCGGGGGTCGGCGACGTTGTCCTCCGCGCCAAGTACCGGCTCCTCGAAGGGCCGAAGGCGGGCCTGGCGCTGGCGAGCGACGTGCGGCTCCCGACCGGCGAAGAACGCGACCTCCTCGGCACCGGCGCCACGCAGGTCAAGGCGTTTCTCGTCGGTTCGGCGCACCTGGGAGGGTTCTCCCCGCACATCAACGGCGGCTACAGCTGGTCGCTCGAGGCGGCCGGCGATCCCCAGGTCCCCGACGAGATCGTGTACACGGCCGGGTTCGACTGGGCGTGGAGCTCCCGGCTGACGTTCGCCGTCGACGTTCTCGGCCGCACGTTCCGCAAAACCCAGTCCGTCGACGTCGTGGACACCCTTTTCGAGGCCAACACGAGCAACGATCCGACCCAGCCCAACATCGTCTCCGCCGTGCTGCCGCGCCTCGTGACGAGCCCCGCCAACCTCAACACGCTGCTCGGCTCCGTCGGTTTCAAGATCAATCCCTTCGGCAACTTCCTCCTGACGCTGAACGGGCTCTTTCCGCTCAACAGCGAGGGGCTCCAGGACGGCTTCACGCCGCTCGTCGGGATCGACTACAGCTTCTGATCCCGCCTACTGGATCGCGGTGATCACCCAGGCGTCGCCGCGCTTCTGGAGGCGGAGGACGCGATCGGCGTCGATGCGCTGCTCGCTGCCGGCGCGCGGTACGGCGACGCGCTTCTCGTGGCCGCGGACGACGGCCTCGGTCGCGCCGGGCTCGATCTCGATGCGCCGGATCTCGAACTCGACCGACTGCGAGCGGAAGCTCTCGAAGGCCCGCGCGATCCGCGCGCGGTCGACCGTCGGGAACACGCGCGCATAGAGGTCGGCGTCGAGGGTGTTCTGCGCCCTTTCGTAGTTCTGCACCGTCTCGCGGATCCGGTCCTGGTCGGTCGCGGCCGGGCGCGGGGACTCCGTGGGCCGCGCGGGCGGCAGGGCGAAGGTCGGCGCCGGGACGGCGGCGGCGACCCGGGGCGGCGGGGGCGCCGGAGTCGGCGGAGCCGCTGCGCTCGGCGTGAAAACGACGCGCGTCGGAGGCGGCGCGACCGCCGGCGCGGTCAAGACGCGGAGGCTGCGCGAGGGCGCCCGGGTCGGCCGGGCCGTAGGAGGCGCCGTCGGCTCCGAGGTGGGTTCCGGCGTCGGCTCGGGCGTCGGCTCGGGCGTCGGCTCCGGCGGCAGGGCGGCGGCGACCGTCGTGGGCACGCCGGCCGGCGCGGCGGCGGCGGCAGTCGGGGCGGCAGCGGCCACCCTCGGGCTCGCGGGCTCGGGCTCTCGGGAGCTCCGAACGACGACGAGAAGGATCGCGGCGATCGCGGCGGCGGCGACCAGCACCTCCGCCAGCGGGAACCGGCGGCGGGCCGGCGGCGGCTTCTCGGATCGCGGCGCGAGCGCCGACCGCGCGGTCACCGTTTCCGCGTCGGGCAGGCTGGCGGAGGTCGAGAGAGGCCTGGCCGGAGCCGGTGTCGCGTGCGCGCCGAACTGCCGGTCGATGCGGTCCTGCGCGCTCGGCGTGACTCCCTCCCGCAGAACATCGCGGCTGGGCCGGATCGATCGGACCATGGCCCGCGTCTCCTCGAGGTCCTCGGGCCGGGCGTGGCGCTCTCGGAGCGACTGGACTGCGCGCATGAAGTCTTCGGCGGAGCCGTAGCGGTCCTCGCGCTTCTTTTCGAGGGCCTTGAGGACGACGGCGCGGACATCCTCCGGAATCTTTCCCTCGGGGTCGGTCACCGAGAACGGGGTCGGCGGCGAGAAGAGGTGGGCGCGCAGAAGGTCGGCTGGCGTATCCCCCGAAAAAGGCAATACGGCCGTCAGCAGCTCGTAGACGACGACCCCGACGCTGTAGAGGTCGCTTCGGCCGTCGAGCCCCTGGCCGCGAGGCAACGAGCCGAACTGTTCGGGAGAGGCGTACTTGAGCTTTCCGAGGAAAACGCCGGTCGCGGTCGCGTCGATCGACGGGCCGGCGACCTTCGCGATCCCCAGGTCGATCAACTTGATGCTGGGGCGCCCGTCCTCGTCGTGCGTCAGCATCAGGTTGTCGGGGGCCACGTCGCGGTGCACGACACCCTTGCGGTGCAGGTAACCGAGGGCGAGGAGCGTCTGGTGCACCATCTCGAGGGTCAGCGGCAGGCTCGGGGAACCGCGCGAGATCATGAGCTCCGAGAGGTTGACCCCCTCGATGAACTCCATGACCAGATAGGCGGTCCCCGACTCGTCGAGGGCGAAATCGTAGATCGTGCAGATGTTGGGGTGCTTGAGGCGCGTGACCGTCTTGGCCTCCTCGACGAACCGGCGGCGCAGGTCCGGATCGGCGATGACGTGGGGCTTCATGACCTTGACGACCCGGATCTGGTCGAGAAGCCGGTGGCGGACGCGGTAGATGGAGCCCATCCCGCCGTCCCGAATCTTGTCGAGGATCTCGTACTTGCCTTCGAGCAGGGTTTCGGGCAACGCCACCATCGCCTCCGAGCGGACGCCGCGATTGTAGACCGGCGGACGCGTCTGCCGTGCGGGCGCGGGCCGCTGTCCGCGAGGACAGGGATCCCCATCCCTACGAGAGCGCGCGGACCTCCACGGTGCGCTCGCGCGGTCCGTCGAGCTCGATCAGGAAGATGCCCTGCCAGCGCCCGAGGGACGGTTTCCCCTTCTCGAGGGGCACGAGCCGTGCATTCCCGATGGCCTCGGACAGGAAATGCGCGGCCGAGTTGCCCTCCCCATGGTCGAACCGCACGTTCGGCACCCAAGCCTCGAGCGCGCGCTCGATGTCGCCCGTCACGTCGGGGTCCCAGGCCTCGCCGACGGTCACCGCGGCCGTGGTGTGAGGCGTCGTGACGAGGAGCGCCGTGCCTCCGCCGAGCGCCTTCGCCGCCCGCTCGACCTGCTTGGTGATGTCGAGGCGCTCGATCTTGCGCGAGGTTTTCACCTGGAACTCGGAGGAGGCCGCCACGCGGCGATTCTAAAACGATATCCTCGGGGCGCCGCCGGAGGAAGCGCCGCCCGATGACGCCGACTCGGTCTCGCCCCCGCGGATGGGTGCCCGCGCTCTTTCTCGCGACGCTGCTCGCCTGGGCGGCCTGGCCCTGGCTTCCTCTCTCGCGCGCCGCGGCCGCGCCGCCCACGATCGTCTTCTACGGGTTCAGCATCCTGGCCGACGTGATGCTCGAGGGCATCTTCCCGGCGTTCCAGGAGCGGCTCGCGGCCGAAGGCGGAGGGCCGGTCGAGTTCATCAGCTCCTTCGGCGGATCCGGCACCGTCACCAACCAGATCATCATGGGCGTGCCGGCCGAGCTCGCCCTGCTCTCGCTCGAGAGCGACGCCGACCGGCTCGCCGACGCCGGAGTCGTCGCGGCGGGCAACTGGAAGTCGCTCCCCTACGGGGGCGTCGTGAACCTGACGCCCTTCGTGATTCTGGTGCGCCCGGAGAACCCGCGAGGCATCGGCGACTTCGAGGACCTGACGCGCCCCGGCACGCGCATCGTCCATCCGGACCCCCTGACCTCCGGCGCCGCCAACTGGGCCATCGTCGCGGAGTACGGCGCGGGGGCGCGGGGCGACCCGGGCGGCCCCGTCGCCGGCGAAGCGCTGCTGGCGGGCGTCTGGAGAAACGTCGTCTCGCAGGCGTCCTCGGCGCGCGCGGCGCGCACGCAGTTCGAGAACGGGTTCGGGGACGCGCTCATCACCTACGAACAGGAGGCCATCTACGACCGCGGCCGGGGGCGCCTCGCGGCCGACATCGTCTACCCGCGTCGGACGATCCTCTCGGAGCACACGCTCGTCATCATCGACCGAAACATCCGCCCGGCGCACCGTCCGTTGGTGGGTCGCTTCGCGCGCTTTCTCTGGAGCGAGGAGGCGCAGCGCATCTTCGTGCGATACGGTTTCCGCAGTGTGCGCGACGACCTCAACGCGGGGCAACCGGAGTTCGGGGTGATCGAGGACCCGTTCCGGATCGCCGACTTCGGCGGGTGGCGCAAGGCCAGGCGCGAGATCATCGACGCCGTCTGGAGAGAGCGCGTGATGAAGCAGGACGCGGCGCGATGATCGCAGCGCCGGGAGCGATCGTCCGCCAGGGAAGGCGCACCGTCGTTCCCGTAGGCCTCGTCGTGCTTTTCCTCTTCCCGCTCATCCTGATGCCGCTCGGCGCCGTCTTCGCCTTCGCGTTTCGGGGTGGGCCGGCCGCCTTTCTCGCGGCGCTCCGATCCCCCGAGGCGCTGTTCTCGCTCCGGTTCAGCCTGCTGATCGCCTTCGCCACGGCGGCGGTCAACGCCATCCTCGGCACCTACACGGCCTACGTCCTCTCGCGCTACCGGTTCCGCGGCCAGCGCGTGCTCGGCATCATCGTCAACCTGCCCGTCGCGATCCCGACGGTCGTCGTGGGCACCTCGCTGCTCCTGCTGTGGGGGCCGATCGGGCTTCTCGGCCGATTCCTCGAACCGCTCGGGATCCAGCCCATGTTCGCGCCGGCGGGTGTGCTGCTGGCTCATCTCTTCGTGACGTTTCCCTACATGCTCGGCGCGGTCAAACCGGTGCTCGACGAGCTCGAAGAGACCTACGAAGAGGCGGCGTACACCATCGGCGCGAGCGCGTGGCAGACGTTCCGGTACGTGATCCTCCCGACGCTGCGCGGCGGGCTCTTCGCGGGGGTGCTGCTGACCTTCGCGCACTCGCTCGGCGAGTTCGGCGCGACCGTCATGGTGTCGGGAAACCTGCGACTGCGCACGCAGACGGCGCCCCTGTACATCTTCGCGCAGTTCGAGGCGGGGAACATCGAGGCGGCCAACGCGGTCGCGGCGGTGCTGGCGGCGCTGTCGTTTCTGATCTTCTTCTTCCTCCTTCGGTACACGGGCAAGCGGAGCTCGTCCTGATGTCCATCACCCTCGAAAACGTCACGAAGCGCCACGCGGACCAGGTCGTCGTGGACCGCGCCTCGCTCGAGGTCGAGACCGGCGAGCTCTTCGTTCTGCTCGGGGCCTCCGGCAGCGGCAAGAGCACGATCCTGCGAATGATCGCGGGCCTGGTGCTGCCGGACGAGGGTCAGATCCGGCTGGCGGGGCGCGACGTGACGCTCCTGCCGCCGCAGCGGCGCGACGTGGGCTTCGTGTTCCAGAACTACTCGATCTTCCGGCACATGACCGTCGCCGAGAACATCGAGTTCGGGCTGCGCATCCGCGGCGTCAACCGGAGCGAGCGCGGGGAGCGGCGCGACGAGCTGCTCGAGCTGGTCGGCCTGGGGGGTCTCGGGAACCGCTACGAAAGCCAGCTCTCCGGCGGACAGCGCCAGCGGGTCGCCCTCGCGCGCGCGCTGGCCTATCGACCCGGCGTCCTGCTGCTCGACGAGCCTTTCGGGGCTCTCGACGTGAAGATCCGGCTGCAGCTGCGCCAGAGCCTGAAGGAGATCCAGAAGACGCTCGGCGTGACGACGATCCTGGTGACGCATGACCAGGAGGAGGCCTTCGAGCTCGGGCAGCGCATCGGGGTCATCGATCGGGGCCGGCTGCTGGAAGTGGGAGCTCCCGACGAACTGTACGAGAACCCGCGCTCCCTCTTCGTCGCGACCTTTCTGGGGGCGGGCACGGTGCTGGTGGGCCGCTGCCGCGACCACCGCGTGGAGCTCGGCCCTCTGTCGCTCCCGATTCCCCCGGAAGTGACGCACGACGAGGGGGACCGTGTGCGCGTCCTCGTTCGGCCTGAACAGGTCACCCTCTCCTCCACGGAGCCTGCGCCGGAGGCCGCGTTGCTCGGTCAGGGCGAGGTCATCGAACAAATCTTCGGGGGCGCCACCCGGCGCATGCGGATCCGGCTGCCGCCGCTGCCGGGTGTGCGCCAGGTCGTCCCGCCGCTCCCCTTCGGCGAGGAAAGCGTGCTTCTCGAGGTCGCGGTTCCGGCGCACGCGCCGCCCCCGCCTTCGCGCCCCTGGGTGGTCCTCGACGCCTGGCACATCCTCCGGCAGCCGACGCCGCGGCTGCTCGTCTGCGACGAAGGGTCCGGGCTGGCGCCGGCCCTCGAGCTCGCGGGGCACCTCGTCGAGGCGCTCGACGGGGTCGCCACGGTTCTCGGCGTCGCGGAGGACCCGCGCAAGGTCGACGAGCTGCGCGAGGCGCTGACCAGCCGGGCCGTGGAGGCGGGCCTCGGGCCGGCGACGGTGCGCGTGCGGCGAGGCGAAGCCGTCCAGCAGATCGCGCTGGAGCAGCGCGAGAACCCCTATGACTTCGTGATCCTGGGTGCCGGCGAGGTCGAGTCCCTGTCACCACGACGCCGCTCGTGGAGTCTGGGCGAGGAGCTGGCCCGCTCGATCGCCACGCCGCTGCTGCTGGCGCGCGGCCGACCTCGCAAGCCCGAGCGCATCCTGATCTGCACGGCGATCGGCGAGCCGGGCAAGGCCGACATCCGCGCGGGCGGCTGGCTCGCCCGGCGGCTCACCGCGACCGCGACCCTTCTTTACGTCACGCCTCCAGGCCGCGCGCCGCTGCCCTCGGCGCGCGCGCACCTGGAGCGCGGGGTCGCGACCCTGCGGGAGCTCGAGGTCCGGAGCCGCTACGCCGTCCGCGAGGCGGAAACTCCGGTCGCCGGAATCCTCGCCGAGCTTCGCGAGAATCCGCACGACATCGTCGTCATCGGCGCCGGCGGCCAGGTCACCCGCCAGGCCCTGCGCGAATGCGGCTGCTCGATCCTCGTCGTCCCGGAGGGGTCGTGGTAGGGGGTCAGGTCTTCATTCTTCGGAATTTCAGACATAAGGCTCCTCATTGCCGCAGCGCGGCTGAAATTCCGAAGAATGAAGACCTGACCCCACTACGGATACAGCTCGCGGTAGGACTCGGCGTAGAGGACGACGCGGCGGACGTAGTCGCGCGTCTCGAAGAGGGGAATGGATTCGAAGAGCTCGTCCTCGGGCAGGCTCGGATTCTCGCGGAGGACGCGGGCGATGCGCGTGGGCCCGCCGTTGTACGCGGCGAGGGCGAGGAGGGTCGAGCCGTCGAACCGGTCGAGGAGCCTGCGCAGGTACGCCGCGCCGAGGCGCGCGTTCACGCCCGGATCGTAGAGGAACGCGCGGCGGTACCGGGAACGCAGGACGGAGCGCGCGAGGCTCTTCGCGGTCGCGGGCATGAGCTGTGTGAGCCCCATGGCGCCGGCGCGCGACTTCGCGTTGGCGTCGAAGACGCTTTCCTGGCGCACGAGGCCCCGAAGGACGGCGGCGTCGAGGGAGAACTCGGTCGCGCCCTCGGCGAGAAACGTGCCCTCCTCGATCGGATAGTAGAGGCGGCGCCACGCGTCAGGGACGCGACCCTCCTCGGCCGTGCCGATCTGCGGGAGCGCGCGCTTGATCGCGGAGGCGGCGCCGAGGAACCGCCCGAGCGCAAAGTCCGACTGCGCCAGCCGCAGGTCCCGGCCGCGCGAGGGAAGAAGCCGGCGCGCTTCGGCGGAGGCCTCCTCGAACATCCTCAGGCGCAAGAGCTCGTCCACGCGCGAGAAAGCCGCTGTCGTCGTGGAAGGGTCCCTCAGCACGTCGCGCTCGAGCCGAGCCGGAGTCTGGACGCGTGTTCGGGCGAATCGCGCGTAGAGGTCCGGGGGCGCCGCCGCCGCCAGCTTCGCGAGAACCGGACGGGCCTCCGCGGCTCGCCCCTCGGTCTCCAGACAGCGCGCGCGCCAGTACTCGAGCCGCCGCGAGCGCGAGATGTCGCGGTAGAGCTCCGCGAGGGCCTCGAAGCGCGAGCGCGCGCCCGGGAAATCGCGCATCCGGTACCGCTCCCAGGCGAGGAGCCAGAGCGGCTCGAACCCGTCGACTCCGTCCGGATCCTCCCGCGTCAGCTCGCGGGCCTGCGCCAGGGCGCCCTCGAAATCTCCTCCGTCGGCCCTGAAGCGGAGAAGCCGCTCCCGGGCCGCCCGGCGCACGGACAGCGGCACGGCAGGCGCCGTGAGGACCTCGAGCGCGCGCCGCACGGGCTCGAGACGCGGGTCCTCGGGCGAGAGCGGCGCCCGGCTCCCCGCGCGCAGCCTGCCGAGAACGAGGCTGCAGCGGAAGAGCCGGGCCTCCCACGCGACCAGCGTGCCGTCGTCTGAAATCCGCGCGGCCGTCTCCTCGGCGAGCTTCGACTTCTTCAGGGCGAGCTGTCCGCGGGCAAGCGCCAGCAGGTTGCGGCCGCGTTCGCCTTCCGGCCAGACGGCAGGAGGATCCCGAGACAGCAGGTTCACGCCTCGCCGCCCGTCGCCTGCGTCGACGAGAGCGGCCCCGCGCCGCCCTCGCTCGGCCGGCGAAAGGCTCGACTCCGCCCGGGCCGCCGCCCGCCGCGCGAACCCCGGCGTCGAGCGGTTGGCGTCGTAGGTCGGCGCGTCGAGGAGCAGGTCGCGCGCGGCGCTCTCGACCGAGGCCGCATCCCCCGTTGCGAGGCCGAGGCGAATGCGCGCAATCGCGAGCTGCGCGTTCTCGCCGGGGCTCCCGGCGACGTGGGAGGCACGCGCCAGCACGTCGGCCGCCTGGCGGTAGTCGCGGCGCTTCTCGAGGAGGCGCGCGAGCACGCTCGACGCGTGCACGCGAAACGCGAACGGCCCCTCGGCCTCGAACGCGCGGCGCGCCGGCTCGAGCGCGTCGTCCGGCCGTCCCGCGAGCTCGAGCGCCTCCGCGTGCTGGAGCCGCCGGTAGGCGTCCAGGCCGATCGAGGACGCGGGAGCCTTTTCCAGGCGCGACGCCGCGGCGGCGAAATCCCCGCGCCGCGAGTCGTCGTCCGCGAGCAGCAGCGCGGCGCGGGCGTCCCACGCGGGAAGGGCGGCCTTCCGGCGGATCGCGTCGAGGATTCCCTCGGCGTCGGCGCGCTCGCCCTCCTCCAGGAGATCCGCCGCGCGCGCGAATTCGGCGTCGAGATCCCCGGAAACCTCCACCCGCGCGACGTCGGCGAAGAGCCCGCACGCGAAGAGGACGAAGGCCGCGAGCGCGAGAACCGCGGAGCGTCTCACCGGGCGGGGGACCGGGGCAGCGCCAAGCGCCTAGAAACCGAGGGCTTCGGGCCGGCCATCGGCGAGGATCCGCACGAGCTCCTCGTGGAAGAAATTGGTCGAGGAGCGGACGTCTTCGGGAATCCGGTCGTCGTACATCTGCCGGCTGCGGTCGATGTCTTCCCGAAGGCGCTGGTACAGGTTGCCACCCTCCCGCCCCTCGAGCACCGCCCGCTCGTTGTAGAGCTTGATCTCCGAGACGAGGAGCCGCGCGAAGCGCCGGGCCTCCTCCCGGCGCTCGTCCCCGGAGGTTTCGGAGAGGGGTCCGCCGAGGGCGCGAGCCGCCGGCTCGGGCGCGGAGACCGCGGGCGTCTCGACCTGCAGCGAGGGCTCCGGAGCCGGCGTCTCGCGGAAGTGCGGGGCGGGCGACGGAGCCTCGGGGACCGCCTCGGGGGCGGAGTCGACGTCGATCGACTCGGGAGACGCTTCCGCGGCCGCCGGCGCCTCTTCGCCGATCCACATGCCGGCCGGCTTGGGCTTCTTGAAGGCCTCGGGCACGCGCAGCGCGGGCGCGGGCTTCAGCTTGCGCGCGGCGAGGCGATCGACGACGAGCCCGGCCAGGAACGTCAGCATGGCCAGCGCATCGGGATCGAAGAGCTCTTCCTCGCCGAGCACGACGTCGGCGTACAGCGCTCCGGAAATCTTCTCGCGGACGACCATGGGGATCGCGACGACCTCCGAGACCTTCGAGGCGCGCAGGTGCGACGAGATCTCGTTCGACGCTGGCAGCCGCAGCGCGGTGCCCGTCATCACCCGGGACAGAAGACCGCCGTCGGTCAGAGGCAGAGAAATCTGCCGCACGGCGTCGTCGTCGCCGCCGTGCGAGGAGAAACCGACCGCCTTCCATGCGCCGATCGCTCCACCGCGCGCGACCAGGAGCGCGGCCCGCGAGCAATAGCGGCGGCACTCGTCGAGAAAACGGTGGAGCACGTCGACCTGCGTGCCTGCCTGGTCGAGCGAGCGCGCGGTCTCGACCGAGACCGAGCCCGGGCGCGGCCCGACGGCTTTGGGCGCCTCGCCCGAGACGAGCTCGGCCGGGACCACGCCTTTCAGGTCCTGGTCGAACTTCTCGAGGAACCCGAACCAGCGCCGGTCGGTTTCGAGCCGGAGCCGGTCGAATTCGTCCCGGAGCCCGGCAAATCGCTCGGCCAGGCGCCGCTCGATCTCCGTTTCGAGCATGCGCAGGCGGTCCGGCGCTTCGGGATCGGTCATTGCATTCATTATCGGGGGTGCGACACGTTTCGTAAAGTCTCTCCGAGAGGCAGAGGCGATTCTAAACTATTCCTTCAATTGAAGATAGCGGCATATCCGTTGACAGTCCCGTCCGGCGTCTTTAGTATGGAGCGCTCTCTGAAACTCGCGGGTAAGGGGGTGAGTGTCCGTGCCTCTGGTCCACGTCAAAGAAGATGAATCTTTCGAGAACGCCATGCGGCGTTTCAAACGCAAGTGCGAGAAATCCGGCATCCTCTCCGAACTGAAGAAACGGCAGCACTACGAGAAGCCGAGCGCGAAGCGCAAGCGCAAGATGATCCAGGCTCGCAAGAAAATGCTCCGCAAACTGTCGGAGGACAAGCGAGCGACGCCCTAACCCCGGGAACTGGAGGCGGCGCCGACCGGGAAGGTCTCGAGTTCGGCGTCGTTCTCCGGCTCATCTCCGCTCTGGCTCGAACGCCGCCCGGCCGGGCGGCGGTTCTGTCTCTGGCCCCGTCCCACGACGACTCGGAAGTGCGGCGCCTGCTCGCCGAGACCGGCGAGGCGATCGCGTTCCAGATTCGCCACGGGCGCCTCCCCCTGACCGGCCTCGAGGACATCGGCGCCGCGCTCGACGCGCTCGAAGGCTCCGGCGGCGCCGGCTCGCCCGAAGATTTTCGCTCGATCGTACGCGCGGCGCGCGCGGCCGAGGCCGTGCGCAAGATGCTCGGGAAAGCGGACACCCCGAATCTCTCGGCTCGGCGAGACCGGCTCCCTGCCTTCGACGCGCTTCTGGCGCAGGCCTCGCGTCTCTTCGGCGCCGACGGCCTGCTCAAGGACGACGCCTCGCCGCAGCTTGCGACCATCCGGCAGCGCCTGCGGCGACGCCGCGGCGAGGTCTCGCGCCTGCTGGAGAAGCTGCTCGACGAGCGGCGGGACTCGGTCGGCGACGCCGTCGTCGTCCTGCGCGACGACCGCTACTGCCTGCCCGTGCAGGCCTCGGCGCGCGCGCGCGTGCCGGGAATCGTGCACGACCGGTCGGGTTCGGGCCAGACGGTCTTCGTCGAGCCGATGGAGGTCATCGAGTCGAACAACGACCTGGCCCTGCTCGGGGCGGAGGAGCGGCGGGAGGTCGTGCGGCTCCTGCAGGATTTCGGCCGGGCGATCCTGGAGCAGGAGGAGCCGCTCTCGAAAGCCGTCGCGGAGCTCGCCTCGCTCGATGCCCTCGAGGCGAAGGCCTTCTTCGCCGAGATCGGGCAGGCCCGGCTTCCCGAGATCTCGGAGGACGGCGGCTGGACGATCGTCGCCGCGCGCCATCCTCTTCTCGACGCGCGCTTCGAGAAACTCAGGCAGCGCGTGCTCGGGGAGACCCGGGAGGGCCGTCACGCCGTGCCGCTCGACTTCGAGCTCCCGCGGGACCGCCGGCTCCTCGTGGTGTCGGGGCCCAATGCCGGCGGTAAGACCGTCGTGCTGAAGACGGCGGGCCTCTTCTCGCTGCTCGCGCAGTGCGGCGTTCCCGTGCCAGCGGCCCCGGGAACGCGGCTGCCGATCTTCCGCTCGGTCCGGACCGAGATCGGCGACGCGCAGGCGATCCTTTCGGACCGCTCGACCTTCTCCTCCTCGATGGAAACGCTTGCCGAAATCCTCGCCGCGGCGGGCCCCGGGGCGCTCGCCTTGATCGACGAGATCGGCGGCGCCACCGACCCGGAGGAGGGAAGCGCCCTCGCCGTGGCGTTCCTCGAGGCGTACCTGGAGTCGGGCGGCCGGGCGCTGGTCACGACGCATCTCTCCGCCGTGAAGTCCTTCGCCGCGGCGCGCCCCGACGCTCTGTGTGCCGCGATGGAGTTCGACGAGGCGACCGGCCGCCCGAACTACCGGCTGCACGCGGGGTTGGCCGGCAGCAGCCGGGCCATCTCGGTCGCGCGCGAGCAGGGCATTCCCGAGGCCGTCCTCGCCCGCGCCCACGAGATCCTCGGCGAGGCCTGGCAGCGCCGCGAGAAGGCGGAGTCGGAGGCGGAACAGGCGCTCGAGCGCCTGCGCGCGGGCGAACGGGAGCTCGCGCGCGAACGCGAGGCGGCGAGGGAGCAAGCCGCGCTTCTCGAGTCCGAGCGGAGCACGCTCGCCGAGGAGCGGACCCGTATGCTCGCCGACGGGCTCGCCGGGTTCGCGCGCGCGCGCGACGCGCTGTCGCGCAAGGTCGCCGACGAGCTCGACGCGGCGCGCCGGGAGACCCAGCGGCTCGCGCAGGCCTCCGCCGCGCGGGTCCTCGAGGAGGCCGAGCGCGCCGTCGAGGCGGAAACCGTTCTGGCCGAAGCGCGGGACGCGGAAGAGCTCCGGTCGCGCGAGGTGGCTCCAGGGGAGCGCGCGCGCGTCCGCGGCCTCGGCGCCGAGGCCAACGTCGTCTCCTTCGACGGAGACTGGGCGCACCTGGAGATGGGGGGCAAGAGGATGCGGGTGCGCAGGAGCGAGCTGGAACCGGTCAAGGCCGCGGCCGGAAACCGTAAGCCGTCAGCCGTCAGCCGACCCGCCGCCTCGGCTCACCCACGATTGAAGGCTGAGGGCTCAGGAGGCATCGCCGGCTCCACGGCCGAGGTCAACGTCATCGGCCAGCGTCTCGAAGAGGCGATCGACGCGGTCGAGCGCGCTCTCGACCAGGCGCTTCTGGCCGGAGCTTCCCGGCTGCGGGTCATCCACGGCCACGGCACGGGCCGCCTGCGGGACGGCCTGCGCGAACAGTTTCGCAAGCACGGGGCGGTCGAATCGCTGAAGGCGGCCGACCGGAACGAAGGAGGAAACGGCGCCACCATCCTCGATTTGAGATAAGAAGAGAGTGTTCCGACGGCTCACGACTCGAAACGCACGACGCACGACGCACGACCCATGACGTCCTCCGAACTCGACATCACCGACAACGTTCTCGCGGAACTGCGCTCCGCCGCCGACATCGTCGACGTGATCGGCGACCACACGCGCCTGAAGAAGGCCGGGCGCTCGTGGAAGGGACTCTGCCCCTTCCACAACGAGCGCACGCCGTCCTTCACCGTGGATCGCGACAAGGGGCTCTATCACTGCTTCGGCTGCGGCGCGGGCGGCGACGTCATCCACTTCGTCCGGCAAATGGATCGCCTGGAGTTCCCGGAAGCGGTCGAAGCCCTCGCCGCTCGCTTCGGCGTCGCGATCCCGCGGCGGGAGCGGCGCGGCCCGCGCGAGGACCGGCGCGACCGGCTCTTCGAGGCAATCGCGTCCGCGCAGCGCTTCTACGCCGAGCGCCTCGGGCGCGCAGGCAACGCGGCGGCAAAGTACCTGGAGGGCCGCGGCGTGCCGCGGGAGATGTGGATCTCGCTTTCCCTCGGGCACGCTCCCGACGCGTGGGACTCGATCGCGAAGGCCCTCTCCCCCGCTTTCCCCGAGGACCTGCTCGTCGAGGCGGGCCTTCTCCAGCCGCGCGCCGAGACGAAAGGCTCCTACGACCGGTTCCGCGACCGCCTTCTCTTCGTCGTGAAGGACGAGCGCGGCCGGGCGGTCGGCTTCGGAGGCCGCGCGCTCTCGCCGGAAGGCGAGCCCAAGTACCTGAACTCCCCCGAGTCGCCGATCTTCTCGAAGAAGCGCCTCCTCTACGGCCTCTCCGAAGCGCGCGAGGCGATCCGCAAGCAGGACCGTGTCGTCCTCGTCGAGGGCTACTTCGACCATCTCGCGCTCGTCCGCGCGGGCGTGCGCGAGACCGTCGCCTCGATGGGCACCGCGTTGACGCCCGAGCAGGCCGAGCGGCTGCGGCGGCTGACCCAGCACGCGGTGGTCTGCTATGACGGCGACTCGGCCGGCCGCAACGCGACGCGGGGAGCGCTGCAGCTTCTGCTCGCGCACGGTTTCGAAGCGAAGGTCGCGCGGATGCCTCTGGAAGAGGACCCGGACGACCTGCTGCAGCGCGAGGGTCCCGAAGTCCTGGCGCGCCGGATCGACGAGGCTCCCGAATCTCTGACCTGGCTCTTCGAGGACCTCCGGCCGGAGGAGCCGGGGCTATCCTCGACCGACAAGCGTGAGCGGGTCGGTCGAATCCTCGAGATCCTCTCCGCCATCCCGGACCGGATCCTCCGCTACGAGGAGTACCGGAAGGTCTCCCGCGAGGTTTCGGTGCCGCTGGAAGTGCTCTGGAGCGGCGACAAGGCGAACCTTCGGCCCCAGAATCCGCGTTCTATGAGTATGGAGAGGCCGGGGAATCCGGGGAATCCGGCGGTGTTATCGGGTGTGTCGGCCCCCAGTGTGGAGCGAAAGCTGCTCCAGGTGCTGACGGCGGGAGGGGACTATAACCCGCTGATTCTAAGGACTTTGAATGACGATTACTTGTCGGATCCCCGGGTCAGGCGGGTCGTCGCGGCCCTTCGGGATGGCGGGGGTAGTCCGGAACCGGTTGATTTTCAAAGGCAAATCGCACACCTTACGGAGGAAGAGCGAACCTTTCTCTCCGGTGTCGCGCTGGAAGAATCTCTCGAGCCGACCGAGAAGGGCGTTCAACAGCTCCTCAAGGACCTCGAAATCAAGCACTTGAAGGGGGAGAGCGCCGCGCTGCTGGATGCCCTCAGGCAGGCGGAAGCGGCGGGGCGGCCCGCCGCGGAGATCAACGAGCTCATGCGGCAGAAACAGGACCGGGACCGGCGGATCGCGCAGTTGAAAACGCGGAAAGGAAACGAACTTGGCGATTGAGGAAAAGTACCCCGAGGTGGGGCTGCTTCTGAAGGGCGGCCGGGAGCGCGGCTACCTGCTCTACGAGGAGATCCAGACGATCCTCTCCGACGAGGTCACGTCCGCTCCCCGGGACCTCGAGCAGGTCTACGAGCGCTTCCTCGAGCTCGGCATCGAGATCGTCACCGATCCGGACCGCGCGGCGCGCCGGCGCGCGGCGCTCGAGGCCGACGCGGCCGAAGAGGCCCGCGAAGCCGTGGAGAAGACCAACGACCCCGTCCGCATGTACCTGCGGGAGATGGGCACGGTCAAGCTTCTCGATCGCGAGGGCGAGGTACGCATCGCCAAGCGCATCGAGCAGGGCGAGGCGAAGATCTACCAGGCGCTCGCGAACAACCCGATCGTGCTCGAGGAGATCCTGAAGCTCCTGGAGAACGCCGGACGCGATTCCCGCATCCTCAACGAGCTCGTCAACGCGTCCGAGGGGGACGAGCGCGAGCCGGTCGAGAGCCTCGACGACCGGGCCACCCGGAAGATCGAGAACATCCTCAATAGCTTCCGGAAGATCGGCGCCCTCGACAAGGACATCAAGCGGATGAAGTTCAAGGCGCGCACGATCAAGAAGGGCACTAAGACCCTCGCGCGCATCGAGGCTTCCATCGACCGGAAGATCGCGGAGATGGCCAAGCTGATCCGCGCCGCCGACTTCACGCCGGCCGTCCTGAATCGCGCCATCGGCATCCTCAAGGACATCGACCGGCAGATGTCGGTGCCAGAGATCACGATCCGCCAGGACACCAGCACGCTGAAGAAGGAGAAGAACCCGACGCGGGTCGACTTCTACAAGCGGCGGATCGCCAAGTACCGCAAGGGGCTCCGCGAGCTCGAGCAGAAGTTCGGCGTCTCGCACGAGGACGTGAAGAAGACGTTGCGTATGGTGCGCGAGGGCGAGGAGGAGGCCGACCAGGCCAAGCACGAGCTGATCGTCGCCAACCTGCGCCTCGTCGTGTCGATCGCCAAGAAGTACACCAACCGCGGGCTCCAGTTCCTCGACCTCATCCAGGAGGGCAACATCGGCCTCATGAAGGCCGTCGAGAAGTTCGAGCACCGGCGCGGCTACAAGTTCTCGACCTACGCCACGTGGTGGATTCGGCAGGCGATCACCCGCGCGATCGCCGACCAGGCGCGCACGATCCGCATCCCGGTCCACATGATCGAGACGATCAACAAGCTCACCCGCACCTCGCGCTCGCTCGTGCAGGAGCTCGGCCGCGAGCCCAACGCCGAGGAGATCGCCAAGCGCATGGACATGCCCGTCTCCAAGGTGCGCAAGATCATGAAGATCGCGCAGGAGCCGATCTCGCTCGAGACCCCGATCGGGGAAGAGGAGGACTCTCACCTGGGAGACTTCATCGAGGACCGGGGCGTTCTCTCGCCGATCGACGCCGTGCTCGTCTCGAACCTCCAGGACCAGACGCGCCGGGTGCTGAAGTCCCTGACCCCCCGGGAGGAGCAGGTCCTCAAGATGCGCTTCGGCGTGGGAGACGGGTCCGAGCACACACTCGAGGAGGTCGGGCGGTCCTTCAACGTGACGCGCGAGCGGATCCGGCAGATCGAGTCCAAGGCCCTCCGCAAGCTGCGCCACCCGTCGCGGGCGAAGAAACTGAAGCCCTTCCTCGAGACCATCCGCTGAACCGACTTGGCAACCGACCTCTGTTTGTTATATTAAAGAGGGGTCCATAGCTCAGCGGTCCAGAGCCACCGGCTCATAACCGGTCAGACCCCGGTTCGAATCCGGGTGGACCCACCAGCAGACGGGGGCGGGAGACATTGAGGCTTTTGATCCGGCGGCGAAGTCGAAAAACGCGGGTAACGACAGGGTGTTCCACAACCGGAACACCCTTTTTCATGTCCGGGGGCGCGCGATGAGCGACCTGCTCGGACAGCTCTACTTACTCCAGACCCGGATCCGGTTCGTCCAGGAGCGCGAGAGGCGGCGCGACACTGTGCCTGCGGACCTGATCGAGGTCGACCGGGATTACCAGGAGAAGGTCCGGGCGGTCGAGGCCCTGAGGTCGCGGCTGAGCGAGGCCGAGCTCGAGAAGCGCAAAGCCGAAGGGGAGCTCGCCGACCACAAAGAGAAGCTCAAGAAGTACCAGACGCAGCTCCGCAACGTCTCCTCCAGCCGGGAGTACTCGGCCGCCCTAAACGAGATCGACGGCGTCGAGAAGCTCATCCGCGCGACCGAGGACCGGTTCCTGGAGCTCGAAGAGGAGATCGAGACTGCTCGCGTGGACCTCGAGGCGCGGGAGAAGAACCTGCCCGCCGAGACCGAGCAGCACGAGGAGAGGCTGAAGGACTGGCGCGCGGAGCAACGCACCATCAACGAAGAGCTCCTCAGCGCCAAGGAGGAGATCCGGCAGGTCGAGGCCGAGATCCCGCCCCGCGACCGCGCCGAGTTCCGCCGCCTCATCGAAAAAAAGCACGGCCTCGCGGTCGCCCTCGTCGCCGGCCGCTCCTGCTCCGCTTGCCACGTCGCCATCCGCCCGGCCGCCATGCAGCAGCTCAAGCAGGGGCGCGACATCATCTATTGCGACAGCTGCAAGAGGATCCTGTACTACGACCCCGCCTCTTCGTGACGACCGGGACCGCCCCATGAGATTCCGCGCCTTCATCGACGGGGCCGCGCGCGGGAACCCGGGGCCCGCCGGCGCGGGCGTCTACGTCTCGGCCGAAGGCGAGCGACCCGCCGAGGAGCTCTTCGAGGCGCTCGGCCACGCGACCAACAACGTCGCGGAATACCGGGCCCTCCTGCTCGCCCTGCGCCGCGCCGAGGCGCGCGGCGACTCCGAAGTCTCGATCATGTCCGACAGCCTGCTACTCGTGCAGCAGATGCTGGGCCGCTTCCGCGTCAAGGCGCCGCACCTGCAGCCGCTCTACGCCGACTCGTTGAAGCTCGCGAAAGGCTTTCGCCGCTTCGCCATTGCCCACGTCCCGCGCGAGGACAACAAGAAGGCGGACCGGCTGGCCAACCTCGGCGCCGACGCGAGCGAGCGGGAGCTGTCGGGCAGGACCTTCGCGCGCGAGCCATGACCCCGGTTCCGGTCGAGGAGATCACGCGCCGCCGCGCGGAGATCCTCGCCGCGATCGGACAGGCCGCGCGGCGCCGCGGCCGCGACCCTGGTGCCGTGGCCCTCATGGCCGTGACCAAGACGCAACCCGCCGAGACCGTCGCCAACGCCGCGCGGGCCGGCATCGTCCTCTTCGGCGAGAACCGCGTCCAGGAAGCCGCCGCGAAGATCGACGCCGTGAAGGACGCTTTTCCGCGCCTCGAGTGGCGCCTGATCGGTCCTTTGCAGACCAACAAGGCGAAGACGGCGCTACAATACTTTCAAGCCGTGGAAAGCGTAGATCGGGAAAGACTTGCGGTCCGCCTCGAGGCGCTCCTCGCCGGCGAGTCGCGCGTCCTCCCGGTCCTCCTCGAGATCAACCTCGGCGCGGAAGAGTCCAAGTCCGGCGCTTCCCCCGCGGAGGCGGAAGGCCTGGCCCACGCGGTTCTCGCCTGCCCTCACCTTCTGCTTTCGGGACTGATGGCCGTGCCGCCCTTCCACACCGACCCCCAGAAAGCGCGGCCGCATTTTGCGGCGCTGCGCGAGCTCAGGGACCGGCTCGCCGAGCGCCTCTCCCGGCCCCTGCCCGAGCTTTCGATGGGGATGAGCCACGACTTCTCCGTGGCCGTCGAGGAAGGCGCGACCGAGGTGCGCATCGGAACCGCCCTCTTCGGCGCGCGAGAGACGGTATGAACGTGGGCGGCTCGGCGGCGGGAGCCTTCTTCGACGTTCTGCTGTGGGCGCTGACGGCCCTGCAGTGGATCGTCATCATCGCGGCCCTGATCTCGTGGGTCAACCCGGACCCGCGCAACCCCATCGTGCGGTTTCTCCGGGGCGTGACCGAGCCGCTCTTCCGGCCGTTCCGCCGGCTCCTCCCGCCTTCGCGCACGGGGAGGATCGACCTGTCTCCCCTGATCGTGCTTCTCATCATCTATCTCCTGACGCGCTTCGTCGCCCGACTTGCCTACTCGGCCCCTCTCTAGGAGGTTCCCATGCGCCCACGGATGACCCCGCTCGAAGTTCAGAAGCGCGAGTTCTCGCGCCGGTGGAAGGGCCTCGATCCCGTCGAGGTCCAGCAGTTCCTGACCGACGTCGCCGAGGACATGGAGATGCTCGCCCGCGAGAACGCGGATCTCGACGTCCGCCTGCGCTCCCTCGAGCAGGAGAACGAAGAACATCGGGAGCGGGAACGCCTTCTCAAGCAGACGCTCCTCTCGGCGCAGCAAGCCTCCGAGGACATCCGCAACGCCGCGCGCAAGGAGGCCGAGCTCGTCGTCCGCGAGGCCCAAGACTCCGCCGAGAAGCTGACGCACAGCGCGCTCCAGCGTTCCGCCGAGATCGAGAAGGCCATCTACGCGCTCAAGATCCAGCGCGCCAACTTCCGCCTGCAGCTCCAGAAGATGCTCGAGCTCTTCGGCCAGGTCCTCGAGTTCGACAAGGACGAGGACGACAAGGACCGGCCGGTGGGGTACATGACCCGCAAGGGAGAGACCTCGGGATGAGTCCAGTCGACAGTCGACAGTCGACGGTCGACAGTCGGATCCCGCTCCCCTCCTCCCTCGAACTTCGCAATATCGCCTGCCTCGCGACCCCGATCGGGTCCTCGGCCCGGCGGGGCAAGCAACAGGGAGAAATCCGCCGCATCCAGAACGCCGCAATTCGCGCCGAAAACGGCCGGATCGTGTTCGCCGGCAGCGAGGCGGTCTACGCGCGCGAGTACGCCGGCCGGCCGGCCGCGGTTCCCATCGACGCGACCGGCCGCGCGGTGATTCCCGGTCTGGTGGACGCACACACACACCCGGTGTGGCTGGGCGATCGGGGGCCGGAGATCGGGCGGCGACTGGCGGGCGAGTCCTACGCCGCGCTCGCCGCGGAGGGCGGCGGCATCCACGCCACCGTTGCCGCCACGCGGGCCGGCACCGACGCGGAGCTCCGCGAGACGGTCTCGCGGCGCCTCTCGGCGATGCTCGCTCACGGCACGACGACCGCCGAGGTCAAGTCCGGCTACGGCCTGACGGAGGAGCACGAGATGCGGGCACTGCGACTCCTCGCCTCGCTCGGCGATGATCCGATACTGCCGCGCCTGGTGCCGACGGTGCTCGCCGCACACGAGATTCCGCCCGAGTATCGAGGGGACCGCGGCGAGTGGGTTCGGATCGTGGCCGACGAGATCGTTCCGCGAGCGGCGCGCGAAGGCCTCGCGCGGTACTGCGACGTCTTCTGCGAGGAGGGCGTCTTCACCGTGCCCGAGTCGCGGAGGATTCTGGAGGCGGGCAAGCGCGCGGGGCTCGGCCTGCGCGTCCACGCGGACGAGCTCGCCCGCTCGGGCGGAGCGATGCTCGCGGCGGAGCTCGCCGCCGCCTCTGCGGACCACCTGCTCTTCATCGGCGAGGAGGAGATCGCGGCCCTCGCCGCCGCGGGCACGGTCGCCGTGATCCTGCCCGGGACGGCCTGGTGGATGCGGTCGCGCCGCGCCCCCGCGCGGGCCCTGATCGACGCCGGGGTCCCGGTTGCCGTGGCCTCGGACGCCAATCCCGGGACCTGCTACACGGAGTCGCTGGCGGCCGTCGCCGCGCACGCCTGCCTCGATTCGGGACTCTCGGTCGAAGAAGCGCTGACGGGCATGACCTTGAACGCCGCGGCCTCGCTCGGATTGGCGGGCGAGATCGGGACGCTGGAGCCGGGCAAGTGGGCGGACCTTCTGATCCTGGACGCGCCCGACGACCGCCACCTCATCTATCATTGGGGGTCCAACCGGGTGGACCGGGTCATCTCGCGGGGCCGGGTGGTGGAAAGCAGACAGACGTGACCGACTTTTCGAAGCTCCCGCTCGAGCAGTTCCTCGCCGCGCTCGCTTCCGATGCCCCGACGCCGGGCGGCGGCACGGCCGCTGCGGTGGCCGGGGCGATGGGAGCCTCGCTCGCCGAGATGGTCGCACAGCTGACGCTGTCGAAGGAGAAGTACGCCGCCTCGCACGAGGCGGTCCGGCCGATCGCCGAGGCGGGTCAGCTCGCGCGGGCCGAGTTCCTGAGCCTCGCCCGGGAAGACGCCGAGGCCTACGACGGGGTGGTGGCCGCACGGCGCATGCCGAAAGACACCGAGGCGGAGAAGGCGTCGCGGCTCCAACAGATCGCCGTCGCCAGCCGGAACGCCACCGAGGTGCCGATGCGCACCGCCCAGGCCGCCATCCGGCTGCTCGCGGCCCTTCCCGAGCTCGCCGAGAAGGGCAACCCCAACGCCGTCTCGGACGTCGGCGCCGCGGCCCTGCTGCTCGACGCCTGTGTCGAGGGGGCGCTTCTGAACGTGGGGATCAACCTCTCGGGAATCGAGGACGCCACCTTCGTCGCCGAGATGCACCGGGAGACCGCGATCCTCCAGGAGGAGTCCCAGCGGCTCCGCTCGCAGGTCGTGGCGCTCGTCCGCAAGCGGTTCTAGCTTTCTAACTCTCTCCAGGGACGCTATTTACCAGCTCCGGGATCGCGGAAAGATTTCCGTTGACACTTTGGCGCCCGTTTACTAGAGTAGCAACATTGAATCGCGCGACACCGGAGACGGGTCGCGCGTTTTGTTTTTTGCGCTGCATCGTTCCTGGCGCAACCGACTGAGCAACTTCCACTTCTACAGACCACGGGCGGCCGGCGGCGCACCTTCCTGTATCGCCGTTTCTCACGAAACACGCGCCAAAGTGCCCTTTCCTCCGGGCCCGAGGCTTCCCGCCGACGCGCCATAGAATCCGGATTCCATGGCGGAACCGCGCCCGACGCTCTATCTGGTGGATGCCATGTCCAACATCCACCGCGCTTACCACGCGATCCGCGGCCTGTCGACCCGGGAGGGCAAACCCACCAACGCGGTCTACGGATTCGTGACGATGTTGAAGAAGATGCTCCGCGAGCATCCGACCGACTATCTCGCGGTGGCCTTCGATCGGACCGAAAAGACCGTCCGACACGAGGAGTACGAGGCGTACAAGGCCAACCGCCCCGCCATGGAGCAGGACCTCGCGGTCCAGATCCCCGAGATCCGGCGCGCCTGCGCGGCCTATCGGATCCCGATCCTCGAGATGCCGGGGTACGAAGCGGACGACGTGATCGGGACGCTCGCGAAGAGGGCCGAGGAGGCCGGGTTCGACGTCGTCATCGTCACGGCGGACAAGGACATGCTGCAACTGGTCTCCGGCTCGCGCGTCCGCGTCTTTCACACGGGGCGCGAGAAGTTCCTCGACGAGAAGGGCGTGGCGGAGTTCTTCGGCGCCTCGCCCGCGCAGGTCGTGGACGTCCTCGCGCTCATGGGCGACACCTCCGACAACATCCCCGGCGTGCCGCGCGTGGGTGAGGTCACGGCCAAGAAGTGGATCTCCGAGTACGGCAGCCTCGACCGGCTCCTCGAGCGAGCCGAAGAGCTCGAGGGCAAGGTCGGCCAGAGCCTGCGCGAGCACCGCGAGGACGCGATCCTCTCGCGGCGGCTGGCGGCGATTCGGACCGACCTGCCGATCCCCTTCGAGCCCGAGGCCCTGCGGCGATCGTCGCCCGACACCGAGAAGCTCCGGGACCTCTTCGTGGAGCTCGAGTTCCACTCGCTCGCGGCCGAGATCCAGGGCGAGGCCGCGCAGGCGCAGCTTTCCTCGCGCCGGCTCGCCGCCGGCGAGGACTTCACCTTTTCCGGCGGGGGACCGTTCGGCGTGGCTCTGCTTCACCGGGAGGGCGACACCCTGATCGCGATCGGCGAGGGCTCGAGCGTCCAGATCGCCGAAGGCCCCGCAGCGGAGATCGCCGCGCGCTGGCCGGCGCTCGAGCGCCCGGGCCGCACGCTCGCGCTGGCCGACGCCAAGGTGCTCGACCGGCTTCTCGCGCAATCGGGCCGCCGTGTCGCCGGCGACGTCTTCGACGTGGGCCTCGCGCAGTACGTCCTGTCGCCCGGCGTCGGCAGCCCGGAGCTCGAGCCGCTACTCTTCCAGCGACTCGGCCGGAAGATCTCCTCCGACAAGGAGGCCGGTCTCGTCAACGGGGCTCTGCCGAAGGAGTACCGGATCGAGGCGGCCGACCGCTGGTTGTCCGAGCGCGCCGCCGGAGCGGCTGCTCTGGCGGAGCCGCTCCTGGAGGAGCTCGCCGCGCGGCCCGCGCTCGAAAAGGTCTACCGCGAGATCGAGCGGCCGCTCACGCCCGTCCTCGCGCGGATGGAGCTCTACGGCGTCGCGATCGACGCGCCTTTCTTGAACGAGATGTCCGCGCGCATGGAGAAGGACCTCCGCGTCCTCGAGCAGACGATCTGGCAGGAAGCCGGCGAGGAGTTCAACGTCAACTCGCCCGCTCAGCTCGGCACGATTCTCTTCGAGAAGCTGGGCTACCCGGTTCTCAAGAAGACGGCCAAAACGAAGTCCTCCTCGACCGGCGTCGAGGTCCTGTCGGAGTTGGCCGAGCGCGGGTTCCCGCTGCCCAAGCACGTCCTCGAGTACCGCGAGATCGCGAAGCTCAAGGGGACCTACGTGGATGCACTGCCCGCGATCGCCGACGCGGAGGGGCGCGTGCACACGTCCTTCCGCCAGACAGTCGCGGCGACGGGGAGACTGTCCTCCTCCGACCCGAACCTGCAGAACATTCCCATCCGCACGGCGGCGGGGCGGGAGATCCGCCGCGGGTTCGTGGCTCCGGCCGGACGCCGGCTCGTCGTCGCCGACTACTCGCAGATCGAGCTGCGCATCCTCGCGCACCTGTCCGGCGACGCCGCCCTGATCCAGGCGTTCGAGCAGGAGCAGGACATCCACCGCGCGACGGCGGCGAAAGTGTTCGGCGTGGCGCCGGACTTGGTCTCCGGCGAGATGCGCTTTGCCGCCAAGCGGATCAACTTCGGGCTCCTCTACGGCATGGGCGCCTTCTCACTGGCCAAGGACCTGGGGGTTTCGACGTCCGAGGCGAAGACGTTCATCGAGGCCTACTTCGGCCAGTTCCCCCGCGTGCGGGGCTGCCTCGACGGAGTGCTCGCGGAGGCCCGCCGGCAACGAGAGGTCACGACGATCTTCGGGCGCGTGAGGCCGATTCCGGAAATCGCGGCGTCCAACGCCGGGGTCCGGTCGAACGCGGAGCGCATGGCCTTGAACGCGCCTTTCCAGGGCTCGGCCGCCGACATCATCAAGATCGCGATGATCCGGCTCGATTCCGCCCTGCCGGAGGCGGGCCTCTCGGCGCGGCTGGCGCTCCAGGTCCACGACGAGCTCGTTCTCGAGGCGCCCGAGGCGGAAGTGCCGGAGGTCGAGCGGATGGTCCGCGAGGTCATGGAGGGCGCCGCGAGCCTCAAGGTGCGACTGGCCGTGGACGTGGGGTCGGGGACGAACTGGCTGGAAGCCAAATGAGCCTTCCCTCCTTCGGTATACTTCCCCTGATTCCATGCGACTGACGACTCGAGCCTTGCCCGCTGCGGCACTGCTCGCCGCATCCATGATCCGGGCCGCGGAGGGGCAGGCTCCGCCGGCGCCCACGCCGGCACCCGAGCCGGCCCCGGCGACGCAGGCCGCGCCGCCTCCGGCCGCAGCCCCGGCGCCCGCGCTTCCAACTCCCGCTCGGGTGACCCTGCCGGCCGCGCCACCGCCGGCGTCGGCGCTCCGCATCGTCGACCCGCCGATCGTCTCGATCGCCCGACTGCCCGACGCGAACCCCTTCGGAACCACGGTCGAGGCGCCGGCGGTCCTCCCCCCGAAGCTCCCGTTCACCGACGCCGCCGTCTCGGCCGGTTTCTTCGTCTCGATTCACGTGGATCCGACCGGCAAGGTGCTGATGGTGCGGCGCGACCGCGACCCGATCCCGTCGCTCGCGGGAGAGACGCTGAAGTCCCTCTCGCGGTGGACGCTCACGCCCGCCCGCCGCGCCGGCCAGGCCGTGGACACGTGGGGGGCGTTTCGCCTCGACCTGTACGTCGAGATCGACGCGCCCAAGATCACGCAGATGTCGTTGACGCCCATCACGCCGACGACTCCCCTTCCGGCGCCGTTCGAATGGGCGGCCGATACCGACTGGCTCGACAGCCGCCGGCCGCCCAATCTGACCGACGGCTCGGTGCCGATCGTCGAGGTCGACACGGCCCCGATCCCGCAGAAGACCCCGTGGTCCGCCGACTCCCACAAGGGGCCGTTCATGGTGAAGCTCTGGGTCCGGGTGAACAAGCTCGGGAAGATCGATCGCGCGATTCCGCTCGAGGTCAGCGACCCTGGCCTGCTCTCTTACTTTCGCCGGGCGATGAACACCTGGGTGCTCCGTCCGGCTCAGTCGGGAGGCACCCCGGTCGATTCGTGGAACGAGCTGACGCTCTCCGGCCAGATCTCCTATTCGGTCGATATCAAGCAGATTGCCGCTCTGCGCCGGCCGATCGGGCCGTAAATAGACCCTATAAGACTTCCCGCCGATCGCCGACGCGCCGGGTGATCTTGGCCGCGTCGAGGTATTCGAGCAGCGGTATCGCCAGCCGGCGGGTCAGACCGAACATCTCCTTGAACTCGCCGACGTCGAGGGAGGGCTTTCCAGATGCGCGCAGGCGCGCGACGGCTTCGTCCACGGCCGAGCGCGCAATGATCCAGCCGCCCGGAAGGCGCACGAGCCTGCCCTTCTTGACGAGGTAGCCGATCAGGCCCTCGACGACCTTCGGCCGGTGCCGCACAAGCTCCGCGGCCTCACCCGGCGAGGGCGGGTTCAGTCCCCGCTCGGAAAAGAGCGCGGCGATGCGCTCGGAGAGGTCCCGCTCCGGCCCCGGCAGATCGTCGCGCCCCGGGACCCGCGCTTCGTCTCTGTCGATCACGAGCGCACCCCGCGCCACGAGGGCGGCCTCGACCGCCTCGGACCAGCGCGGCTCCGCGCCCGGGAGCAGCCGCTGGAGGAGCGTGCTCCGCGAGACGCCGACCGAGCCGGTCGCCGCCTCGACGAGCTTCTTCAGCTCCGCCGCCGCGCGCGCGGCGAGAAGCGCCAGCACGGGTTCGGCGACGTAGCGGTCGGGCGAGCGGCGCAGGGCGTGGATCCGCCCGCCCTCGAGAAAGTCGGCCAGGGCCGCGCGCACGCTCTCGGCCGGAAGGCCCGCGCGCTGGGCGAGGGCCTCCTCGTCGACGCCGCGATCCCGCGCCTCCTCGATCCAGAGCTCGAGCCGCTCGGCGAGTGATCCCTTCTCGACGCGGTCGAGCTTCTGGCGCCGGGCCGCGTCGGGCCGCCCGCGGACCGGCGGGGCGAGCGGGTCGAGGACGATGCCGCCCCCGATCGTCTGAACCGGCGAAAGACGCCGCACGACGAAGCGATCGCCGGGAATCGCCGCGATCGGACCGGCCAGGCGCAGCTCGACGCGAGCCGAGGCGCCGGGAACGACCTGCGTGCCGTCGAGGACGCGCACGGACGCGCGCGCCTCGCTGGCGAAGTGGTGCAGAGACACGCGATCCCCGCTCTGGACGCCCGGCGCGCCGGGGAGAAGCTCCAGCCGCGCGAGCAGGCGCCGTGACACCGGCAGCGCTCCGGGGGTCGCGAGCACCAGACCGCGGCGCAGGTCGGACAGCTCGACTCCGGCGAGATTCGCGCTCATGCGTTCGCCCGCGCGCGCGATCGCTTCCTCGCCGCCGTGGACCTCGATGCGCCTTACGCGCACCGGCCTCCGCTCGGGCAGAAGCTCGAGCTTCTGCTCCTTCGAGACAGTGCCCGAGACCAGACTTCCGGTCACCACGGGACCGAAGCCCGGGATGAGGAACGCCCGGTCGATCGGAAGACGCGTCACGCGCCCCTCTCGCTCCTCCCCGCCGGACCCGCGCGCGAGCGCAACCAACGCCGCCTTCAGCGCGTCGAGCCCCTCGCCCGTCCGCGCCGAGACGGGCAGGATCGGCGCATCCTCGAGGAAGGATCCGCGCACGAGGTCGCGCACGTCGGAGGTCGTGACCGCGAAGAGCTCGGGCGCCACACGGTCGATCTTGGTCACCGCGACTGCGCCCGCCGACAGCCCCAGCATCCGGACGATCTCGAAGTGCTCGCGGGTCTGGGGCATCACGGACTCGTCGGCCGCGACGACGAGCAGCACCGCCTGGATGCTGCCGGCGCCCGCCAGCATGTTGCGCACGAACTTCTCGTGGCCCGGGACGTCGACGAACGACACCCGCACGCCCTCCCACTCGGCATGGGCGAAGCCGAGGTCGATCGTGATGCCCCGCCGCTTCTCTTCGGGTAGCCGGTCCGCGTCGATCCCCGTCAGCGCCTTGACCAGCGCGGTCTTCCCGTGGTCGATGTGGCCGGCCGTGCCGATCAGGAAGCGCTGCACGCTCGGAAGCGTATCGCTTCCCGTCGCGGCGAGGCGGAGCCCGGTGATAGCCTCCGCCGATGCAGGCGCGCATCGAGGAGGACCTCAAGTCCGCTATGAAGCGCGGCGACAAGCGACGCGTGGCGACCCTGCGCTTGATGCTCGCCGCCCTCAAGAACGAGAAGATCCAGGCGCAACGCGCGCTCACCGACGAAGAGGTCGAATCGGTGCTGCGCCGCGCCGTCAAGCAGCGCAAGGACTCGATCGAACAGTACGCGCGCGGCGGCCGCCAGGACCTCGTCCAGGCGGAGGGGGAAGAGCTCGCGATCATCGAGGAGTACCTGCCGAAGGGCCTCTCCGATGCCGAGCTCGAGGCCGCCATTCAGGGTGTGATCGCGGAGAAGGGCTTCTCCTCGTCGAAGGACATCGGCCTCGCCATGAAGGAGCTCATGGCGCGCCACAAGGGACGCGTGGACGGGAAGAAGGCCCAGGAAGTCGTGCGGCGCCTCCTCCCGTGACCGCGGCCGCGGCGTCGGGCTCGGGCTCGCCCGAGGAGATCGAGGTCAAGCTCCCGGCCGCCGACCTCGGACAGGTCCGCGAGCGCCTCGAGAAGGCGGGCGCGGTTCTTCGCGCGCCCGAGCACGAGGAGTCCAACGATCTCTATGACGACGCCGAGCGCAAGCTCTCCGGCAGCGGCCGCACGGTGCGCCTGCGCCGGGCGGCGGGCCGCGCCATCCTGACCTACAAGGGCCAGGCGCGTTTCGAAGACGGCGCGAAGATCCGTGAGGAGCGGGAGGTCGACGTCTCCGACGCCGGCGAGGCCGAGGCAATCCTCGTGGGCCTCGGCCTTCGGCGCCGCTTCCGGTACGAGAAGCGGCGCGAGGAATGGGATTGCGCCGGGTGCGTCGTCGCGCTCGACACGACGCCCATCGGCACGTTCGTGGAGATCGAGGGCGAACCGCCGGCGATCCGCAAGCTCATCCCCCTGCTCGACCTCGACTTCACGGAGGCCATTCCCTACTCCTACGCCGAGCTCTACCAGCGCCGGCGCAAGGAGGACCCGAAGCTGCCGCCGGACATGGTCTGGAACAACTAGGATTTGTGCGGGCGATCCTGCTCTGCGCGGGGCGCGGCGTGCGCTTCCGTCCCGTCACGGAGGCAATCCCGAAGCCGCTCCTGCCCTTCCTCAACGTCCCGCTTGCGGTGCAGCAGCTCCGGCGACTTCACCAGGCCGGCGTCGGCGAAGTAGCAGTTAATCTTCATCATCTCGGCGATCAGATCGAGGGCCACCTGCGCCAGGAGACGGCGAACCTTCCGAAGCTCTCGTTTTTCCGCGAGCCGGAGATCCTCGGCACTGCCGGCGCCCTGCGCAACGCCTCGGAGTTCCTGTCGACCGGCGACTTTCTGGTCGTCAACTCCGACGCGGCAATCGCCCCCGATTTTGCCCGGCTCCTGACCCTCCACCGGGAGTCGGGCCGCGCCGCGACACTGCTCGTCACGGAGAATCGGGATCCGGAGCACTACACGCCGCTTCAGGCCGAAGGGGATCGCATCGCGGCCTTCGGCGTCCACGGACCAGGCGCCCTGCTGTACACGGGAGTCTGCGTTCTGTCTCCGCGGCTCCTCCCGATGATCCCCCCGGGCGAGACCGCGCTCGTCCCGCACCTGTGGCAACCGCTGCTCGATGCCGGCAAGGGAACGATCGGCTTCCTTCTGCACGAGGGATCGTTCGCCGATTTCGGCCGTCCGCGCGATTTCCTCGGCGCGTCGCTCGAAGCGCTCGCGCGCGGAGGCCCCTTCCCGCAAGGCGGCGGGGACTTCGATCGAGGGCTGCGTGTCCTCGCTCGAGAGGCGCCGCGCGGGTTCGACGCTCGCGACAGCGTCATCGGCCGCGCCGCCATCGGCGAGGGGGCCATCCTCAGGAGCTCTATCCTGTGGGACGGTGTCGCGGTCGGAGCGGGCGCCCGTCTCACCAACTGTCTCCTCGCGCGCGGGCGCGTCGCGGCAGGCGCTCACCATGACGAAGCCCTTCTCTGGGCCGCCGCCGGTGCCGATGACGTCCGCGCGTATCCGCTGGCCGGGCTCGATGGTGTCTCTCATGGCTTCCAGCCTCTCTCTCCCCGCCGGTAGAACAGGGTCCGGATCTTCGCGGACTGCCCGAAGACGCGCACCACCGCCATCCGGTCGTGGGCGTCCCAGAGGTAGACCGAGCCCGGCGTGCTCTCTCCGACCGGCGAGAAGGAACAGATGTCGGAGTTGTTGAACCGGATCGGATCGTCGATGCGATCGAGATAGCGGCCGGGGCTCCCCGGGTCGGGAACCCGAATGCCCGTCAGGATCGCGGGCATCACGTCGTTGCGCGACCAGGGAAAGTAGACGCCGAGATACCGATCCACCCCGCTCGCGATCTCGGCCGTGCGCACGCCGTTTCCGTTTCCATCTCCGTAGAGCGCCCACTCGAAGCGGTCGCCGTTCTTGCGGAACTTCAGGCCGACGTTGCGGCCGCGGGAGATGGCGTACGTCCGGGCGCGGAAGAAGGCGACGGTCGTCTCGTGGACCGCCGACCGGACCGCGACCGACTGCCGCAGCGCCAGGGCCCCCGGCGCCGCGAGCAGCACCGCGAACACCGCCAGAATGAGCGCGACGAGGAGCTCGGGCAACGTCATCCCGGCGGCCGGCAGAAGAGGCCCGGGGCCTTGCGGGCCCCGGGCGGGCGGAAGCGTCACCGTCCCTTGCCCACCGGGACGGCGTTCGAGGGCTTCTCCTTGGCCGGCGGGGGGGAGGAACGGCGGGGAGAAGAGGAAGAGGGTCGAACCTTCGACGTGAGGGTGGTGGAACCGCTGATGGAAACGTAGGGCTTGAGGGTCAGGAAGAGCTTCTCGCCGATGCCCTTGACCTCCATGAGCTCTTCGGCGCGGGCGAAGGGCTTCTCCTTGCGGCGCTCGACGATGAGATTGGCGACTTTCAAACCGATGCGGGGCAGGTACGTCAGCTCGGTCGCGGAGGCCGTGTTGACGTTGACTTTCTTTGCGGAAACAGCCGGCTCCGCGCTCTCTCCGAAAGCGAGCGCGCCGGCTCCGAGGTACAAGAGGATCGCGAGACTGGAGGTACGAATCCTGGACGGATGCATTGCAAACTCCTTCGAAAGACGTGTGATCGATCCGTGAAGGTGAAATGGGTGTTGTCCTCATCGAGTCCTTGTTTTGCGATCAGGCGATCTCCATCGGCACCTCCTTTCGGGCTGCGGAGATCGCGAAAGCCGTGCCGCAGGGCAGCGTCGGCGGCAAGTCGCACAGGCACGCGAGTTACCGGCGGGCGGGCTCCGGGCGCGGCGCGGTTCCTGCGACAAGAGCACTGTCCAGGTTTCCGCGCCGCGCGAGGCAAGTCGTTGATGCGCTTGCGCAAAGCGCGCCGTCAAAGAGTTCTGTCAGGTGTCCAATTGCTTGTCGGAAGCGCCGTATAGACTGAGAGCGCGTGGCGGGTAGAGAGATCGTCGTCGGTATTTCGGGGGGCTCCGGCGCACAGCTCGCGCGTCGATTCGTCCAGATCGCGTCGTCCTCCGGCGGGCTCGCCCGCCTCCATATCGTCGTTTCGGACGCGGCCCTGCAGGTCGCGCGAAGCGAGATCGCGCCCGGAATCGCAACGCCCGAAGCCTGGCTCGAGCGCCTCGAAGTCCCGAAGGCGGCCGCGCGGCGCCTGACGCTCCACGACAACGCCAACGTCGGCGCTTCGATCGCCTCCGGGTCCTATCCGTCGGCGGGGATGATCGTCATCCCCTGCAGCGGCGGCACACTCGGATCGATCGCCAACGGCATCGCGCGGGACCTGCTGCAGCGCGCCGCCGACGTGTGCCTGAAGGAGCGGCGCCCGCTCGTGCTGGCGCTCCGCGAATCGCCGTATTCCCTGGTCCACATCGAGAACATGCGGCGCGCCACGCTGGCCGGGGCGATCGTCGCGCCGCCGCTGCCGGCCTTTTACGTCGACTCGCCCTCGGTCTCGCGCTTCCTCGACGCCTATTGCGTGCGGGCGGCGCGCCTGCTGGGACTCTTTCCGCCAGGCGACGCGTTCCGATGGACGGGAGCCAAACCCCCGTCCGTTTCGGCGCCGCGCCGCCGCCGCCCGCGGTGAGCGCGCGTCCGGGCGCCCTCCGGTCTCTCCGGACGACGCTCGAGATGATCAAGTTCTCGCACACGCTCTTCGCCCTGCCCTTCGCCCTGCTCGCCGCCTTTCTCGCGGCGGGCGGCTGGCCCGGGCTCGAGACTCTCGGCAAGATCCTCCTGGCCATGGTCGGCGCCCGCAGCGCGGCGATGGCGCACAACCGATTGGCCGACCGCCGGCTCGATGCCGCCAACCCGCGGACCGCGTCGCGGGCCCTCCCGTCGGGCGCGCTCTCGGTCGGCTTCGTCCGCGTGTTCCTGGTCGCTTCCGTCGCGCTCTTCTTCGCCGCCTCGGCGAGCCTGAACCGGCTGACGCTCCTGCTCTCTCCCGTCGCCCTGGCGCTGCTGCTCGTGTACTCGTACACGAAGCGCTTCACGGCGGCCTCCCACGTCGTGCTCGGGCTCTGCCTGGCACTGGCCCCGCTCGGCGCGTGGATCGCCGTGCGCGGCTCGCTGGAGACGCTCCCGGTTCTCCTCGGCCTCGCCGTGCTGTTCTGGACCGCGGGATTCGACATCCTCTACGCCCTCCAGGACGAGGCGCACGACCGGAGCGTCGGCCTGAAGTCCATTCCCGCGCGCCTCGGCGCCCGACGGGCGCTGTGGATCTCGGCGGCGTTTCACGCGGCCATGCTGGCGCTGCTGACGGCGGTGTGGTGGCTCTCCGGCGGCGGGTGGATCTTCCTCGCGGGGATCGCGGCGACGGCCGCGGCGCTCGTCTACCAGCACGCCATCGTGAAGCCCGACGACCTTTCGCGCGTGGATGCGGCGTTTTTCACAGCCAACGGTGTCGTGTCGGTGACGCTCGCTCTTTGCGGAATCGCCGACGTGCTGTCGCGTTAGCGCTTCGCATTAGAATCTGCCTGATGGCGATTCCGAGCGAGGGCGACGTCAAGCTGCGCCACGTGGCCGTCGACGGGCCGATCGGCGTCGGAAAGACGTCCCTCGTGGAGATGCTGGCCCGGCGTTTCCACGGCACCAAGATCCTCGAGGACGTGGACAACCCCTTCCTGCCCGACTTCTACAAGAAGAAGAAAGGGGCGGCGTTTCAGACGCAGCTCTTCTTTCTCCTGTCGCGTTACCAGCAGCAGCAGGAGATCGCGCAGATCGACCTCTTCACCAACCTCGTCGTGGCGGACTACCACTTCCCCAAGGACAAGATCTTCGCCTGCCTGAACCTCGACGACTCGGAGCTCCTGATCTACGACCGCCTCTACACGCTCCTGTCGGAGTCGGTGCGCAAGCCCGACCTCGTCATCTATCTGCAGGGGTCGATCGAAACGTGCCTGAAGCGGATCAAGAAGAAGACCCGCGTGCTCGAGAAGGCCGTGACGCCGGAGTACCTGGCTCAGCTGATCGAGGCCTACAACTACTACTTCTACCACTACGAGGAGACCCCGCTGCTCGTCGTCGACACCAACGAGATCGACTTCGTCAACCGCCCCGCCGACTTCGACGACCTCGTCAGCCAGGTCCAGAGGGCCCGCAAAGGCGTGCAGTACTACGTCAAGGCGGATGGGGTCAGACCTTGAATCTGGAGCCTTTGCCTCGGCACGCGCCGTCCGATTCGATCGGCCGCGGTCCCGCAGAACGAAGCTCGAGAGACTCCAGATTCAAGGTCTGACCCCGATATAATCCCCGATATAATCCTCCTGTCGCCCTGATCGGCGGCGATCCCCGATGGTGGGGACGTCGACCGAAAGGAAAGGAGCGAGATATGTCCAGCCTTCCGGAGCGGGAGCCCCTCTCTATCCCGCAGCTCGTCGCGGCCAAGGGCCGCGAGAAGATCGCGATGATGACGGCCTACGACGCGCCGACGGCGGCGCTGCTCGACGCGGCCGGCATCGACGTCCTGCTCGTCGGCGACTCGGTCGAGATGACGGTCTACGGCGAGCCCAACACGCTGTCGGCCACGATGGACTCGATGGTCCGGCACGCCCGGGCGGTCGCGCGCGCGGCAAAGCGCGCGGTCGTCGTCGGGGACATGCCATTTCTCTCGTACCAGGCGGAGCCGGCGCGCGCCGTCGAGAACGCGGGCCGCTTCCTCGCCGAGGCCGGATGCGCGGCGATCAAGGTCGAGGGCGGGCGGAGAATCCTCCCCGCCGTCGAGGCGATCCTCGCCGCGGACATCCCGGTGATGGGGCACGTGGGCCTCACGCCGCAGTCCTATCGAAAGCTGGGCGGCTTCAAGGTCCAGGGGCGCGAGACCGAATCCGCGCGCCAGATCCGCGAGGACGCGCAGGCCCTGGCAGAGGCGGGATGCTTCGCTGTCGTGCTCGAGTGCGTGCCCGAGTCCCTCGCGGCCGAGATTACCCAGGAGCTCCGGGTCCCGACGATCGGCATCGGCGCCGGCCCCTCCTGCGACGGGCAGGTGCTCGTCTTTCACGACGTCGTGGGGCTGACCCGCGACCTGCGTCCCAAATTCGTACGCCGCTACGCGGACCTCTCGAGCGTGATCGAGGAGGCCGCGCGCGCCTTCACGAAGGACGTCAAAAGCGGCGCTTTCCCCTCGCACGAAGAGTCCTTCACCGGGCTGAAGCCCACCGCCCTCCGGAGGGTGCACTGATGAGAAAGCTCGTTCTCGGCACGGCGTTGTTTCTGACTGTGTCCGCCGCGGCGCTCGCCCAGATGCCGACGGGAGAGGCCGAGCGGGCCGAGGCGTCCTGACCCGCCGAGCTCCCGCCCGATGATCACCGTCCGGGATCTGCCGGCGCTGCGCCAAGCCGCCGGCAAGGGCCGCGCCTCCGGAAAGCACATCGGCTTCGTGCCTACGATGGGCGCGCTGCACGAGGGCCATCTCTCGCTCGTGCGCCTGGCCCGGCGGGAGGCGCCGTTCGTGGCCGTTTCGATCTTCGTCAACCCGCTGCAGTTCGGGCCCTCCGAGGATCTCGCGCGCTACCCGAGGCGGGAGGAAGAGGACGCGCGGCTCCTCGAGAAGGAAGGCGTCGATCTTCTCTACGTCCCCGATCCCGCGCGCTTCTACCGCGAGGACTTTTCGACCGCGGTCGAGGTGGCAGGCGTCTCCGAGGGAGGCGAGGGGGCGCGGAGGCCCGGCCACTTCCGCGGCGTGGCGACGGTCGTGGCCAAGCTCTTCCAGCAGGTGCAGCCGGACGTGGCGGTCTTCGGCCGCAAGGATCTGCAGCAGGTCGCCGTCATCCGGCGCCTGGTGCGGGACCTCGACTTCCCGCTCCGGCTCGTCGTGGGCGAAACGGTGCGCGAGGCGGACGGCCTCGCCCTCTCCTCGCGAAACGCCTACCTCTCGCCCGAGGAGCGTCGCCGCGCCCCCGTCCTCGCGCGCACGCTTCTTGCCTCCCGCGCCCGCGCCGCCCACGGCGAGTCGGACGCGCGGCGCCTGGAGGAGGAAGCGCGCCGTCAGCTCGAGGCCGCGGGCTTCGTCGTCGACTACGTGGAGGCCGTCGAGGCGGACACGTCAAGGCGGGTCGAGACCGTCGCGGCCGGCGTGGCCCTCGTCGCGGCGGTCCGGCTCGGGAAGACCCGGCTCATCGACAATGTTCTCCTGCTTGACCCGGCAAACCCCTACGCATAAGGATCTCCTATGACGACCACTCCGACCCTCGAAACGCCCCCCGCATCCGCCGCGGCAACGGATGCCTTCTTCTTCGGCGGCAGGCCCTTTACCTCGCGCCTCATCGTCGGTACGGGCAAGTACGCGACCTTCCCCCTCATGAAGGACGCGCTCGAGGCGTCGGGCGCCGAGATCGTCACGGTCGCGGTGCGGCGCGTCAACCTGACCGACCGCACCAAGGAATCCCTCCTCGACTTCATCCCGACGGGGATGACGCTTCTCCCGAACACCGCCGGCTGCTACACGGCCGAAGACGCGGTGCGCGCGGCGCGCCTGGGTCGCGAGGTCGGCCTGTCCGACTGGGTCAAGCTCGAGGTGCTGGGCGACGAGCAGACGCTGTGGCCCGACAACGAGGCGCTGCTCGCGGCGACCGCGACGCTCGTGAAAGAGGGCTTCGTCGTCTTCCCCTACACGTCCGACGACCCGATCGTCTGCCGCAAGCTCGAGGACGCGGGGGCAGCCGCCGTGATGCCGCTCGGCGCGCCGATCGGATCGGGGCTCGGGATCCAGAATCCCGGGAACCTCGCGATCGTCCTGGAGCGCGCGAAAGTCCCGGTCATCATCGACGCGGGCGTCGGCACGGCCTCGGACGCCTGCGTCGCGATGGAGCTCGGCGCCGCGGGTGTCCTGATGAACACGGGGATCGCGGGCGCCAGGGACCCGGTCCGCATGGCCGGGGCGATGCGCGACGCCGTGCGGGCGGGGCGCGATGCATTTCTGGCCGGGCGGATTCCGAGAAAGCGCTACGCCACGGCCTCTTCGCCGGTTGATGGGGTCATCGGGAAGTCGTTGTAACTCTCTGTAGGGGCGTGGCTTGCCAGCGACATGGGCGGCCGCAAGGGTCTCCCTTACGGTGGCTTGGGCGGTGGACCTTGTTTCTCTGGCCATTTTCCGCTTGCAACTCTTTCAAGCCCCGTGCTACTTTCCGCCAGCTTTTACGAAGACCCCGCAGAATCCAACGGCCGACTTAATGCTTTTCCATCCCCCATCCGTACGCCCCTGCGGGGAGGCGTCCGCGCGTTCGAAAGGGGGTCGGTCCTAGAGATAGCTTCGATCCGGCGCGCGTGCGCCCGGATGTCCATTCTGTTTTCGATTCACCATTTTTTTCGCCGGAGCGGACAACCGCCCGGCCCAGGGGAAACCCGGGAGATCTGTAACCTTCATGATGCAGCAATACACCGACAAGAACCTCACTTGCGTCGACTGTGGGGGCACCTTTCTGTTTTCCGCCGACGACCAGGAGTTTTACGCGCGCAAGGGTTTCACCAACGAGCCCAAGCGCTGCAAGGTTTGCCGCGACAAGCGCAAGGCTTCGTCGGGCGAGGGGCGCGAGCGCACCTTTTACGACGTGACCTGCGACGGCTGCGGCAAGCAGACCCAGGTTCCGTTCAACCCGACCAACGGCAAGCCGGTCTACTGCCGCGAGTGCTACGCGGCGCGGCGGTCCCAGCAGGCCTACTGAGTCGTCCTTCCACGATTCACGAAGCCCCGGCATTCGCCGGGGCTTTTTTTGTTATCGTCGAAGCCAGTGCGGAGCCCAGCATGCCAATGAGAACCTCCCCGGCCGAATCGGCGGCGCGGCCGGCGGGCAGCGTCGTCGGATCGATCGGCGGCACGCCGCTCGTCGAGCTCCCGCGGTTCGCGCGCGGTGCGGCGCGGCTCCTGGCCAAGCTCGAGTGGTTCAACCCCGGCGGCAGCGTGAAGGACCGGATCGCCCGGGCCATGATCGACGACGCCGAGGAGCGCGGCCTGCTGAAGCCCGGCGGGACGATCGTCGAGGCGACCTCGGGAAACACGGGAGTCGCCCTCGCCCTGATCGCCGCGGTGCGCGGCTACCGCTGCGTGGTCGTGATGCCCGAGGGTTACGGCCTCGTCAAGGCGAGCCTCATGTCCGCGGCGGGCGCGGAGGTCGTGCGCACGAGCGCCGAGGAAGGGATGCGCGGCGCGATCGCCCGCGCCGACGAGATCCTCCGCTCCACCCCGGGCGCTCACCTCCCCGGCCAGTTTCACAATCCCGTCAATCCCCGCGCCCACTACGAGACCACAGGCCCGGAGATCGCCGAGCAGGCCGGCGGCCGGATCGACGCCTGGGTCGCGGGCGTCGGAACGACCGGGACCTTCACCGGCGTGGCGCGCTATCTCGGCGAGCGGCACCCGGGCATCCTCCGCGTGGCCGTCGAGCCTCAGGGGTCGATCCTGACCGGCGGCGAGCAGGGGCCGCACGAGGTCGAGGGCATCGGCCTCTCCCAGATCTGGCCGATCCTCGATCGCAGCCTCATCGACGAGATCATCACGGTGCCCGACACACCCGCCTTCGAGACCTGCCGCCGGCTCGCGCGGGAAGAGGGCCTCTTCGCCGGGGGCTCCTCCGGCGCGGCCGCCGCCGCGGCGCTCGAGATCGCGCGCAGGCTCGGTCCGGGAAAAACGGTGGTGACGCTGTTTCCCGATGGGGCCGAGCGGTATCCGGGTCAGGGGATCTTCGGGACTTCCGCCTGAAAGGAGCTCATGGGCTTCTCGACTGACTGCATCCACGCGGGAAACGCCCCCGATCCGACGACCGGGTCGGTCGCGGTTCCGATCTACCAGACCTCGACGTACGTCCAGGAGGGGCTGGGCAAGAACAAGGGCTACGAGTACGGGCGCACGCAGAACCCGACCCGCGCGGCGCTCGAGGAGAACCTGACGGTCTTGGAGCGCGGCGCTGGCGCGAAGGCCTTCGCCTCGGGCATGGCCGCGATCACGGCCATCTCGACCCTCGTCAAGCAGGGCGACCACGTCGTCTGCTCCAACATGACCTACGGCGGGACCTACCGGTATTACACGAAGATCCTCGCGCGGTACGGCGTCGAGTTCTCCTTCGTGGACACCTCCCGGTGCGACGAGGTGGAACGCGCGATCCGGCCGGAGACGCGCATGCTCCACCTGGAATCGCCGACCAATCCGACGATGCAGCTGGCCGACATCGCGGCGCTCTCGGAGATCGCCCACCGCAACGGCGCCGTCGTCGTCGTGGACAACACGTTCGCGTCCCCGTACCTCCAGCAGCCGCTCCTCCTCGGCGCCGACATCGTCATGCACTCGACGACGAAGTTCCTCGGCGGCCATTCCGACACGGTGGGCGGGATCGCCGTGGCGAAGTCGAAGGAGCACGTCGAGTGGCTGGGCTTCGTGCAGAACAGCTCGGGCGCGATCCTCTCGCCGATGGACTCCTGGCTCGTGCTGCGCGGCGTCAAGACGCTCGTCGTCCGGATGGAGCGGCACGAGGAGAACGGGCGCGCCGTGGCGGCCCACCTCGCGAAGCACCCGAAGGTCCGCAAGGTCCACTACCCCGGCCTGCCGGACCATCCGCAGCACGCTCTGGCGAAGAAGCAGATGAAGGGGTTCGGCGCGATGATCTCCTTCGACCTGGGCTCCCTCGACGCGGCGACCACCTTCCTCGGGCAAGTGCGTCTCTGCTCGCTCGGGGAGAGCCTGGGGGGTGTCGAGACTCTCATCTCCCATCCGGCTACGATGACGCACGCCTCGATTCCCGAGGAGGAGCGCAACCGCCTCGGCGTCACCCCGGGCCTCGTGCGGATCTCCGTCGGCATCGAGGACCTCGAGGACATCCTCCAGGATCTGGATCGGTCGCTGGAGGCGCTGCGCTAGTCGGGATCCTCGCGCTGGCGGCTGCGCTCGAGACGCCCGCGTGCGGCGCGTTCGGGCCGGAGTTTCTGGCCGAGATCAATGCCGCGCGCGCGCGGGCGAGGCTGCAGTCGCTCACGCTGTCGGCCGAGCTCTGTCGCGCCGCGCAGGCCCGCGCGCAGGAGATCGGCGCCCAGGGGAACCTCGATCGCGCGGTGATCCCCGGCCAGGACCTCCTCGAGCGCGCCGAGCGGGGGGGCTACAGGGCGAGCGCACTCTCGCAGCTCGTCGTCCAGGCCGGGGGAGATCCCGCCGCGGTCGTCGATGCCTGGCGCCTCAGGGACGATTCCGCCTGGAAAGACATTCTCAGCCCGCGGCATCGCGACCTCGGAGTCGGCGCCGCATGGCTCGACGGCGTCCCGCTCTACGTTCTCTTCTTCGGCGTGAGCAACGCGGACGCCTTCGCCAGCCGGACTCGCGGCCTTCGCGATCCCGCGCGCGTCCGCGCGGAGCTTCTCGCCTCCGTCAACCGCGAGCGCAAGAAGAAGAAGCTGCCGCCGCTTCGCGCGAACCCGGCCCTCGAGGCCACCGCGCAGCGCCATGCCAACGACATGCGCGCGCGCGGCTACTACGGACACGCCAGTCCCGAAGGCACCCTGGTGTTGCGGCGCGTCCGGCGCGCCGGCTACGAGGCCGAGCGCGTCGGGGAAAACATCGCAAAGGGCCAGGGATCGGTCGAGGAGGCCATGGACGGCTGGATGCGCAGCCGCGAGCACCGCGAGAACATCCTGGATCCGTTCTTCGTCGATGCCGGCTTCGGCGTCGCGCTCGGGAAGATGCCGGAGGGCGATCAGGTGCTCTGGGTCCAGGTGTTCGGCCGCCCGCACGGCCGCTAGAGGTGTCAGTGAAGCGGGCGGCCTACCGCTTCTTCGGGCGCCGGGCAGCCGCCTTCTTGCCCGCGGAAACCCTTCGCTTCTTCGTCGTCATCTTCTCGATCCAGGAGGCGAACCCGGGCGAGGCCCAGTCCACGCTGTACCCGAGCACCTCGGGCAGCTCGTAGGTGTTGACCTTCTGGATCGTCTCAAGCACGGCGTCGAAGTTCCTGGCGAGCGTCTTGATGACCAGGAGCATCTCGCCGTCGTCGCAGACGCGGCCCTTCCAGCGGTACACAGAGTGGACGTTCGGGACGATGTTGACGCAGGCGGCGTGGCGGCTCCGGACGAGCGCGTGGGCCACGTCGAGCGCCTGCTCCTCCGTGCCGACGGAGGTGACGACGACCATGAGCTGCTGCTTCGCCACGGCGGGCATTCCATGCTGTTCACCCGGCCGTGTCAAGCGAAGGCGGGAAGATCCGCAGGCTCCTGGATGTTAGACTCTCCGCTCGTTCTTTGAGACTCGCTCGAGAACCTCCGTGGGGGCGAAACGGCTTCGACGGGGACGATTGCGCGAGAGGTTGCATGCCGAGGTCTCACCCCTCCTCGTTAAAGCAGGGTGAAAAACAGTAGCTGCGAACAACAGCAACTTCGCTCTGGCTGCTTAATTAAGTAGCCTCGTTTGCCGTGTAGCGCACCCGCCGCGCCCCGGCAGACGTCGCGAAATGCGGGTGTAGCCGCTCCGGATCCCCGGACGGAGCGGCGAAGTCAATTCGGGGTTGCCCTGCCGTCGTTTTGCCTCTTCTCGAGACGGCGGGGCGAGAACTCAGAAGAGGCTGAGCATGGAGTGGCCTCTCCCGTAGCGCCTCCGGACGCGGGTTCAACTCCCGCCGCCTCCACCATTACAGAGAAGTAGAACCTGGTTCCGGGCCATCCGGCGTCGGTCCGACGTCGAGGAGAGCAAGGACTGCAGGTTGGAAACAGTCCGGTCGTAGGACCGTCCTTCGCGCCGGGCTCGAGTCGAATCTTCCCGAGAAGCGCTCTTAGAAGCAGCGCAGAGCGCTCTGTACGGCGTTCCAGGACCTCCTGGAGAACCATCACCCGCTCCTGGATCCAGACGAGCGGTGGAACGCTTGAAACGGCCTCCCGGCTGCGCCTGATAAGCTCCAACTCCGCTCTCAACTCATCACGCCGCTGCTCGGAAGTTACGAGGGCATCCGCCCCGCACACATTAGGGCGTTTTCCCGAAGTTCTCGGTCTCGGACATCAAGCGGTGCGCGCGGCGACGGCGAACCACGGCGACGAGGGCGCCGACCATGTACCACCAGAGAGCCGACTCCACGACGAGTGTCCCGAAGAAAGCCTCGTCCGACCACCGAGACCCGACGACTGCCTCAACCTGGTGGCCTACGAGCGCGGCCAAGAGCGTTGACGGGTTGGTCGGAATCAAGATGAACCAACCGGGGAACTCGCCCGCGGTCAGGTATTCGAGCACGAGAAGCAGAAAACTCAGTCCGAAGCCGGCGAGAAAAACGCTCGAACCCACAGAGAGTCGTACTTTGGACTCACGGGCCTGCCTCGATTCCGTTTCGGCAGCCGCCCTCCCCTGGGAATCCGGAACGGGCTGGTGGGGGATTACCCCACCAGGTGTGGACGGCGAAGACGTGGGACCTGAACTGCCCGTCGGCGCGGGATTCGGGAAGGTTCGGACCCTACCAATGTTGACATGAGATTCGGGGGTGTCCATTGAATTAGAGGTATTCTAAGGTAAAATGACGTCATTCCTTGACGTGAAACGTATTCTGGAGCATGATGCCTCCGTTTGTCAACGGCGGTGGATCAGGAAGGAGGGATGGAGCGAATGGAAGATCGCCTGATGACGGTCAAGCAACTGGCTGCCTACCTTAACGTTAACGAGAGGACGGCCCTGAAACTCGTGGCTGACGGGACCGTTCCCGGCGTGAAAGTCGGCAGCCAATGGCGCTTCCGAAAAGCCATGATCGACACCTGGCTGGACGACCAGATGTTGGGAGTGCTGCCCCGCTATCTCAGCACCCCGACGCTGGAAGGTTCACCGCGGCGGATGCTGGGGCTCACAACCTGCTTCCAGCCCGACCACATCATCCCGGACCTGACCGCCAAAACCAAGAACGGCGTGATCGAGGAGCTGTCAGGGCTCGCGCATCGCCTGGGACTCGTCCGCGACAAGACCTGGTTCGTCGGGGCCCTGATTGAGCGCGAGAACGTGTTGCCGGGTGCGTTTGGAGGCGGTATCGCCTTCCTGCACACACTTCGTCGCAACCCCGACCAGATTGCGCGGCCGTTCATGGTGCTCGGTCGGTCAAGCGAGGGAATCGAATTCGACGCTCTCGACGGAAAGCCCACGCATCTCTTCTTCGTGTTGGGCCTCAAGTACGACGAGCTTCATCTTCCCTGGCTGTACAAACTCTCGCAGATGCTTGCCGGCGACCACGCCGTCAGGGACCTGCTCGACGCGGTTGACACGACTGCTTTGTACGAAGCACTCATTCAAGCGGAGCGGAATCTGGAGCCCGAACCTGCGAAGGTCGACCGTTGAGGGACGATGGCCGCTGAGCTCCCCCGGGCGACCAACGAGGCTCATCCACCAGCGGGTCGATCTCCGATGGTAGAGGTACGTGGGGCTCACTGTGGTGGTTGTCACCTCCGACTCCTGCCGCGGCTCCTCCAACAGGTCCGTCGGAACGAGGACCTCGTCAGGTGTCCGCACTGTTGCCGCCTTCTCTTTCTCGAGGCTCGAGGGAAGTCGTCACTTCCAGGCGGGGCTGATGAAGGAACGGGTTCGGCCCACGCCTCTTGCTCTGGTAACCGTGCGGGACGGAAGCGTCCCTCTTCGAGGCCAATCGCACCGAAGGGCGGCCGGGCTCGCAAGCCGGTCACGTCGTCGTCCCCCACAGAATGTCTCTGACATGGATTCGCAGAGGCTGGAGGGGTGCGACGCCGAGGAGACGATGTCCGTCAGTGACACCGCACGCGATCTCTCGCTGTCGCCGACAACCATCCATCGAATAGCTGGGGAACTTCAGGCGGTCCGCGTGGATGGCCATTGGCGCCTCCGCGTCAGCGATCTCGAAGAGTGGATTGTTAGATGTCGGTCCGTCGAGGAGATGCCGGCTGAGCCAGTAAATTACCCGGGCTGTGAGGTCAGCCTTCACCCCTATCTCGATATTCAGAACGTCTTCCTCGACGCGCCCCAGACCGATGCCGGACGCCTCATCAGGGCTGCCCTCCGCCGCGCTCGACTCGTGCTTGCGGAGGGTCCGGGAGAGGCCGCGGAAGAGACGGCGAGGGAGCGGATTTGTCGGTCCGTCCTCGAGCGCGAGGAACTCTCCAGCACAGCGTTCCATCCTGATGTCGCCTATCCGCATCCGAAAGACGCAGGCAGACGCCTGCTCGGGGCGAACCAGATCGTTGTGGTTCGGGCTCTCGGACCGGTTGACTTTCATGACATGTACGGACACCGGCCGCGGATCGCTTTCATCCTGCTGACCCAAACAATTTCGGTCCAGCTCCTCTGGGAGGCTCGGCTGAGCTACCTCGTCCACAAGGAGAGGTTGGTCCGGAGAATTCTCGAGGCTCGCTCCGCTGAAGACGTCTATGAAGTGTTCGCAGGAATACGGGACGGGTACGGGAGCTAACTCTGCTTTTCGGCCATCCGTCGGGCACGGCAAGCCCGGGGTGACACCAGGGAGCAGACGACCGCTGGTCTCGTCGGTCGGACTCTTTCTTCTGGCCGCTCTCCTACGGTCGCTTCCGTGGGCAGCAAACCCTGAAATCTACGGTGTCCCGATCTGCGGTCTCGCGTTGAAACGGATCTCTCCCTCCCCCCGGCCGATCGAATCGGGAACGCTTCTGATGTTCGCAGAGTCAGCAGCCCCCCTCGCCGTTGCACTGAAGTGCAACCGGCTCGCCTGGTTCGAGCCGACCGACGAGCTCTCGCATGACCTCGCTCTTCGGTTGTCGGGCGGGAATCGCTCGAGCGCGGGCTACTCCGCCCGCGGCCATGCTGTCGCTTTCCTTTGCGATAGGGAGGGGCCGTTCCAGGTGCAGTGTCTCACCCACGGCAAGATTCTGTTTACAGGCTTCATCCTCGATGGCGACTGGGTCACGATCTGCGACGACCATGGCTGCCCGTTCGCCGTACTCCCAGATGGGGAGTATGCAAGCACATTCTGGACTTCTGCCGGGCATAAACGGTCTGGTCCCGTGGTCCATGTGAGTCACCGAAGGATCAGTCCGCCTGCGATCGAAGGTTACGAACTCAAGGTGGAAGATTGAAGACCTGCTTGGGGGGTGAGATCGAGCTGGCCACGCACTTGACCGGCGTCGTCGTGGCGGGCAATACGTCGGGCGACCTGGAGTTTGCCTCAGCTTTCACTCGTTCGGTCGTATTCCATTGCAACAGGAGAACTTCCATCCGCCCGGCCCTAGCGCAGATCCCATCGGTTGACAGCCTTGTGTTGTTTTACGTTAGAATACGTCTGATATCAGAAAACGTCTATTTCGTACATCAAACTGCGTCCCATGACGCGAAAGGATTAGGATCATGACAAATCCCTACACCCCGCCCCAGATGCCGAAACCCGCCCCGCCGAACCAGCCCGTGCAACCGCAGAAGTCGGCGAACCCTGCGCCGTCGAACTCGCCGAGCACCGCCAAGCCGGCACCGAGCCAGCCTCAGCAGAAGCCTGGCCAACCGAGCCCGCCGAAGCGGTAGTAACGCTCGCACGCGGGATCCCGGCTTCACGGTCCGGGTTTCCCGCGTGCGGTTATCTCCATAGAGGTCGCTGGTCATGGAAGGCAGGAAAGGGAAAGACGCCCGGCAAACCGATCCGATGATGACGGTGGCTGAGGTTTCGAACTACCTCTCGCTGTCTGCCAGCAGCGTCTACAGGCTCGCGCGCGATTTGAAAGCCCTCCGGGTCAGCGGCCGATGGGCCTTTCGTGTAAGCGACGTCGAGCAGTGGCTTCTTCGGCGGCGGACAGGGAATGAGACTCAGATCGAACCCGTGGAGGAACTCGGTTCTGAAGTCCGTCTCTTTTCTCACATGGATGAGAAGAACATTTTTCTCGACGTTCCCGACTCGGAAGCCGCAACGCTGATCCGCAACGCGATCCATCGAGCCGAGCTCAGCCTGACGGAAAGCCCGCAGGAGGAGGCAAAGGAGCGACTTGTCGCGTCCATCATGGAGCGCGAAGGCCTCTGCAGCACCGCACTTGCCCCCGAAGTCGCCTTTCCGCACCCCCGCGAGCCCGAAAAGTCCCCGCTGTCCCGTGACCAGATCGTGATCGTCCGCGCCGCGCGGCCGGTCGAGTTTCGAGAGATCCACGGGTACCGACCTCGAATCGTCTTCCTGCTCTTGGCACGAACGGTCTCCTTGCAGCTTCTCTGGGAGGCACGGCTCAGCCATCTTCTGCACCGGGAAGGCTTCGTCCACAAGATCCTCTCGGCGAAAACCTCCCACGGGCTTTACGAGGTGTTTGCCCCGCCAAACCAGCCGCCAGAGAATGTCCACCTCAGCTCGTGATCTCGAGACGGGCAGCCCTGCGAGAAAAGCTCGTGACCTGACATCCCACTCAGGTGTCGTATGCCCTCGCGCCTGTCGAGGCGAACGATCGGAGCTGCGCTCGTGAGTGGTGGCAACCCGCCGAGCAGGCCAGCGCTGAGACTTGCCGGTTCCTTCGCGGGTCGTTCGGCTCCGAGACTTCGCACGGTGCATCGCGGAGGCCGTGAGGAGTTTCGCGAAACAGTCCCGGCGTCGGCTCGGGTCCCCAGTCGCGGAGCGATGAGGTACCGAGAGACAGGAGGCACGAGATGGCTTTGAATCACGGCCTCGATCAGATAGGCAGTTGCCCCAGATGTCGAATCCGATCCAAGGATCTTTTCCAGAAGGAATCGGCTCCCCGTGTCTGTGAAATGCTTTCCGCCGCGCTGCGAGGCCAGGTCATTGCCGAAGGGGCGAGGCTCTTTCGCCAAGGCCAGCCGGCCCAGGGTCTCTTTTTCATTGACGAGGGTCGTGTGAAGCTCACGCAGACCGGCGTGGGAGGCCGGCAAGGTCTGGTCAAGGTGGCGCGGTCGGGCGACCTCATTGGTCTCGGAATTACGCTGTCAGCCGGGACGCATCGCGTCACAGCGGAGGCGCTGGAGCGCTGCTTCGTCCGCGTCATCACGCCGCCTGATTTCCGCAATCTCTTGCGACAGAATCCGTTCTACATGGAAACGCTGGTTTCCTACCTGCAATGTGGCGCGCACGGTGAGCCCGAACCTCTCAGGGTCGTGCCTTCCGGCGCCCGCCTGGCCTCGTACCTCCTCGATCTTGCGGCCGGAGGAACCGTCTCCGACGAAGGCGTCACAATTGACCTCGGCCTCACACTCCGGGAGTTGGCTCAATGCCTTCGGATTTCACATGAGTCGCTGCTGGCGACGCTTGATGGCTTCGAGCAACGTCGTTGGCTCTATCGCCAGGGCCACATGATCACGGTTCTCGACGGCGTCGGGTTGCAGAAAATGACCGAGAGAAGCCATCGGTACGCCCAAGCCGACTAGAAGCAGTCTAAGAAGGACCTCGGCGACGGTGCCGGTTCTCGGCGAACCAGTCATCATCGTCTCGAGAGGGTTGCTCTTGCGGAGCCTGTGGCAGCCTGAGGATTGCCGCCGCGGGCTTTCGGCCCGCCCCTCCGCCGCGTATACGATGGCCGAGTGGTCGCCGTGGTCGCGGTGGCCTCACGGTGCGTGTCTGTCGCGGTCTGGCCGCGACAGAAGCAGGGCGACGTGGACTTCGATTCTGGCCTAAATCTGATCGCTGCGTGCTACGGGGTAGGGGCGCTTTCGTCCCTGCTGGCGCGGTGGTCGGGCCGACTTGCGCTCGGCGTGGGTCACCTGGCCGCGCTTGCGGGGGCCTTGGTAGGCCTCGTCGTTTCGCTCGGCGTGCTCCTCGGCGACCCGGGCCGCACGCTGACCCAACGGCTTCCGGACCTCTTCCCGTTCGCTCGGCTCTCGCTCGCGGTGGACGGGCTCTCGACCTTCTTCCTGCTCGTCATCTCCCTCGTGGCCGTCGCGGCGGCCATCTACGGCCCGGCCTACCTCCGGGCGCACTCGCCCGACGCGGGACCGGCGCGGCAGGCGGCGCAGGTGCTCGCGCTGAATGTGTTCCTGGGTTGCATGGCGTTCCTCGTCTGCGCTGGCGACGCGCTGACCTTCCTCCTCTGCTGGGAAGGCATGACGCTCGCCAGCTACGTCCTCGTCGTCTCCGACGACCGGGATGGCGAGAACGCGCGGGCAGGGCTCCTCTACATGGTGATGGCCCACGGCGGGACGGCCCTGCTCCTCGTCGCATTCCTTACCCTGACCGAGCGGGCCGGGGCATTCGACTTTGCGGCCCTTCGCGCGGCGGCGGGTGACCTCGACAGCACGACACGAACGACGCTGTTCTTCCTGGCGCTCGGGGGCTTCGCCACCAAGGCCGGCGTGGTCCCTCTCCACGTCTGGCTCCCCCGCGCACACCCTGCGGCCCCGAGCCACGTCTCGGCGCTGATGTCGGGCGTCATGCTCAAGGTCGCGATCTACGGGATACTACGCTTCGCCTTCGACCTCCTCGCCCCGGTCGCCGGGCCGCTCCCGTCCTCCTGGGGATGGACGGTGCTCGTCCTGGGCACGACCTCGGCCGTGCTCGGTGTGCTTTACGCGCTCCAGCAGCACGACCTCAAGCGCCTGCTCGCGTTCCACAGCGTCGAGAACATCGGGATCATCCTCATCGGGGCGGGGCTGGCGATGATTCTGTGGCGCCGGGAAGGCGCGGCGGGCGCCCTCGCGACCGTCGCGCTCACCGCCGCACTACTTCACACCGTCAACCACGCGGCATTCAAAGGTCTCCTCTTCCTCGGCGCGGGCAGCGTCCTCTGCCGCACGCACGTCCGCAACATGGAGGAGCTCGGCGGGCTCGCCCGGCGCATGCCCTGGACGGCGGGGCTGTTCCTGCTTGGAGCCGTCGCGATCTCGGCTCTCCCCCCGCTCAACGGGTTCGTCAGCGAGTGGCTCACCTTCCAGGCCCTCCTCGGCGGCGCCAGCGGCTTCCACGGCCCGGCCGGGCTCGTCATCGTCTTCTCCGCGGCGATGCTGGCACTCACGGGAGGCCTCGCCGCTGCCTGCTTCGCGAAGGCGTTCGGCGTCACGTTCCTTGGCCGCCCGCGAACTCCCCACGCCGAGCACGCCACCGAGGCACCGCCGTCGATGATCGCCGGAATGGTTTGGCTCGGGGCGGCGTGCGTGGCCCTCGGCGCGGCGCCGGGGTACGCGATACGCCTGCTCGACGCGCCAACGGCCGGGCTGCTCCACGGCCCCGTGGCGAGCGCCGTCGTGACGGCCCGGGGACCGCTTGTGCTGTCGACGGGGCTGACGGCGTCCGGGACAGACGCCACGGCCATTTCGATGACGATGGTGGCCGCGCTCCTCATCGCGCTCACCGCGATGGCGTGGGTCCTGCGCCGCGGACTACGGCGTGCCCCGCAGCGCGCCGCGCCAACGTGGACGTGCGGGATGAGCCCCACGGCACGGTTCGACTACACGGCGACCGCGTTTGCCAAGCCGCTCCGGCTCGTCTTCGCGGCGCTTTACCGCCCCCGCCGCGAGGTGATCCGGGAGACCGCCGGGACGCCCTACGTCGTCCGACGCCTCCGCTACGCCGGAGAGGTCGTGGACCTCGCGGAGACGCAGATCTACCACCGCGTCCAGCGGGGCATCACGGTACTCTCGAGGACCATTCGCGTCCGCAGCACCGGCCGCATCCACGGGTATATCGGGTTCGTGCTCGGAGCCCTCTTCGTGGCGCTGCTGCTGTTCGGGGTGGGCCAATGATGGCCGGCGAGAGATCGTTCGGGCTCATGCTCCTCGAGATGACCCTGCTCGTGCTGATCGGGCCGCTCGTCACCGGCATCATCCAGAAGATCAAGGCCCGGCTCCAGTGCCGGCAGGGGGCCGGGGTCCTACAGCCGTACCGCGACCTCACCAAGCTGTTCCGGAAGGGCACGGTCCAGGCGGACACGGCCTCGGGCCTCTACCGGTCGATTCCGGTGCTCGTGCTGGCTGCCACGGTGGCCGCGGGCGCACTCGTTCCGGTCGTCCGGGCGGGGCCGCCGGCCTTTCCGTTGGGCGACGCGTTGCTGCTCCTCGGGCTGCTCGCGCTGGCCCGCTTCCTCACGGCGGTCGGTGCGCTCGACGCCGGCGGCGCGTTCGGCGGCATGGGGGCCTCGCGGGAGATGACGGTCGCGCCGCTCGTCGAGCCGGTTTTGATGATGGTCGTATTCTCGACCGCGGTGGCCGCCGGGACGACGGAGCTCGGCGCCCTCGCGGCCCACCGCGGGACGTCGTGGATCCTCGCCTGGCGCGCGGCGGACTTCCTCGGCTTTGCGGCCATGCTCGTGCTGCTCCCGGCGGAGACGGGCCGCATCCCCGTGGACAACCCGGACACCCACCTCGAGCTCACGATGCTGCACGAAGGCATGCTGCTCGAACACTCCGGGCCGGGGCTCGGCTGCATGGTGCTCGCGTCGCACACCCGCCAGATCGTGACCCTCGGCCTCGTGTCGGCCCTCTTCTTCCCGGTCGGACTGGCGGACGGCGCGGGCGCCACGGGCCTCCTCCTCGGGGCCGGCGCGTTCGCGGCGAAGATCCTCGCGCTGGCGACCTACCTCGCGCTCGTCGAGTCGTCCTACGCCAAGCTCCGGCTTTTCCGGGTGCCGCAGTACCTCGGCATCGCCTTCGTGTGCGCCTTGACGGCGCTCGCGCTGAGGATCCTGTGAGCGCCGAGACGGTCCATACGATCATCGACGACCTCGGCGCCCTGCTGCTGTTCACGATGATCCTCATCCTCGCTGCAAGTCAGATCTACCGCGCCATCTACGCCGTGGCCACCCAGTCGTTCCTCATTGCCATCGCGGGCGGGGTCCTCGCGACGGCCACCGGGAACGTGGACCTCTGGGTGATCGCCGGCGTCACGCTCGCCGTCAAGGCCTTCGTGCTGCCGTGGGTGCTGCACCGGGTCGTCCAGCGCATGAACGTCCGGCGCGAGGTGGAACCGGTGATCCCCGTCGCCGCGACGCTCGCCCTCGCCGTGGTGGTCATCGTCATGTCGTTCCACCTGAGTGCCTCACTCGGCTCCGTCCGCCAGGCGATCGCCGGCAACGCGCTCCCGGTCGGCATCGCCCTCACCCTGCTCGGCGTGCTGGTCATGGCAACCCAAAAGAAGGCGCTGACCCAGATGGTGGGCCTCTTCGCGTCGGAGAACGGGATCTTCTTCACGGCGATGGCGGTGACGCAGGGCATGCCGCTCATCATCGAAATCGGCGTGATCCTCGACGTCATCCTCGCCGCGCTCGTGATGGCGATCATGGTGCTCCGGGTCCGCTCGACGGTCGACGCCGACATCGCGGACCTGGACCGGCTGAGGGGATGATGCGTGGCTGAAACGCTCCTCTGGGTCCTTCCGCTCGTCCCGACCGTCACGGCGCTCGCCATGCTCACGACGCGCGACCGCCGCATTCTCTCGGCCATCGACGTCGGTGGTTCGGCGGTCCTTGTCGCGCTCACGCTCGTCCTCGCCCGCGAGGTTGCAGCCGGCGGTCCTCGGGCGCTCGGCGTCTTCCGCGTGGACGACCTCGGGCTCGTCTTCCTCCTCCTCCTCGTCGTCCTCACCCTGGCCGTCTCCATCTACACGGTGGGGTGGCTCAGACAGGCGGTGGCGGTCGGCAACATGAAAGCCGAGTCCCTGCGGTCCTACTTCGCTCTCGTGCACGCCTTCGTCGCGACGATGGTCGTGACGGTCCTCGCCGACAACCTCGGAGTTCTCTGGATCGCGATGGAAGGGACGACGATCACCTCAGCCGTCCTCGTCGGCTACCACGGCCATCAGCACGGCCTGGAGGCGGCGTGGAAGTACATCATCGTGACGACCATTGGCATCTCCTTCGGCCTCTTCGGCACGGTGCTCATCTATGCCGCTGCAGCCGACGTCCAGGGAGCCGCGGGCGCGATGAGCTGGTCGGCGATCATGCAGGTCGCTCCCAGGCTCGACCCGGGTATCGTCCGGATCGGCTTCATCTTCGTGATGGTCGGCTATGGCACCAAGGCGGGGCTCGCGCCCATGCACCTCTGGCTGCCGGACGCCCACAGCCAGGCGCCCACGCCGGTCTCGGCGCTGCTTTCGGGCGTCCTCATCAAGTGCGCGCTCCTCGGGATCATCCGCTTCCAGACGATCGCCGCCGCCGCGTGCGGCCCGGCGTTCCCGGCCGAGGTGCTGCTCGTCTTCGGCCTCACCTCGGTGGTCGTGGCGACGCCGTTCATCCTGGCGCAGCGCGACGTCAAGCGCCTCCTCGGCTACCACAGCGTCGAGCACGTCGGAATCGTGGTGCTCGGTCTCGGCTTCGGTGGCTCCGTCGGCACCTACGGCGCGCTACTGCACGTGGTGAACCACGGCGTCACCAAGGCGCTCGCGTTTTTCGCCGCTGGCACCGCCATCGCCCGCTATGGCACGCGCGATATGCGGGCCATCCGGGGCATGCTTGCCGTGGCGCCGATCGCCGCGACGCTCCTCATGCTCGCGGCGCTGTCGCTCGCCGGCGTGCCGCCGTTCTCGATCTTCGTGAGCGAGCTCATGGTGCTGCGCGCCGGCATCGGCCACGGTCACTGGGTGGCGATCGCGATCTTCCTCGCGATGGTCGTCGTCATTTTTGCCGGCCTCCTCCACCATGTCGGCGCGATGGTCTTCGGCGAGCCGACGGCGGCAGCCGGCCGGGAGCCCGAGGCCTGGTCCCCGCTGCTCGCCATGATGCTGCTCGCGACGATCATGGTTCTGCTCGGCCTCACCCTTCCCGCGAGCTTCGACAAGCTCCTCCGGCGCGCCACGGAGATCGTCGTTGGCTGACCCTGCCCTCACGGATGCGCTGCGAGCCTGCACGGGCGGCTCCGTCGACGCGGACGTCGGTCCGCGCCCGAGCGATCTCACGCTGCGCCTCGGTCGCCCGGACGATCTCCCGGCCGCCGCCGCCGTGCTCACCGGACCCCACTCGATGGCCCTGGCCACGGTCGTGGCGACCGACGAGACGGCGACGCCGGACGGCGATCTGAAGGTGCGCTACGTCTTCGAGCCCACTGCCCCCGGCGCCCCGGATCGGTTTGTGACGCTTCTCGTCTCCGTGGATGCGGCGCGCCCGGAGGTGCCCTCCCTGACGACGGCGATCCCGGCCGCAAACTGGCACGAGCGCGAGATGCAGGACCTCTTCGGGATCGTCCCCGTCGGGCACCCCGATCCCCGCCCGCTCGTGGTCCACGACGGGTGGCCGCGTGGCGTCTTCCCGCTCCGCAAGGCTTTCGACGGATCGCAGCACGTCCCGGTCGAACCCGCCGACGAGTTCCCGCATCTGGTCGCCGAAGGCGAGGGCGTCTTCGAGATCCCGGTCGGCCCGATCCACGCGGGCATCATCGAGCCGGGTCACTTCCGCTTCACGTCGGTCGGCGAGACCGTGCTCCATCTCGACGCGCGCCTGTTCTACACGCATCGCGGACTGGAGAAGCGGATGGAGGGGCTCTCGCCGCTCGACGCCTTCTACGTCGCCGAGCGTATCTGCGGGGTCTGCTCTGTCGCGCACGGCCTGGGCTACTGCGAGGCGCTCGAGCAGATTGCCGGCGTCGACGCCCCGCCGCGGGCCCTGCTCATCCGGAGTATCGCTCTCGAGCTCGAGCGGCTCTACAACCACGTCGGCGACGTCGGCAACGTCTGCGCCGGCGCCGCGTTCCACTATGGCACCGCCACCGGGATGCGTTTGAAGGAGCGCCTCCAGCAGATGAACGAGCGGCTCACCGGCAATCGCTTCCTCCGGGGCCTCGTCATCCCGGGCGGCGCGCGTCTCGATCTCCCGGACGACCTCCTCGGAGTCCTCGCGGCCACGCTCCAGGACACTCTCGCCGGGCTCGACAACCTGATGGGAAGCATCGAAGCCAACGCGTCGGTTGTTGATCGGCTCGACGACACCGGCGTCCTCCAACACCAGGCCGCGCTGGACCTCGCCGTTGCCGGCGTGGCGGCCCGGGCCAGCGGTGTCGATCGCGACGCGCGGCGCGACCATCCCCACGGCGCGTTCGCGGGTCCCGCGCCACCCGACCTGCGCGTCGTGACCGTCCCGGACGGCGACGTGATGGCCCGCGTGAGCCTTCGCGCCCTCGAGGCCCGGGAGTCGATCCGGCTCGTCGGCGAGCTCGCCCGGCGGCTCGAGCCGGGGCCGTTGCTGGTCGCCCTCGCCGAGCCGCTGCCGGGCGGGCGGATCGGGATCTCGGCCATCGAGTCGGCGCGAGGCGAGGCTGTCCACTGGCTTCGCACCGAGGCCGGCGGGCGCGTGGAGCGATACCATCTCCGGTCGCCGAGCTACCACAACTGGCCCGCCGTGGTCCTGGCCGCCGAGACGGCGATCGTCCCGGACTTCCCGCTCGTCAACAAGAGCTTCGAGCTCTGCTACTCGTGCACGGATCGCTGAGATGCTGAAAATCCTCATGAACGCGCTTCGCATCGGGGTGGTCACGACCCGCTATCCCGCGGAGCCGAGCGTCCCGCCGGACCGCTTTCGGGGGGCGCCCGTGCTTCGCCCCGGCGGCGCCCTGCCCCCTCCCTCCGTCTGCCCCACGGGCGCGCTCTCGGAGCGTTTCGACGCCGGAGGTCGCCACGTCGCCCTCGACCTTGCGCGGTGCGTCTTCTGCGGCCGCTGTGCCGAGGATCCATGGGCCGGAGCGATCGCCATGGGACGGGACTTCGAGCTCGCGGCGCGCTGCCGCGACGACCTGCGGATCGAGGTCGTGGCCGACGACCCTGCCGTCGGAGCGGCGGGACCAGCACCTGACCCGGATGCCGAGGCCGCCTGCGCCTCGTCCGAGATCCACCGGGTGCTCGGCCGATCACTGCACCTGCGCCACCTCGACGCGGGCTCCTGCAACGCCTGCGACTGGGAGCTCGCCGCCCTCCTGAACCCGGTATACGACGTTCGTCGTCTCGGCATCGACTTCGTCGCCTCCCCGCGGCACGCGGACGGGGTCGTGGTCACCGGCCCGGTCACGCGCAACCTGGAGACCGCCGTCCGCCGCACGGTCGAGGCCGTCCCCGACCCGCGCGTCGTGATCGCCGTGGGAGCCTGCGCCGCCTCCGGGGGCATCGTCGGGGAGGGATACGCCAGCGCCGGCGGCGTCGACCGGGTCCTCCCTGTCGACGTCTACATCCCCGGTTGCCCGCCGCGCCCGGAGGCCATCCTCTTCGGCATCCTGCTCGCGGTCGGGCGCCTCGATGCCCGCCGCCTGCCAAGCGAGGGGTGACGGGACAGCGCTGCGCTTTCGTGCCGGACGGGGTGGCGCCGGTGAACCTCGTCACCGAGAAAGACACCGAGGGCCGGGTCTTCGTCTCGACCCCTATCCGACGCTGATGGGGTTGATCGACGACACGAAGGACGGCCAGCGCCGCTTCGGAACCCGGCACTTCGGCCTGCCCTACGCGCAGAGCGTGATCAGTGACTTCTCGAACCCGGCGAAGCCGCCGCACATCAACACTTCGATGAGACATGCTGATCCCGCCGCAGATGCGCCGCCAGCCGCTCGAGACCGCGTTCCCGAGGGCCGGCCGCCTACGGGACAGCGGCTGCTTTGACCCTCAAAGTCAATAGGAGTACTGTAGAATCTATATTTGTCTATTATTGTCCTATCATGTCTACCGAAATGCCCGCGAGTGAGATCCTCACCATCAAGCAGCTTTCCGGGTACTTGATGGTCTCGGAGAAAACGCTCTATCGGATGCTCGACCGGTCCCTCCTCCCTGCGATTCGCGTAGGCGCTCAATGGCGATTCCGGAAAAGCGACATCGACGCGTGGTTGGACGAGCAGGTCAAGAAGGTCGAGATCGAAGGCAGTCGCGCAATGCCGGAGGAGCTGGAGCATTCCGAGATCGAGATCTATCCGCTCTTGAACGTGGAGAACGTTTGGCTGGACGTTCCGCCTTTGACCCGCGACGAGCTTCTCCTCTGGATGATCACCCGGGCGACACTCGACCAGGACGTGGATCGGCAGTCGCTCTACGAATCGATTCTGGCGCGCGAGCGGATCTGCTCGACCGCGCTTGTGGACGCCGCTGCATTTCCCCATCCAAACGAACCAAGCGCGTTTCACTTTACGCGGAAGCGTGTTCTCGTTGCCGTGACCCCCGAACCGGTGAACTTCTCGGACCCTCACGGGCACGAGCCCCGCGTCATCGTGATGATCCTCGCGCGCACGATGCAGGGCTACTTGCTCACGATCTCGCGCGCAATCAAACTCTTCGGCGATCCCCAACTGATTAGCCGCGTCACCACGCGCAGCCGCCCCCGAGACGTGATTCGCGTGATCCGGGAAGCCGAAGCCCGGTTGAAGACGCTCGCGAGCTAGTGTCCTGTCCCAGAGATTCGCTGACAAAAGCGTTGGATGGAGGTGAGGAT
>JBBDKM010000072.1:0-2373 GCA_040879385.1 Thermoanaerobaculia bacterium | reverse complement strand
TCCGGCCGAGGCTAAGAGTCTGCTGGTAGCGCTTCAGATACTTGCGGCACTCGCCGCATGTCCGAACGTGGATCTCGAAGAGGAGCCGCTCTCGGCCGGTCAGCGACCCTTCCAGGTAGTCCATGATGAAGCCGTCGAATTCCCGGCACGTGATCATGAGCGGCAGGTAGCGCCCGGCGATACCGGTGATCCTGGCCCGGAGTCGAGATCTCGCGGGCGCGCCCGCCCGGCGGAGCGGCCGTTCCAGGAGTGTCTTCAAGGCGGCACGGGCTCGGTGAAGTCGGATCTTGACTGCGTTCGGAGTGAGCTGCATCAATTCGGCCACCTCCTGTATCGAGAGCTCCTCGAAATCGCGCAGCAGTAGAACCATCCGGTGCCCGTCGGGCAGTGCGTCGATGGCGCGCTCGACGACCTCACGGGCATCTGCGCGCTCGAGCAGTTCCTCCGGCGTCGGGGCGTCCAGACCACTCTCGGAGCGGCGCTGCCCGTACTCGTCAAAGGCCGGGAGCAGGTCGTCCAGCGACTCCTCGCCCCGGAGCTTCCGGGAGCGCAGCGCCATGAGGGCGGAGTTGACGACGATTCGGTGAAGCCAACTCGTGAGCGCGGCGCGCTCCTCGAACGTGCCGATCTTGAGGAAGGCCTGCACGAGAGCATTCTGCAGGCAGTCCTGGGCGAGCTGGTCGTCCCGAACGATTCTTCGCGCCACAGCCAGAAGGCGGGCGCCGTGGACCCGGATGACCTCTTCCCAGGCATCCGCGTCACCGCGGCGCAACCTCTCGAGCTGGGAGGCTGCGGGCTGGTCCGGCCCGTCGCCCGAGTCATGGTCTGTAGCCGACATCCGGAAAGCATCCTCCGGCCCGGCCGGGGAGGCTGTCAAGGCGGATCCGCCGAAGCCGCGGGTACTTCAATCATGCTCGAGCTCCACGCCCAGTCCCTCGGCGATGCGGTTGACGAAGTTGAAGTAGGCCACGACCGCGGCGACCCGGTGAATCTCTGCGTCGGAGAGGCCGGTCTCGCGCAAGGCCGCGACCTGAGACGAGGTGACGGAGTTTGGCCGGCGGGTGAGGAGTAGGGCGTAATCGACCATGGCTCGAAGGCGCCGGGGAAGATCGACCCGATCCGGGTTGGCGGCGATCCGCTCGGGCAGATCGTCCTTGGACAGAGCACGGAGCGCCGCCCCGTGGTGGGAGATTCAATAGTGACAGCCGTTGGCCGCGGAGACGGCCACCGCGATCGCCTCTCGCTCGAGGCGGGTCACGGTCGACGGGCCGAACTGGATCGCCATGTAGAGCGCTAGGTGCGCGCGGCCGACGTCGGGCTCGATGCCGTGTACCTTCAAGATGTTCGCGACGCGCCCGCGCTTGCCGGCAACATCGGCTTCGTATTCCGGGGCAAAGACGTAGGCAACGTGAGCCATCGGCCCTCCTCGCATTGTCTGAGCGCACCATAAACCTTGAAACTCCCGTGCTGCAACGGCCATCGTAAGGAATGATGGGCACGGTGAGTAGAGAATGGGGCGCCGGAGGGGCAGCATGAGCCGCCTCGCCGTCGTGTCCACCATCGTGCTCGCGTTAGCCGTGACACGGGCGGGCGCCCGGCCCCTGCCGGGCTCGGCGGAAGCTCCCGCGGTCGGCCAGAAGGCGCCGGACTTTCGGCTCCAGGAGGTCGGCGGCAAGGAGGTGTCCCTCTCGGACCTGCGTTCGGCCGGGCACGTGGGGTCATGGGTGCTTCTCGTCTTCTACCGGGGCTACTGGTGACCCTTCTGCAACTCCGAGTTGCGGAGCCTGCAGGAAAAGCTTCCGGACCTGACGGCGCGCGGCGTGCGCGTCGTCGCCGTGAGCGTGGACCCGCCTGAGGTCACGAGCGGACACGCCGCAAAGCAGGGATACACGTTCACCTTTCTCACGGACCCGAAGGCCGAGGTCATTCGCCGCTACGACCTGCTCCACGAAAAGGGCGGGCCGGGCGGCGCCAACATCGCCCGCCCGGCCGAGTTCCTGGTCGATCCCTCGGGGACCGTCCGGTGGCGCAACCTGACGGAAGACTACAAGGTTCGCGTCCGCGGACAGCAGGTCTTGGACGCGCTTGAATCCCTGGGCGTTCGAGCCGCGGGGGCGGCCGTGAGGACACCGTGAGCGCGAGGGCATTTTCCCAGCGACAGGCAGCCGACTGTGGCCGGTACTCCGAGCACGCCGGTGGCCGGCCTGTCGCGGCTGGTGCCCCGCTCCGGGCGCTCGTCCTGGGCGGAGGTGGGATTCTCGGTGCCGCGTACGAGATCGGCGCGCTCGCCGCGTGGGAGGAACAGCGGGGCTCGGGCTCGATCTATCGCGACTTCGACATTTTCGTCGGGACGAGCGCCGGAGCCTTCGTCGC
>JBBDKM010000071.1:0-2423 GCA_040879385.1 Thermoanaerobaculia bacterium | reverse complement strand
TGCAAGGGCAAGGGCGGCTGCCAGGTCCCGGTCAAGAAGGCCGCGTAAGGTTTCTCTTCGGTAGAACTCTCTCGGGGGCCACGGATGAACCCGTGGCCCCCGGAGGTCTCTTGAAGCGATGACTTCCGAATCGAATCGTTGGGGTTTCCCGGACCTGGGCGTGGGCGTGGGCCTGCGCACGGTCCACTACCCGCACGTCCTCGAGAAGAAGCCCGAAGTAGACTTCTTCGAGGTCCTCTCCGAAAACTACATGGATACGGGCGGCCGGCCGCTCTGGGTGCTCGACCAGGTGGCCGAGCGGTACCCGATCGTCATGCACGGCGTCTCGATGTCGATCGGAAGCGTCGATCCTCTGAACTTTACGCACCTGACGAAACTGAAGAAGCTCGCGGCGCGCACCAAGGCGCACTGGGTCTCCGACCATCTCTGCTGGACGGGTGTCGCCGGGAGGAACACGCACGACCTGCTGCCGATGCCGCTCTCGGAGGAGGCCCTGCGCCACGTCATCGCCCGCGTCAAGACCGTATCGGACTTTCTGGAGCGGCCGCTCATTCTGGAGAACGCCTCGACCTACGCCGAGTTTACGACTTCGAGCATGACCGAGTGGGAGTTCTTCGCGCGCCTCATGCAGGAGGCCGACTGCGGGATGCTGCTCGACGTCAACAACGTGTACGTGAGCTCCTACAACCACGGCTTCGACCCGATCGCCTACCTCGACGCCGTGCCGCCCGAGCGCGTCGTGCAGTACCACCTGGCCGGCCACACGAACAAGGGCACGCACATCATCGACACGCACAACGACCACGTGATCGACGAGGTCTGGAAGCTCTACGCCCGCTCGGTCCGGCGCACGGGCAAGGTCGCGACGCTGCTCGAGTGGGACGCCGACATCCCGGCCTTCGAGGTCGTCCACGCCGAGGCGCTGAAGGCGCGCGCCTATCGGGAGGAGAAGGGGGAGAAGCGCCGTGTTGCAGCCAGCGCCTGACCTCCGGCGCCTCCCGCTCGACCGCCTGCAGCACTGGATGCAGGCGGTCATCGAGACGCCCGGCGACGCCGAGGAAGCCGTCGCCTCGCCCGTGGCCGCGAAGATCGTGCCGCCCGACCGCGTGGGCGACGTCGTACTGCCGTCGAACAGGCTCTCGTCCGTCGAGCGAGTCGGCGTCTACCAGGGCATGTACATCCTGCGGATGGTGGAGGCGCTGCAGGGAGACTACCCGGCCGTCGCGCACTTTTTGGGAGATCACCAGTTCGAGCACGTCGTCGAGGACTACGCGATGGCGCATCCGTCGACGCACTACAGCTTCAACTCCTTCGGTCGCCGTTTCCCCGAGTTCGTGCGGAACTCGCCGCGGATCCGGCACAAGGCTTTCGTTTACGACCTGGCGCGCCTCGAGCTCGCTGTCACGAAGGTCTTCGACGCGCCCGAGTCGCCGAGGCTCGAGCCTGAAGACGCCGCAAAGATCTCCGAGGAGGCCTGGCCGAACGCGCGCCTCGTGCCGATCGAAGCCTTCCGAGTCCTCGCTTTCGACCATCCGGTCAACGCCTATCTCCAGTCGGTCAAGCAGGGCAGCGAGGAGCACCCCGAGGTCCGTCGCAAGCACACCTGGGTCGCCGTTTGGCGCAAGAACTACGAGGTCTGGCGCCTCGACCTCGGTCGCCCCGCCTATGAGCTCCTCCACGCGCTCGCGAAGGGAAAGCCCTTCGGTAAGGCCGTCGCCGCCTCCGCCCGCAAGCTCCAGGGCAACGCCGGCGAGCAACTCTTCCGGTGGCTGCGCGACTGGGTCGCGGAGGGGATGTTCCAGGGAGTCGACAAAACGGCCAGATAGCTCAGGCCGGGCGCGAAATTGGCCCCGGCCCCCTGCATCCAATCCAGTGAAGCACTGATGCGAGGGAGTCTGACCCTTAAGGATCCTTCAACTCGGTGAGAGAGGTCGTCATGGTCGAAAGAGCGGAGGCTCCACTGCTTCGAACCGATGGGGATTCTGCGGGGAGGAACAAGTTCTGGGCGATCGTGCTCGCCGGAGGAGAAGGAATTCGCCTGCGGCCGCTGATCCGCCGTCTATTCGGAGAAGATCGGCCGAAGCAATACGCGTCGCTGGTTGGATCGCGATCTCTCCTTCGCGCAACGCTCGATCGCGTTGCCCTGAAGGTTCCGCTCGACAAGACCGTGGTCGTGACGTCGCGGTGGCACGCTCAATACGCGGCCGCGGAGTTTACCGCGGACCCGACGCCCAGGCTGCTCATCCAGCCGCGGGACATTGGAACCGCGGCCGGCGTCTTATTTCCTGCCTATTGGGTGCGGCACCAGGACCCGGAAGCGGTCATCGCCGTCTTTCCTTCGGACCACTTCATTCTCGATGAATCCGCCTTCATGAACCACGTGGAGGAGATGGCCGTCTTCGCCGGGCGACATCCCGATCGGC
>JBBDKM010000070.1:0-2453 GCA_040879385.1 Thermoanaerobaculia bacterium | reverse complement strand
CCCTTCGTAGCGCTTCCCGGCCGGCGTCTTCGCGTTCTGCTCGGCTTCCTGGCGGGCCAGAGTCGGGCTCGTACGCGGCTCCTCCCCCCCTGCCCACCCGGCCGCCGCGGCGGTCGCGAGCGCGGAAACCACGAGCGCCAGGAGGAGACCCGCCCCCGGCTCTGCCTGCGCCTTCACCCGCGCTCGGGAACCGGCGTGGCGGAGCGCTTGCGGAGCATCAGGAGCGACGCGACCAGCGCCACCACCATGACGGTCAGGAGCGCCAGCTCGAACATCGCGTGCCGGAAGGCGACCTCGTCCGGCTTCTCCAAAAGGACGGCGAGCTGGGCGGTCAAAACCAGAACGCGCCGCGTCGCCGCGATGAGGCCCACGATGAGGAAGGGCTCCGGGGTCAGAGCGTGCTCGCGAAACGACACCTTCACCGTGTAGAGGAGCTCAATGATCATCAGGACGAGGAGCAGCCGGTCGAGCACGTTCACGAGGTCCAGCAGCGAGGGCTCCGCGCGCAGAATGTTCCAGAATGCCATCGCGCCGTGGACCAGAGAAAGCCCGGCGCACGCCGAGAGGAGAACCGCGAGGCTGAGGTAGACGAAGTCCTCGACATATGTGAACGCCTCGGCGATCGCGAGGCGCTGCCGGCTCGGAGGGCTCGCGCTGACAGTTTCGCCGGTTTCGAGGTCCTTTTTTATGGGCATGGCGCCTCCGCGGGTCAGTACGGCATCCCCTCGTCCTCGAGGCCGAGCATATGTCCGATCTCGTGGACGACGGTGTCGCGGATCTCGCGGACCGCGTCCCCGCGCGTTTCACAGTGGCGCAGAATCGGGCCGCGGAAAATCGCGATCTGCGCGGGCAGGCTCGTGACCGCGCTCTGGCTGTCGAAGTAGCCGACGCCGCGAAAGATGCCGAAGAGCTCGTCTTCGTCGGGCGTGTCGGTCTCGTCGTAGTCCTCGTCCGACGGCTCCTCCTCGACGGCCACGACGGCGTTCTCGAGGTACTTCTGGAACTCGACGGGGACCGAGGCCAGCGCCTCCCCGACGTAGGAGGCGAACTCCTCCACCGAAATGCGTCGTGAGCTCACGCGACCCCGAACACCCGCCGGAAGTTCGCCGTCGTCGCGGCGGCGACGTCCTCGAGCCGAACGCCCTTGACCTCGGCGAGCTTCTTCGCCGTTTCGACGACGAAGGCGGGCTCGCAGGGCTTGCCGCGGTGGGGCACGGGCGACAGATAGGGCGCGTCGGTCTCGATGAGCATCGCCTCGAGCGGCAGGCCGGCCGCGGCCGCGCGGATGTTCTCGGCCGCCCGGAACGTGATCATGCCCGAGAAGGAGACGAGGTAGCCCAGGTCGAGGACCTTCTGTCCGTACGCGGCCTGCTCGGTGAACGAGTGAAAGACCCCGGCCTTCGCGCGAGACCCTCGGCGCGCCAGGAGCGCGAGCATCTCCGCGCCGCTCTCCCGATTGTGGAGGAGAACGGGGAGGCCGACGCGGGCCGCGCAGTCGACCATCCACTCCAGCACCCCGATCTGTTTCTCCCGAGGCGAGTGGTCGTAGTGGAAATCGAGGCCCACCTCGCCGATCGCGACGACGCCCGGGCGCCGCGCGAGCTCTTCGAGCCGCGGGCCGTCGCGGGCCGGGTCGAAGTCCTTCGCCGCGTGCGGGTGCACGCCCACGGCCGCGAAGATCCCCGATTCCGGATCGGCCATCGCGGCCGCCGCTTCCGAGTCTGCGAGGGTGGTTCCCGGGACCAGGAAACGGGTCACCCCGGCACCGCGCGCCCGCTCGAGGAGCGCCATGGCATCCACTCCCATCTGGAGATGGCAGTGGCTGTCGGCGAGCTCCACCGCCCGACTCCCCACTCCGAGCTCCCGACTCACTTCACCTTACTGCCCGGCGGGACGTCCGGAGGAACGTCGAGAAGCACCGGCGATCCCGCTTCCCCGACCGAGGCGGCGAGGACCATGCCGTTGGACTCGACGCCCATGAGCTTGGCCGGCTTCAGGTTGGCGACCACGACGACATTCCTTCCGACGAGGGCTTCCGGCTCGTACTGCGCGGCGATCCCCGCGACGATCTGGCGTTGCTCGTCCCCGAGGTCGACCTGGAGCTTCATCAGCTTGTTGGACTTGGGCACGCGCTCGGCCGCGACGATCTTCGCCGTCCTCAGCCGCACTTTCTGGAAATCCTCGATCGCGATGCGGTCGTCGGCCGGCGCGGGAGTCGATGTGGGTATGGATTCGGTCATGGCTGCGTCCTTCCTCTGGAAGTAAACCCCGGCGTCGACGCGCGGGAAGAGCGGCGGGGTCTCGGGCATGGGCTTCGACACGGGCAGCTTCCCCCAGACGAGGTCGGGCGACCGCGGGTCCTCCGCCGGAAGGGCGAAGGCCGCGAAGACCTTGCGGCTGGCGGCGGGTATGAAGGGCGAGAGCATGACGGCCGCCAGGCGCACCCCTTCCGC
>JBBDKM010000069.1:0-2483 GCA_040879385.1 Thermoanaerobaculia bacterium | reverse complement strand
TCCTTCAAGATCGCCGACATCGTGTCCGCGGCCGAGTCGCCGTGGAAGGCACGCTTCCCCGAGAGCATCTCGTAGAGGATCGCGCCGAAGGAGAAGATGTCGGAGCGCGCATCGGCGGGTTTGCCGCGCACCTGCTCGGGCGACATGTAGCCGAGCGTGCCCATGACCACGCCGGGCTCCGTGCCCGCGGTCGCGGTCGGGAGGTTGGTGGCCTGTCCCCGCTCCTCGGTGTGCGTGAGCTTGGCGAGGCCGAAGTCGAGGATCTTCACGCGGCCGTCGTTGGTCACGAAGATGTTCTCGGGCTTGAGGTCCCTGTGGACGATGCCCTTCTCGTGCGCCGCCGCCAGGCCGTGGACGATCTGGAGGGAGTAGTCGATGGCCTTGCGCTGCGGGAGGCTCCCGCCCGAGAGGACCGAGCGCAGCGTCTCACCTTCGAGCAGCTCCTGGACGACGTACGGCGCGTCCTCGTGGGTCCCGATGTCGTGAACGGCCGTGATGTTGGGATGGTTCAGGACGCCGGCGGCCCGGGCCTCCTGCTCGAAGCGGCGCAGCCGGTCGGCGTCGGCGGAGAACGATGCGGGCAGGACCTTGATCGCCACCTCGCGCCCGAGGCGGGGATCGCGCGCCCGATACACCTCGCCCATTCCGCCCGCGCCGATCGGCGCGAGAACCTCGTAGGGGCCCAGGCGGGCTCCCGCGGCGAGCGTCATCGGATGGCTTTCACCGCCCCGGAAGTCGGCATCGCCCGGCTCACCGTCCGAGGCCGGCGTACCAGTTCAGGACGACGGTCGTGGGGGCCATGGCGTCGCGGCCCAGGGGCGCGACGATGAGGAAGCGCTGACCGTCGCCGGAGGGCACGTACCGGTTGCGCGCGGTGGCCGGCTGGAATCGGCCGAGAAAGAGCGGCTTCGGGACGCCGGTCTCGAATCCCGCACCCATCTTCACGTCCACGGCCATGACCTTCTGGTCCGGCGCGCGGTAGAAGATCTCCCGGCCGTCGTCGCTGAAGTGCGGGTCCGAGCCTCCGCCCGACGAGACCTGCCACTTGCCGCCCTGGCCGGGGAAGCTGCGAGCATAGATCTCGCTGCGCCCGGACTCGTTCGACGCGTACACGATGAACCGGCCATCAGGAGAGAAAACGGTGCCGCCCTCGTTGAAGGGTGTCTTGAGGACCGCTATCGGCGTTCGGTCGCCGAACGTGGGCAGCACCCAGGCATCGAAGCCCGTGTCTTTGCCCTGCCGCGTGAAGGCGATGTACCGGCCGTCACGAGACCAGTCGGTCGGGAACGCCAACTCTTCCGCCTTGAGCAGTTCCTTCTCCTCGCCGGTTCCGTCCGCCGCCTTCTCGAAGAGGCCGCGCCCATCCACGGCGAAGGCGATTCGGCTGCCGTCCGGCGACCACGTCGGGGCAAACTCGTCGCGGGCGCCGAAGGTCAGCCGCGAGTTCACTCCGCGCGCGAGATCGCGCACCCAGACGTCGGCGTTGTTGGCTCGGGCGTCGGCCATGTTGAAGGCGAGCCGGTCGCCCCGGGGAGACAGCGCCGGCTCGCGCGAGTCGCCAGCCTCGCCCGCGGTCTCGAGCTCCTTGCCGTTGCGGTCCACCCAGAGCAGGCGCGTGCCGGATTCCCCGGTCCGATAGCAGAGCGTGCCCTCGTGCGAGACCGAGAAGCGAGCGAGGCCGACGCTGTCCACGCCGATCTTCTCCGCCAGGGGCACCGGCTCGCCCGTCGTCTTCAGCGCCTTCGCGTCGAAGGGCTGGGCGACGAGCGTCCGGTCGCGGACGAACAGGAGATAGCCCGGCGGGGCATACGTGATCAGGGTCTGGGCGGGTGCGAAAGCCTTCGACTCGTTCGAGTCGAGCGAGCCGATGCGGTAGGCGCTGTCCTCGGGTCGGCTCCCGATCACCATGTAGAGGTAGTGTCGGCCGTCGGGCAGGAACTCCGGCCAGCCGACCTGGCTCGCCTTCTGGGCCGGATCGGGCTTCACGGCCGCGACGGGGACTCCTCCCGCGGCCGCAACACGATAGATGGGATCCGTCCCGCGGCCGTCGTAGAGGATCACTCCCTCCGGGCTCCAGGAACCATCGGCACCCGTCGCAGCGTCGCAGATGTTCTGCGGCGGCCCTCCCGTCACGTCGATCTTCTTCAGCTTGCCCTCGGCGAAGAAACCGAGGAATCGGGAATCCGGCGACCAGAAGGGCCGGGTCGTCCCCTCCGTGCCTGAGAGCGGCTGCGGGGCGAGGGCGTTCAAGGCCCGAAGCCAGATCCGCGTCTTGCCCGAGGCGTCGGTCGCGTTGAACGCGACGTAGCGCCCGTCGGGCGAGACGCGCGGCGCATCGAGCGCCACGATCTCCTCCGGCGTCGCGAGCTCGAAGCGCGTAACGCGCGGCGGCTTCGGCGCGCGGCGCAGGTAGCCGAAGATGGCGAGACCCGCCACGAGAGCAAGAACCGCCGCGACGGCCCAGGCGAGCTTCTCGCGGTTCT
>JBBDKM010000068.1:0-15528 GCA_040879385.1 Thermoanaerobaculia bacterium | reverse complement strand
CCATCCGCGAGGGCGGACGCACCGTCGGCGCCGGCACCATCGTCGAAATCCTGGAGTAACCCATGCAGGAAAACATCAGTCTCGCGTGCTCCGTCTGCAAGCGCCGGAACTACACGACGACCAAGAACAAGAAGACCAATACGGAGAAGCTGGAGCTGTCCAAGTACTGCCGCTTCTGCCGCAAGCACACGGGACACAAAGAGGGGAAGGTCTGAGCGTCGCGACCAAACTTAGGGGTGTAGCTCTAATTGGTAGAGCGGCGGTCTCCAAAACCGTAGGTTGGGGGTTCGAATCCCTCCACCCCTGCCATTGAGACGAGTCGGGAGTCGGGAGTCAGGAGTCTAAAGAAACGATGTTGCCAGTAAGAGAGTGGTGGCCCACGCTGCGGGACTTCTTCCGCGACGTGGTGATCGAGGTCAAGAAGGTCAGCTGGCCCGGGCGGCAGGAGGTCGTCGGCACGACGGTCGTCGTGATCTTCGCCTGCTTCGTCTTCGGCTTCTACCTGTTCCTGGTCGACAGCGGCCTCTCCTGGATCGTCGACCGGATTTTCAAGGCCACGGGGGTCACCGCGACATGATCACAGAGACGCACACCAAGAACTGGTACATCGTCCACACCTACTCCGGGTTCGAAGAGCGGGTGCGGCAGAACCTCCGGCAGCGCATCGAGGCGATGGGCATGCAGGAAAAGTTCGGCGACATCCGCATCCCGACGGAAACTCTGGTCGAGATGAAGGGCGGCAAGCGCCGCGAGATCCAGCGCAAGTTCTTCCCGGGCTACATCATCGTCGAGATGGAGATGTCCGACGACGCGTGGCACCTCGTCAAGAACACCCCGAAGGTCACCGGTTTCGTGGGCTCGGGCAAGGAGCCCACGCCTCTGACGACCGAAGAGGTGGAGCAGATCCTCCACCGCGTGACCTCGACCAAGGAGAAGCCCAAGCCGAAGCACACGTTCGAGAAGGGCGAGCACGTCCGGATCACGGACGGTCCCTTCACGAATTTCACGGGCGTCGTCGAGGACATCAACCTCGACCGCTCGACGCTGAAGGTCATGGTCACGATCTTCGGCCGTTCGACGCCGGTGGAGTTGGAGTTCCTGCAGATCCAGAAGCTGTAAGCGAGGAAGACAGATGGCCAAGAAGATCACCGGTTACGTCAAGCTCCAGATCCCCGCCGCCGAAGCCACGCCGGCTCCGCCGGTCGGCCCCGCGCTCGGCCAGCAGGGCGTGAACATCATGGACTTCTGCAAGAACTTCAACGCGAGGACCGTCTCGCAGAAGGGCCTGATCATTCCGGTCGTCATCACGGTGTACGCCGACCGGTCCTACACCTTCATCACGAAGACGCCGCCGGCCTCGATCCTCCTCCTGAAGGCGGCCGGCGTGCCCAAGGGGTCCGGCACGCCGAACAAGGAAAAGGTCGGCAAGGTCACGAAGAACCAGGTCGAAGAGATCGCGAAAACGAAGATGCCCGACTTGAACGCGGCGGATCTGCCGGCGGCGATCCGCATTGTCGAGGGCACCGCGCGCTCGATGGGAATCGAAGTCGTCTAACTACCAACTACCCGGTCAGTCGGAGATCGAGCCACGACTCGATCGTTTGCACGACGAAGGAGGATGATGCCCAAAAGCGGTAAGAAGTTCCTGGCGGCCCGTGCGAAGGTGGAGCCGCGCCCGTACGAGCTGGCGCAAGCCGTGAAGCTCGTCCGGGAGGTGCGGTACGCGAAGTTCGACGAGTCCGTCGACCTCGCGATACTCCTCGGGGTCGACCCGAAGCACGCGGACCAGATGGTCCGCGGCACGGTCGTTCTGCCCCACGGCACGGGCAAGTCCAAGCGGGTCGCGGTCATCGCCGGAGGCGACAAGGTCAAGGAGGCCCAGGAGGCGGGCGCCGATCTCGTGGGCGCCGAGGACCTCGTCGAGAAGATCCAGAACGGGTTCCTCGAGTTCGAGGCGCTCGTCGCGACCCCCGACATGATGCGCCTGGTCGGAAAGCTCGGCAAGGTGCTGGGCCCCAAGGGCCTGATGCCCAACCCGAAGGCCGGCACGGTGACGATGGACGTCGGCAAGGCGGTTCGCGAGATCAAGGGCGGCAAGATCGAGTTCCGGGTCGACAAGACCTCGATCATCCACGCCCCGATCGGCAAGGTCTCGTTCGGCGAACAGAAGCTCGAGGACAACGCATCGGCGTTCATCAAGGCCGTGCTCAAGGCGAAGCCCGCCGCGGCCAAGGGCAAGTACTTCCGCACGGTCTCCGTCTCTTCGACGATGGGGCCCGGGGTCGAGATCGACACCGCGTCGATCGAGGCCACGTAAGGCAAGCGAGGCAGACATGAACCGCACCGAAAAAACCGCGATGGTCGAGGCGCTGGGCAAAGACCTGGCGCAGTCGCCCAACGCGATCCTGTTCGCATTCGCCGGCCTGAAGGTGCCGGAGGTCACGGAGCTGCGGCGCCAGGTGCGCGCAACGCAGTCCGAGTATCTCGTCGTGAAGAACACGCTCGCCCTGCGGGCGACTAAGGGCACGGCTCTGGAAGCCGTCGCCGAGCACTTCCGGGGGGCCACGGCCGTGGCGTACAATCGGTCGAGTCCGGTGGCGCTGGCCAAGGTCCTCGCGAACTTCGCGAAGACGAACCCCAACCTGGTGTTCAAGGCGGCCGTGATCGAGGGGCGGGCGGTGCCCGCGACCGAGATCAAGACGATCGCCGAGATTCCGTCGCGCGAGGAGCTCGTCTCCAGGCTCCTCTTCCTCATGCAGTCGCCGCTCCGGCGCCTGGTGACGGTGTTGAACGGGCCCGTCCGGAACCTGGTCGGCGTCATGAGTCAGATCGCGGAGCAGAAGTCGAAATTCGGGCCGGCCGATGCCGCGCCTGCCAACTAACCGAGTTTGCACGGAAATGAGGAGAGGGGAAGATCATGGCGATGACCGCAGAGAACTTTGTGAACGAGATCGAGGGCATGACCGTCCTCGAGCTCAACACGCTCGTCAAGGCGCTCGAGGAGAAGTTCGGCGTCTCGGCGGCGGCAATGGCGATGCCGGCGGCGGCGGGAGCGGCCGCGGCGGCGGTGCCGGCCGAGGAGGAGCAGACCGAGTTCACCGTCAATCTGTTGGCCGCGGGAGACAAGATCAAGACGATCAAGGCCGTCCGCGAGGTCACGAGCCTCGGCCTCAAGGAGGCCAAGGACGTCGTCGACGGCGCCCCGGGAACGCTCAAGGAAGGCGTCTCCAAGGACGAGGCCGCCGCGATCAAGAAGAAATTCGAGGAAGTGGGAGCAAAGGTCGAGATCAAGTAGTGAGGTCGGCTCTCATTTCAGCAAGGAGCGAAGCTCTCGTTTTGAACCGTCCGCGGCCGCTTGCGAGCCGCGGCTCAAAACGACATCAAGTAGTCATCTTCGCTCGGGAATGCGTCCGTGTTATCCCTGTTGAATCCCGGAATCGGTTTCTTTTGCGCCGGAATCTGGTGGTCTGAGTTGTCTGGGTGCTCAATTGCGAGGGCGCGCAGCGTCCCTCGCGCTAAAGGGAGTCTCTGAATGACAGAGGTGGCTGTGCCCGCCGAGCGGAAGAACTTCTCGAAGATCCGCTCCTTCATGGATCTTCCGAACCTGATCGACGTCCAGCGTCGCTCGTACGAGCGTTTCCTGCAGATGAACCTGCTCCCCGAGGAGCGGGACCAGTCGGGGCTCCAGGCGGTCTTCGCGAGCGTGTTCCCGTTCGCGGACTTCCGGGGCGCCTGCGAGCTGCAGTTCGTCAAGTACGCGATCGGCAACTGGGAATGTAAGTGCGGCCGCCTCAAGGGCTTGGAGCACCTCCGCATGGACTGCCGCTCCTGCGGCGCCCGGATCGTCACGGCGCACCCGCACGAGGAGGTCGTCTCGTGCGACAAGTGCGGCGCGCAGAACTCCAACAAGGTGTCCCTCTGCGACGTCTGCGGCAACCCGGTCGACCTGCAGATGAAGTACTCCGTGGCGGAGTGCCAGGAGCGGGGGATGACCTACTCGGTGCCTCTGAAGGTGACCTTCCGCCTCTTCGTCTACGACAAGGACCCGGACACGGGTGTGAAGACGATGCGCGACGCCAAGGAAGAGGAGGTCTTCTTCGGGGACATCCCCCTGATGACCGAGCACGGGACCTTCGTGATCAACGGGACCGAGCGGGTCATCGTGTCGCAGCTCCACCGCTCGCCGGGCGTCTTCTTCACGAAGGAGTCGGCCCACGGGTACCTCGCCAAGATCATCCCGTACCGCGGGTCCTGGGTGGAGTTCGAGTACGACCAGAAGGCGATCCTCTTCGTCCGCATCGACCGGAAGCGCAAGTTTCCGGCCACGATCTTCCTGCGGGCCCTCGGCCTCGAGACCGACGAGGCGATCCTGCGTCAGTTCTACGGCGCGGTCCCCGCGCGGTTCGAGCGCGGGCGCGCGTACCTGTCGATCGGCAAGGACGTCCTGAGGCAGGAGGAGCTGCGCGACCGGTATGCCCGCGTCAAGCGCGAGACCAAGCTCATCTTCGCCGGAATCAAGCTCTCCGGGGACGACCAGAAGGAGACCGCGAAGAAGGGCTCCATCGAGCGGTCGGTCGACGAGTCGGCCATCGAGAAGGCCTGCTTCCTGGCCGACGTCGTCGACCTGACGACCGGCGAGGTGCTCTTCGAGGCCGGCCAGGAGCTCGGCGCCGGCGCCGTCGAGGCGCTGAAGGAGCGCGGCATCAAGGACGTGGAGATCTTTTTCCCCGACTGGGACCTGTCCTCCGACGTGCTCGTCAACACGATCCGCAAGGACACGCACAAGACCAAGAACGAGGCGATCCTCGAGATCTACCGGAGGCTGCGCCCCGGCGATCCGCCGACCTACGAGTCGGCCAAGAACCTGTTCGAGGGGATGTTCTTCGACCCCAAGAAGTACGACTTCTCGCGGGTCGGCCGCTTCAAGTTCAACATCAAGCTCGAGGCCGACTCCTCCGAGAACACCCGAACGCTGACGCCCGCGGACATCTTCCGCGTCGTGGGGTATCTCCTGCGCCTGAAGCGCGACGTGGGCCGGACCGACGACATCGACAACCTCGGCAACCGCCGCGTCCGGTCCGTCGGCGAGCTGCTGGAGAACCAGTTCCGCATCGGACTGGTGCGCATGGAGCGGGCCATCAAGGAGAAGATGTCCGTCCACCAGGACATCGACTCGGCGATGCCGCACGACCTGATCAACTCGAAGCCGGTCATCGCGTCGATCAAGGAGTTCTTCGGGTCCTCGCAGCTCTCGCAGTTCATGGACCAGACGAACCCCCTCTCGGAGGTCACGCACAAGCGCCGGCTCTCCGCCCTCGGGCCGGGCGGCCTTTCCCGCGAACGCGCCGGGTTCGAGGTGCGCGACGTGCACCCGACCCACTACGGCCGGGTCTGCCCGATCGAGACGCCGGAAGGACCCAACATCGGGCTCATCTCCTCGCTGTCGTGCTACGCGCGGATCAACGACTTCGGCTTCATCGAGACACCCTACAAGAGAGTCGAGAAGGGCCGCGTCATCGACCACTTCCAGGTCACGCAGGTCAGCGACACCACCTTCAAGCTCGGTCAGATCGTCGAGAAGAAGGAGCTGGAAGAGGAGAACGAGCGCATCCGCCGGGGCCACAAGGAAGCCGCCGAGGTGCTGCCCTACGCGTTCTACCTGTCGGCGTGGGAAGAGGAGAACTTCGTCATCGCTCAGGCCAACGCCGAGACGGACGCCTCGGGCCGGATCAAAGAGGACCGCGTCATCGCGCGCTTCAACGGCGAGTTCATCACCGCCGACCGCGACAAGGTCGACTACAAGGACATTTCTCCCAAGCAGCTCGTCTCGGTCGCGACCGCGCTCATCCCGTTCCTCGAGCACGACGACGCCAACCGCGCTCTGATGGGCTCCAACATGCAGCGGCAGGCCGTGCCCCTGCTCAAGGTCGAGGCGCCGCTGGTCGGCACCGGCCTCGAATCGACGGTGGCCCGGGACTCGGGCGCGGTCGTCCTGGCCAAGCGCGGGGGAATCGTGGACCAGGTCGACTCGGAGCGCATCATCGTGCGTGTCGAGGGCGGGCCCGGCGAGACGGGCGGCGGAGGCAAGGAGTTCGGCGCGGACATCTACCCGCTGACGAAGTTCCGCCGCTCGAACCAGAACACCTGCATCAACCAGAAGCCGATCGTTCACGAAGGCGTCCGGGTCGAGCGGGGAGAGGTCCTCGCGGACGGCCCCTGCACGTCGCAGGGAGAGCTCGCGTTGGGGCGCAACATCCTCGTGGCGTTCATGCCCTGGCGCGGCTACAACTACGAGGACGCGATCCTGGTCTCGGAGCGCCTGGTGAAGGACGACTTCTTCACCTCCATCCACATCCAGGAGTTCGACATCGAGGCGCGAGACACCAAGCTCGGTCCCGAGGAGATCACGCGGGACATCCCCAACGTCTCGGAGAACGCCCTGCGGGACCTCGACGAGTCGGGGATCATCCGCATCGGCGCCACCGTCAAGCCGGGCGACATCCTCGTCGGCAAGGTCACGCCGAAGGGCGAGACGCAGCTGACGCCGGAAGAGAAGCTCCTGCGGGCGATCTTCGGCGAGAAGGCCGGGGACGTGCGGGACGCCTCGTTGAAGTGCCCCCCGGGGATCGAGGGCACGGTGGTCGACGTCAAGATCTTCTCCCGCAAGGGCATCGACAAGGACCTCCGCGCCCTCTCCATCGAGCAGGACCAGATCGCGAAGATCGAGAAGAACTCGAAGGACGAGATCCGGATCATCCGCGAAGAGGCCAACAAGAAGATCCGCGTCCTGCTCGTCGGCCGGGTGGCCGCCGAGGAGGTCAGCGACCGGGACGGAAACGAGATCGTGAAGAAGAGCGCGAAGTTCACCGCCGAGGCGGTCGCGCGCCTGGCCCCGCAGCAGTTGAAGCGCCTGAAGTTGAAGGACGAGGAGATCACCGACGAGATCCAGATCGTCCTGCGGAGACAGGACTCGCAGATCGAGGTCTTGAACCGCGTCAACGCGGAGCGCATCGAGCTCCTCCAGAAGGGCGACGAGCTGCCGCCGGGCGTCATCAAGATGGTCAAGGCCTACGTGGCCATGAAGCGCAAGCTGTCGGTCGGCGACAAGATGGCCGGACGGCACGGTAACAAGGGCGTCATCTCGCGCATCCTGGCGGAGGCCGACATGCCGTATCTGCCGGATGGGACGCCGATCGAGATCGTGCTGAACCCGCTCGGCGTGCCGTCGCGCATGAACGTCGGCCAGATCCTGGAGACCCACCTCGGCTGGGCGGCCAAGACCCTCGGGCTCTCCGTCGCGACGCCGGTCTTCGACGGCGCCACGGAAGGGGAGATCAAGAAGCTCTTGAAGGACGCCAACCTGCCGACCTGCGGCAAGACGACGCTCTACGACGGCATGACCGGCGAGTCGTTCGAGCAGCAGGTCACCGTCGGCTACATCTATATGCTGAAGCTGTCGCACCTGGTGGACGACAAGATCCACGCGCGCTCGATCGGGCCGTACTCGCTGATCACGCAGCAGCCCCTGGGCGGCAAGGCCCAGTTCGGCGGCCAGCGGTTCGGCGAGATGGAGGTCTGGGCCCTGGAAGCCTACGGGGCCGCGTTCACGCTGCAGGAGCTGCTGACCGTCAAGTCGGACGACGTGGAAGGGCGCTCTCAGACCTACGAGGCGATCGTCAAGGGCGAGGTCCCTGCCGAGCCGGGCCTGCCGGAGTCGTTCAATGTCCTCGTGCGCGAGCTGCAGTCCCTGTGCCTGGACGTGGAGCTGATCAAGCGATGACCGGACATCGGAAAATCGAAAATCGAGTGGTGCTCGCGTTCTTCGCGGCGGAGCAAGGGGCGGATCGGGAGACGAATCCCGGTTCCCGGTTCCCGATTTCCGCCGTGGAAACGCGTCTAACGCGGAGGAGCGCCTAAGTGGAAACGCTCGCTTTTGCCAACCGGCCGACGACCCTGAAGGACTTCAACGCGATCAAGATCTCTCTGGCGTCGCCCGAGAAGATCCGGTCGTGGTCCTACGGCGAGGTCACCAAGCCCGAGACGATCAACTACCGCACCTTCAAGCCGGAGCGGGACGGGCTCTTCTGCGCGAAGATCTTCGGCCCCATCACCGACTGGGAGTGCCTCTGCGGCAAGTACAAGCGGATGAAGCATCGCGGCGTCGTCTGCGACAAGTGCGGCGTCGAGGTCACCAAGTCCAAGGTGCGGCGCGAGCGGATGGGGCACATCGAGCTCGCCTCGCCGGTGTCCCACGTGTGGTTCTTCAAGGGGCTGCCGTCCCGCATCGGCCACTTGCTCGACATCTCGCTGCGCGACCTCGAGCGGATCCTCTACTTCGAGTCCTACGTCGTGGTCGACCCGGGCGACACGGACCTGAAGGAGAAAGAGCTCCTGTCCGAGGAGCGGTTCCGCCAGATGCGCCAGGAGCTCGGCGACGTGTTCGTCGCCCGCATGGGCGCCGGCGCGATCAAGGAGCTGCTGCAGCGGGTCGACGTCGACATGCTCGCGGAAGAGCTCCGCATGATCATGAAGACCGAGACCTCGCAGATCAAGCGCCAGAAGGCCGCCAAGCGCCTGAAGGTGTGCGACGCCTTCCGCCGCTCCGGGCACCGGCCCGAGTGGATGATCCTCGACGTCATCCCGGTCATTCCGCCGGAGCTGCGTCCTCTCGTGCCGCTGGACGGCGGCCGATTCGCGACCTCCGACTTGAACGACCTCTATCGCCGCGTCATCAACCGGAACAACCGGTTGAAGAAGCTGCTGGAGCTGCGCGCGCCCGAAGTCATCGTGCGCAACGAGAAACGGATGCTCCAGGAGGCCGTGGACGCACTCTTCGACAACGGGCGCCGCGGCCGCGTCCTGAAGGGATCGAACAACCGCCCGCTGAAGTCCCTCTCCGACACGCTCAAGGGCAAGCAGGGCCGCTTCCGGCAGAACCTGCTCGGCAAGCGCGTCGACTACTCCGGCCGCTCGGTCGTCGTCGTCGGTCCGGAGCTGAAGCTGCACCAGGCGGGGCTGCCCAAGAAGATGGCCGTCGAGCTCTTCAAGCCGTTCATTTACAACCGGCTCGAAAAGAAGGGCCTCGCCCCGACGATCAAGGCCGCCAAGGAGCTCGTCGAGTCCGGCGTCACGGAGGTCTGGGATGCTCTCGAGGAGGTCATCCGCGACCACGCGGTGCTCCTGAACCGCGCGCCGACGCTTCACCGCCTCGGCATCCAGGCGTTCCAGCCGGTGCTCGTCGAGGGCAAGGCCATCAAGATCCACCCGCTCGTCTGCCCGGCCTTCAACGCCGACTTCGACGGCGACCAGATGGCCGTCCACGTGCCGCTGTCGCCCAAGGCCCAGGTCGAGGCGGAGCTCCTGATGCTCTCCTCGAACAACATCCTGTCGCCGGCCTCGGGCCGGCCCCTGGCGGTGCCGTCGCAGGACCTGGTCCTCGGCATCTACTACCTGACAAAGTCCCGCTCGAACTCCCGCGGCGAGGGCCGGATCTTCTCGGACTTCGACGAAGTCATCCTCGCCTACGAGCAGGGCGACTTGACGACGCACACGCCCATACGCGTGCGGTACTCGGGCAAGTACATGGACCTGACGACGCAATACAACGACCAGGACATCTCTCACGCCGAGGTCCAGGACGTCGAGCGCACGTTGATCGACACCACCGTCGGCCGCGTGATCTTCAACCGCGCCCTGCCGGAGGTCGTGCCGTTCATCAACGGCAACCTCAAGAAGCGGGGCCTCACGGACTTCGTCAGCTACGTCTACCTGACCTTCGGCGAGAACATGACGGTCCGGATGCTCGACGACCTGAAGGACCTCGGCTTCGCCGCGGCGACTCGGGCCGGCATCTCGATCGGCGTGGACGACATGGTCATCCCCGCCAAGAAGGAAGAGCTGCTGGCCGCCGCCCGCCGGGAGGTCGTAGAGGTCGAGGCGCAGCGCAACTCCGGCGTGATCACCGCGGGAGAGCGCCACAACAAGATCATCGATATCTGGCACCGGACCACGGAGGCCATCTCGGACGAGATGTTCCGCGAGATGAAGAATACCGATCAGGTCGGCGGCGATTTCAACCCGATCTACATCATGGCGGACTCGGGCGCCCGCGGCTCCAAGGAGCAGGTGCGTCAGCTCGCCGGCATGCGCGGCCTGATGTCGAAGCCCTCGGGCGAAATCATCGAGACGCCGATCACGGCCAACTTCCGCGAAGGTCTCTCGGTGCTTCAGTACTTCATTTCGACGCACGGCGCGCGCAAGGGTCTCGCCGACACGGCGCTGAAGACGGCCGACTCGGGTTACCTGACGCGGCGGCTCGTGGACGTGGCCCAGGACGTCATCGTGATTCAGGAAGATTGCAGCACCTCCGACGGCATCACGGTGTCGGCGATCATGGAAGGCGGCGACACGCTCGAGCCGCTCCGCGACCGCATCGTCGGCCGCGTCTGCCAGGAGGACATCTTCGACCCGCTGTCGGAGGAGAGGATCATCGGCATCGGCGACGAGATCACCGAGGACCTCGCCTCCCGCGTCCAGGAGGCCGGCATCGAGCGGGTCAAGATCCGCTCGGTCCTGACCTGCGAGACCAAGCGCGGCGTCTGCCGGCTCTGCTACGGCCGCATGCTCGCTTCGGGCAAGATGGTCGAGATCGGCGAGGCCTGCGGCGTCATCGCCGCGCAGTCGATCGGCGAGCCCGGAACCCAGCTCACCATGCGCACGTTCCACTACGGCGGCACGGCGTCCCGCGTCACCGAGCAGTCCAAGCACACGGCCAAGAACCCGGGCACCGTCCGGTTCCTCTCGATCGCGACGGTCCAGCGAAAGGACGGCAACCTCGTCGTCGTCAACCGCAACGGCAAGATCACGATCGTGGACAACAAGGGGCGCGAGAAGGAGCGCTACTCGGTCGTCTACGGCTCGACGATCAAGGTCACCGACGCCCAGGAGGTCGTCCCGGGGCAGGAGCTCGTCGAGTGGGACCCGTTCACCTCGGCGATCCTGACGGAGATCGGCGGGAGCGTGGAGTTCCGCGACATCGTGGAGGGGGAGAACCTCCGCGAGGAAACCGACCGCGTCACGGGCCTCGCCCAGAACATCATCGTCGAGACGGTCGGCGCCGAGAAGCGCTCGCCGCAGGTCATCGTCCGGGGCAAGTCGTCGGGCGAGAGGAAGTACCTGCTCCCGATCGGCTCGCACCTCATGGTCACGGACAAGCAGGGGGTCAGCCCGGGCGACGTGCTGGCAAAGATCCCCCGCGAGACGACCAAGACCAAGGACATCACGGGCGGTCTCCCGCGCATCGTCGAGCTCTTCGAGGCGCGGCGCCCGAAGGACGCGGCGGTCATCACCGAGATCGACGGCGCGGTCTCTCACGGCCCGATCGCCAAGGGCATGCGCAAGGTCATCATCACCGGCGACGACGGCGAGACGCGCGAGTACCTGATCCCGCGCTACACCCACGTCAACGTGCAGGAGGGCGAGCGCGTGCGTGCGGGCGATCCGCTCATCGACGGGCCGATCAACCCGCACGACATCCTGGCGATCCTCGGCGAGAAGGAGCTGCAGCGGTACCTCGTGGACAAGATCCAGGAGGTCTACCGGTCGCAGAACGTCGCCATCAACGACAAGCACATCGAGGTCATCGTCCGCCAGATGATGCGGAGCGTGAAGATCGAGGACGTGGGCGACTCCGACTTCCTGATCGACGAGCAGGTGGATCGCTTCCGATTCGAGGAGGAGAACGACCGCGTCCTCACGGCCAACGGCCAGCCCGCGACGGCGCGGCCGATGCTCCTCGGCATCACGAAGGCCTCGCTTTCGACGGACTCGTTCATCTCGGCGGCGTCGTTCCAGGAGACCACGCGCGTCCTGACCGAGGCCTCGATCTCCGGGAAGGTCGACAGCCTGCGGGGCCTCAAGGAGAACGTCATCGTCGGCCGCCTCATCCCGGCCGGCACGGGCATGGAGTACTACCGCAACGTCGTGCTGGAGCGGGAAGAGATCCCGCAGGTGGAGGAGCCCGCTCTCGAGGACTTCCTCACCGATCCGGCCGAGGAGCTGGCGCTGGCCGAGGCGGACGCCGAGGTCGACGCGAGCGAGGAGGAGTAGGACAGCGAGATCGACGTCGAAGGGGCCCGGCGACGGGCCCCTTTTCTTTTTGCGGCCGCCAGCGCTCCGTTTGAGAGTAAGTATCGGCGCGACAGCGAAATATCTCGAGAAGGGGGGCCGCCAATCGGATATGCTCCGCCTCCCCGGTCTCGGCGAGTCGCAGGGTGCCACGGGCGGGCGGGTCCGGATTCCGGGGAAGTTGCTCTGGGGCAGGGGTTTTCGCTTGACACACCCCCCTCCGGCGCGTAGGCTTCGCGGGTTTTTCCTCTGGACTCGGGCGAGTCGGTGGGACTGTCTCGCCCGGTTCCAAGTAAAGCGGTTACGGTCGATCTCGGGTCCTTCCACGGCTCCGGGGGACACGGGGAGACTTCAGGAGAGTCGATGCCGACAATTTCTCAACTGGTTCGCAAGGGCCGCGAGCGGCTCGCGGTGAAGACCGCTTCGCCGGCGCTCCAGCGTTCGCCCCAGAAGCGCGGCGTCTGCACGCGCGTGTACACGACGACGCCGAAGAAGCCGAACTCGGCGCTGCGCAAGGTCGCGCGCGTGCGGCTGACCAACGGGATCGAAGTGACGACCTACATCCCGGGCGTCGGGCACAACCTCCAGGAGCACTCGATCGTCATGATCCGCGGCGGACGGGTCAAGGACCTGCCCGGAGTTCGCTATCACGTCATTCGCGGGACGCTCGATGCGGTCGGCGTGGCCAACCGCAAGCAGGGGCGTTCCAAGTACGGCGCCAAGCGCCCCAAGGCTTAAGACCATGCCGAGACGCCGAGTCGTTGCCAAGCGCGAGATCCTTCCGGATCCCCTCTACAACTCCCAGCTCGTCACGAAGTTCATCAACTCCGTGATGACCCAGGGCAAGAAGTCGACGGCGGAGGGGATCCTCTACGGCGCCCTGAACAAGGTCGCCGAGAAGACCCAGGACGATCCGATGAAGGCCTTCAAGAAGGCGATCGAGAACGTCAAGCCGGCCCTCGAGGTCAAGTCCCGCCGTGTCGGCGGCTCAACCTACCAGGTGCCGGTCGAGGTGCGGCCGAACCGCCGGACCTCGCTGGCGATCCGCTGGATCATCGAGTACGCGAGCCAGCGCGGCGAGAAGACGATGCGCGAGAAGCTCGCGGCGGAATTCCTCGACGCGTCGAACCTGCGCGGCGGCGCCGTCAAGAAGAAGGACGACACGCACAAGATGGCGGAGGCCAACAAGGCCTTTGCCCACTACCGCTGGTAACCCCGAAATCCGAAAACCAGAACTCGAAATCCGAAATCCGAAATACCTGATATGCCGCGCCCACACCCACTCAAAGACCTCCGCAACATCGGGATCATGGCGCACATCGACGCCGGGAAGACCACGACCACCGAGCGGATCCTTTTCTACACGGGCGTCAACTACAAGCTCGGAGAGGTCCACGAAGGCACCGCGACCATGGACTGGATGGTCCAGGAGCAGGAGCGCGGGATCACGATCACCTCGGCCGCCACGACGTGCTTCTGGGGCGACTGTCGCATCAACATCATCGACACGCCCGGCCACGTCGACTTCACGGCGGAAGTCGAGCGGTCGCTGCGCGTACTCGACGGCGCGGTCGCGGTCTTCGACGCCGTCGCCGGAGTCGAGCCGCAGTCCGAGACGGTGTGGCGCCAGGCCAACCGGTACGGCGTCCCGCGCATCGCCTTCGTCAACAAGATGGACCGCGTCGGGGCGAATTTCCCGCGGTGCGTCGAGATGATGAGGACCAAGCTGAACGCGAAGCCCGCGCCCATCCAGATCCCGTGGGGGACCGAGGCCGAGCACCGCGGCGTCATCGATCTCGTCAACCTGAAGGCTTTCGAGTTCCACGACGACGCAACGGGCTCCAAGTTCGACACGCTCGAGATCCCGGCGGACATGAAGGCCGAGGCGGACAAATACCGGGAAATGCTGATCGAGGCCGTGGCCGAGACGGACGACTCCCTCCTCGAGCGGTACCTCCACGGCGGCAAGGTCGAGGCCCAGGAGATCAAGGACGCACTGCGCCGCGCGACGATCGCCGGGCACGTGCAGCCGGTGGTCTGCGGCTCGGCCTTCAAGAACAAGGGCGTGCAGCAGCTGCTCGACGCCGTCGTCGACTATCTCCCGTCGCCCCTCGACATCCCGCCCATCAAGGGTCATGACGACGTGGGCGCGGAGCTCGAGCGGCCGCCCTCCGACGACGCTCCCTTCTCCGCTCTCGTCTTCAAGATCATGACCGACCCCTTCGTGGGGCAGCTCGCGTTCTTCCGGGTGTATTCGGGCCACATGGACGCGGGCTCCGGGGTGTTCAACTCGACCAACGGTACCAACGAGCGCGTGGGCCGCATCCTCAAGATGCACGCGAACAAGCGCGAAGAGATCAAGGAAGTCTGGGCCGGCGACATCGCCGCGGCCGTGGGCCTGAAGAACGTGTCCACGGGCGACACGATCTGCGACCGGGATCAGCCTGTCATCCTCGAAGCGATGAACTTCCCCGAGCCCGTCATCGCGGTCGCCATCGAGCCCAAGACCAAGGCCGACCAGGAAAAGATGGGCATGGCCCTCGGCAAGCTGATGCAGGAAGACCCGACCTTCAAGGTCCACACGGACAAGGAGACGGGGCAGACCATCATCCGCGGCATGGGGGAGCTTCACCTCGAGATCATCACGGACCGCATGGTCCGCGAGTTCAACGTCGGCGCCAACATCGGCAAGCCCCAGGTCGCCTATCGCGAGGCCATCACGAAGGAGGCCCAGGGCCACGGGCGCTTCATCCGCCAGTCGGGCGGCCGCGGCCAGTATGGCGAGTGCAAGATCCGGATCAAGCCGGCCGAGGAAGGCCACGACTTCGTCTTCGACAATCAGACCTTCGGCGGCTCCATCCCGAAGGAGTTCATCAAGCCGATCGAGCAGGGGATCAAGGAAGCCCTGGAGACCGGTGTGCTCGCGGGATACCCGACGACCGGCGTCCACGTCGAGCTCTACGACGGCTCCTACCACGACGTCGACTCGTCCGAGATGGCCTTCAAGATCGCCGGCTCGATGGCGTACCAGGACGCGGCCAAGAAGGCCCGCCCGATCATCAAAGAGCCGATCATGGACGTCGAGGTCACGGTGCCCGAGGACTACATGGGCGACGTCATCGGCGACCTGAGCTCGCGCCGCGGCCACATCAAGCACATGGAGCCGCGCGGTGGGATCCAGGTGATCACGGCCCGCGTGCCTCTCTCGGAGATGTTCGGCTACTCCACGAACCTGCGGTCGATGACCCAGGGCCGGGGCAACTACTCGATGCAGTTCGCCGCCTACGACGAGGTTCCCAAGTCCGTGAGCGAAGAGATCATCGCCAAGGTCGGCAGCAAGTTAAGAGGGGGACATGGGTAAAGAGAAGTTTGATCGCAGCAAGCCTCACGTCAACGTTGGGA
>JBBDKM010000067.1:0-15700 GCA_040879385.1 Thermoanaerobaculia bacterium | reverse complement strand
CGTCGGTCTGGGCGCCGGAGAGCGCCGGCCCCGGATCGTGCGCCCAGTACCCGACCGGGTGCCCCGTCCCCCACGGCATCGGGAGCGAGCCCGCTTCCTTCATCCAGTCGCGCTGCGCGCGGTCGACGTCGTAGCCCCGAACGCCCGGCTTCATCGCGGACAGCGCGACGCGGCTGCCCCGCTTGCCTTTCTCCCATTTCTCGAGAGCGGCCTTCGGCGCCGCCGTCTCTCCCGGCGCGAGCACGTAGGCGAAACGCTGGATGTCGGTGACCCACCGCCCGTGAACCTTGACGCCGAAGTCCGTCTGGATGAAGTCCCCCGGCTGAATCACGCGCTCGGTCGCGTGGGAGTGGCCGCGGTCGGGCCCGGAGTTGACGTTGGGATTCTGGTCCGGCGCCCAGCCGTCCTCGTAGCCGAGCTCCGCCATCCGCTTCTTCAGGTATCGCGCGACGTCGACGTCGCGAGTCGTTCCCGGAACGACCGTCCGGTACGCCTCGACCTGGAGCTGCGCCGTCGCCGCCGCCGCCTTGCGCATGATCGCGACTTCCTCGGGCAGCTTCACGGAAAGCCACTCGACGACCAGGTCTTCGGACGAGACGAGGCGCGGCGTCCATTCCGGGCCCAGCGCCTTCTCGAGAGCGTTGCGCTGCGTCCAGGAGAGGCCGTCCGCGACCGCGTCGCCCCCGGAGTTGATGGCGATCTTTTTCGGCGCGGCCGCGCGGATCTCCTTCGCGACGGCGTCCCAGACGGTCTGATCGCGCTCGCGTACGACGACCCGTCCGTGGAGGCCGACGTCCTTCAACGCGGTGGCCTCGCCGGCGGGCGAGATCGCGACCGAGGAGACGCCGCCGTCTTTCCGGAAGAACAAGAACGCGGCCGAACCTCCGGCGTTCTCGCCCCCGACGTGGGCGGCGAGCGGGTCGTTGTCGTTCTCGCGGCAGATCACGATCCACGCGTCCACACCGGCGCGCTCCATCGCGGCCGGGAGGAGCTTCTCGATCCGCTCCCTGCGAATGCGGGGCCAGGGGTTCTCTTCGGCGCGGGCGGGCATCGCGGCGGAGAGCAGAACCAGGATCGTTCCGGCGGCGAACACTCGAAGGCGCATCGGCGGATGGTATCCGAAGGGGTCAGGAGCAACCCGATGACCGAGAGTCAATCCTCGCGGACGTACGGGAACCGGATCGCCTCGCGGGCGTTGAACTTCACGACGTCGAAGTACGGGGACAGGTCGAAGTCCTGCGGCACGCAGAGGCTCGGGTGGCGCGCCTTCAGGAACCCGGTGTAGGCGCTTCGCGTGGGCCGGCCGAAGACCCACTCACGCAACTTACCGCGGCGGACCGCCCGACGCCGAATGTGGAGCGGCAGGATCGAGAGGCCCACCCGCGCGAAGGCTTCCGCCAGGAAGGACGAGCAGATCGTCTCGGTCTCTTTCCCGCTGCCGAAGTGCAGGGCGTCCTCGCGCAGACGCATCGGGATCAAGCGCAGCGGCACCAGAAAGCGGAAGAGATCCAGGATGTTGCGGCGGTCGTAGCGGAAGCCCATCCGGGCGACGGCCTCGTCGAGCACGGTCTTGATCTGGGCCGGCGTGAGCCCGACCGGACGGCAGATCCGGATGTTGAAGTCGATGTACTTGACCAGCGGCGAGACGACGACGCCCTGGTCGACGAGCGCCTCCACGATCAGATAGCGCGACTCTTTACCAAAGCGCCGCCGGGTCTCCGCGCGCGCCGCCGGGTCGCGCAGGAAGCGGCTTCCGACGTAGATGGCGCTGTGCGACCAGGGCGACATGGTCAGGTACTTGACGACCTGCGAGACCCGCTGGTCGCCGTCCACGAGGACGACGTCGCCGGGCCGAATGCGCGACTTCAGTTTCTCCGGGTCGTTGAAGACGTAGCGGCGGTACTCGAGACGGGGCCGCGTGATGCGCGAGACGAGCCACTCGCCGAAGGCCTGCGGGGGGGACCGCACGCCTTCATTGTGCGCCTCGTTGCCCGCAAGAGCGAGGAGGCGGCGCGCTACCCCGTCTCGCCGAGCGCCTGGCGCACCGTGACGACGTCGACGAGGCCCGAGCAGCCGTAGAGCGCGGGCAGGACCTTCTCCGGAGGGTGTTTGCGCCGCAGCTCCGCGACGGCCTCCGTGCCGGCGCGGTAGGCGGGCAGATACATCCGCCCGAGAAGCGGGTGCCGCCCCCAGGCGCCCGAGAGCTTGCCGGCGCGCTCCTCGGAGACGAGGAAATCGCGCCGCAGCGTCGCGGCGACGTCCTTCTGCGGCGCGCCCTCCTTCCAAGTCAGGTACGAGGACTGGTTCTTCGCGTCGTCCTGGAGGAGCGCGAGCAGGACGCCGATCTGGAGGTCCTCGTCTTCCAGCTCCTCGACCTCCTTCGCCCCGCGGGCGATGAGGATGCCGTTGTTGGCGATACCCTCGAAGAGAGAGGCGGCGCGCGAGTTCATCGTCAGGACCGTGCCCTCGAAGCCGACGCGCCCGCGAACGTAGAGGCCCTGGATCAGCGCGGACGTGGTGACGTGTCCGGGCACGACCTCGTGGGACACGAGCTGCTCGAATTCCGGAACGCTGATCTGGAGCGAGGCGTTGATCTGGTAGGTGGCCTCGTATTCCGGAGAGCCGTCCGGCTTTCGGGCGCGCCCGAGGTAGTTCATCGAGCCCGAGAACCAGGCGTCCTGGATTGGCAGGAACTTCATGTTTGCGCGCGGCACGCCGCGCAAGTCCGGCGGCAGGTGCGGCGCGAGGTAGCGCGTCGTGCCAAGGTCGAGCTCGGCGATGAAGGCGTCGGCCAGCGCCGGAATCGACTTCCTCGGCACCAGCCGCTCGCTGCGCCAGGCGTCCACGGCCGAGAGAAGCTCGACGCCGGTCTTCGACGGATAACCGGCCTTCGCGAGCAGCTCCGCGGCGCGTTCGCGCTTGCCCTCCGGATGAGAAGGCTCGGGCGGCTTGCCGGTCGAGCCGATGACGCAGCGCTCGTACGGCACCGCAGGACCCTTGCCGAGTATCTCCATCGCGAGGTCCCACATGACCGAGAGCGAGACCCCCAATCCGTCGAAGTACGCGCCGCGCAGGCCCCCGAGCTTCCTGCCCTCCGCGGCCATGGAGTCGATCGCGCCCTTCACGTCCACGGCGACGAGGTACGCGGCGATTGCCGCCTTGTCCGGCGGCTTGCCCGACACTCCCCCGCTCCCGCGCACCGTCTTCGCCGAAGGGTGCGTGTGCGCCTCCGGCAGCGGCTCGTCCGAGAACCAGGAGTCCGCGACGAAACGGCCCGTCCCCGACGGGTTCATCACGTCCCCGCCCCAGAGCGTGTCGATGCCGAGGATCGCGGTCGCGGTGAGCTCGTCGAGGCGGTCCATCAGGCGGTCTTCTCCTTCTTCATGGCTCCGAACCAGAGATAGAGGCACAGCGCGACGAATCCCGCGGAGCTGACGAGCTGGGACACCGGGTCGTTGTCATAGAACGGCAGCTTGATCCGATCCTCCCGGTACCAGGGAAGCAGGCGCAGGCCCGCTCCGAAAACGCCTCCCAGGGCCCCGCCCGCCATGAGTCCCGACGCGATGATGATCGCCCGCTCACGCATCGTGCGGCCGGCAGCGCTGCCGAGCCTCTCCGACCGCTTCGTCACGTAGTGCGAGATGGCGCCGCCGACTAAGGCCGGCGAGTTCAACTCCAGCGGCAGGTACATTCCGAGCGCGAAGGTCAGCGCGGGAATCCGCAGCATCTCCATCACGATGGCGACCATGGCGCCCGCCGCAAACAGGAGGTAGGCCACGGGCTGCCGGCTCATGAAGCCCTCGACGAGCGACTTCATGATCGACGCCTGCGGCGAAGCCAGCACCTGGCGCGTGTCGCCCGGCGCCGCCTCGCCGAACTGGAAGGTCTTGGCAAGCAGGACGATCACGAGGCCCACGACGACCGCCGACGCGACGACGCCGTAGAACTTGGTCCGCTCCTGCACCGCGGGGGTCGATCCCAGCCAGTAGCCGGTCTTCAGGTCCGTGATCGTCTGCCCCGAGACCGAGAGCGCCGTGCAGACCATGCCGGCGATCGCCATGACGAAGAACATCCCCGTTCGGCCCGACACGCCGAACTCGAGCAACACCACCGACGAGATGATGATCGTGAGCATCGTCATGCCGGAGACCGGGTTTCTCGCGGTCGTCGCAATCGCGTTCGCGGCGACCGACGTAAAGAAGAACGAGAAGACGAGCGTCAGGAGGAGGCCGATCAGCACGACGATCGCGGTGGCGCCCAGGTTGCCCAGGAACACGGCGATGGCGAGCGACGACACGATGACACCGATCAGGATCTGCAGGATCTGCATGTCCCGGTCCGTGCGCTCGATGCCTTCCGCCCCGCCCTTTCGGAACGCCTTCGCCGCGATCGAGAAGGAGCCCACCACGATCTTCAGCGACTTGATGATGCCGAAGATGCCCGCCGTCGCGATCGCCCCGACGCCCATGAAGCGGACGTAGCCCCGGAAGATCTCCGTGGCCGTCATCTTCGCGATCGGGACCGTCGCCGGATAGATCGCGACGTCCGGGAAATTCTCCCCGAGAAACCAGATCAGCGGCACGAGAACGAGGTTCGAGAGCACGCCCCCCGCGCACAGCAACATGGAAGACCGCAGGCCCATGACGTAGCCGAGGCCGAGGATGAAGGCGATCGCGTCGAAGCGCAGCACCATCCGCGCCTTCTCGGCCAGCGATTGAACGGCCGGGACGAACTGAAAATCCAGCATCTCTTTCCAGACCTGGAAGGTCGTCACGAAGAAGTCGTACACGGCGGCGATGCCCGTCGCCTGGAGCAGGAGCTTCGCCTGCGAGCCGCCTTTCTCGCCCGTGACGAGGACCTCGGTGATCGCGGTCGCCTCGGGATACGGGAACTGCCCGTGCATGTCGCGCACGAAGTACCGGCGGAGCGGAATCAGGAACAGCACGCCGAGGCAGCCGCCCGCCAGGCAGATGAAGATCGTCTGCCAGGGATGGGGATCGAGCTTCAGGATGTAGAGCGCGGGGAGCGTGAAGATCGCGCCGGCGACGACCGCGCCCGAAACGCCGCCGACGCCCGTGATGATCACGTTTTCGAGGATGCTCGAGCGCCGCCGGTACACGCGCGCCAGCCCGATGGCGAGGATCGAGATGGGGATCGCCGCCTCCATGACCTGCCCGACCTTCAGGCCCGAGTACGCCGAGGCCGCCGTGAAGATGGCGCAGAGGAAGAGGCCCCACAGGATCGACCGCGGCGTGGACTCGGGGAGCTTCGCCGAGGGCGGAACGACCGGCTGATAGACCTCGCCCGGCGCCAGCGGGCGGTAGGCGTTTTCGGGGAGCGACTTCGACTCGGACGCGTCCATGAGTCCTCCCGCGGCGCTCTGGGCTATCTTGTCCGGGGCGTTGCCGCCGCAATGCCGCGCAGTTTACCGGAGTTCGGGCGGGCAAAAGGAACCGATGGGCTTCTCCGAAGAGACGCGAAAAGCCTGGGCGATTCTCTTCGCCCGGGGGGTGCTCGGCCTCATCTTCTTCATGGCCGGCTTCTGGAAAGTCTTCACGCTGACACCCGCCGGTCACGCGCGCAAGCTGTTCGTCGAGCCCTTTGCGGAGACGTTTCTTCCCGCCTGGTCGCTGTGGCTGACCGGAGTCACCGTCCCGGTCGTCGAGCTCGTCGCCGGGGCGCTCGTGCTCCTGGGCTGGCGGCTGCGGGAGGCCCTGATCGCGCTGGGTTCCGTTCTTCTTCTCGTGACGTTCGGGCATCTGCTGATCGATCCCCTCTACGAGTTCCACACGCACGTGATTCCCCGACTCGCGCTGCTTCTCTTCGTGCTCCTCATTCCCCGCGAGGCCGACCGTTTCTCGCTGGATGCCTGGCTCGCGCGGGGACAGAAGGCCTGATCCATGCGAACGGCTCGGCGCCGGTAGAATCCCCTTCTAGACTAGGAGTATGACCATGAGAAAACCGAGTGTTCGCGCCGTGTCGTGTGTCGTGCTCCTGGCGGGCGCCGGAGCGTTGAGCGCACAGATGCTGGACCGGCCCGCGCCCACCCCCGTTCCTCGACGCGCCCCGCCGCCGCTCGCGATCGACCGGAGACAGGGTGACAACCCGAACCCGGTCATGGAGAGCCAGGCGATGCCGCCTCCCGGGGGTCCGCTCGCCGCGAAGAAGCCCGACCCGCTGCCGGCCGGCCGCCCGGCCTCGCAGGACGGGGCCTCGATCGACGCCGTCGTCGCCGCGCTCTACGAGTCGGTCAGCCATCCCGAAGCGAGCGAGCCCAACTGGGCGCGGATGCGCGAGTTCTTCCTGCCCGTCGGCATGCTGATTCCGCCCAAGCCCGCCCGCGACGACATCTTCACGGTCCTCGACGTGGACGGTTTTCAGGAGCGTGTGCGCAAGGGCGCCGCGGCCGCGAAGCAGAAGGGCGAGCCCACGGCCTTCTTCGAGAAGGAGATCGCGCGCAAGTCCGACTGCTTCGGGAACATCTGCCAGATCTTCTCGACCTACGAGGCGCGGCGCTCGCCCGCCGACGAGAAGCCCTTCGCGCGCGGGATCAACAGCATCCAGCTCGTGCGCGACGCACGGCGCTGGTGGATCGCCTCGGTCATCTGGGACACCGAGCGGCCGGACAACCCGATCCCGGCCGCGAATCAGGCGGCGCCGGCGAAGTAGTCAGCGCGCGGGCTGGCCGAGCTCCTTCGAGCGCGCCGTGGCCGCCTCGACGGCGTCCATCAGGATCGCGCGCAGACGGTTGCGCTCGAGACTGTGGAGCGCGGCGATGGCGGTGCCTCCGGGCGACGTGACCATGTCCTTCATCACCGCCGGGTGAATCTTGAGCTGCTCGGCCATTTTCGCCGCCCCGAGGACGGTCTGGATCGTGAGCGCCGTCGAGACGTCGCGCGAGATCCCGACGCGCACACCGGCGTCGCTCAGACCCTCGATGATCTGGAAGACGTACATCGGGCCGCTACCCGAGAGGCCGGTGACCGCGTCGAGCTGATACTCGGGAAGCTCCACGACGAGGCCGATCGACTCGAAGATCCGCCGCGCCTCGCCGACGGCCGCCCGTCCCGCGTGCCGGCCCGGGCACAGCACGGTCGCCGACCGGCGGACGACCGCGGCCACGTTCGGCATCGCGCGCACGACGGCGACGCGCTCCCCCAGGGCGGACTCGAGCCGCGCCGTCGGGAATCCCGCGGCGATCGAGATGACGAGCCGGCCGCGCGAGACGGCGGGACGGATCTCGGCGAGGACCGAGTCCAGGATCTGCGGCTTGACGGCGAGAATCACGATGTCGGCGCCCTCGGCGGCCTGGCGGTTGGAGGCCTCGACCCGGATGCGGAGCTCTTTCCGGATCGCCGCCGCCTTGGCCGCCTTCGGGTGCGACGCGACGAGCCTCCGGCGGCTCCCCCAGCCGGAGGCCAGGATGCCGCGCAGCAGGGCCGTGCCCATGTTGCCCGCGCCGAGGACCACGATCGTCTTGTTCATGCCGGGAGGATAGCCCCATCCCCGCGGACAACCTGCTAGGCTTCCGCCCAACGGTTCCCCTTAAGGCCTCCTTTCGGAAGCGCAAGGAGGGTGTCATGGGCAAGGTCAACCTTTCGCGCGTGATCCTGGGCGGGATCGTGGCGGGCATCGTCATCAACGTCTCCGAGTGGCTGCTCCACGACGTGGTCATGAAGGAGCAGTTCGAGGGATCGCTTCAGGCCCTCGGCAAGACTCCGCAGGAAGGCGGCTCCGCCATTTTTGTGGTGGTGTGTCTGGAGCTTCATCCTGGGGATCACGGCGGTGTGGCTCTATGCCGCCATTCGGCCGCGCTACGGCTCGGGACCGGCGACGGCCGTCCGCGCGGGAGTCGCGGTCTGGATCCTCTCGTGTCTGCTCTTCGCAATTGCGATGGCGAACATGGGCCTTTTCCCGTTCTCCTCCGTTGCGATCGTCTGGTCGCTCGTGGGCGACGTCGTCGCCACGGTGGCGGGAGCCTGGCTCTACAAGGAAACCGGCGCCTGAGGCAGGCGCGGGCGCGGCCGGCGTCAGCCGAGCGCCTGCGTCAAATCCTCGATCAGGTCGTCCGGGTGCTCCAGGCCGACGGAAACCCGTAGCAGGTTCTGCGGCGTGGGCGAGCCGGGACCCTCGCTCGAAGCGCGGTGCTCGAGCAGGCTCTCGGTGCCGCCGAGACTCGTCGCGTTCACGAAGACTTTGACGCGGGAGGCGGCGCGGACCGCGGCGTCCCGGCCGCCCCGGACGCGCACCGACAGCATCCCGCCGAACGCGCTCATCTGGCGTTTCGCGATCGCGTGGCCCGGATGGGATTCCAGGCCCGGGTAGTGCACCGCCTCGACCGCGGGGTGATTTTCCAGCGCCTGCGCGAGCGCCAGCGCGTTCGACGAGTGTTTCTCCATCCGGCAGGTGAGCGAGCGCAGCCCGCGCAGGATGAGCCAGGAGTTGAACGGCGAGGCCACCGCGCCGAGAAGGTAGCGAACGTGCTCGGCCCTCTCGGCCGTCTCTCCGGCCTGCTTCAGGACGAGAGCGCCGCCTTGCACGTCGCTGTGGCCGCCCAGGTACTTCGTCGTCGAGTGAACGACGGCATCCGCGCCGAGCGCCAGCGGCCGCTGGAGGGCGGGCGACGCGAAGGTCCCGTCGACGAGGAGCCGCGCGCCGGCGCCGCGCGCGATCTTCGCGAGGGCCTCGAGATCGGCGATCGCCATGAGCGGGTTCGACGGCGTTTCGGCCCAGAGCAGCTTCGTGCCCGGGCGAACCGCCGCGGCGACCTTCGCGAGATCCGACATGTCCACCGCCGTCGCCTCCATCCCCCAGCGCGGGAGAAACTCGGCCGCGATGGCGCGGAAGCCGTAATAGACGTCGTCGGGAAAGATCACGTGCGAGCCCGGCGGCATCGCCTGGAGATACGCCGCGCCGGCCGCCAGCCCCGACCCGAAGACGAGCGCGCGCTCTCCTCCCTCGACCGCCGCGAGTGCCTCCTCGAGCCGGTCCTGCGTCGGGTTGCCTTCGCGGATGTACATCCAGCCTCGCGGGTGCTCGCCCGCCGGCCCGTGTTCGTAGGTCGTCGACAAGTGGAGAGGCGGCGCAATCGAGCCCGTGGCGGGATCGCGCTCGCCTCCTGCGTGAACGGCCAGCGTCTCGAATCTCATGTTGGGCCTCCGTGAAGAACGATCGTATGCGTCAGGGCGAGTCGATCTCGAGCCCCAGATAGTGCGCGAGGCGCGAGTGACCCTGCGCTTGTCGACAGGAGGGGTAGCGCTGCTCGGTCGAGCGGTCAAGGCGGAACGGGAACTTCTGGCCGCCCTGCGTGGACTCCCCCGAGATCGCGTTGCCGTCGGGCAACAGGACGCCGAAGAACGTCGGATCCCCCGGGATGCCGGATATCGCGAAGGTGACCGAGGAGCTCTCGACCTTGATCGCCGTCAGCGCCAACCCATTCGCTCCCTGCGCGGGAATGTCGATCGTCCCGCCCCAGGCGCCGCCGCCGGCCGCGAGGTTCACGAGGACCTCCAGCTTCTGTCCGGGCAGCTCGATCGCCCCATCCCAGTGCCCGGCGACCGAAGGGGCCTCGGGAACGCCGAGCAGGAACACGGCGGCGAGAAAGCCGAGGGCGATCGTCGCGATGCGAGGTCTCATGGCCGTCCCTTTCAGCGGAGCGCGGTCGGCAGCTGTTTCGAGCCCTACGGCGCCAGCCCCGGCTCGTACTGCAGCATGAACTCGAGGAAACGGATCACCTCGACCATGTCCTTGCCCTTGAAGCGGATCGAGTGGGCGTCAGTGCGCTCGACGATGGGCAGGTAGGAAAGGACCTCGGAGGGGCGGTAGTTCTTGAACCGCACGTCGAGAGTGACGGGCGCCGCGACGAGATACGGCTTCATCTGGCCGGCTCGCTCGACGGCCTTCTTTGCCGTGTCGCGGATCAGGGCGCAGCTGGCCTCGGGCGTCAGCGTCCTCGCCGAGTGGAAGCCGTAGGCCCACTTCACGACGGCGCCCTCGATCGGGCCGAGCAGCGCTTGCGCCTCCTTCACGGCGGCGTCGTCGCCGGAGATCATCGCGACCGGAACGCGAAAGTGCCCCGCGATCGCGGCGTTCAACCCGGCCTCGGGCACGGACACCCCGTTCAAGCGCATGTCGGCGAGGTTCGCCGAGGACATCGTGTGTGCGCGCACACCCTGGGGGTTCGTCGTTCCCGAGTGGTAGCCGATGAAGAGAACGGCGTCGACGCCGGTTTCGACGCCCTGCACCATCGCGAGCGGGCGCGGCCACGCGCGGATGATCTGGACGTCCTTCGGAAACTTCTCGATCAACAGGTTCTGCCCGTTGCCGTGCGAGTCGACGACCAGGATCTCGGTCGCCCCCGCGGCGCGCGCTCCCTCGATCGCGGCAAGCGCCTCGTTGGTCATGAAGAGGCGGAACCGCTCGTACTCGAAGCCCGGCGGCCCGAGCTGCTCGCCCGTGACGACGCCGGCGATGCCCTCCATGTCGACCGAGATCAGGACCTTCTTCGCCTGCGCCTCCGCGGGCGCCGCGAGCGCGACGAGCGAAACGAGCAGAACGGCCAGGAGCATCCGTCGGCGCAGCAGCATGGGCTTCCTCCTCAACTGAAGGCGGGTGTCGGCGCGGCGGACGGCCGTTCGGGAGTTTTGGCCTTCGGCATCGCGAAGCGCGAGTCCTCCAGCGGGACGTTCAGCTCGATGCGCTCGAACTTCATCGACTGGGACTGGGGGACGCCGGTGGCGCTCGCCTCGAAGGAGTGCGGCAGCTTCAGGCCCCCGACCTCGCGGTAGTCGCCGATGACGCTGACGATCTCGACCTCGTTGCCGTCGACCGTCTTGCGGGCGACGGTCTTGAGCTGCAAGCCGGTCTCGGCGTCGAGAAAGACGATCCGTTCCTCGCCGTCGGGCGCGGTGACCTTCAGCTTCCAGGCGTCCCGGCCGCCGGCGCTGCCCTTGCCGAGGAGCTCGATGCGATTGCCCTTCGCCCGGTAGTCGACGAGCGGCCCGTCCATGTCGGCCTGCCGCTTGAGGTTCTGGACCTCCTCGGCGGGCATCTTCTCGGGCTCGGTCTTGCCCTCGAACGGCATGACCGCCCAGCCTGTCGTCCCGTCGTACGCCTGGATCGCCGTCTGCCCGTCGAGCGTGAACTCCCAGCGCAGGCGGCCGGGGCGCTTGAACTCCAGGACCGTCGCCGCGGTCTCGTCGCCGAGCGCCATGGTTCCCGTCATCCGCATCGACTGGACCGACTTGATCTTCTCGAGCCCGCCGCGCGCCCGGATGTTCTTCTCGACGAGCTCCTCGGCGGTCTGCGCCGAGGCCGCAGCGGCGCCGAGCAGCATCCCCGCGGCGACCGCGATTCCGATTCCGATTCCGGTCCTGCGCATCCGATCGTCCCCCTCTCCGGCGCCAGACTCTACCGCACGGTCCGGGTGTATAAGAGGCTCCACCGGATACCCCGCAAGGAGGCTCCCGCCGTGGACTACAAGCCGGCGCCCCGCGACACCTCCGGCGTCAAGCTGCCGCGCCAGATCGCCGAGCTGACGGAGCTGCTCGCCCGCAACACCCACGAGAACTGGGCCCGCCAGCGGATGGCCGAGGGCTGGCGCCACGGCCCCCGACGCGACGACGCGAAGAAGGAGCATCCCTCGCTCGTCCCCTACGAGAAGCTCTCGGAGTCGGAGAAGGAGTACGACCGCACGACGGCGATGGAGACGATCAAGACGATCCTCTCGCTCGGATGCCGGATCGAGAAGGGATAGGCGCAGCAGAAGACCGGAGAACGTCATGAACGGTCACGGCAAGATCAAGATGGAGACCGAAGAACGGTTTTGTCTCCGGACTGTCCAGCAGGCGGTGAAGGCCGGCATCGCCGAATCACGGGTTGGAGCGCCGGGACCGGAACCGCGGCCCCTCGTTCTGGGCCTTCTTCAGCTGACGTACCCCGAAGCCGCGGACAGTGTCTCGCTCTGGAAGATCGAGGGGGGGCTGGCGGCGATCGCGACCCTTCTGGTCATCCGGGGTCTCGTCGGCCATGTCCACGAAAACTGGCTCAAGGCCCGATTGACGGCGGAACGGCTGCGGCTTCAAATCTTTGGCGTGTTCGCCGATCCCGACTTCTGGACGAGGGGCGTTCCCAGGAACGGCTGGCAGAGGATCGAGGACAACGAGTTGAAGTCCTGGGCGGAGGGAGGCAGAATTCCGGCCATTCCTCGGCCCCCCGTGGACGCGGAGGGCCCGTCGGCCCCTGCCGCCGTCGCTCGTTTCTACCATCGCGCGCGTCTCGAGTCGCAAGCCGCCTATTTCAAGTCGAAGGAGGACAGCGAGAAAAAGCGATTCTGGGACGACTCCGCCTTGGTCCAGCTCGTCTTCTTCGTGAGTGTCGTCTTCGCGCTCATGCACGTCCTCATGCACTGGGCCTACACGCGACAGCCGACCGCGGAGTTCCACCATGTCAGCGTGCTCCTGCTCTCCGCGGCCGTTCCCATCCTGTTCGCCGGCTTTCGCACCTGGCGCTCGGCCAACGAGTCCGCCCGAAACGCCGCCCGCGCGCACGCGAAGCACTCTCTCCTTGTGAACTTTCAGAATACGCTCGACGCCTCGAAAGACTCCTGGTCGCTTTTTACGACGATGCAGCTGGCGGAATCCGTTTTAGAGGAAGAGCAGAGGGAGTGGCTGCGCCTGATGGACGAGGCGGAGTGGATCTGAATCATGGCGGCGGCGCGCATGACCACGCTCGACGAGCTGCCGACGCCCGCGGTCCTGATCGACCTGGACGTCGTCGAGAAGAACATCGCCGGGATGCAGGAGCGCGCGCGGCGGGCGGGGGTGAAGCTGCGCCCGCACGCGAAGACCCACAAGTCGCCGGAGATCGCGCGGCTGCAGCTTTCGGCCGGCGCCTCGGGCCTGACGCTCGCCAAGACCTCCGAGGCCGAGGTCTTCGCTGCCCTTGGCTTCGACGACATCTTCCTCGCCTACCCGATTTTCGGCGCCGACAAGGCGCGGCGTCTGCTCGCTCTCGCCGACCGGGTCCGCTTGCGCGTCGGCGTCGACAGCGTCGAGGGTGCGCGGAGTCTCGGCGCGACCTTCCACGCCGCGGGCCGCCGGCTCCCCGTGATGCTCAAGATCGACTGCGGCTACCACCGCGTCGGCGTGCCGCCAGAGGCGGCCGTGAAGACGGCGCGTCGCGTCGCGGAGCTCCCAGGTATCGCGTTCGGCGGCCTCTTCACGCACGGGGGCCAGGGCTACGCCGCGCGCACGCCGGAGGAAGCCGCACAGGCCGCGAGCGACGAAGGCCGCATCGTCGCCGAGACCGCCGAGGCGGTTTCCGCCGCGGGGCTTCCCGTCGGCGAGGTCTCGCTCGGCTCGACGCCGACCGTCCGCGCGGCCATGACCGCGCGCGGCGTCACGGAGTGCCGTCCCGGCACCTACGTCTACAACGACTTCTCACAGGTCTCTCTCGGAAGCGCCCGTCTCGAGGAGTGCGCGATGACCGTCCTCGCGACGGTCGTCAGCGTGCCGGCCCGCGACCGCGCCGTCGTCGACGCCGGCTCGAAGACCCTCTCGACCGACCCGCTGCGCCCGAGCGCCGACGGGCACGGCCTGGTTCTCGGCGGCCGCAGCCGGGTCGCGCGCCTCTCCGAAGAGCACGGCGTCATCGGCGTCGCGGAGGACGAGTCCTTCCGGATCGGCGAGCGGGTCCGGATCCTCCCCAACCATGCCTGCGTGGTCTCGAACCTCCACGACCGGCTGGTCGCCGTCCGGGCGGGTCGCGTCGAGGGGCAAGTCACCGTCGCGGCAAGGGGTTGCGTTCAGTAGAGGGTCAATCGTGTATTCCTGTATTCTGCGCCGCTCACAGGCACGTGAGTACAGGAATACACGATTGACCCCATAAGGAGATCGACATGCATCGGAAACTCGAGATTCTGCCCCTGCTTCTGGTCGCCGCCGCCTCGACGGCGCCCCTCTTCGCCGCCGAGACCTACACGGTCGACAAGAACCACTCCGATGTGAGCTTTCAGATCCGCCACTTCGCCTCGAAGGTGCGCGGCAGCTTCGCCGACGCCGAGGGGACCATCCAGGCCGACCCCGCCAAGCCGGAGGTGTCCTCGGTCGTCTTCACGATCAAGACCGCATCGATCGACACCAACAACCCGGACCGGGACAAGCACCTGCGCTCGGCCGACTTCTTCGACGCCGAGAAGTTCCCGGAGATCACGTTCAAGAGCGCGAAGATCACTCCGGCCGGGAAGGACAAGTACAACGTGACGGGCACGTTGACCATGCACGGCGTCTCCAAGGAGGTCACGCTCCCGGTCACGTTCCTCGGCTTCGCGAAGGACCCGGAGGGCAATCAGCGCGCCAGCTTCGAGACCACGATCAAGCTCAACCGCAAGGATTTCGGGATCAACTGGAACAAGGCCTTAGACGCCGGCGGCTTCATGCTGAGCGACGACGTGGACGCGACGATCAACCTGGAGACGGTCCAGAAGAAGTCTTAGGCACGCCGTCTTTTCTTCTCGCCGCGCGGGGCGGCCCGGCCGCCCCAGACGGTAGAGTTGTCCCATGAGCACTGAAATCGCTGCCCGGCGCGTCCGGCCCGCCTCGGCGGCGGGCTTTCTGCTCGTCCATCTGGCGGCCCTGGGGGTCTTCGCGGTGGGCTTTTCGTGGACCGGGGTCGCCCTTTGCCTGGGCTCCTACTCCCTGCGGATGTTCGCCATCACCGCGGGCTTCCACCGCTACTTCAGCCACCGCACCTTCCGCCTCGCCCGGCTGCCGCAGCTCCTGCTCGCCTTCCTGGGGCAGACCGCGGGGCAGAAGGGCGTGCTGTGGTGGGCGTCGAACCACCGCCATCACCACAAGTACTCCGACCGGCCCGAGGACATCCACAGCCCCCTGCAGGGCGGCTTCTGGTGGAGCCACATGGGCTGGATCCTGTCGCCCGACTGCGCGCCGACGGACCTCTCGCGCGTGCCGGACCTCGCGAAGTATCCGGAGCTCTGCTGGCTCGACCGGCACGAGTACCTGCCGACCATCGCATACGCGGCCGGGCTCTTCCTTGCGTTCGGGTGGATGGGCCTCTTCTACGGGTACTTCCTGTCGACCGTCCTCCTCTGGCATGGGACTTTCTCGATCAACAGCGTCATGCACGTCTTCGGACGCCGCGCCTTCGCGACGACCGACGACTCGCGCAACAGCTTCCTGTTCGCCCTGGTGACCATGGGCGAGGGCTGGCACAACAACCACCACTGGGCCCCCGGCTCCGCCGCACAGGGGTTCCGCTGGTGGCAGATCGACGCGACCTACTACCTTCTCTGGCTCGGCGAGCGGCTCGGCTTAGTCGAGAGCCTGCATCGTCCGCCCGCGCGCTGGCGCGAGGCGGAGCGCGAGGCGATCCGCACCGGCCGCGCGTTCTCTTCCGCGCGGCTGCACGAGCGCGTTCAGAAGCTGACGCGCCGCTGGATCGAGCTGCGCGACTCCGCGCGCGTCTCGGCTCACGACGCCTTAGTCGAGCTCGAGGCGGCGCGCGCCCGCGCGGCGGCGCGCCTGGATCACCTCCATGAAGAAGCGGCGACGGCGGGCGCCCGTGGAAAACGGCGCCTCGACGAGATTCACCGCGAGATCGAGCGCGCCCGCGCCCACCTGGCGGAGATCCTCCAGCGCCTCGTGGACACGGCCGAGTCCCTCGGGTTGCCCGACCCCCAGAC
>JBBDKM010000066.1:0-2550 GCA_040879385.1 Thermoanaerobaculia bacterium | reverse complement strand
GATCTTCCACGCCCGCAGCGCAGTGGCGAACCCTTCGCCGAGGGGCGAGTAGCGCCGGTTCGTGATCTGGCGGGCATCGTTCCAGATCGGGCCCGGGATGTAGAGCCCGGCGAGCTTGCCGTACTTCTTCACCCTGGTGCCGGGAATATCGGCCTCCGGCACCTTGACCCAGTCCTCGCGGGCGAAGGCACGGAACAGCGACTCGTTGGCGGCGACGACGTTGGCCGATTGCGGCAGGTTCTCATCGTCCCGGGCGTAGTGGTTGGCAAGCCATTCCAGGTACTTCCCGGCCTCAGTGTCGTGGATCATCTGCTGCATGGTCTTCGCCACAGCGAAGCGGACCTCGTCGATCTCGCCCATGCGCTGACGTTCCTCGGGCGTGAAGTCGCGCCACATCACCGCCCTGCCCTTGTCCACGGTGCGGACCTGCCACTCGCCTTCACGGCGCCAGGCACCGAACTTCTCCGGCACCGCCTCGCCCGCCGGCCAGTAGACGACCTCGCGGAGCTTGCCGAGCTGCTCCGAGGGTTCGACGCCCTCGAGGGTGCCGACGCCCTCCCCGCGATTCCAGCGGCGCTCGAAGCGGATGAACTTCTCCTTCACCAGCGCGGCGTCCGCCCGCCCGGCGCGGAGCTTACGGCGCCACCACTCCGGGGCGGTGTTCTGGATCTTGCCCATCTCCACGGCGTCGACCATGCCGCGGCCCTTGTACTGATCCCCGAGGATCCGAACGGTGCGCGCGCTCGATGCCCGCTCCTGCTTCGTCGCCTCGAGCTCGTGCTTGCGGTAGCTGCGGTGCAGGTACGCCATGCGGTTCTGTTCGTAGGTGTCCGCGTTGAGCTGGCCGAGGCGCACCGCCTCACGGGAAAGGGCGTCGATCTTCTCCTTCACCCCGCGCAGCACTTCCTGGCTGTCCGCCGGCAGATCTGCGAGCAGCTCCGCACCATCGCGGTTGTTCATCCAGGCGTAGGCGACGCGGGACTCCGCGCGCGTCAGGTTGAACAGCTTACCGAGATCGCCGCCGACATCGCGGAGCTGCGTCCGCATGTGGGCCTGCATCAGGGCCCTGCGGTCGATCACGGCCTCCGGCAGCCCGAAATCGGACACCACGCCGGCCTTCACGTTCTCCGGGACCAGCCCGCCGACCTTCTCCAGCAGGACGTCGTAGGCCTTCGAGGTCAGCTTGTCGATGCCGAGCAGCTGCATCGGTACCCGGGTCGCGATGTTCAGCAGGCCTTCCCGCCGGGCCCGGCGCCGCGGCTCGATCGCGCCGCGCGACATCGCTGGCAGCGCGCCACGCTCCCCTGCGGTCGGCATCCCCTCGACCTGCACGAAGCTGCGGGCTTCCGCCAGCACGGACAGCGCCTCGGCGTCGGTGAGGCCTTCCAGCCAGTTCGCGACCTCGTCGAAGCCGTGCCGGCGCAGCCACTTCTGGATGAGATCGAAGAGCCTACCGATGCCGGAGAGCGTGCGCCCGGACCCGGCGACATCGGACAGGGCTTCCTCGATCGCCTGCATCCGGTAGTCCACCGCCGTCCAGTCCTCGGGCTTCGGGTTCGCCTCCATCCACTTCGCCGCGGCCCGGCGCAGGTTGACGTTCTTGACGGCGAGATCGCGCAGCACGGCGTCGAGCTGCTTGCCGAACGTGCGCCGCAGCCCGTAGTGGCCCAAGGTCTCGTGAAAGACTGTGAACTTGATGTCGAGCGGGTCCACCAGGTTGTCGGCGGCGAGGTACACGGCGCCGCGCCAATAGGCGCCCTTGGCGTCGGCGGGGGCGTCGAACGGCCACTCCGCAGGAGTCGCGGTGACGGCGAAATTGGGGGCGTTGCCCCACAGCTTGCTGATGGCGCCCGCCTGCCGGCGGACGTCGGCTACGGCTTCAGGAAGTCCGGGTTCTCTCGGAAGAACGCCGCGTCGGCGTCCCGGGCCGCGGCCTTCTGCGCCGGCGTCGGGCTGTCCAGGCGCTTGCGGGCCTCGGCGCGTTGCCGGTTCGACTCCGCGAGTGCCTTCGGCGACATCGCGCCCGGCGCCTTCTCCGGCAGTTTGGTCAGGTCCTGCGGCATCACCAAGCAGATTACCCCTACCGGCGCGCGCCCGCAAGTAGCGCCCGAGCGTCAGCGTGCCGTCGATCTGCGTGTCCGGGTTCGTGGAATAGTTGTGGAGATTGACCCCCATCTTGCGCCAGAACCCGAGGGCATCCCACTCCTTGTCCTCCCGGTGGTGCTGGATGTTCTCCACCTTCATGGCGATGCTGTGCCCGTTGTGGGCCAGGACGGACGCCACGACGTTCTCGCCCCACCCGAGGCCCTTCTGTCGGAACGGGCCCCGGATCTGGATGTTGCGCAGCACCGTGAACTTGTCGTTCCTGTCCAGCACAACGTTGAGCTCGCCGACGTTGACGGGCTCACCGTTTTGCTCCCGCGCCTTGGCGTCGTAGATCTGGTAGGTCACGATGCGGGCGCCGTCGTCGAGCCCATGCGCGAGGCTGGGACGGCCGAGGCCGATGTGCGCGTTCCAGTACAGCGGCTCGATGCGCCCCTGCTTCTTCTG
>JBBDKM010000065.1:0-2576 GCA_040879385.1 Thermoanaerobaculia bacterium | reverse complement strand
ATGCCGTCGGCGAAGTAGTCGTCCTCGGGGGCGCCCAGGTTCTCGAAGGGCAGCACGGCCAGGCGCTTCATGCCCCCGGCCTCGTTCCCACCCCAGTGCGTCCGCCGCAGGAGAAAGACCCCGGCGGCGGCGAAGACGACAATGGCGGCGGCGATGAGGATCTTCCTCTTTCCGGTCGGTGGTGCCGCGAGCTGCACGCCGCTCGTCGTTGTCGGACCCGACGCCTCCGAGAGCGCAAACGCGATGTCCTTGGCCGACTGGAACCGGTTGTCCCGGTCCTTCTCCAGACAGTGCCGGACGATCTGGTCGAGAGCGGGCGAGATGTTCTTTCCCGACTCCGACAGCTCCGGCGGCTCGTCTCGCAGGATCGCCGCCATGGTGTCGCTCGCCGTGTGCCGACTGAACGCCATCTTGCCCGAGAGCAGCTCGTAGAGGATCGCCCCGAACGCGAAGACATCCGAGCGGTGATCGAGAGGAAACCCCCGCACCTGCTCGGGCGACAGGTAGCCCGCCGTCCCCATGACCTTGCCAGGCTCCGTGTGGCCCGAGACCGTCGGTGCGCTCGTCTCCTCGCCCGCAGAAACCGCATCGACCTTCTTTGCCAGGCCGAAGTCGAGGATCTTGAGGTGGCCGTCTTTGGTTACGAAGAGGTTCTCGGGCTTCAGGTCCCGGTGGAGGATGCCCTTCTCGTGGGCGGCGGAAAGCCCTTTGGCGGTCTGCAGCGCGTAGTCCACGGCCTGCTGCTGGCGAATTGGACCCGCCTCGAGCTTCCCTCGCAGCGTCGAGCCCTCCAGGAGCTCCATGACGGCGTAGGCGATGCCATCCTGGTTGCCGAAGTCGTGAATCGCAAGAATGTTCGGATGAGAAAGAGCCGCGACGACCTTCGCCTCCCGCTCGAACCGGGCGAGCCTGTCCGGATTGCCCGCGACCGAGACCGGCAGGACCTTGATCGCGACGTCGCGGTCCAGCTTCTTGTCCCGCGCCCGGTACACCTCTCCCATACCGCCTGAACCCAGCAGCGACAGGATCTCGTACGGGCCGAGCAGGGTTCCGGCGGAAAGCGTCATCGGTTCGTCCGGAGACTACAACGCCGGGGGGGTTAGAGAGGTCAACCGGGATCGAACCGGCGACATCCAGCACGGGAAGATTGGGGCTCGCTTGGGGATGCCTGGAGACCGCTGCGGATCGTGCCCGGAAGTGGCGTCCCAAAAGGTCCCCAGTCATCCCCAGGGCATCCCCAAGACGCGGCGCGAATAGTCCCGCGACCAGGTCGAGAAGTGCGGCTCGCATCAACTGGAGTTGACCCGGTTTCGTGGACACCCTCAGACTTGGGGAAGGAGTTCGCGATGCCAAGGAGTCATGCGGCGTATCCGGAGGAGTTTCGGCGGCGGATGGTGGAGCTGGTTCGGTCGGGGCGTAACCCGGAGCAGCTGGCTAAGGAGTTCGAGCCGACGGCGCAGTCGATTCGGAACTGGGTTTGCCAGATGGATCTGGATGAGGGCCGACGCAGCGACGGTCTGACGAGCGAGGAGAAAGAGGAGCTGACGCGGTTGCGCCGAGAGAACCGGCGTCTGAAGATTGAGCAGGAGATTCTGGTAAAAGCCGCGGCCTGGTTTGCTCGGGAGACCGGCTCGGTTCCCGACAAGTCTTCGAGTTCGTGAAGGGCAACCAGGCCTTGTACGAGGTGTCTTCGATGTGCCGGATGCTGGGAGTCTCCCCCAGCGGGTACTACGCGTGGACGGGCCGTGCGCCCTCGGCCAGAAGCGTGGCGGATACGGCGCTGACCGAACGGATCAAGAGGATCCACGAGGAGTCTCGAGAGACGTACGGCGTGCCACGGGTGCATTTCGATCTGGCCGAGCAAGGGGTACGAGTCGGCCGCAAGCGCGTGGCTCGGTTGATGAAAGCGGCGGGGTTGCAAGGGATCAGCCGTCGCAAGTGGACCCGCACGACGGTGCGCTGTCCCGGGGCCTTGCCGGCGCCGGATCTGGTGGATCGGGACTTCACGGCTCCCGGCCCGGATCGACTCTGGGTGGCCGACATCACCTATATCCCGACGTGGGCCGGGTTCCTGTATCTGGCCGTGGTGCTCGATGTCTGGAGCCGCAGAGTCGTCGGCTGGGCCATGGCGACCAACCTGAGAACCGAGCTCGTGCTCGATGCCTTGAACATGGCGATCTGGCAGAGGCGGCCGCGAGAAGTCGTCCATCACTCAGATCACGGGACCCAGTACACCTCGATCGCCTTCGGACACCGCTGCCGGGATCTGGGAGTACGCCCCTCGATGGGATCCGTCGGCGACTGCTACGACAACGCGGTGGCTGAAAGTTTCTTCGCGACGCTCGAATGCGAGTGTCTCGATCGGCACCGATTCAAGACGCAGGCCGAGGCCCGAATGGCCGTCTTCGATTTCATCGAGGGCTTCTACAACCCGCGGCGACGTCATTCGTCCATCGGCCAGCTCTCGCCGGTCAACTACGAAAGGAGGATCAAAGTTGCTGTCTGAGTCGAGGTGGACTGAGGGAGGGGGGGGGGGGGGGGGGGGGGGGGGGGGGGGGGGGGGGGGGGGGGGGGGG
>JBBDKM010000064.1:0-2706 GCA_040879385.1 Thermoanaerobaculia bacterium | reverse complement strand
TCTCCTCGTTGGCCGAAAGGTGCGACGACAGCACCTTGATCGCGACCTGGCGATCGAGCCGCGAATCCTTCGCCCGGTACACCTCGCCCATGCCGCCCGCGCCAATCGGCGCGACGATCTCGTAGGGGCCCAGGCGTGTACCGGCGGATAGGGTCACGAGTGGGGGAAGCCTACAACGAACGGCCTGGCGAGCCGCGTTCCGGCGGATCGCGTCATGAGGGGAAAACGGTCAGCCCGACCGATCTGGCGGCATCCGCCAGCCTCCGGTCGTAGGTCAACACCGACGCGGCGTCGCCCGAAACGGCAAGCGCGAGGTGCAGCGCGTCGGCGGCCCGGAGCGCGACCGACTCGACCGCCATGAGCAGCCGCTCGGCCTCCCGGTGCGTCGCGGGAAGGAGCTCGACGCGCCGGTACACTCCCTTCTCCATGTGGCTCAGAATCGCCCGGTGGAGGCGCCCGGCGATCGACGCCGTCAGCGCGCCCTCACGGCGACGGCGCGCGAGCGACGAGACGATCTCGGTGATCGCGAGATCGGAAACCAACAGGTCGCGGCGCCCGCGCAGCGCGCGGTTCAACCCGTCGCTGTCGGCCTCGGGCACGTAGAGCTTAACCAGCGCGCTGGCGTCGCAGTAAAGCGGTCCCGGCAGCCCGCGAACGCCCCTCCCGTCAGAATCGGTCGCCGCGATCCTCAACGATCGATCCCGAAAGCGAGGGTGTCAGGACCGGCATCGTCCGCCGAAAGCGTGACAGGTCGGGCAAAGGCGCGGCCGCGGGCCGGCCGGGAGGAACCAGGCGCGCGACCGGCCGGCCCCGGTCGGTGATGAGGATCTCCCGCCCCTTCTTGACCTGCTCGAGGAGGGCGGAAAGGTTCTGGCGTGCTTCCCGGATCCCGGCTCTGTTCATCGAGGTCATTGTGCTACATGTAGCACAAAAGTCAAGGTCGGGCCGCCCACGGGACGCACCGGCGGCCTCAGCGCCCCAGTCCCGCGAACCAGTTCACGACGACGGTGGTCGGGGTCAGGGACTCGCGCCCGAGCGGGGTGACGAAGAGGAAGCGCTCTGCTCCGGCCGTCGGAAGGTAGTGATAGCCGAGCGTGTCCGGCAGGAAGCGCCCGATGAACAGCGGCCTGGGCACGCTCGCCTCCAGAACCTCTCCCGCCCGCACCTCGACGGCCATGAGCTTCTCGTCGGCCGCGCGGTAATAGAGCTCCCGGCCGTCGGCCCGCCACCGGGGCTCGGTGCCTCCGGAGGTCGAGATCTGCCACTTGCCTCCCGGACCCGGGAAGCTCTGGACGTAGATCTCGGGGCGGCCCGACTCGGTCGACTGGTACGCGAGGAACCGTCCGTCGGGTGAAAACGCGGGATACAGCTCCTGAAAGGGAGTCGCGACGAAGGGGATCGGCTTACGGTCGCCGAAAGTCGGAAGCACCCATACGTCCCACCGGGTCTCTCGGCCCCGGCGCTGGAAAGCGATGTAGCGGCCGTCGCGGGACCAGTCGGTCGCGATCTCGAGCTCTTCGGACTTCAGCAGCGGCTTCTCCGCGCCGGCTCCCCCTGCGGGCTTCTCGAGCAGGTCGGTGCCCGAAGTGAAAATGAGCGTGCGGCCGTCGGGAGACCAGACGGGTGCGAATTCGTCGAGGGCGCCGAAGGTGAAGCGCGAGTTGACGCCGCGCGCCAGGTCCCGCACCCAGATGTCGGTCGTTCCCCCCGACTCATCGAGCGAGAACGCGAGCCGGTCGCCGCGGGGCGAAAGCGCCGGGTCGGCGTAGGGGCCCGGGCCGCCGATCGTCTCGAGCTCCCGTCCGCTGCGATCGACCCATATCAGGCGGGCGCCGGACTCCCCCGTCCGGTAGGCGAGCGTCCCCTCGCGCGAGACCGAGAAGCGCGCCGAGCCCACGGCATCGATGCCGATCTGCTCGGCGACCGGGACGGGCTCGCCGGTCGTCTTCAGAGCCTTCGGGTCGAAGGGCTGGGCGACGAGTGTCCGGTCCCGAACGAAGAGAAGGAAGCCCGGCGGCGCGTATGTGATCATCGACTGGGCCGGAGCGAGCTTCGTCGACTCCTTCGAGTCGAGCGCTGCGATCCGGTAGGCGCTGTCCTCCGGCTTCTCTCCCATCGCCATGTAGATGTAGCGGCGCCCGTCGGGCAAAAACTCGGGCCATCCCACAGCGGACTCCTTGCGCGCGGAATCGGCCTTGACCTCTTCCACCGGCGTTCCCCCGGCGGCCGACACCCGGTAGATGGGGTCCGTGCTCCGGCCGTCGAAGAGGATGACGCCCTCGGGGCTCCACGTCCCGTCGGCACCACGAGGCGCGTCGCAGATTTTCTGCGGGGGGCCGCCGCTGACTTCGACCTTCTTGAGCTTGCCGTCGGCGAAAAAGCCGAGGAACCGGGAATCCGGCGACCAGAAGACGCGTCCCGTGCCTTCGGTGCCCGCGAGCGGCTGCGCCGCGAGAGCGCTCAACGGCCGCACCCAGATCCGCGTCTTTCCCGACGAGTCGGTCGCGTTGAGGGCCACGAATCGTCCGTCCGGGGAGACGCGCGGCGTGCCGAACGACGTGATCTCCTCGGGCGTGGAGACCTCGAACCGGATCACGCGCGCAGGCCCGGGGGCGCGGCGGATGAAACCGTAGGCCAGGGCCGCGGCGGCGAGAAGGGCCGCTGCCGCGACGGCCCAGGCGAGCTTCTCGCGGTTCTTGCGCCGCG
>JBBDKM010000063.1:0-2775 GCA_040879385.1 Thermoanaerobaculia bacterium | reverse complement strand
TGGCCGGGAGGATGCCGAGCACGCCGTCGGCCCCGCGAATCGCCGCGGCCGCAGCGCCGGCGCCTCGAGCGTCGAGCGAGCCGTCGACCTGCGCGGCGTTGAGGTCGCGAAGAAAGGTGAAGAGGACGCCGAGGGCCTCGGCGGTGTTGAGGTCGTCGTCCAGCGCCGCGGAAAAGTCGGCGGCGAACCGCTTCGCGCGTTCGGCCGCGGGGAACGCGCCGGCCGTCTCCGACCCGCCGCGGACCGCGTCGTCGAGGCGCGCCACCGCCGACTTGATGCGCTCCACAGCCGTCGCGGATCCCGTCAACGCGTCCCAGGTGAAGTTGAGCTTCTTCCGGTACGGAACCGACAGGAGCAGGTATCGGACGGCGGACGGGTCGTTGCGCCGGGCGAGCACGTCGTCGAGCGTCAGGAAGTTGCCCTTGGACTTCGCCATCTTCTCGCCCTCGACGATGAGATGCTCGGCGTGGAGCCACACGTCCACGAACGGCTGGCCGGTCGCGGCCTCGCTCTGCGCGATCTCGTTCTCGTGGTGCGGGAAGATGTTGTCGACGGCCCCCGTGTGGATGTCGAAGTGGGGCCCCAGGTACTTCATGCTCATCGCCGAGCACTCGACGTGCCACCCGGGCCGGCCCGGCCCCCACGGCGACGGCCATGCCGGCTCGCCGGGCTTCTCGGCCTTCCAGAGGACGAAATCCTTGACGTCTTCCTTGTCGTATTCGTCGTCGGCCACCCGCTCGCCGCGGCGCGCCTGCGTGAGGTCGATGCCGGACAGCTTGCCGTAGCCCGGAAATGTCGAGATGCGGAAGTACACCGAGCCGTCCGACACGTAGGCGTGGCCGCGCTCGAGGAGCCGGGACGTGATCTCCTGCATCTCGGGGATGTGCTCGGTGGCGCGCGGGTAGAGCTCGACGCGCTCGAGCCCGAGCCGGTCGATGTCGCGAAAGAAAAGCTCGGCGTACCTGCCCGTGAACTCGGCGAGCGACTGCTTCGCTTCCGCGGCGCCTCGGATCGTCTTATCGTCGACGTCGGTCAGGTTCATGATCTGCGTGACCCGCCATCCCTTCGCCTTCAGGTGCCGGCGCAGGACGTCCTCCCAGAGAAACGTCCGCAGGTTCCCGATGTGGACGACGTTGTAGACGGTCGGCCCGCACGTGTACATCCGGACGTGGCCCGCCTCCAGAGGCGTGAGCTCCACGATCCGGCGCCCGAGGGTGTTGAAGACCTCGAGGCTCACCAGAGTCCCTTCTCTTTCCGGCGCTGAATCTTTCGCCAGGTCAGCTCTCGCTTCAAGCCCCGGAGCCGATCGACGAAGAGCGTCCCGTTGAGGTGGTCCGTCTCGTGGCAGAGCACGCGCGCCAGAAGGCCGGTGCCCTCGATCTCCCGGACGGCGCCCGACGCGTCCTGAGCGCGCACGCGCACGCGCGCCGGCCGCAGCACCTTCTCGGAGAGGTCCGGCACGGAGAGGCAGCCCTCTTCCTCCTTCTGCTCGCCCGCGCTCTCGAGGACCACGGGGTTGACGAGCACGATCACGGCGCCCGGGTCGGCGCCGACGGACAGGTCGATGACCGCCACCTTCTTGTTGACCCCGATCTGCGGCGCGGCGAGGCCAACTCCGGGCGCGGCGTGGCAGGTTTCCAGCATGTCGGCGAGGAGCCCGGAGAGGTCTTCCGCGGCGGGATCGACCTCGGCGTTTCCACCGAGGAGGCGCGGATCGCCGTAGCGCACGATGTCGCGGATCGCCAGCGGCTACTCCGAAGCCTGACCGGCTGCGCTCGCGCGGCGAGGCGCGCTGTCCTCCCCGCTCCAGCGTTTGTCTCCCTCACGTGACAGGAGACCTGTCAACTCTGCAGGACCGCTTCCATAAGTCCTTGATTTAGAGCACATTCTTCGCAAGCCCACAAGCCGCGGAGGTGGCACGCGGATCGCACTTCGCAACAGCCGGGAGAAATGAAAGAAATGAACCTCAAGCGAATCGGTCTCTTGGCAGCTTCGATCGCCTTCCTGACGGCGGCGGTGGCGGCAGCGCAAACCGACCGCCGGAGCGCCTACTCGTACGTCCGTGAATCGACCGGCGAGGTCACGGTTCTCTCCGAGCTGAACGGCTCGGTCGAGGCCCGGAGGAACCTGCCGATCTCGGCCGGCGACGAGGTGCACACCGAAGACCCCGCACGCGCGGAGATCGCCCTCGCGGACGGCAACGTCCTGCACGTGGGCGGCGGCACCCGGTTGAAATTCGCCTCTTTGTACGCACAGCAGGGATCCGACGACGAGGTCTCGGCCATTGACCTCTCGGAGGGTTCCGTCATCCTCGCCGTCGTCGGCTCCGATGAGCGCTCCGCTCCCCGGGTGGACACCCAGGACGCGAGCGTCTACGCCAACGCCGGGGCCCGCGTGCGCATCAACGCCGACCCGCGGCGCGGCAGCTCGGTCGTCGTGCGCGCCGGATCCGTCGAGGTCAAGACCCCGTCCGGCTCGTACACCGTGCGCGCCGGCAACTACCTGATCGCTCAGGGAGACTCCGAGCCCGAGATCGCCCGCGGCAGCTTCTCGCGCGACCGCTTCGACCTCTGGGCGGCGGATCGGCTGAAGGTCACGTACGACTCGCCGCGCAACGCCTCGAGCGAATACGTCGGTGACGAGTACTCGGGCGACGTGGCGTCTCTCGACGGCTACGGCGACTGGGAGTACAACTCCACCTACTCCACCAACGTCTGGCGGCCGAGGGTCTCGGCCGGCTGGTCGCCCTACTCGTCTGGCAGCTGGTACTACACC
>JBBDKM010000062.1:85012-88059 GCA_040879385.1 Thermoanaerobaculia bacterium | reverse complement strand
CGGCCGGCCCGACTTCGCCACCTGCTCGAGCAACGGGAGAAACTCCTTGAGGTGGCCGATTTTCTTCTCGTACAGGAGAATGTGCGGCTCCTCCAGAATGCACTCCATTCGCTGGGCGTCGGTGACGAAGTACGCCGACAGGAAACCCCGGTCGAACTGCATCCCTTCGACCACGTCGAGCGAGGTTTCCGTTCCCTTGGCCTCCTCGACGGAAACCACGCCTTCACCGCCGACCTTTTCGATGGCATCGGCCACGAGTCCGCCGATCTTCGCGTCGTTGTGCGCCGAAATGGTCGCCACCTGTTCCTTCTCACGCCGGCTCGCCACCGGGCGCGACAGTGACCGGAGCGCTTCCACCGCGACTCGCACCCCTCGATCGAGGCCGCGCTTGAGATCGACGGCCGAGGCGCCCGCCGCGACGTTGCGCAAGCCCTCCGAGTAGATCGCATGGGCCAGAATCGTCGACGTGCTGGTGCCGTCCCCGACCGCATCACCCGTCCGCTCCGCCGCCTCGCGCATCATCCGCGCGCCGAGGTTCTCCTCGGGATCCTCGAGGTCGACTTGTCTGGCGATCGTTACGCCGTCATTGCAGACGATCGGGCTGCCCCATTTCTTCTCCATCAAGACGCTCTTGGATTTCGGGCCGAGCGTCACTCGCACTGCGTCGGTTAGAGTCGTCGCCCCGGCCAGGATCTTCTCCCGCGCCGCCGACCGGAATCTCAACTGTGTGTGCGGCATCACAGACCTCCTCGCTCAGCCTCGTCATTTCTGAACCTGGTCGCAACTCAATTCCCGGAGTCCCATGACCACTCAACGATCGATCGGACCGTCGAGTCTCTCCAACACGCCTGGCCGGCTGACCGCAGCCAGGCGACGACCAAGCGGGCCCGTTCAGCCCTTCCGAAAGGAACGCCCCGCCCGCTCCTCGACGGCGGAGACGTTTCGGGTCAGCTTGTGGCGCTCGCCTTCTTCGTCTTCGATCCGGATCGTCGTGAAGACATGAGGGGAGAGGCCGCGCACCCGATCGTGGCAGAGCCGCACGACCGGCATGATTTCGTCCCACTCCCCTTCGACACATGTTCCCGACGGCGTCAGTTGATACGGAAGTCCGGAGGCGTCCACGATCTTGAGGGCCTCGGCGATCCGGGCGGCCAGGTGTGTATCTCCTCCCACGGGAATGATCGTCAATTCCGCCAGCATGATCCCTCCTCGCATACGGAGCCTGTTTTCGCTCGCCGCAACAATGCTGACGCGGTGGGGCCAGAATGGAATGATGCGTTCGCACCAGGCCCCTCGGTCCGACCAGGCACCATCCTGAGGCCGCGAGGAGGCGCGAATTCGCCGACCGGGCGAGCATCGGGCATGACGACGAAGCCGGAAACCACACCGGAAGTGGCGGGCGATCACGCGCCCCGGCTCGCGGGGGCGCCGCGATGCACGCCTTCGCGGGCTCGCCTCTCGCGACTGCCGACGGGGCAGACACTCGAGCCGGTCGTCCTCCTCGGTCTGCTCGTCACCGCGCTCGCCCTTTCCGGCATCGCTCCGGAGGATCGTCTCACGTGGCTCATGGAGGAAGCGCCGGTTTTCCTCGGTGTGCCGGTCCTGGTCGCGACGTTCCGGCGCTTTCGCTTGACGCCACTCTCCTATCGTCTGATCTTCCTCCACGCTCTCTTGCTCGTCGTGGGCGGCCACTACACCTTCTCGAAGGTGCCGGCCGGATTCTGGCTACGGGACGCTCTGGACTTGACTCGCAATCACTACGATCGCATCGTGCACACCGTCGGCGGCCTTGCTCCGGCCATTCTCGCGAGAGAGGTCCTCCTGCGGAGAACCTGCCTTCGGCAAGGGGGCTGGCTCTTCTTCCTCGTGACCTGCGCCTGCCTGGCCGGCAGCGCCTTCTACGAGATCCTGGAATGGTGGGCGGCGGAGCTGGTGGGTGTTCAGGCGTCGGCGCTCCTCGCCACCCAGGGGGACGTCTGGGACACGCAGTGGGACATGTTTCTCGGGCTCGCCGGCGCCATCGCGGGACAGCTCCTGCTCGGAAGGTGCCAGGACCGGGAGCTCGCCGCGCGGGAAAACCGATCTCGCGAGTCCTGAACGCTGGATCCGTTCGCCTCGCGGAGGAATGCACCGGCCACGGGTACGGTCCGATCTCGCCCGCGAGTGAGCCTTGACCTTGCGGCGGCGTCGGCGCTCGTAGTCCTAGCCCTTGACGCAGGCGACCGGCCGGACGCGCGCGACGCGGCGCGACAGGCCCACCGACTCGGCGACCGCGGCAACCTCCTCGACGTCCTTGTAGGCGCCGGGAGCCTCCTCGGCCGCGCCCTTGGCCGTGTGGGACTTGACGAGGATTCCCTTCTCCGACAGCTCACGGATCAGGGCCCTTCCCTGCCACATGCCCTTGGCCTGCGTGCGGCTCATCCGCCGTCCCGCCCCGTGGCAGGAAGAAGAGAACGCGCGCTTCTCGGATTCGGCAGTCCCGACGAGGACGAAGGACGCGGTTCCCATCGTCCCTCCAATCAAAACGGGCTGTCCCACGCCACGAAACTCTTCGGGCAGCTCCGCGTAGCCCGGACCGAACGCGCGCGTCGCGCCCTTGCGGTGAACGAACAGGCGCCGGGAGACACCGCCCACGAGGTGCTCCTCCGCCTTGCAGGTGTTGTGCGACACGTCGTAGAGCAGCGTGAGAACGGCCCTCGGGAAGTGACGCGCGAACACGCGGCGCACGAGACCCCCGATCACCTGACGGTTCGCCAGCGCGCAGTTGATTCCCGCGCGCATGGCCCCCAGGTAGTCCTCCCCCTCTGGCGAGCGGATCGGAGCGCAGGCGAGCTCCCGGTCCGGCAGTCGGAAACCGTACTTTCCCGCGACGGGCAGGAGCCGCTGCAGGTAGTCCGTGCCGATCTGGTGCCCCAGGCCCCGGGAGCCGCAGTGGATCGTCACCAGCAGCTTCCCCTCCTCGAGGCCGAACGCCCGTGCGGTCACGGCGTCGAAGATCTCGTCGACGGCCTGGAGCTCCAGATAGTGGTTGCCGGATCCCAGCGTCC
>JBBDKM010000062.1:0-84912 GCA_040879385.1 Thermoanaerobaculia bacterium | reverse complement strand
CCTTCAGGCTGGTCGTGTACGTGCGCACGCCGCAGGAGATGTCGAATCCGACCCCGCCCGCCGAAATGATGCCCCCCTGCTCCGGGTCGAAGGCTGCAACGCCGCCGATCGGGAAACCGTAGCCCCAGTGCGCGTCGGGCATCGCGTAGGCGGCGTCCACGATTCCCGGAAGCGCGGCGACATTCGCAAGCTGCTCACGAACCTTCTCGTCCAGGGCGTCGATCAGCTCCCGGCTGGCATACATCAGGCCCGGGACGCGCATGGCCCCCGTGGCCGGCAGCTCCCAGACGTTGGGCTCGACTTCTCGAAATGTCGCTTCCATCGTCCCCTCCTAGACGTCCACGACGCACTGGGCAACCCATCTTTCGCCGTCCCGCGCCACGCGCAAGGCCGTATAGGTTGCCCCCTTGGGGACCACGGTGAACTCGTGGCGCTCCGGATCGAAGGGTTCTCCCTGGACCCGCGCCGTGAGGCGGAACGGCTTCGAGAAGCCGCCGGAAATCTCGATCTGGAAGCGTCCGAAAACCAGGCGCCGCGTGTCGGCGAGCGAGATCAATTCGTTCAAGAACGCCACGAGGAGCTCCTCCAGGTCCGCGGCTTCGACCTGCAGCTGCTCCTCGACCCTCGCGCGCACGCGGGATGGCTCCTCGACGAGGAGAGCGAACAGAGCCTGGGCAGCCCCCTCGAATGCCTCGGCCGGGGTGGCGCCGAAGCCGCGCACTCCCACATCGGCTCCGTGCTCGAACTGCTCGAAGTCCACGCCGACGATCCTCCTCTCCGGGACCTGGGCCCACCGACCACGATTGGACGGCGACGACTCCGCCGGCGTTCGGCTCGAGGTCGATCGTGTCCCTGTCTTCACCGGTCAGCCGCCTACGATCTCACTCACCCGACGCCGCGGTTCCCACTCCTCGATCATCCCCTTCCGGGCCTCGCACCGTGACGCTCAATCCGCGCGCCTCCAGATCAGGACACTGACCGAGCGATCTGCGACCGCACACGTGGGGACGCGGCCCGAAACAAACAAGTGAGGCGCCCGAGCTCTCGCACAGGAGGCATCGCTCAGTCCGGCTGGCGGTCGGGCCAGGAGACGGGGAACTCGCCGCCGCAGACCGGGCAGAGGCTCCCGGGCTGAAGTGAGTCGCCTTCCAGGAGACTCTCGTACTCCTCCTGATCGACTTCGTCTCCATCGGTCCCCTGACGGAGGGCGCAGGCTCTGGAGCAGTACAAGGCTCCGTCGCTTCCCAGAAAACCGATCGCGCCCGTCTGCTCGTCCATCGCTTCTCCTCCTCGCAGCTCACCCAGGATTGACCCAAGGCTCTCGGCCTGGACGCATTCCATTGATCCGGCGCTTCGGATACGCGCCTGAGCGCGCCATCCTCGTTGCCGGAACCACCCTCCCGATCTGTGATCGGTCGATCACTCTCCACCCCCCGAAACCTCACTACTGCAGTGCGGCGAAATCCTTCAGCCGGACGGGAAGACGCTGTTCGCCCCAGTGTCCGGGCTGCTCCTCGAAGATCCCCGCACAGGGCTCACCGCAGGCTCCACAGGAGCCCTTCTCGAGGCTCCATTGGGCCAACTCGTACCCGTCGCGGCCGATGAGCTCCGCGGCGCAGCGGTGGCAGAACGTGCTCGCTCCCTCCGGATCGTCGACATTTCCGGTGTAGGCATAACGGACGCCGGCCTTCAGCGCAATCCGACGGGCCTGAGAAAGAACCGCCGGCGGCGTCGGCGGGACGTCCAGCATCTTCCAGTCCGGGTGGAACGCCGTAAAGTGCATCGGGACATCGGGACCGAGGTTCTCGACGACCCACCGCGTCATCTCGCCGATCTCCTCCTCCGAGCCGTTGTGTCCCGGGATCACCAGGTTGGTGATCTCGATCCAGACCTTGGTGTGTTTCTTGAGGTAGATGAGAGTATCCAGCACCGGCTGGAGGTGGGCGCCGGTGATCTCCCAGTAGAACTTCTCGGTGAAGGCCTTCAGGTCCACGTTGGCCGCATCGATGTGGCGGTAGAACTCCTCCCGGGGCCCCTCGCAGACGTAGCCCGCGGTCACCGCGACCGTCCGGATGTCGAGCTCGTGACACGCCCTGGCGACGTCGATCGCGTATTCCAGGAAGATCGTCGGATCGTTGTAGGTGAAGGCGACGCTGCGGCAGCCCAGGACCTTCGCCGCACGCGCGATCAACTCCGGCGATGCCTCGTCGGCGAGCTTCGCGATCTCGCGCGACTTGCTGATGTCCCAGTTCTGGCAGAACTTGCAGGAGAGATTGCAACCCTCGGTGCCGAAGGAGAGCACCGCGGTCCCCGGCAGAAAATGACTGAGCGGCTTCTTCTCGATCGGATCGACACAAAAGCCGCTCGAGCGGCCGTAGGTCGTCAGGACGATCCCGTCCCCCTCTCGCGCCCGGACGAAGCAGAGGCCGCGCTGCCCTTCCCGCAGGGTGCAGAAATGGGGACACACGTCACATTGGACGCGGCCGTCCTCGAGAGGGTGCCAGTACTTCGTGGGAACCGTGAGACCTCTCAGCGCCACCCTTGCTTGCTCCGAAACCATGCTCTCCCGCCGGAACTCGGCGGACATGGTCCGTTTGCATCAACGTTCCGCTCGAGGAGCGACAGGGACATCGACCCGCCGGGCGAGGCTTTGCCGAGCGCGCCTCGCTGCAGCCGGGCTCAGCAAGGGAATGAGCCAGTCGCATCCGGACACAGAGACTCCGTGCCAGGACCGAGAGCTCGCCGCGCTGGAAACCCGATCTCGATGACGGAGCCGCAACAAGAGAGGGGGCGCTTTGGCGCCCCCTGCCGTCGGAGCCGCGCCCCCCTTTCGGGCAATGCGCGGAACGACGGGTCGAGCTGACCGTATCTCCCCCAGCTCCTCTCCTGCATGATGCAGACGCCCCATTCGGCCCGGGAGCTCCGCTCGCGTCTCACGTCGGATCGCTCGAGCCGGGCCGCGAATACGGCGGAACGCACCGCGCGCGGCACCTGACGGCGTCGCTCTGTTCCGACATGGGCACGCGGGTCGCGCAGCAGGAAACCGGCCCCCCTCTGACCCTCGTCCCCGCTCCGCCTCGCGAGATCTCGCGCCCTTCGTGACGGAAACCGCCGCGCACGGACCCGCCGGCCTTTCTCCAGGGCGGGAACCTGGTGCTTTCGCATCATTCCGTTTCCGTCGCCCGGTGCCAGAGTGACGGCCGGAGGCTTTGTGAGAGAGCAACGAGAGTTCGACCTTCCGTTCGAGGACCGTATTCACGCCGGAAGAGCCCTCGCGGATCGGCTCGCGCCGTATCGGGGAAGAGATGTCCTCGTCCTCGGCATCCCACGCGGCGGCGTGCCGGTCGCCGCCGAAGTGGCCCGCAGGCTGGATGCGGACCTCGACGTCGTCGTCGCCCGAAAGCTCGGGGCGCCGGGCGAGCCCGAGCTCGCCATCGGCGCCGTGACCGCCAACGGGGGCGAGTTCCTCAACGAGGACGTCGTTCGCTCGCTGGGCGTCTCCGATGCATACATCCACGGCGTGAAGCGGGAGCAGATGGAGGAAGCGCGCCGGCGCGAAACGCGGTTCCGCGGCGATCGGCCCGCGGAAGGGATGCAGGATCGCGTCGCCATCGTCGTCGACGACGGCCTTGCCACGGGAGCCACGATGCGGGCGGCCGTGCGCTCGGTGCGGAAACACCGGCCGGCACGGCTGATCGTGGCGGTCCCGGTCGGCTCGAGAGAAGCATGCGCCGCCCTGCGCGACGAAGCGGACGAGGTTGTCTGTTTGAGCGTGCCCGAGCCCTTCGGGGCAGTGGGCTCCTTCTATCGGAACTTCGAGCCGGTCGAGGACGCTGAGGTGGGAAGCATCCTCCGGGAGTTCTCCGCCCGGCATGGCGCGGCGACAAAGGCGGGCTAGCATGGGTAAGACGCGACCGCGCCGGTCCACCGGCGAGACAGACCTGGCGGTCTTTTCCGGCTCCGCACAGCCTGCCCTGGCCGAGGCCGTCACAGGGTTGCTCGCCGTGGAGCCGGGAAGACGCGAGGTCGAGCGCTTTCCCGATGGCGAATGCCACGTGCAAATCCTGCAGAGCGTCCGTGGACACGACGTCTACCTCATCCAGTCGACGGGCCCTCCCGTCGAGCCGAACCTGCTCGAGCTTCTCCTGCTCGCCGACGCCTGCCGCCGTGCCGGTGCGCGGCGGCTGACGGCGGTGATCCCCTATTTCGGTTATGCCCGCCAGGATCGGCGAGCGAGCGGGCGCGAGCCGGTGGCGGCCCGCCTCGTCGCCGACCTGATCCGGGCGGGCGGCCTCGACCGGGTCGTCGCCATCGATCTCCACAGCGCGGCGGCCGAGGGCTTTTTTTCCCTGCCGCTCGAGCACCTGACGGCCGTCCCGCCGCTCGCCGAGGCTCTGCGCCGCTTGCCGCTCGCCGGCAACGGTATCGTCGTCGCTCCGGACCTGGGCGCCGCGAAGCTCGCCGACCGGTATGCGAGGCTGCTCGAAATGCCTGTCGCGATCGTTCACAAAACCAGGTTCAGCGGGCGGGAAGTCGCCACGCGGGGCCTGACAGGCGACGTGGAGGGGCGTCAGCCCCTGATCGTGGACGACATGATCTCCACCGGCGGCACGATCGAGGCTGCGGCCAAAGCTCTCGCCGCCGCGGGCTCGTTGCCCGTGAGCGCCGTCGTGGCGACCCACGGCCTGTTCGTCGGGGATGCCGGGGAGCGCCTCGCGGCCGTCGGTGTCCGGCGCTTCCTGGTGACCGACAGCGTGGCGCCGCAGCCGGGGCTCCGCCTGCCCCTCGAGGTCGTGAGCGTCGCGCCGCTTCTGGCCCGCGCCATCCGAAACCTGCACGAGGACCGGTCGCTGGCCGACCTGGTCTCGCACGGCTGAAACGAAGAAGCCTCCATCCACGAGGCGAGCCACGGCCGGGATCGCGGAATTCAAACGCGAGAGTCGTTGCCCTCGGGCGGGAATCTGCCGGTGGCGGGGACACCCGCGCAGCCAGCCGCGATCTCAGCCGAAAGACGCCGCGCGTTCCGCTCCTCGATGATGTTCTCGACCGTCACTTCTCCGTTGATCACCGTGACGGTCAATCTGCCCGAGCCCACATCGGGACATCCGCCGAGCCTCGTCGCAACCGTCCTCTCTTCGTCCGATCACCGGAGCGCGAATCGGCCTCGGGCCGAGGCTAAACATAGGGGGCCCCGCTCGCAAGGCGGCTCCTCCCCGAAGCGTGCGGCCCGGGGCAAGGCATGCTCGACGTGCACTCTCAGACAGCCTCCTACGATCCCGAAGCGCCCTCTTCGTAGGCCTCGAGCTCATTCTCGATCCCGGTCACTCCCGGCACGCTGGAAACGCACGCGAGGAGCTTGCGGACGTCTCGTCCGGGAATCGGGCCTGAAAGGATGACGCGCCCCTCCCGGACGGCCACGTCGATGGAACCCGCGTGAGGCAGAACGTGACCGATGCGCGATCGCACGCGTTCGGCGAGAATCGGGTCCGGGGCGCGTTCTCGGGCGAATACGGATCTCGATCTCGCGAAGAGACCATGTGACCTGTGCGCCACATTGCGCGAGAAGACACCCAAAGCGTCGCCCGTCGAGCGAATCCCGTGGATCGCTTTGTCGCGGAGCATTGCACGACGCCGTCTTCCTCTGTCGGGATCCAGGAGATACATGACGGTCGCTCCGAGACCGGCACCGCCGATGAGCACCCATCTCCTCTTCATCCAGTCCTCCCTTCCGGGCATCCCGCCCGGAACCGCGCATCTGCAAGATTGGCCTGCCGCCGTGACCGTCGCCAGATGCGAACGGACCATTTCGTGGAAGAGGCCGGCCCTCATCGGGACTCGCCGGGCACGGTCTTCTTGCATCACAGCCGCGCCCGCGAAACCAAGGGACCGTTCCGATTGGATCAGGATCCGTCCGGTGTGGAACAGGGCCACCGTGCCCTCTCCGCCGTCGGCGCAGACGCGGGGACGCCCTTCGGGCCCAGCGCGCGCAGGGCCACGTACCCGGCGCCCGAGAACGGTCGTTCAGATGGCGGCCCTGCTCGCCCCGTGCCTTCACCGGGGCCTCACGGTCAGAACGGGGCACGGCGCCGTCGCGAGGACCCGCGCCGCCACGCTCCCGATGAGGAACCGCGCCACGCCCGTCCGCCCGTGGGTTCCGAGGACGACCAGGTCGGCGCGATGCGCGCGCGCCGCGCGGCCGATGGCCTCGTGCGGCACGCCGCGGAGCAGCAGCGGCCGCGCCCGGGCGCCCCTCCGGCACGCCGCCTTCGTCAGCGCCCGCAACCTCTTCTCCGCGTCGTCGCGGATGAAGAGATCCATTTCCCGGTACATGCGAGGCAGGAGGTCGCCGCCGGCCGACGCCGGGACCGACGGCATCACGTGGCCTATCCAGAGCGTCGCGCGGCTCGCGGCCGCCATCTCCACGGCCCGCCGGAACGCAGGGCGGGAGGCGGACGAGAAGTCGGTCGCCACCAGGATGTTGCGGATCCGTTTCATCACCAACCCTCCATCGCTCTTTGCCTAGATGAGCCGTCCCCGGTGCGCGGCGACGACGGCCTCGAGCTTCGAGTGGACGTCGAGCTTCTGCAGGATGACGCTGACCATGAACCCTTGCATCGACGATCGGGCGAACCACCCGCCGGGAGGGTGCGGCGTCCGCGCCGCTCCCGCGGCTCGCAGGGACTCGCCGATTCCTCCGGCCGCCGCTCCCGGCCCTACGGGCGGAGAATGTCATCGACCGTCTCCGGCAGTGCGGCCACGCGGAACTCCACGGTCGTCTTCGTTCCGTCTTCCGACACGACGCCGAGCGCCTCCTCGGCGCCTTTCTCCGAAATCTCGACCCAGACCTGCCGGGGCGAGGGGATCTCGTGCTCGACGTTGCACTTCGTCGAGCCGCCGAGGTGGATCGAGATCGGACCGGATGCATCGGCCGGAGACACGATCCCCTCGAGCGGCAGGTCACGCGCCTCGACCTGCGAGCCGAAGCTCGGATGGAGGACGCGCACGGTCACCAGCCACCCCTCGTAGCGGCGGCTGAACTCCTCGAAGAACCGAAACCACTCGGTTCGCGGCAGCAACCGGTTGCGCATGGTGGACCTCCCCACGCTTCGACTCTGGGCGCGCGCCCCGCGCCTCCCATGGTTCATTTGAATCAGGTGACGCGCCGTGGAAAACGCGAGCGTCGAAGAGAGGGTTTTGTGCGCAAAACCATCAAGTCCGGTCCTGCAAAGGAGGTCGCGTGTCCCCTGGAGGAGGCCCGGCCACTCGAGGTCTCCGGCGCGGCGGAGCTCCCCGAGGAGTTCACGAGCTTCTGGAGTTCGCGATCCTCGCGAGCCGGAGGACGACCTCACGCGGCGCCCGCCCCGCAGCTCGCTCGCGCCGCTGCTTTCCGCCCGGACCCTCGCCGTCCCCCTGCTTCGCGGCGCCGGCGTGCTCGCCGTGTCCTCGCCGGTCTACGCCGGAGGCCTCCTCCTCGAGCACCGGACGCGAGGCCGATGAGAAGTCGGTGGCGACGAGAATGTTGCGAATCGGTTTCATGGATCACCTGCCTTGTTGTCCGCATGGCGGCGGATGTAGTCGCGCGCGAAATCGCGCATCGCCGCGCTCTTCAGTCCCGCGCGCTCGGCCTCGGCCTCGGCGTCCGCAGGCGCCCATCCTTCGCGCAGGACCCGGCGCACCATCCAGAGGGCGGTCGCGCGGTTGGCTGTCGCGCAGTAGATGAAGACGGGATAGACGGCAGCGTCGTCGGTCACCCGCAGAAACTGCTCGACCGCCGCGTCCGTCGGCTCCGTCGAGGACATCGGGACGGGCAGGTAGGCGAGACCCGCATCCCGGGCCGCGAGCGCCACGGGCTCGGCGTCGAATTCGGATTCCAGGCGCAGATTGACCACCGCGCGAAAGCCCGCGTCGGCGAGGGCGGCCATCTGCGCCGGCGTCGGCTGCGCCCCGACGGCGACACGCTCGTCGATGCGGTAGAAGCGTTCGATGATCTCGGGGCCGACCGTCGCGAAGGCCGCGGCCGCCAGCAGGGGCGCCGCGAGAGCCCCGAGCATCCTCGCCCGTGCGCGCACGTCAGCCCTTCTCCACGTACCGGCGCACGAAATCCGACTCCGTGAGGATGCCGACGAGATGCGCTCCTTCGACCACCGGCAGGCAGCCGATCTTGTTTTCGAGGAGCATCTCGGCCGCCACCTTGAGGTTCTCGTCCGGCTCGACCGTCTCGACCTCGGTCGCCATGATCTCGCGCACCTTGCGCCGGCGGAGCATCTCCTGCTGCACCGAAAGCGGCAGCACGTCCTGCGCGCCGAGGACGCTGCGGGCGAGGTCGCGCTGGGTCACCAGGCCGACGAGGTCGCCGTCGCGGTCCACGACGGGCACGTGCCGGACGTGGTGCGTGTCCATGAGGTCGTAGAGCGCCTCGAGATCGTCGTTGGGCTGGAGCGTGAACACGCGCTCCGTCATGAGGTCGCGCACCTCCGCCGTGCGCACGGCTCGATTCTGATTGGCTTTCATCTCAGACTCCTCCTTCCTTCGGCTTGCGCCGTGCGGCGCGATGCCGGGCGACGTCGCGCCGGCGGCGCCGGACGTAATCCTGGAGCTGGCGCCGCGCCGCGTCGAAGGAGCGGCGCACGAGCGCGTGCGGGTCGTCGCCCTGCGGTTGATCGCGGACGACGATCTCCTCGTCGGGAACCGTGAGTCGAATCCGGACCTCGTACAGCCTTCCCTGCAGGTGGTGCCCGTGCGGCGCCTCGACCCACACCTGGCAGCGCTGGATTTCGTCGGAGTACCGCTCGAGCCGGGCAAACCCCTGCTGGATCTCTCGCTCTACGCGCGGCGCGTCGGCGACTTCACCGAGATGAATCTGCAGCGGTATCGTCATGACCAGAGTCTCCCCGCGAAGGTCCTGCCGCGGACTGGTGCAAACGCATCAAATTCCCGGCGGGGCGGGCTGGACGCGCGCCGGCGTCAGCGGGCGGCGGCGAGGGGGTCCGGCTTCGGGCCGGCGTGGACCTGCCGGAGAAGCTCGAGGACTTCCCGGTCCGTCGTCTGGTCGAAGCTCTCGTAGAACCGTCCCACGGCGAGAAACGGCTCGGGCGACGACACGCAGACCACCTCGTCGGCCAGGCGCGCGAGCTCGCGGACCGTGTCGGCGGGGCCCACCGGCACCGCCACGACGATCCGCCCGGCCCCCCGCTCCCGCCCCGCCATCACGGCCGCGCGCATCGAGGAGCCGGTGGCGAGCCCGTCGTCGACGAGGATGACCGTTCGGCCGGCGAGCTCGACGGCCGGAAGATCGCCGCGGTAGGCGCGCTCGCGGCGCCGGAGCTCGCGCTCCTCCTGCTGCACGACCCGCTCCACGGCGATCGGGGAAACTCCGATCTCGCGCAGGAGCGCCTCGTTGACCACGCGCACGCCGCCGGAGGCGATCGCTCCCATCGCGTACTCCTCGTTTCCCGGGAAGCCGAGCTTGCGCACGAGAAAGATGTCGAGTGGCGCCCCCAGGGCGCTGGCAACCTCGAATCCGACCGGCACGCCGCCGCGCGGAAGCGCGAGAACGATGACGTCGGGCCGTTCCGCGTAGTGCGCGAGGGCGCGCGCGAGCGCCCGCCCCGCGTCGCGGCGATCATGGAAGAGCATCGGCGTTCACTCCCCCCGAACCGAGGCGTCGAGCCGGTCGCCCGAGGACGGCGCCCATTCGGGCTTTCCCAGGTGCCGCCGGAACCACGCGGCGGCCAGCCGCGCGACCTCCTCGAGGGCTCCCGGTTCGGTGAAGAGATGGGAGGCGCCGGGCACGATCCGCAGCTCCTTCTCGCAGCGCAGCCCGGCGAGAGCCGCGCGGTTCAACTCGAGGACCTCCGGATCGGCGCCGCCGACGACGAGCAGCGTCGGCGCCACGACGCGGTGGAGCGCGGGGCCCGCGAGGTCGGGCCGCCCGCCGCGCGAGACGACCGCCCGAACCGCCTCTCCGCGCTCTGCGGCCGCGAGCAGAGCGGCGGCGGCTCCCGTCGAAGCGCCGAAATAGCCGAGCGGCAGCCCGCGGACGAGATCCTGGCGCCTCACCCAGTCCGTGGCGGCGAGCAGGCGCGCCGCCAGGAAGGCGATGTCGAAGCGCAGGTGCGCCTGCTCCAGATCGAGGGCCTCCTCCTCCGGGGTCAGCAGGTCCATCAGCAGAGTGGCCAGGCCCGCTTCGCGGAGCTTCCGCGCGACGAACTGGTTGCGCGGGCTCTTCCGGCTGCTGCCGCTCCCGTGGGCGAACACCACGAGGCCCTCGACCGGAGCCGGGACCTCCAGGTTCCCCTTCAGGTGGGCCGACGAGATCGCGACGTGGACCTCCCCCGCATCGGGTTCCGGGCCTCTCCTCATGCGGCAAACTCCTCGAGCCGTACGGGGAGCCGCCGCTCTCCCCACTGACCCGGCCGCTCCTCGAACACGCCGGGGCAAGGCTCGCCGCAGGCGGCGCAGCGCCCGCCCTTCAGGTTCCACTCGGTGAGGCGGTAGCCGTCGCGGCCGACGAGCCGCGTCCCGCAGCCCGCGCAGAACGTGCTGCCTCCCTCTTCGTCGTCGATGTTGCCCGTGTAGGCGTACCGGACCCCGTTGGAGAGGGCGATCCGGCGCGCGCGCACGAGCGTGCTCGGAGGCGTCGGCGGCACGTCGAGCATCTTCCAGTCGGGATGGAACGCGCTGAAGTGCATGGGCACGTCCGGTCCGAGGTTCTCGACGACCCACCGCGTCATCGCGTCGATCTCCTCCTCGGAGTCGTTGTGCCCCGGGATGACGAGGTTCGTGATCTCGAGCCACACGTTCGTGTGTTTCTTCAGGTACACCAGCGTCTCGAGCACCGGCGCGAGATGCGCGCCGGTGATCTCCCAGTAGAACTTCTCGGTAAAGGCCTTCAGGTCCACGTTGGCGGCGTCGATGTGCCGGTAGAGCTCCGCGCGCGGCGCCTCGCAGATGTAGCCCGCGGTGACGGCCACCGTGCGAATCCCGCGCTCGTGGCAGGCCCGGGCGACGTCCACCGCATACTCGAGGAAGATCGTCGGATCGTTGTACGTGAAGGCGACGCTGCGGCATCCGAGGTCCTGCGCGGCGCGCGCGATCATCTCGGGCGGCGCCTCATCGGAGAGCTTCGCGATCTCGCGGGACTTGCTGATGTCCCAGTTCTGGCAGAACTTGCAGGAGAGGTTGCAGCCTTCCGTGCCGAAGGAAAGGACCGGCGTGCCCGGCAGGAAATGGTGGAGCGGTTTCTTTTCGATCGGGTCCACGCAGAAGCCGCTGGAGCGGCCGTAGGTCGTCAGAACCACCTGATCTTCCTCGCGCGCGCGGACGAAACACAGCCCCCGCTGCCCCTCGCGCAGCGTGCAGAACCGCGGACACACATCACACTGGATCCGCCCGTCTTCCAGACGGTGCCAGTATTTCGTAGGAACGATCGCATCGACCACGCATCCATCCAACCCCGTTTCCGCTTCGCGGCGCATGGTTCGTTTGTATCAAGGGATTCGCTTTCCCGCCAGGACCGAGAAAAGAAAGCAGCCGGCGTTTCGGCCGGCCGCTCCGACGCGGCGTGCGCGGCGTCTCCTTGCCTGGACGCGGGAGACTAGGCGACCCTCACTTCGATGGCCTTCGGCCGCGACTTTTCCGTCTTGGGAAGGTGCACCCTCAGGATGCCGTCTTTGAAGTCCGCCGCCACCTTGTTCTCCTCCGCATCCACCGGAACCGTGAAGGTTCTCAGGAACGTGCCGTAGGAGCGCTCGACCCGATGGAACTTCTTTCCCTTCTCTTCCTTCTCCTGTTTGCGCTCGCCCTGAATCGTCAGCACGCCGTTCTCGACGGTGACCTTCACGTCTTCCTTCCTGACCTCCGGCAACTCGGCCTTGACCAGGTACTCCGTCTCGATCTCCTGGATGTCGACAGGCGGCATCCAGTCGGTGACGACGAGCGACTCCCTCTCGCCGTTGGCCCGGGTCCGGCCGCCGAGAAAACGATTGAGACGATCCGAGACCTCTTCCATCTCGCGGAAGAACGGGAACGTCCTGGGCTCGTAACGAATGAGGTTCATGACATCCTCCTTTGACTTAGTCACACGCTTAACATGCACCCGAAACGGCCCCGCGTTCATGATGCAGCCGCATCATCTTGGCGCGGGGACGAGCGATTTTTCGGCCAGAAGGCGCAGCACCCGGAGCGCGTTCTCGGCCGGAGGGGCCGTGCCCGAGAGAACCAGGTCCGGCTCGAGTGGCGCTTCGTATGGTTCGGTCGCGCCGGGAAGGTGAGGGGCGCTCCCTGCGCGGGCGCGGCGATAGAGCCCCTTCGGGTCCCGGGCCTCGCGCACGTCGCGGGGCGCCTCGACGAGCACCTCCAGGAGCGCGGGGAACCGGTCGCGAAGCCGCTGCCGGTGGGAGCGCCGCGGCGCCGTGGCATCGACGAGGACGTTGAACCCCTGCCTGACGAGCAGCGCCGCCAGGCCGGCGACCGCGGCGTAGAAGCGGTCGCGCTCCGCCGGCGAGTAGTCGGCCTGCGGCGTGAGGATCCTCCGGAGGGCGTCCGACTCGAGCCAGACCGCGGCTACGCCGGCCCCGGCCAGTCGGTCCAGGACCGCACGCGCGACCGTCGTCTTTCCCGAGGCCGGCGGACCCGTCAACCAGATTCCCCAGCTCACGGGCGCGACCGGTTGAAGAGGGCCGGGATCCGGTCGGGCTCGAAGCGCTCGGCCTCGAGCGTCCCGAGGATGAATCGAAAGAGCTTGCGGCGCACGTCCTCCGACTCCTTCGGGTACCAGAGCGGGTTGGCGAGCACCAGCGCGCGGAAGGCGAAGTGCGGGGCAATCACGTCCGCCAGCTCCTGGTCGCCCGATTGATCGAGGTAGCGGTTCCAGAAGAGGCGGAACAGCTCCGCGAAAGGACCTGCAAACGCGCTTTCCGTTCGCACGGCAAAGAAGAGAAAGTTGACGGCGAGCGACGCCACGTCGTCCGCCGGATCGCCGAAGGCGCCCCGGCTGCGATCCAAGGCCGAGAAGTCGGTGCCCGAGCGGAAATGAATATTCCAAGGATGAAAGTCTCCGTGGATCGCCCTCAGGCGATCGGCCCGCTCTCGAAGTCGGTACCTCCATCTCAAGACGAGCGCCTCGACCTCGTACAGCAACCGGTCGTCGATGAACCCGAGTGGGACCGGGTACGAGTCGGCGACTCCGGCAATGCACTCTCCCGAACCTGCAAGATCGCGCAGGCGTCGCCGGTACCATGTCGGATGGACAACGGGTTCTCGATGGATCTCCGCGAGATAGTCGGCCAGGACGCGAGCCCGCGAACGGTCCATCTCATCGAGCTTCCCCTTCGCCGCAATGCGATCGAAGTCGGCGGCGTACGGCTCGCCCTCGCAGAATTCCGTCAGCAGGAACAGCTCGCCGCAGTCGCCGAGGCTGACGGCAGGTCCCTCTTTGCGGAAGGCTCCCACATCGACGGCCGCCACGTGTTTCGGCAGCGTTCCGTAGTCTTCGTACGCACGGAGGAGGATCCCGGCGCGGTCGGCCCGGTCCTCGTGGCCGAACCCACCGGGTCGCACCGTTTCGAGAACCAATCGAGATTGGCCACTCCCGCTCGACCAGCTGACGAGGTACGGCACTCCGTAGCCGCCCTCCTTGACTCCGCCGGCCTTGATCGCCAGCGGTTCGACCGTGGCAGCACCCGCGTCCGGGCCGAATCGGGCCCGGAGGTAATCCCGAATCCCGGGGAACGGGTCGGCTGTCTTTTGCATCGACGATGGCCTTCGGGCGGGCACCCGTCCATATCCTAAGGCAACGGTCTCGCGATATCCCTGGGCGGGGCGTGATGCGTTTTCATCGTTCGACCGGGGTATAGGAGCTCGCCAACGCGTCCCGCCGAACTTTCGAATCGCGCGCGCCACGTCGATACCGTCTCCGCCCGGTTCGTAGCGAGGCGTGGCGCATCAGGTCATCCCTTGGCCTTTGATATCCCCCGGCTGCGTGGCACGAGAACCACGGGCTGGCTCGCGAGAGTCAGGACACGCTGGGCTACGCTTCCCATGAGGACGTCTCCGAGAGCGCTCCGACCCGTACGGCCGAGCACGATGACGTCGGCGCGTTGCCGCTTCGCCTCCTCGAGTATGGCGCTGGCGGCAAAGAGACGACGCGCTGGCCTGTAGGACCGAAGGGTAGCGCGCTTTCCCATCCGCGCCTGCTTGGCGGCGTCTCTGAGAATCTTCTTCGCGGCGCGCCGATCGGCCCGTTCGAGCTCGGGCAGCAGACGCAGGGCTCGGACGACGCCGGACGCGGTCAGCGCGAGGTCCGCTGTCAGAGTGGATACGGTCAGGATCACGAGGCGCGCCCGGGATATCGCTGATGTCAGGCGGGCGGCGAAACGTACGGCTCTTGCTGCCGCCGGCGACCCGTCGGTCGCGACCAGAATCCTTGCGGGCCGCTTCCTCGAGCTCCTCGCCCCTGCCCTCACGACGGCGACCGGACCGCGAGCGACATGCACGAGTCGGTTCGCGACGGACCCAAGGAGCCAACGGCTCAGCGGCGTGCCTCCACCACTTCCAACGACGGTCAGGTCCGCGCCAAGACGATCCGCCGCTCGCGAGATCGTCTCCCCGAAAGGCTCGAGCCGCTTGGCTGCCAGGTACTCGCAATGGACAGGCACAGCGACGCGTCGGGTTTCACGGCGCGCTTTGTCGAGCGCCGCACGCACCCAGCGCAACTCGACGCTTTCGAAAGCGGAAACAGCATTTGAACCCGCGCCCTCCTGCACGACGCGCGGCGAGAGTTGGCCGACCGTCACGACGGTCAACGTCCCCCGACTTGCGGATGCGATGTGACCCGCGAACCGCACGGCAGCGGCGCTGGTTCGAGATCCGTCTGTCGCTGCGATGATCTTCATGTCCCGAGCCTAGGCGAAGGGTCCATCGAGGAAATGATGCGTCCGCATCAGTCCGGCAAGGTCGGTCGATGTGCCGGAGATCGGGGTCCGTGATGCAGCTGCACCATGCGCGCCGCCCCCCCCGCGATGTATTCATGAGCTGACAGCGATGAGGGCACAATGGATGGAATCGAAAGGCCGAAATCAAAGAGCGACGACGGTTCGTCGTGATCGGACAATCGCGAAAGGAGGCGCATCATGCCAGTCATGTCGGTGAAAAGCGATCGCGAGACTCAAGAGGACGTATTGCGAGAGCTTCGTTGGGATTCACGAATCCGCCAGGAGGAAGTCGGAGTCGAGGTCGATGACGGCGTCGTGACTTTGACAGGAACCGTCGACAGCTGGGCGAAGAAGCTCGCCTCAAAAGAGGCGGCGCATCGGGTCGTGGGAGTTCGGGACGTCGCGGACGACGTCCAGGTCAAGCTTCCGGGCAGTCTTCAGCGGACCGATACCGAGATCGCACAGGACGTCCGGTTCGCGCTCGAGTGGGATGCGTTCGTGCCGGATCAGACCATTCGTTCGACGGTGTCCGACGGCCTGGTGACGCTCGAAGGCCAGGTCCACACTCTCCGCCAGAAGGAAGACGCGGCCCAGGCCATTCGCGGCGTCCGAGGCGTCAAGGGGGTCAACAACTGGTTGACCGTGGCGCCCGCCAAGGCCGATCCGGGACAACTCCGCAAGTCGATCGAGGAGGCGCTCGAGCGCCGAGCCGAAAGAGAGGCGGAGAAGATCCACGTGACCGTCGACGATGGGATCGTCACCCTGGAAGGGCGAGTGCGAACGTGGCCGCAGAAGACAGCGGTCCTGGGTGCCGTCAGCCATGCGCCAGGCGTCCGGGAGGTCAGAGATCACCTCTCCGTCAGACCGTGGGATTAGTGGCTTGTTCGTTCACGATGGCCGGCGTTCCGTACAACCTGGAACGCCGGTCCACCGTTTCCGGTGCATTTCCCGCTTCGCCGCGGGTGAATCCTCTCGCGACGGGGATCCGGTCCTTCACTCTCCGGTCAGGGTGAAACCGGGGCATCGACTCGCCTGGCGAGGCCTTCCTTCCCTGCGATGACCCATTCGACCGCGACGGGGTCGAGGACCGTTCGCAGCTTCTCGAGCTCCGCAAGCGCGGCCACCGCCCCGCGCGGATCCTTCTGCAGGCCGTAGATGTCCGGGTTCACTTCGAGAAACACCGCTCCGTCGGGCCCGCGAGCGAGCAGCACCGGCTCGTACACGAGCTGGACGGCCATCCCTTTCGAAACACGCGAAAACAGGTCGGCGATGTCGTTGGGGTGCAGTCGAATGCAGCCGTGCGTCCGGAATCCGTAGATGCTCGCCGGAGCGGTCGTGCCGTGAATCCCGCACGCGGAGCCTTCAAGACCGATCCAGTAGTCTCCCAGAGGGTTGGCGGGACCCGGCCGGACACGCGTTTCGACGCTCTCGCCGTGACGTCTCATCTCTTCCTGTATCGAAACAGGCACGTTCCAGGTCGGTTCTCGCTCCAGAGCCCGTATCTCGAACCGGCTGGCCGCCGTGGGCCAGTCGCGACGCCCGAGTCCTGCCGGATACCAGGCCACGAGGCGACCCTCTTGAAAAAGGAAGAGCAGCCTTTGCGGAATGTTGATGAGGATTCCCTGCTCCAGGGAAAACGGAACGATGTGTCGGTTGTCGACACGAAGAACCTGACCAATCCGGAGCCACGCGACGGGCGAGAGGTTATTGCTCTGAGCAAGCGACCGGGGCTCGACGCCGAACCGCGCACCGACCAGGGCGAGCGAGTCGCCCCTCTTCACCGTGTAGGAGAACTCCTCTCCCACCAGGACGCCGCCGGTGGCGGGCCCCTGCTCCCCGGTGAACTCGGCAAATCCGGCGAAAGCGGCCAGTAGGAGGACAGATCGAGACATTTGCCTGGCGCTCGCCAAGCGCAATGCCCGGCCGACGGACATTTCAGTCCGGGAAGTCATGAGCAAGGCCCCCTTGCACTCCATCAGCGAAGAGGAAGACGTGGACAGGGCTCTGCAGCTCATGCGGCGGTGAAGGGTGCGAAGACTTCCGGTCATCGACCGAAGCCGTGTGCTGCACGGAATCATCTCGATGAACGATATCGTGCGGAGCACAGGGCAGACCGCCGACGCGTCTGGTCCTTCATATGCGGACACGGTCAGCACGCTCTGAGCGATTTGTGAACGCCAAGGGCGAGCGCCCACCGGAGACTGGCTCCCACGACCAGTCTTCGTCCAGCGGAGATTTGAGGCGTTCGGACCATTGAAAGCGGCGTACCTGCTCTCATGCGCCCGCGTTGCCACGACCACCGTTCTCCCAGTCGCTCCTGCGGCGGACTCTCGATCGGCCTGACGGAGCGCGGCTTCCTTACGGGCGCCCAGCATCAAGACCGAACTCGTCGCCTCGCAAGAGGGGTCGTGAAACCGGGCCGCGTGCTCGACCGCCCGCTCGTAGCGGCTCGAGAAGGTCCGGGCGTTGACGAGGTCCGAGAGGCAGTCGCGCTCCGCGAGGCTTCGAGAGCGATCCCGCCCGCGGCGAAGCCGATCGGCGGGGCGGCCCGCCAGAAAACCGGCGGCGGAGAACACCACGCAGGTCCCGATCAGGGCGTAGAGATAGAGTACCTCAAGATCAAGCTGGGCAAGGCGTGAGCCGAGCGGGGAAGAGGTGAGCGTGGCGATCCGGCGTCGGATCCTCTTGCAGGCCGTCGGGGTCTGGCTGCTTCTTCTCGGGTTCGCTGTCATCAACGGCCTCTTCCGCCAGACCGTTCTCGAGCCGAACCTGGGTCCGGAGCCCGCGCACATTCTCTCGACGACGACGCTGGCCGGCGCCTGCTTCCTGGCCGCCTTCTTTTTCGTCGGGTTGGGTCCCGGCGGCCATTCCACGTCGGAGCTGCTGGCGATCGGTGCGCTGTGGGCCTTCCTGACCGCTGTGCTCGAGCTCGGGCTGGGGCTCGCCCGCGGCGTCGCCTCGCAAGACCTCTTTCGCGACTACGACATCACGCGCGGCCGGTTCTTCGGCCTGGTTCTGGTAGCCGAGCTGTTTTCCCCTTTGATCGCCGGGCTCCTCAGGCGCCTCGGGCGCCTCGGGCGATGAGGGACCGTCAGATCAGGTCGTGCTGGTACGCGAACACGACCGCCGCGAGCTTGGTGTGGACATCGAGCTTCTGGAGGATGTTCTGCACGTGGTTGCGGACGGTCACCGGCGAAATGAAGAGCTTCTTTCCGATCGCGGCCGTCGGCAGCCCCTGCGTGAGACAACGCAGAATCGCTTTCTCGCGCGCCGTCAGATCGATCGGCTGACCGGTCTTCGTCTCCACCGGCCAGAGCGGTTCCCGCCCGTCCGCTTCCTCCGCCAGGCTGCGCTCGAGCGCGGAGGCTTTCCGCTTTCCGTCCCGCAGGACGTGGACGACGGTCGAGAGCGCGGGATGGTGGGCGGGGATGGCGAAGAGCGAGACCTCGACCGTCTTGCGCGCAACCGACCCCGTTTCCATCGAGAGCTGGAACCGATGGACCGGGTCCTTCGGCATTTCGCGCGCCTGGTGCGCCACGGGGCAATTCCGGTAGCAATAGACGTTTCCGTTCTCGTCGCGCCCGCCGATGACGTCGTAGCAGCGCTTCCCGAGAACCGCGCGGGCGGGCTGCCCCAGCAGCTCTTCGCACTTCTTGTTCCAGAGGATGATCCGGTCGGAGGAGTCGATCGCGAAGACGGCTTCTCCGCTGCGGGCGATCCTGTCCAGCGCTTCGGGTGAGGTTGACACGGCTAGGCTCGGACCGCCTAGCCTAGCACCGGATCAGCGTGGCAGGCGCCTGCGGGGAGCCCGGACCACGGTGACCGGCCTGCGGGCGACGTAAATGAGCCGCAGAGCCGTCCCCCCGACGACCCACTCGGTCAAAGAGTCTCGGCCTTCGCTTCCCACGACGATCAGGTCGGCCCGCAGCCGATCCGCCTGACGGGAGATCGCTTCGGGAACGTCGTCGGCGCCCCGAGCCCGCACGAGCTCGAACCGCGCCGGCGGGGAGCCGCGGCGGCGCATCTCCCGGGCCGCGTCCAAGAGCACCCTCTCCGCGTCCTTGCGCCGCCCCGAGCCGTTCGTTCCGGCAGCGGCCGCCCCGGGACTCGCATACACCGTCAGCACGATCAGCTCACTTCCTCCGTGATTGGCGACGAGCTTCGACGCAAACTTCACGGCGGCGCCCCCCGCGCGCGAACCGTCGGTTGCGACCAGAATCTTCATGAACCGGTTCCCCCTGTTCCTTAGTCTTACGCGGCCACACGGCCCATTTCCTGATGTGACTGCATCAGACGCCGGCGACGGCGTGAGGGTCGGCTCATCCGGTCGCCCCCGGCGCCATCTGCCGGTAGAGACGCTCGGCATCCGCCCGCCGGCAAAGCTCCGTGCCCGGATTCATGACCGTCGCGGCGGCCGCCGCGACGCCGAACCGGACCGCGTCCGGCAGAAGATGACCCTGCGCAAGCTGGAGGACGATTCCCCCGAGCATCGCATCCCCGGCGCCGACCGTGCTCCGCACCGGCACCATCGGGGATGCGAGACGCTCGCTCGCCCCGGCCGTCACGAGAAGAGCTCCCGCCGGCCCGAGGGACACGACGACGACTTCGCAGCGCCCGGCAGCGATCAAGCCGCCTGCCTCCGAGATCAGATGAGACTCCTCGGCATCGGTCAGGCCGGTGAGGTGCTGGAGCTCTCTCAGGCTCGGCTTGAGGAGAAACACACCCTCGCCGAGCGCTCGCTTCGCGGCCTCCCCGGACGTGTCGAGCACGAAGCGCCCGCCCATCCGTCGCACGAGAGCCGCGGCCCGGGCATAGAAGTCGTCCGGAACGCCCGGGGGAAGGCTCCCGCTGGCGACGAGGTACGAAGGAAATGGACGCAGCGCCGCGACCTCGTCCAGACACGCCTGCCAATCCCGGGGAGCCAGCGTCGGACCCGGAAGCACGAATCGAAACTGGCGTCCAGTCGTCTCCTCGAAGATGTTCAGGTTCTCGCGCGTCCACGAATCGATCGGCAGCGGTCTCTGCGGGACTCCTTCCCGCTCCAAAAGCGAGCGGAGCAGACCTCCCGCCGGCCCGCCGGCCGGATAGATCGCCAGCGCCTCGCCTCCGAGCCTTCGGATCGCCCGCGCCACGTTGATCCCGCCGCCTCCGGGTTCGTACCGCGGCTCGCGGCACCGGAGCTTCCGGTCGGGAACGACGTGATCGACGACCGCGCTTTGGTCGACGCACGGATTCACCGTCAGCGTCGCGATCGACGCCATCCCGGACTCGGTCGCCATGCGAGCTTCCCTTCCAGAGGCGGTGTCAGTGCCCGCGCCGTACCTGGGCGGCGCGAAACTGGATCACGGTCTTCGTGCCGTCCTCCGACTCGACGTCGAGCGCCTCCTCGGCGCCCGCCTCCGAGAGCTCGACCCAGACCTGTCTGGGGTCTTCGATCTCGTGCTCGATGTTGGATCTCGGCGGGGCGGACCCCAGGTGGATCGAGATGGGACCCGTCGCGTCGGCGCGGGACACGATCCCCTCGAGCGGCATGTCGCGCGCCTCGACTTGGGAGCCGAGCTTCGGGCTGAGCACGTGTACCGTGGCCGGCCAGCCCTGATGACGGCGGCTGAACTCGTCGAAGAATCGGAACCACTCGCTGCGCGGCACCAGTCGATTTCGCATCGTCCCTCCGGGGAGAACTGTAGGCGAGCGAACCGCGAGCCGTATGATTCGTTTGCATCAGCGGGCCCGCTCAAGAGTGAGCCGGCGTTCCAACGGGAGGTTTTTTGCGGAAAAGCGTCGCGCCTGCTCGGGCGCCTGCGGTCGTGAAAAAAGGCGGCTTTCTAGACGAGGATCCGCTTCGGCTCACTTCGTGGCCGCCGGCGGGGACCGCGCCCATTCAGGATGCGGCGGGCCGCCTTGGCCACCGGGCGTTGGACTCCGCGCCCGACGAGCTCCAGAACATCGGTCGTGGTGAGGATGCCGACGAGCTTGCCCTCCTCGATGACCGGAAGGCATCCCACCGAGCGGCCCCTCATCTGGTTGGCGACCTGGCGCAGGGTCATCTCCGGGTGGCCGGCGATGCCCGGTGAGGTCATGACGTCGCCAACCTTCTCTTCCCGCCGCAACGGCCCGCGACCGATCAGATCGCGATCCGAGAGCACGCCGACGACCTCCTTTCCGTCCAGGACCACCAGGTGGCGAATGCGGCTCGCCCGCATACGCTCCCACGCGGTCTGGGCGGAGTCGCCGGGAGAGACGCTCTCGACGCGCTCCTTCATGACGTCCCGGAGCCGAATCATGACGCCCTCCTTTTCCGGCTCGGGATGACCAGGACCGGGCACGGCGAAGCCGCAACGACCCTCGCCGCGACGCTTCCCAGTACGAGACGGGACCACCCCGAACGCCCGTGCGTACCGACCACGATCTGCCCGACCCTATGCGAGCGCGCGGCGCGGGCGATGGCCTCGTGAGGCGCACCACGGAGCAGCAGCCCCCGAGCGCGCACGCCCGACTTGCGGGCCCCGGCCAGCAGCCTCCGCATCTTCTTTTCCGCCGCCGTGCGCAGGGCGGCCGCGATCTCGTCGTACATCCGAGGCAGCACGTAGCCTTCCGTGGTGAAGGGAACCGGCGGCTCGAGGACATGCGCGACCAGGAGGGACGCTCGCTTTTCCTTGCACGAGGCCACCGCTTGCCGGAACGCGGGCGCCGACGCCGGCGAGAAATCCGTTGCGAACAGGATGCGTCGTGTCATCGTTTCTCCTTCACCGTTCGTCTCGACGCCGCCGCTTCGCGGCAAACGGCGGAGGCACGCCACGTCGTCATGACTCCATGAGATCCCAGCCGTTCGCGACGGCGATTGATGCATTTGGATCAAAGAGCGCGGTTTCGCCGCCGGGGCCGTCAGGCCGCACGGACGGTGACGAAGATACACGGCGCAAGCGAGCTGGTCACGACCGGCCTTTACCGGCACATCCGGCATCCCCAGTACGTCGGCATTTTCCTTTTCACGCTGGGATGGATCGTTCATTGGCCTTCCGTCGTGACGCTAATCCTGTGGCCCATCTTGATCGGCGCATATGTGTGGCTGGCAAAACAGGAGGAGAAGCTGGCGCTCGCAGAGTTCGGGGAGGCTTACGCGCGCTACGCCGGACGGACGAGGCGATTCATTCCGTTCGTGGTCTGAAACCGGTACACAGCGGAGGTCCCGGATCGGCGGGGCGGAGCGGGGCTGCGTCAATCCGTCCGCAGCGGCTCCGGCCCGCGTCATCAGGCCGGTTCCTCCAACAGTTTGCGGATGACCTCCTTCTGGCCCTGAGGGCCCGGTGGCAATCGCGCGGGAGCCATCTGGAAGGCGTCCGTGATTCTCCGCACGGGCTTCAAGCCCAGGGACGGCTTTCCTCCGATGTCCTCTGAGCGAGGGAAGGCCGCGCTTTTTCGTGAAGTCGCGCGCTACTTCCGGGGCGGCAGGCCGAGCCGGTACCAGGTGGAGAAGGCCTTGATCCCGTTGCGATCCCCCTCGCTCCCGTTCCAGACAGCAAAGGCGATCGGCACGCCGTCGAAAAGCCGCACGTCCCCCTCGCCCGCCGGCTCGAGGCTCCGCACGAAGACAACCTTCCACTCGTTGGCGGCCCAGACCCCTTTGCCTCCGACGTTCTGGGAGGAGGACGGCAGCGGCGTCAGGGAGCCAACGCCGGCGGCCACGAGGTTCTCGACGGGACTCTTGCGCCCGAGCTTCGAGAAGGCGTTCCCGGCCGCGAGGCCCGTCAGATACGCCGGGTCCTGATCGGCCGTCCCTTTCCCACGCGCGAAGGGATAGAGGTCCACGACCAGCGCTGGCTCGGCCGTCTCGACGTCCTCCCGGCCGGCGAGGTCGCGCTGCCAGTCCGCCTTCCAGTGCCAGATGGCGACCGGCTTGCCGCGCTCTCCCATGGCGAACGTGACGTCGGGACCGGCAGGCGAGAACTGGACCGCCGCCGCGTCGCGGAACTCTTCCGGCCGCAGCATCCGGACATCCAGCGTCGCGTCGGCCCAGCGCATCCGGATCGCGACCTTCTTGCCGTCGGTCGCCACGGCGACGCGTACGCGGCCGACCGCGTTCTCGCGGCCCCAAAGCTGGCGCATCGGGATCTCGAACTCGCCCGCCTTCTCCCACGCCGGGGCGTCGGGCTCGGTCGCAACGGAGGAAACCCTCTGCGCCGCAAGGACGCTTCCGGGCGCGAGACTCTTCGCGGCCGGCTCCGGTGTGGAGAGGCCGCGCACGTAGGCCACGATCGACCAGCGGTCCTCCTCCGGGATCGCGTAGGCGAACGAAGGCATCGGCGTTCCGTCGAACCCGGTCGTGAACGTGCGGTAGATGTCTTTGGGCGCGTCGCCGCCCTTGTAGCGCCCGGGCCGGGTGAAGTCGTACGGGCGGATCGGAAAGCCCGTGTCGTCCTTGAGCGTCGCCGAGGAGGGGCCGTCTCCGCGACCCGCCGCGCCGTGGCATTCGCCGCACCGGTATTTCTCGAAAGCGGCCTTCCCCGCCGCGGCAAGCTGGTCGAGATGGGTCGGAGGATCGGGAACGGCAAGCGCCTCGCCCGGCCCTTCCTCCTTGAATCGCGGCGAGAAAGCCTTGACGGTGTCGACGAGGGCCCAGCGGTCCGCCTCCGGCAGGTGCTCCCACGAGGGCATCGGCGTTCCCGGCATCCCGCGCGTGACCGTCCGGAAGAGATCCTCGTCGGTCGGAAGCGAACCGGTCGCCGTCGAGCGAACTTTGAAGGAGCCGCGGTTGAAGTCGCGGGCGCGCGGCGAGAGCAGGTAGGCGGCCGGTCCATCGCCCTTGCCGGCAGAGCCGTGGCAGACCGCGCAGTGCGTGTCGAAGAGCGCCTTTCCCCGCTCCGGCGCCGGGACCGGGCGCCCCGGCGTCTGCGCGAAGAGGGCAGCCGCGGCGAGCGGCGGCGCGATGGCCAATCCGAATCGGGCGAATCGCTTCATGGTGTCGGGACCTCCTCCGGTTCTTCCGACTCGCGGACGGCGCGCGCGGCGGGCTCCCCGACGTGGACCGCCGGCTCGACGTCGAGGTCGGCGAAGATCCTCGGCAGCTCCGCGCGCGCCCACCGCGCGGCGCTCCGGTAGAACCCCTCCGGAGCGCGCTCCTCCATCCGTTCGAAGAAAGGCGGCGCCCAGCGGCCAAAATGGTCGCGCAGGAACGAACGCTGCGCCTCTCGCGCGACCGCAACCCTCTCCGCGTCTGCCTCCGCCGCGGCCCTCGCCTCCAGGTGCGCCGCGTAGGCGAGGAACTCCAGCTCCAGGGCCGCGTGGTCGATCCTCTCGCGCGCCGATGCAGACAGCTGCACGGCGAAGGCCCGGTAGAAGGCGCCAATGTCGGACAGCTCCTGCTCGGCGGCAAAGTCTCCGGCCCGAAGCCACGACAGCTCGTACAGGGGGCAGGGCCCGCCCGGCGTGTGCCCGAAGATCCTCCGGTACTCGGAGGCGAGCCGACCGAGGGCCGCGGCGGCGCGCTCTCGCTCCAGCCTCTCTAGCGCGCGGTCCCCTCCGGTCTCGAAGGGCTGCCCGGCCGAAAGCTCGGGATCGTAGAGCGCCCGCGACAGCCAGGCGAGGCGCGCGGCGCGCCTCGAGCGACCGGGAGGACGGGGCACGGGTCGGGGCGTCGGGTTGCGTCATGGCGCTAGATGCTGTTGGGATGGCTTTCCGGGCGCACGTGGAAGGGCTCCTCGACCGTCGTCCGGACCACCTCTTCGCCCGCCATGTCGAAGCCCAGGACCGTGTCGTTGAACATCTCCCACTTCTTGCCGTTGATCGTCGTCTCGAAAACCTTCTTGCCCGGGATCACCTCGAAGCGCTCGAGGATGAGCTGTGTGGCGCGGAAGAGTTGCAGGACGGCGAGCAGCTCCCGCGACGGCGCCTGGTACCTCTCGAGCGCCGCGTCGACACCGGGGCCGAACATCTGCCGCAGGTACGGGCGCGGCACCCAGCGCGGCGGGATGTAGTAGCCGTTGGGCTCCGTGCCGAACTGCGGGTAGAGCGGCAGGGCCACTTTCTCCTTCTTGACCAGGAAGACGAGCGGGTGCGATGGGTCGTCCTTCCAGGCGCGCGAGGCCCGGTCGATCGGGACCAGCCCCTGCATCCGGATCTTCCCGACGCAGGAGGTCATGCAGCGCGTCTCCATAGGCTTGCCCTTCGAGAGCGGGTCTTTGCCCTCGAGGCGCGGGTAGCAGGCGATGCACTTCTCCGTCACGCGCGTCGTCGCGCGGAACATCGTCTTCTTGTAGGGGCAGGCCTCCATGCACTTGCGGTAGCCGCGGCAGCGCTCCTGGTCGATCAAGACGACCCCGTCCTCGGTGCGCTTGTAGATCGCGCCGCGCGGGCAGGCCGCCAGGCACGCCGGGTAGGTGCAGTGGTTGCAGATCCGCGCGAGGTAGAAGAACCAGCTCCCGTGCTCCGGGAGCTGGACGCCGGTCTTCGACATCCCGAGGCCGGCGCCCTCGTAGCCCGTCGAGACGTCCTCGCCGATGTTGGGAAACCGCCACTCGTCCTCCGACGGCAGGTAGCCGAGCGCCCGCTGCCCCGGCTCCGACGGCGCGGTCGCGACGGCTTCGAAGATGGTCTTCCCCTCGAACGCGCCGTAGGGGCCCTTCTCCTTCGCGGCCTCATTCCAGGTCTGTCCCTCGGGATTCGCCTCGTCGAGCATCTGCAACAGCTTGACGTCCCAGTTCTGCGGGTAGCCGCCGTAGGGCTTGGTCTCGACGTTGTTCCACCACATGTATTCCTGGCCCTTCGAGAAGGTCCAGGTGGACTTGCAGGCCATGGTGCAGGTCTGGCACGCGATGCACCGATTCGTGTTGAAGACGAAGGCGAACTGGCGGTCGGGGTGCGTCTCCGCGTACGGGTACTCCATATCGCGGCCGAGCTGCCAGTTGAAGACTTTCGGGTTCATCGCATCGCCCTCCAGTAGCCCCATTGCGCGCGGACCTGCTCGATCACGGCGGCGACGTACGGCTCGCCGCGCCGGGCGAGGATGCGGTTCATCCCGGCATAGAAGGGGGAGCGGAACATTCGCCACAGGTCCTCGTCGCTCGCCCCCATCCGCACGAACTCTTCGACGAAGGTGCGCGCCATCTCGTCCTCGTCGCCCTCCGGCACGAAAACGCCCATGAGCTCGTGCGGATCTTCCCGGTCCGGATCGTCGTACGGCATCGCGCTATCCCTTCTTGACGGAGGTCAGCTCGCCGGCGAGGTAGCGCTTCATCGAATCGCTCTCCGCGCCGGGCGAGGTGCCGGTCGTCGCCGGCTTCCAGACGCCCTTGCCGCCCAGGCCGCCGTCCTCGGCCTTCGTGATCTTCACGAGCGTTTCCTTCGGGACCGTGTTGATCCCGTGGTTGTCCGCCTCGAAGCCGAAGAGGAAGCCCTGCGTCGCCTTCAGCTTGTGGAAGAGAGAGTCGAGCTGGTGCATCGGCATGGCCCAGGCGCGCGTGATGGACTGCTGCGAGCCGTAGCGGAAGGAGGACTGGTAGTTGGTTCCCTCCGACTGGGCCCGCCCGTCCGGGCGCGTCTCGTGAGCGCGGACCGTCTTCTCCGTCGCCATCCACGGCGCGTGCTTCATCATGACGATCGAGTACGGGTAGGCCGGGTTGTATTTGACGCGCAGCATCAGGCGCGACACCTTGTAGAAGGGATCGTTCGGCTTCCAGTTCTCGTAGGGGCGATCGGCCGGGTTCGCGTCCACGTAGACGTAGTCGCCGTCGGCGATCGCGAGGTCGCGCGCGGCCTGCGGGTGGATGTGCAGCGTGTGCTCGCCCACACCCGGTGACCGCCGGTCCGCCCGGTACGGGTCGCCGAACTGGTTGTTCCAGATGAACTGCCAGTCCGTCGTCTGCCACGAGGAGTGGGTCGAGTGCCGGGTCTTGGGCGTCAGGCAGAAGAACTGATAGCCCTTCTCCCAGAGCGGGTTCTTGCTCTTCTTGACCTCTGCCCAGGGCAGCCGGACGTTGCGCACCTGGCGCTCGCCCGCGCCCATGTGCGCGGGCGGGATGCCGTAGTCCTCGGGCCGGACGTACGGGTTCGACGAGACGATGACGTTCGGCAGGTAGGGCGTCGCCTCCGGCCCCTCGCGATGCACGATGAAGTTCTCGCCGTACTCGATGATCTCCGGCTCGTCGTTGTAGGCCTGGAGCCGGCCGGTCGGCGTGTAGAACGGCTCGCCGTCCACCATCTGCTCGTAGAAGGGAATGCGCGGGTACGTGCGGAAGAGGAAGAGCGCCACGCCAGGCTCCCCGTACTTACCGGCGAGGATGTCGGAGAGCTTGTAGCCGCGCGTCGTCATCGAGGCGTCGAGCAGCCGCTGGATGTAGACCTCGCTCCGGCCTTCGTGGACGAACTTCCAGAGGTCGGTCAGGCGCCGGTCGCCGATGAGCTCCCCGAGGCGCCTGGAGACTCCGGCTACGATCTGCGCGTCGTCCCGGGTGTCGTAGACCGGCCGCATGCCCCCCTTCCAGATCTGCAGAAACGGATTGGAGCAGGAGCCGGTCACCTCGTGCGTCTCGGTCTCGACCCAGCTCGAGGCGGCCAGCGCGATGTCCGAGTACTCGACCGTGCCGTTCAACTCGATGTCGGTCGCGACGATCATCTCGATCATCGGATCGACGTTCTTGATCATCTGGTACGCCCACTTGGCGTTGTTGATCAGGTTCACGTTGGTGAACCAGATCGCCTTCGTGGGCGTCGGCATGTGCGTCTGGCCCGTGAAGCACTTGCGGCCGTACTTCGGCGTGTCGACGACGAGCGGCCGGTCGTTGTAGTTCCAGTAGCCGACCTCCTCGTCGTACGTGTAGGCGTGGGCCTGGATATCCTTGCCGTCTGCGTTCGGGTCGAGGTTCAGGTGGTACGGGTCCTCGGCGACCCAGCCCTTGAAGCCCGGCCCCGTCTCGGCCGAGCCCTGGAAGAGGGCCGCCTTGTAGTTGCCGGCCCAGGTGTGGCAGCCGGCGCCCGGCCGGCCGATGTTGCCCGTCAGCATCAGCGGCAGGTAGGCCGCGCGGTTGATCTCGGTCGCGTGGAACCAGTGGTTGATCCCCTCGCCGATGTGGATCGCGACCGGCTGGATCGTTGCGATGTCCTCGGCGAGCCGGCGGATCAGCTCCTTCGGGGCGGACGTCATCTCCGCGACGCTGTCGAGGTCGTAATCGCGCAGGTGGAGCTTGTACATCTCGAAGAGCGGCATGACCTCGATCGGCTTGCCGTCCACGCCCCGGAGCGTGTACGTGCCCGAGAGCGCCGGGTCGATGCCCTTCTTCGTAAAGAGCGGCCCGATCTCGTCACGCGTGACCGGAACCGGCCGGGCCGTCTTCGCGTCCCAGACCACGAAGTCGCCCACCTGCTTGCGCTGCTCGGGTGTCAAGCCCTGCCGCTTCTGCGACATGCCACCGGAGAGATCGGCAGGCACGTAACCCGCGATGATGTCCTCGGGCTTGAGTCTCTTGAGCGTATCCGTGCGGACGAGAAGCGGCAGGTCGGTGTACTTCTTGACGAAGTCGGCGTCGTACTTCTTCTCGTCGATCAGGATCTTCGAAACGCCGAGCAGCAGCGCCGCGTCCGACTGCGGGCGCACGGGGATCCAGTAGTCAGCCTTCTGCGAGGCGGGCGAGTACTCGGGCGTGATGACGACGATCTTCGCTCCCCGCTCCATCAGCTCGGTGAAGAAGTGGTTGTCGGCCCGCTTGTTCTCGATCAGGTTCTTCCCGATCGAAATGTGGAGCTTGGAGTTGCGCAGGTCGTTGAGATCGGGTTCCGAGGACTGGAGCCCGTGGACGAAGGGAAAGCCCGGCGCCTGGTCGCCGTGCCAGGTGTAGTTCGACCAGATCCGGCCGCCCTTCGCCTGCTCCGGCCCGACCTTCCGGATCTGCGCGTCGAGCAGCGCCAGGCCGTTGCAGAAGCGGTGCATGCCGTACTTGCCGATGAACCCGAGAACTCCCATCCCGCCGCGCGTCTTGATCGTGCGCGTTCCGGCGCCGCCCCAGTGCGCGAGCATCTCCTCGGGATAGCCCTGCGCCAGCAGGCGCTTCCTGCCCTCGTCGCCGCTGTAGCGCCGGGCGATCGCGACGAATCCTTTCGCGACGTAGGTGAAGGCGTCGTCCCAGGAGACGCGCAGGAACTCGTCCGTGCCGCGCGAGTCGAACTTGTATTTCGCGCGTCCGGCCTCGTCGAGCTCCGGGAAGCCGTCGTCGGCCCACGCCTTCCACCCCTTCCGGACGATCGGGTAGCGGAGGCGGTAGGGGCCGTAGACGCGCCGCTGGAACGTGAAGCCGTTCGGGCAGCCGCGCGGGTTCCAGTGGACGGAAGCCCGGTTGCCGTAGAGGTCGCCGATGCGCCCCGAGTCGTAGTTCTGCTCGGAGCGGAGCATCACGCCGTTGCGCACGAAGGCGCGCAGGCGACACTCGTGCGTGCAGTTGGGCGAGCAGACCCACGTGAAGGAGGAGTCGTAGCGGTACTGGTCCCGGTAGACCTTTTCCCAGCCGCGCGACGGGTACGCCGCCAGAGGGTTGTCGACCGAAACCGGCTCGAACAGGTTGAAGCCGAAGGCCTTTGGGCCGAGAGCGGCCGCGGCCCCCGCCGCGCCGGCGATCTTCGCGAACTGCCTTCGTGTGGTTTTCATCGGAATTCCTCCCTCAGGCCACTCTCGAAACCAGCCGAATCGCCCCGGCAGAGCCGGCGCTCTCGCAGGATGTGAGGCAGATCCCGCATCCGTCGCAGAGGGCGGCGTCGACGGCCGGCCCGTCCCCGCGCCACAGCACCGCTCCCGGGCGCGGACAGACCGCCGCGCACAGCCGGCAGTCGCTCCCGGACCAGGCCGAGCACAGGTCCGGGGAAATCGCGGCCCGCCGCGGAGCCTTGCGGGCGAAGTTCCGGAAAAGCTCCCTGCGGGACAGGAGGGCTCTCACAGCCACTGCCCCGCGCGAACCGCGTACCCTTCCACGCACCGCTCGCAGGCGCCCGACTCGGGACGCCACGATGAGAAGTCGCCCGCGATGAGCGCGGCTAGAGTCCGGCGCTCTTGCGAGTCCCACCCGGTTTCGACGCGCGTCACCGGGAAGCCGCAGAGAGGGCACGGGGAGCCGGGCACGAACGCCGCGGCAAGCGGCCGTGTGCCCGGAAGGAACGCGTCGAGCAAGCTCTCGTTGTCGCACGCCCAGTGCCGCAGCCGCGAGTAGACCGGTCGGGGACCGGACCAGAGCGTCTCGACGAGCCGCTCCGGAAGCTCGATCGGGAGGCTCCTGTAGGCTGCGCGAGCCTCTGCGAGCCGCTCCTCGCGGAGTTGAGCGTACTGTCGATAGCGGCGCGCCAGACGGCCGTCGACCGAAGCGCCCCAGAGCAGCCGCAGGCGGTCCCGCGCCAGGTTCTCCATCGCGCCGGGCAGCTCGGGCAGAAGCGCCCCCGGCGAGTAACCGAACAGCGGGTCGAACGTATCCTCGACGGCGGAGAGCTCGCGCCGAAGGAACAGGCGCAGGGCTTCCGGGTCGAGACACAGAGGCGCCGGAATCAGGATGCCGAGTTGCCGCAGGTTTGCCCCGCCCAGGTCGGCGCCGGCCGTCTCGCCGCGCTCGGCATGTTTCAACCAGATGGACTCGATCGATTGCGTCACGACAGGAAATTCGTCGAGCGCTCCGGCCAAGAGCCCCTCGTAGCCCCACTTTGCGAAGAGCCGGCGGTAGACGGATTCGAACTTCGCCATCCGTTCGGCCGGATCTGAGGTGCTCGCGTAGACCGGCTCGAGCGCCCGGGCCAGCTCCCGCGCCGGCGCGTGGTCTCCCGACGCCCGCGCCTGGTCGGCCGCGAGGTCGACGACCCGCCGACTCAGGCGCGAGTCGACGACGAGCACCGTGCGAAGGGCCGGGGCAGTGGCCTCCATGTGCCTCCTACTTTGCCGCGTACGTAAACGACGCGGTCGCCGGCTTGCCCGTGGCGACCGTCACTTTCTGCTCCTGCGTCCCGAGCGACTCGTGCCAGGCCACGAGGGTGTAGGTCCCGGGCGGGACGTCCTTCAGGTCGAACTTGCCGGCCGCGTCGGTCACCGCATAGTAGGGGTGCTCGACGACATAGATCGTGGCGGCCATCCATGTGTGGCCCGCGTCGCATTTGACGTTGACGATGCCCGGCTTCCTCATCGTCTGCGGTATCTGCATGCCCGGGAGGGGCAGCGCGATGTTGAAGAGCGTGTCGCTGCCCATCAGGGCGTGCACGTTGTGCAGCACGTTGTCCGAGCTGTGGATCGTGAGCGTCGAGCCGACCGGGACGACGGCGACGTGGGGCACGTACGTGCACGCTTTGTTGTCGAGCGAGGCCTTCGCGGCCTTGTCGAGCGGCTTGCCCGTCGCGATGTCTTTGAGATAGACGACGGCGTTAGCGAGCGCGCCGTCCTTGCCGACGACGATCGTCTCCGGCTGGTGCGTGGCGCTGCACACCTGAGCGTCCTTGGCCACCCTGACGGGAGGCAGCGCCTTTGCGCCCGGGGCCGTCACGGTTCCCGAGACCGCGCCCCCATTGCTGACCGTCGTTCCCACATAGCCCGAGACGGACGACACACTGAAAGCCAGGGCGAGAAACGTCACGAAGGCCGGCCGCAAGAGCGAGTTCTTGTGGGTCACTTTATCCACCCTCCTTATCCGCCGAGTGTGTCGACGAACTGGCAACCTCCATATGATTTGCGTCATAGCGTTCGGGCCTTCTCCAAGATGCACAGCGTGGCCAACCATGCCATTGCTGGACGTCTGGGTACGAGCCGGCCACGGTCTTACTTTGGCGCCAGCGATTCCAGCGCTCCGGCATCTCTGGGCTCTTGAAGGACGAAAGCCGCTTCCACCTTCACTTCACACCCACCAGCAGCTCCTGGCTCAATATGGTTGAGGCCTACTTCGGCCAACTCACCCGAAAACGAAAGCTAAAACGGCCTCCCCGCTCCGGGAGATGCGGTCGAGCGTCTCGTCGAAGATCTGCTCCATTGCACGCCTCCGTTCAGGGCCTCGAGCGAATCGTCACCTTCGCGCGTGTCGCGCCGGATGATGCGTTCGCATCAATTCCTGATGCACTGACACCAGGACGGACCCGCCGCGACTCAGGCGCGCCCGATCAGGTCAGATCGTTTTGGGCTACGAACCGTAGCGCTGGATCTGCCGGACGAGGCGGTCCGCCTCTTCGCTGCCGAGCAAGTCGTCCGTTCCGGGGTAGAGGACGTGCTCCTCCTTGAGATTGTGGTCGCCCAGGACGGCGTGGAAGTGTGCGCGCAACCGCTCGACCGGTGCCGCTGCGTCTCCGATGCACGCGGCGATCTCATCGAGCAGCTGCCGGATCTCCCGATGCTCCGCGCGCATCACAGATGTCGGTCCGACCGTCGGGGGCATCCCGGTCCCGGCCTCGAATGCCGGAAACAGCAACTCCTCCTCGAAACCGATGTGGCGCTGCAGTCCGACGGCGAACTCTGCGTAAAGGTCGTAGGCCGACTGCAGATCCCCGGCGGCGCGAGCCCGGAAGGCCGCATCCTCGAGGGCGTCGAGCCGGTCGTGGTCCCAGGACAGCGCATCGTTGACTCCCCGGAGCCCGCCGGAGGAGGCCTCGCGCCGCGCGATCTCGATGCGCCAGACCGGGGGTCCGGACGCAAGAGGCGACCACTCGAAGAGCCCCGGCCGTTCCGCCTGGAGCCGCCGCAGGACTTCCGCGGCGGTACCGCCGGAGACCAGGACGAATCGCTCGCCGGAAGACAGCGAGTCGAAGCGCGAGAGCGCCTCCGCAGTTCCCGCGCTCGCAGAAAGCGAACGCACGTCCAACGCGCGCTCTGCCGTCACCAGATGAGTCATGCTCCCCCCTTTTTCCGGCTGGCTTCCGGGCCGCGCCGCGAACCCAGAATCTCAGCGGCCGGCGGCCGGCCCTATGATCTCCATCAGCCGAAGCTCCAGAACGAGTCTCGGCGCGGGGACGAAGCCCTGACGGCCCAGGAAACGGTTCAGGTCGTGCTCGTCCCATGCGACCTCGGTGCACAGCCGCTCGATCCCGAGGGCCCGGAGATTGCGGACGAGGTTTTCGAGAAGCGCCGATCCGATGCCGCCCGCGCATGGAGCGCGCCGACGTCCAGGACCGCCCGCGCGCGCGGAGAGGCCGGCACCCGGGATCGCCGGCACCGTGAGCCGCCCTCCCTCTAGTGGGAGAACTTCAAGGCGACGTGCTCGTGGGTGCCCTGTGCCTTTCGCTCCTCGAACTTGAAGACATAACCCTTCCCGACGAACGGGCTCTTCTCGTTGTGGCAGAGGGAGGTGCAGGTCTCCGCCTTGGGCACGACGAGGCCGAGCTTGACGAGCTCCTCCCGCTTGTAGTCCTTGTTCTTCAGCGTCATCCCGCCTTCCTTCAAGTACTCGCTTCCCGGCCCGTGGCACGACTCGCACTGCACGCCCACGAGGTCGGGCGTCTTCTCGACGCTGAGGAACCCGCCGGGCTTGCCGTAGCCAGTTGTGTGGCAGCCGAGGCACTTCTCGTCGTGCGTGTAGTCCTTTTGCGGATCGAGGCCAGCCTTCTTCTTCGCGCCGGCTGCCACACCCGCGCGTAGTAGCTCGAAGGACTTGGCCATCTTCGTCGTCTCCCACGTCTGGAACTGCTTCAAGTGGCATCCCCGGCACTTCTTGGCCCCGACGTAGACGGGAGCGTCGGCTCCCGCCGAAGCGCCGTTCAGAAATGCCAAGCCGCCGGCGAGGACGATCGAAAGCCGAAGGGTTCGCATGATTTTCTCCTCCTCATTTCTTGACGGCGGGCTCGGACTTCGCGGGGCTTCGGGACGCGCTGCCCGCCGCCGGCGAAATCGGAAGGCCGCCTGCGAGAAACGCGACGAGGTCGGACATCTCGTCCGCCTCGAACCGGGGCCAGGGAACGCCGTACGCCCTCATCCTCTTGCCCATCTGCGGAGCGTGGTTCCACATGAGCTGCGTGATCTGCTCTTTTTGCCGGCCGGCGACGAAGTGACCGAGGGCGGGCCCGATGTTGCCCTCTCCGCGTTGGCCGTGGCAGGCGGAGCATCCTTTCAGCTCGAACAGCGCCCGGCCTCGCGCGATGTCGCCGGGCCGCCCCTCGTAGCGGGAGAGGAAAAGGTATGCGAACAGGTCCGCCATCTCGTCTCCATGGAACGTCGGCGGCGCCATCCCCAGGGCCCCCATCGCCTCTGCCATCGCCGGCCAGTGGTTCCACATCCGGCCGGCGAGCTGGGTCACGCTGCCTCGTAGCTCTGCCTTTCCCAGGTCCGGACCGATTGCGGAGCCGCGCCCGAAGATCGCGTGGCAGCGGGCACAACCCTTATCGGCAAAGACCTTCTTGCCCCGCTCGGGATCCCCTGCGGATCGGAATTCTCGGGCTGCCTGGCGCTGTCCCCGGCTGCGGAGATAGGCGAAGAGATCGACGATCTCGCTGCCTTCGAACTTGGGAACTTCCATGCCGATGCGTCGGATGGAGGGCACCATCACCGGGCCGTGGTTCCAGAGGCCCTGCGCGATGCGCAGTGGCGCCGTCCCGCGGGGGAGCCGGTCCAGCGGCGGCCCCGCCGTCCCCCCCTCCTGGCCGATTCGATGACATTGGATACAGTGCTTCTGCACAAAGAGCACCTTGCCGATCTTCGGATCACCCGGCTCGTCGAAGTAGTTGAGGAAGTAAAGGAAAGCGATCAGGTCGCCGAGCTCATCGTTCTGGAAGGAAGGGCGAGTGATCCGCGCCTCCTGCATCTTGTTCCCCATGACGATGGCGTGATTCCACATCCCCGCGGCGAGCTCGAAAAAAGAGCCCTTGCCCGCAGTGCGGCCGAGATCCGGCCCGATCCTTCCGCCCGTGCCGCGCACCGCGTGGCACTGGACGCATCCTTTCTCCACGAAGAGCGACTGCCCCCGAACGGGGTCACCGAACTCGCCGCGGGCTTCCGGCGCCGACGCGAGCGCGGTCGCAAGGCCGAGCACGGTCGCCAGAGTGGCACGGGGAGACCCGCTACTCATGTTCCACCCCGGCCGGGGCCGGCAGGTAGCTCTGGACGCGGGCGCTGACCTCCTCGAGCGACCTTTCGCGCCCCTCGTGGATCTCCCAGATCGAAACGATCGGGAAGAGCTTGGTGAACACCGCGTAGAGGAAAATGAAGGCCGCAACGAAGGCTGCCATCAGCGACCATTCGACCCACGATGGCGTGTAGGTGGCCGCCGTCAGCGGAAGCCTCGGATTGGAGAGGCTGGGAACGACGATCAGAAAGCGCTCGAGCCACATGCCGATCTGGACCGAGACGGCAGCCGTCACCGTGCCCCAGACCGTCCCGCGCGTCCGGTTGTTCGCGAGCATCGCGAAGGGAACCACGAAGCACGTCACGATCATCGTCCAGAACAAGGGCGAAAAACGGCCCTGCGTCTTCGAGAGGAAGATCACCATGTGGGACGGCTCGCCGCCGTAGTAGGTCGTCAGGAACTCGGCGAACGTGAAGTAGAACCAGAGCAGCGTCATGACGAGGAGCAGGAGCCCCAGGTTGTTGAAGTGCACGGGCTTGAGGTATGCCTCCAGGTGGTAGGCCTTGCGGATGATCGCCATGGCGATCAGGATCGCGGCAATGCCCGAGAAGATCGCGCCGACGACGAAATAGGGTCCGAAAATCGTCGAGTGCCACATCGGCTGGACCGTCATCGCGAAGACCCAGGAGACGACCGTGTGAACGCTGATGGCGATCGGGATCACGATGACTGCCATCGCGGCGATCGCCCGGTCGAGCAGGCGCTGCTGCCGGGACGTGCCGGTCCAGCCGAGGGCCAGCGTGCGGTAGAGCCATTTGCGGCCCGGAAAGTTGTCGCGCAGGATGGCGATGTCGGGGATGAGCGGCAGGTACAGGTAGATCGTGCTGGCCGTCAGGTAGGTCGCGATCGACGTGACATCCCACAGCAGCGGCGAGGTGAAGTTGCCATGGCGCAGGACGTGCAAGACCCGGTCCGGCCGCCCCAGGTCCAGGATCACGCACCCCATTCCGAAGAAGAGGACCAGCACGGTGATCACCTCGGCCGAGCGCGTGATCGAGCGGCGCCATTCGGCGTGCGCCAGCCGCAGGATCGCCGAGATCAGCGTGCCGGCGTGGCTGATACCGATGAAGAAGACGAAGTTCGTGATGTAGAGGCCCCAGTAGACCGGTACGTTCAAGCCGGTGACCGAGAGGCCGCGGCGCAGCTGGGAGAGGTAGGCGAAGACGCCCCAGGCCACGATCGAGAGCAGGATGGCCGCGCTGATCCAGAACGCGCGGCCGGTGCGCTCGATGGGGCGCAGCAGCCGGGCATCCTCGCCGAGCTCAAACTTCTCCACCCCATTCTCCTTTCGACAGGTAGACGACCTTCGGCCGGGTCCCGAGCTCCTCGAGCAGCCGGAAGGCGCGCGGCCCCTGCGAGAGCCGGGCCACGGCGCTGCGCGGATCGTCGAGGTCTCCGAAGACCATCGCCTCCGCGGGACACGTCTGGACGCATGCCGGAACGTAGTCGCCTTCCCGCAGCGGCCGGCCCTCCGCCCGGGCCTGGTCGCGCGCGCGCTGCAGGCGGTGGTGGCAGAACGTGCACTTCTCGACGACCCCATTGGGTCGCACCGACACGTCCGGGCTCAAGCTGTCCTCCATCGGGCGCGGCCACTGCGGGCGGTCCCAGTTGAAGTGGCGGACGGTGTAGGGACAGGCGGTCGTGCAATAGCGGCAGCCGATGCAGCGGGGGTAGACCTGGGCAACGAGCCCCTCCCGGTCGATCAGGGTCGCCTTCACCGGACAGACGCGGGTGCACGGGGGGCGCTCGCAGTGCATGCACGGCAGCGGCACCAGCCGTAGCTCCGGTCGCGTCCCGTGCTCCCCTCCCTGGAAAGGAACCAGACGCAGCCAGGAGATCGCGCGGCCCCTCTCCGCGAGCTCCGGCCCGGCGGGCGCAACGTTGTTTTCCACCTGACACGCCACGACGCACGCCTGGCAGGCCGTGCAGCGGTCCAGATCGATCACCATCCCCCACCGCGGCATCGCTCAGCTCCTCCGGTCTGCCGGCCCGCCCGGTTCGCGCCCGGTCGCCTTCGACACATGCACTCTCGTCGCGCCGGGATCAGGCAGCCCGGAGAAGAGCTCCCGCTCCCCCGAGACCAGCCGCAGCGGGTTCGCCCCGATGCCGGCCGCCCAGCGCCCGCCGGCGCGCTTTCCCTGGCCGACCGGGATCGCGACGACGCCGGGCACGACGCGCAGACCCACGCGGGCGCGCACGGAGATGGCGCCGTGGGGCGAGGAGACCGTCACGCGGTCCCGGTCGGCGATCCCGAGCGAGGCGGCCGTTTCCGTATGGATGTCCGCCCACGTCTCCCACCGCTCTTCCTCACCGGGGTCGAGAATCCCCTGCAGGAACGGCAACTCGGCGCCCGTGCCGCCCGCCAGGGCGAGGGGCTCGAAGAGCACGAGGGCGAGCGCATCGGGCTTGGGCTGCTCACGGCCGCCAGCCACGGCCGTCCGGGGCCGCCGCTCGAGGACGTCCGCCCGGAACTCGAACCGCCCGGAGCGCGTCTTCAAGACGCGTTTCCAGTCGCCGTGATCGTAGAAGGGATCCCACCAGCCGCCGGTCTCCCGCGACTTCGTCCACAGCTCCTCGGCAGACCGGTAGCCCGGCACCCACCAGCCCGCCCCCTCCATCATGCGGGCCAAGGCTTCGTCGAAGGCCGTGCCCATGATGGCGCCGCGCTTCTGCTCGTAGAGGCCCTCCATCTCCGCCTCGAGCAGGGACTGGACGTCTTTCCAGGGAAACGCTGCGGCCACCTCGGGGCCCGTGCGCCGGGCCAGCTCGAGAAAGATCTCGGAGACCGGCCGAACGTCGTGGAGCGGCCGGGCCAGCGTCGGCTGCGAGAGGCTGACGACGGGATAGGGCACGCCCGGCGGCGTCGTGTGGAGCTCCCATTGCTCGAGGAAATGCGATTCCGGAAGGATCCAGTCGGCGCAAAGCGCCGTGTCGTCCGGCAGCGTCGCGAAGGACACGACGAGCGGAATCCGCTCGAGAGCCGCCGCGAAACGGTCGGGCGCAAAGGACGCGAAGACCGGATCCGCCTCGAGGATCATGAGCGCCTCAACGGGATAAGGCGAGCCGGAGAGGATCGCCTCGGCAAGGCGCTCGGGATCCGAGGGAAGGGAGGGAAAGTCCCCGCTCCCGGCGCCGTCCAGGCGCGGCCGCCCGCGGCCCCGCCGGGCGACCGCATCCTCGGGCAGCTCGGGCCACGGGGCCAGCGGCGCCTCCTCGGCCACCAGCACGCCGCCGGGCGAATCGACGCTGCCGAGCAGGGCATTGAGGGTCTGCGCGGCCAGATGGCCGTGGAGCGAGCCCGGCAGGAGCGGTCCGCGGCGAGGGCCGACGGCCACGCTGCGCTGCGCGGCGGCGAGCTCCCGCGCCACGCGCAGGATCACATTGGCGGAGACCCCCGTCTCCTCGGCCACGCGCTCCAGGCTGTAGTCGCGCTCGAGCAGCGCGTGCAGGCCGCGCCGAGGCTCCCCCCTGGCTCCCGCCGCGTCCTCGAGCCCCGCCGTGTGTTCGGCGACGAACTCCCTGTCGTAGAGCCCCTCGGCGACGATGACCGCCGCCACCCCGAGGCCGAAGACCCCTTCGGTGCCCGGCCGGACGGCAATCCACTGGTCGGCCGAGGCGGCGGTGATCGACAGCCGCGGCTCGACCTGCACAAGCTTGCCGCGCCGGCCGGTGCGGCCCTGCCGGAAGTGGCCGTACGCGCGCGAGGCGTGGACCGGCGAGCTCCAGGCCTCCAGCAGAGCGCCGCCCAGCGAGAGAACGTAGTCGGCGGAGGAGACGTCGTAGGCGGGTGTGGCCAGCAGACCCTGGCCGAGCTGCAAGGCGAGCGAGGTGGAGACCTCGCCGCGGTCCAGTGTCACGTCGTTGGGCGAGCCGAACGCCGCGACAAAACGCTGCGCCAGGCGGCTGCCCACGCGCCGGGCACCGTTGCGCAGCAGGACGAGCGACTCGGGCCGCCCTTTCTCTCTCAGAGGTGTGAGACGTGCGGCGATCTCGCCGAGCGCGCGGTCCCACGAGACTCGCTCGAAGGATCGGAGCGTTCCACGCGGCCCGACCCGACGGAGCGGTCCCGCGAGACGGTCGGGATGATAGAGGCTCTGGAGAGCCGCCTGCCCGCGGGGGCAGAGACGGCCGCCATTGACCGGATGGAGCGGGTTTCCGTCGACCTTGACGACTCGCTCGCCGATCCGCCGGACGCGCAACCCGCAGCCGCCCGGGCAGAGGCCGCACACGGAGAGGACGAAGCTCTCCGGCCCCCGCGGCGGGTAGACGGGCAGTTCGGTGGCCCGGAGAAAGTCGCCCAGAACCCGTCCCGCCGGCACGCCGACCGCCGTCCCCGCGGCGGCACCGACCGCAAAACCCAAAAAGCGCCTGCGGCTGACGCTCGCGCTCCGCTCCATCACACGCTCCCGAAATCGCTCATCGGTGACACGTCGTGCACTCCGCCGCCGCGCCGCTGCGGCGGTGGCAGTCGATGCAGTCCTGCATGACCAGGCGCCGCACCCGCAGCGGCGGCTGCGTGCTCTTCCCGATCTCTCCGTGGCAGACCGGGCAGTCGAGCTTGGCCACCACGACATGGCGCCGATGCGACGAGAACACGTGGGGAGGCTGGCGGAAGAGCGGCTTCCAGTCGAGCGGCGCGCCCGCCTTCAGCAATCGGACGAGCTCGCGCTCCTCGGCGCTCTTGCCCTGCGGCTCGAGGTGGCACATCGCGCAGACGTCGGCAGCCGGAAGGCCGGAGAAAGCCTCCGTCTCGTAGAACTGGTGGCAGGTCGAACAGGTCAGCGAGGCCTCCTCGACGTGCTTGCGGTGGTTGAAGGCGATCGGCTGGCGGACCGGCTTTGTCGGCCCGTGGTGGGGAAGCAAGGCGACCACCGCCGCCGTGATCGTGAAGGGAATGAGAAACCCGAGAGCGGGCGCCACCCACCGACCACGGCCCTCGGTCATCGCTCGTTCTCCGGCGCCGTATTCAGGAAAGTGATGAGATCCCCGACGTCGTTCTCGGCCAGGAGCGGCCACGACATGCCGAGGTCCTGGGCGCGCCGGTACATCGCGGGGCCGTGCCGCCAGAGGGCCGTCGCCATCGTCACGGCCGTGTAGTTCTTGCCGCGCCCGCGAAGCCCCGGCGCCTGAGGAGTGCCCTGCGCGCGCCGGCCGTGGCAATGGCTGCAACCGCGACCCGCGAAAAGCACCTCGCCGACCTTCGGGGAGCCTCCCGGCTCGGCGTAGCGAAAGCTGTAGAGAAACGCGAGCAGGTCGGCCATCTCCTGCTTGCGAAAGACGGCGCGCGCGATGCGCAGATGCTCCATCTGCCGCAACATCGCCGGAGAGTGGTTCCACATCGACCCGGCGAGCTCGAGGATCGTGGCCGGCAGCTCTCGGCCCGGTCCGAGCTCGGGGCCGACGCGCCCGGCCTCGTCTTTGACCGAGTGGCAGGCGGCGCACGACTTGTCCCGGAAGACCTGCCAGCCGCGTCCGAAATCGGCTCTGAGCAGGTCCTCGTCCAGCCTGGGGGCCGTTGCTCCGCCCCGGACATAGCTCAAGATGTCGTTCATCTCGCGGCCTTCGAAGCGGGGCCGGTCGGCGTCGCTGGCCCCCGGGTGGTTCCACATCGCCGTCGCCCAGCCGACCGCCGTCATCGTCGCGCCGAGGGCCGTGACGTCCCTGGAGGCGAGATCTCCTTTGTTCCCCACGCGGTGGCAGGCCACGCAGCCCTTCGCGGCGAAGAGGCTCTCACCCCGCGCCGCGTTGCCGGGCTCTCCGACGTATCGGAGCGTGTAGACGTAGGCGAGGAGGTCGGCCATCTCTTGCTCGCTGAAGGCGGGCTGGACGATCTTCTGCGCCTGCATTCGCTCCCACATCTGGGGAGCGTGGTTCCACATCACGGTGACGAGTTGGTCGGGCCTCGACCGCCCCGACTCGTCGGCGGCCAGATCCGGGGCCTGGCGCGCCTGGCCCGCTCCGGGGCTGTGGCAGGAAGCGCAACCCTTCGTCTGAAAGAGCTCCGCCCCGGCCCGAGGGCTCCCGGCGACGAGCGACGACCACCGGCTCTTGGACTGCTTTCTCTCCCAGAACAGAACGGCGAGCAGGAGACCGACCGCGGCGATCGCCAGGAGGACTCGAATCCACAGCCGGGCCCCCGAAGGCCCCCTGCCTCCCGTGTCGAGTCCCGCCTGCTGCGATGACACGGAACCGTTTTCCAGGCCTGCTCCTTTGCACGCCATCTGCCACTCGTCTTCTCGGAGCGCTCCAACCTCTGCTCATGGCGAAAAAGCCTTTCGCGGCAGCCACTTCCAGGCCTGCCGGCAACAGTGGCGGGAGGGGGGGCTGCCCGCGCGGCCGCGCAGACGTCGTGTCAGAAAAAGCGTCAGCGTCCGAAAATCTGACGGAAGAGGCCCGCGCGCTCCCGAAGGGCGTTCAGCCCTCCTGGTGGTACTGACGCAACTTGCGGTGGAGCGTGTCGCGGGAGATGCCGAGCAGGGAGGACGCGCGCGTGCGGTTGCCCCGGCAAAGGCGTAGAGCCTGCTCGATCGCCGCACGCTCCAAAGTCTCGAGAGAGAGCGCCTGCTCGCCGAAGCGACCGGGCAGCGGGGCGCCCTCGGATTGGCGCAGGAGAGGGGCCAGGTCCTTCTCGGTGATGACGTGCGGGTCGTCCCGCGAGAGCGTGGTCGCGCTCTCCAGGACGTTATCGAGCTCGCGCACGTTGCCGGGAAAAGAGGAGTTGACGAGCAGGTCCACCGCGGAACGGGCCAGCGTGATCTTGCGGCCCGTGCGGCGCGAGATCCGGCCGACCAAAGAGTGCGCCAGCACGAGCACGTCCTCCGGCCGCACCCGCAGAGGGGGCAGCTCGATGACGACGGTGGCGATCCGGAAGTAGAGATCCGGCCGCAGATGCTCGTCTCGTAACGCCGCGAGGGGACGGTTGGACGCCGCGACGATGCGTACGTCGACATGCACGGCCTTCGCGCTGCCGACGGGCCGCAGCTCTCCCTCCTGGAGCACCCGCAACAGCTTGACCTGCGCTTCTTTCGGCATTTCCCCGATCTCGTCGAGAAACACCGTCCCCCCGGTGGCCGCCGCGAAGATGCCGGGCGTATCCGCGTAGGCACCGGTGAACGCGCCCCGGCGGACCCCGAACAGCTCGCTCTCGACGAGCTCGCGAGGGATCGCGCCACAGTTGACCGCGAGGAAGGGGCGGGCGGCCCGGGGGCTGGCCGCATGGATCGCCCTGGCCATCAGTTCCTTGCCCGTCCCGGTCTCGCCCACCAGCAGCACCGAGGCCTCGGTTGCGGCGACGGTCTGCGCGCGCTCGATGGCCCGGAGCATCGGGGGCGAGACCGAGACGATCGTCTCGAAACACGGGGCCCGGTCGAGATTGGCTTCGAGCTGCCGCACGCGCTCCCGCAACTCGAAGACCTCCACCAGCCGCGCCACCTTCTTGCGCAGCGCGTGCGAGTCCATCGGCTTGGTGAGATAGTCCTCCGCGCCCCGCTTGATCGCCTCCACGGCGGTTTCGATCGTGCCGTAGCCGGTCATGACCACGACGGCCAGGTCGGGATCACGGCGGTGGAGCTCGTCCAAGAGCGTCAGGCCGTCGGTGACCGGCATGATCAGGTCGACGAGCGCGACCGCGATGGAAGGGTTGCGCTCCTGGACCACGAGCGCTTCCGCCGCCGAGAGAGCCACCTCGACGGCGTAGCCCTCCCCGACCAGCAGCTCCTGAAGCGTCGCGGCGAGCCGTGCGTCGTCGTCCACCACGAGGATGCCGCAGGGGTGCGGCGCGAAGGAGGAGCTCACGGCGCCGCCTTCCCGGCCTCGGGGACCCAGACCGGCAGCTCGACGGAGGCGACCGTCCCTCGACCCGGCGCGCTTTCGAGGCGGATCGAGCCGCCGTGCTCGAGTACGATGTTGCGTGCGATCGCGAGGCCGAGCCCGGTGCCTTTGCCCGGTCCCTTGGTCGTGTAGAACGGCTCGAAGACGTGGGGAAGCTGCGACGGCGCGATGCCGCATCCCTCGTCGGCGATCCGGATCTCGATGCGCTCCCCGCCCGCCCGGAGGCACCGAACGTCGATGCTGCTCCCGTCGGCAACGGCGTCGAGCGCGTTGGAGAGAAGGATCAACAAGAGGGCCTCGAGCAGGTTGCGGTCGGCGAGCACCTGGTCGCCGTCGACCGCGCCCACGTCGAGGGAGACGCGGACGCCCCTCGAGTCGAGCGCCGGCGCCAGGAAGGCTACGACCGAGGAGAGGCAGCCGGCGATCGGCTGAGGCTCCTTGCGGGCCGCGGGCCGGCGTCCGAACTCGAGCAGCCGCCTGACGAACTGCTGGCAATACAGGATGCCGCCCTCCAGCCGCTCGAGGTCCGGCTGGACCGGGGCGTGGCGGGCGCGCTCGCGCATCATCTGAACGCGCAGCAGCATCGCGGCCAGGGGCGTGTTCAAGTGATGCGCCGTCCCCGCCGCCATCTTGCCCATGCTCGTCAGCTTCTCGATCTCCAACAGGCGCTCCCGCAGGCGGACCCGCTCGCGGATGTCGGAGGTCACTTCCAAAAAGAGGTCCTCCCCCGCCGAGTCGCGGAACGGCAGCAGGCTCAGCTGGACCTCGAAGCTGGTCTCGCCGCGATCCGCGCGACGTGTTTCCACATCTGCCACCGGTTGACCCGTCCGGACGCGCTCCATCTGCTGGCGGAGCTCTTCGACCCGGTCCGCCGGCACTGTCGGCAGCGAGCGACCGAGGACCTGTTGCTTGCTGTAGCCATAGAGTCGTTCGGCCGTGGCATTCCACTCCGTCACCCGCAGATCCGAGTCGAAAAGCGCGACCGCGCCGGGGGAGGCCTCCAAGAGGTTTCGGTAATGCTCCCACGACCGACGCAACTCGTCCTCGCTCCGGCGCCGGACACGCAGGACGTACCACGCGGCCCACGCGGCGAGCAGGAGCGAAGACATGATGCCCCGGCTGATGTAGAGGTAGTGCAGAGTCAGGTAGTCGACCCCGCGGAAGAACCGGCTCTCCACCAGCTCCCAGGCAGCGAAGACCACCGCCACGATGCTGATGCTCGACAGCAGCAGCGTGATCCAGAACCAGCGAGCCTCCCGGGAGCCGGTGTTCATCCGATTTGCCGCCTGGACGTGCGTCAGGATCTCGGCAGAGCTCTCCTCCGGCGCTCTCCTCCGGCCAGGCTGTTCGTATTCTAACCGCGGCGCCGAAACCCGCCGTGCCACCCAAACACCGAGATCTCCGGTCGTTACTGCCGGCGCCGGAAATCCTGCCGCCGGGCGGTCACTCCAGGATCTCGGCGCGCGTGAACACGCCGTTGCGGACGAAGGCGCGCAAGCGGCATTCGTGCGTGCAGTTGGGTGAGCACACCCAGGTGAAGGAGGAGTCGTAGCGGTACTGGTCCCGGTAGACCTTCTCCCAGTCACACGACGGGTAGGCCGCGAGCGGGTTGTCGACGGCGACGGGCTCGAGCCACTGGAAACCGAAGGCCTTCCTCCCGAGAGCCGCCCCGGTCCCCGCGGCGCCGGCGATCCTGGCGAACTGCCTTCGGGTCGTTTTCATCACGCCTCCTCACTCCGCACTCATCGGGATACCCAGCGAATCGCCCCCGCCGAGCCCATTTGCTCGCACGCCGCGATGCAGAGGCCGCAGCCGTCGCAGACCGCGTGGTCGACGAGCGGGCCTCGGCCGTCCGCGGCGAACCGCACCGCACCAGGCCGCGGGCAGACCGCCTCGCAGACACGGCAGTCACTGCCGGACCAGGCCGTGCACATGTCCGGCGCGATCCACGCGACCGCCGGCCGGGTCACGGCGCGGGTCATGCGGCTGACCGGCGCCGCCCACCTCCGGAGAAGATCGCGGCGCGAGGCCGCGCTCACAACCATGTCCCCTCCCGAACGGCATATCCCTCGAGGCAACGCTCACAGGCTCCGAGCTCCGGCCGCCATTCCGGAAAGTCTTCGCGGATTCGGGGCGTGAGCCGCCGTTGCTCCGCGCTTTCCCACTTCACGACGACCCGCGCGACCGGGAAGCCGCAGAGGGGGCAGGGAGAGCCGGGCAAGAACGGCCCGGCCTCCGGGCGGGCCTCCGGCAAATAGGCCCATGTGTGGCCCGCGTCGCACTTGACGCTGACGATCCCGGGCTTCTTCATCATCTGCGGGAGCTGCATACCGGCGATCGGCAGCGCGACATTAAAGACCGTGTCACCCTCCTTTCCGCCGAGTGTGTTGACGAACTGGCAACCTCCCTATGATTTGCGTCATAGCGTTGGGGCATCGTCCTTCGAGATCAAACGCGTGGCACACCCTCACGAGGTTCGACTGCGAAATCCCAAGGCGCCAGTTGCACTTGCATCAGCACCGTGCAGGGCACGGTCCGGCCATCGGCACCCGGGCGGCCGCCCGCTTCAGTTCAGATCAGGTCGTGCTGGTAGGCGAAAACGATCGCGGCGAGCTTGGTGTGGACGTCCAGCTTGTGCAGGAGGTTCTGGATGTGGTTGCGCACCGTCACCGGCGAGATGAAGAGCTTCTTTCCGATCGCCACCGTCGGCATTCCCTCGGCGAGGCACCGCAGGATCTCCTTCTCGCGCGCCGTCAGATCGATGGGCTGGCCCGCCCTGGTTTCCATCGGCCAGAGCGGCTCGCGGACCTGCGCGTGCTCGGCCAGCTCGCACTCGAGCGCGGAGGTCTTGCGTTTCCCGTCCCGCAAAACGTGGACGACGGTCGAAAGCGCCGGATGGTACGCGGAGATCGCGAAGAGGGACACCTCGATCGCCCGGCGGGCTCCCTTTCCCGTCTGGACCGAGAGCTGAAAGCGATGCACCGGCTCCTTCGGCATCTCGCGGGCCTGGAAGGCGACCGGGCAGTTGCGGTAGCAGTAGACGTTGCCGTTCTCGTCGCGGCCGCCGATGACGGCGTCGCAGCGCTTGCCGAGAACGGCGCGCGCCGGTTGGCCGAGCAGCTCCTCGCACTTCTTGTTCCAGAGAATGATCCGATCGGCGGAGTCGATGGCGAAGACCGCCTCTCCGCTTCGGGCAATTCGGTCGAGAGCTTCGGATGAGCGTGGCACGGCTGGACCGGAAGCCGAAAGCCTAGCACCGATCGGCCGGTGGGGCCGGCGTGGCGCCGGGATCGGTCGAGCCCGCGTCAGCGGGTCTGGCGCTTGCGGGGCGCCCGGACTACGGTCACCGGCCGGCGGGCCACGTAGATCAGCCGGAGGGCCGTGCCCCCCACGATCCACTCGTTGAGCGTGTCCCGGCCTTCGCTTCCCACCACGACCATGTCGGCCCGCATGCGATCGGCCTCGCGCGAGATCACGTCGGGCACCTCGTCGACCCGCCGGGCGGGAACGAGCTGGAACCGCGTCGGCGGACCACCCGGGCGGCGCACATGTCTGGCCGCGCTCTCGAGCGCCTTCTGCGCGTCGCTGCGCCGGCCGCCCTTCCCGGGGGGGCCGCCGTTCGGGCTCGGATCCACGGTGAGCACGACCAGCTGAGCCTTCGGGTCGCCGGTGGCGAGCCTTGCTGCGAACTTCAGCGCGGCGATACCCGCCCGCGACCCATCCGTGGCGACCAGAATCCTCATCGCACGTCCCCCACGGGTCGACTTTTCGATCGGCAATCTCACGGTTTCCTGATACCAGCCGCGCCGGTTTCTCGCCTGATGTGAACACATCAAAAACCAGCGGCGCTGGGCCGGGCCGCACCGACCGGGTGTCCGAGGAAGAGGCCTCGGCCCGCGCGGCCATCGAGGACTGCCGGGCCGCGCGGCCGAGCGCTCGTCGAACGCAGGCGGTTGACGACCGGCGGGTCCCTGCCTTCCGGCCCCGCGGCGCCGGTTCCGCCGCGGCGCGCGCCCGATTCGCGAAATTTGATCCGATTGCATCAGGCGGGCCCGACCCCGCGTTGCCATGATCCGCTCATGAAGCAGGCGCTGCCAGGGCCCGAACACCTGTCCCGGCCGCAGGCGATGGCGGTCATTCGCGAACGCCTTCGGGCGCTCTGCGACGACGAGCATTGCGCCTGCGCGGCGGCGGCGCACTTCGGCGTGTTCTGCAAAGGGCTCCGCGGACTCTCGGACCAGCAGTTCCGCGAGCGCTTTCACTGGATCGCGCGAACGCGACCCCACGCCTCTCGCGAAGAGCTCGAGAGACTCGTCAGCCTGTACCATCTCGGGCGGCAGGAGGTCGAAGGCTTCGCCCTCTGCTGCGACGTCGAGACACGCGACCACTACAGCTGCGACGGCTGGAACACGTTCCACAACGAGGCGCTCGAGAACTTCTGCCGGGACCTCGCGGGACGTCACGTCGTCATCGATAGCGCTCCATGAGCCGCACATTCGGTGCAAACGTCCGGAACACGGCCGCAGGCAGGCAGCCGGAGGTCTGGGCTCGCCCGGAGGCGATCGACCGGCTCCGCAGCTCGCTTCGGAAGCTGTCGGACGAAGAGCACTCGATGTGCCAGGTCGCCGCGGAGCGGGGCATCTTCTGTCGGGGATTCCGCCGCTGGCCCGACCACGAGTTCCACGAGCGCTGGACGGCGATCATCGGAGAGAGCACGCACCTGACGCGGGCACAGATGGAGGAGCTCGCCAACATCTGGCAGCTCGGCGAGCAGATTCGTTTTCGCGTCTGCCTCGCCTGCGACGCGCAGACGATCTCGCACGGCGCCTGCCGCGGCTGGGACGAGTTCTCCAACGAAGCGCTGGGACGATTCTGCGATGAGGTCCTCGGGAGAAACGTGGTCGTGACCGAACGAAAAGATCAAACCGCCCAAACGGATCGTGATCCGGCGGCGGTTAGAATGAGAAGGCTTGACATGAACCCCGCTCCGAGGAGTAGTTTAAGCAAGAATCCCGAAAGAAACGGGTTCGAGGCGAGGAGGTCAGCGCCATGAAAACCCTGCGTGGCAGACTCGTGATGGCGATGGCGGCCGGTTCTCTCCTGGTCGTGCCGACGGTCAACACACGATTGACGCGGACGATCGGGCCGCGCGGCAACGCGGATCCGCAGGCCCTCTACGAGAAGAGCTCGAAAGAGTTCTACATGACCGCCGACGAGTTCGGCTACATTCGCCCGGGCTTCCTCATCACGGTCAACAGCATCACGATCCCCGAGGACCGGCGCCCGCTGGTCGACCTCTCGTTCACCGACGATTTCGATCAGCCGCTCGATCGCCTGGGGCAGGTGACGCCCGGACCGCTCAGCATCAGCCAGGTGCTCGCCTGGTGGAACGCGGGCACCCGGTACTACACGGCCTACACGACGCGGATCCAGACGAGCCCGATCACCAACGACTCGGCGACGCAGGCCGCCGCGGATTCGGGCGGAACGTGGACGGATCTCGAGCTCGGCCGCGCGACCTACAAGTTCAGGACGGTGCTGCCCGAGGGTTACGACGGCTCGAAGACTCACACGCTGGCGATCTACGCCACGCGCAACATGGCGGGGATCCAGGAGAAGAACTACTTCGCCAACGTGGAGTACGACTTCCGCCCCGACGGCGACGCGGTCACCGAGGTCTGGGACAAGACGGTAACCGCCGCCTGCAACACCTGTCACAACCCGCTTGCCCTGCACGGCGGCTCCCGGCAGGACGTCAAGCTCTGCGTGACGTGCCATCAGCCGCAGACCGTCGATCCCGACACCGGCAACACCCTGGACTTCAAGGTCATGGTGCACAAGATCCACCGGGGCGAGAACCTGCCGAGTGTCGAGGCCGGCACGCCGTACCAGATCATCGGCTTCCAGCAATCGGTCCACGACTACTCGACGGTCTCCCTCCCGAAGGACATCCGCAACTGCACGACCTGCCACGCGGCGCCGGCCACGCAGGCGTTCAACTACTACACGTTCCCGTCCCGCGCGGCCTGCGGCTCGTGCCACGACGACGTCAACTTCGCCACCGGCGAGAACCATCCGGCCGGAATCAAAGTCGATGACTCGGAATGCGCCTCCTGCCACCGGCCGCAGGGGGACCGCGAGTTCGACGCCTCGATCCAGGGCGCGCACACCGTGCCCTACAAGTCGACGCAGTTGAAGGGGCTCAACTCCGAGATCGTGTCGGTTTCGAACGCCGCGCCCGGCCAGAAGCCGACCGTCGTCTTCAAGATCCTCGAGAACGACGGGACGCCCGTGTCGCCGGCCTCGTTCACGACGGCCGCCGGGGCGAGCAACCTGAACCTCCTGATGGGCGGCCCCACCACCGACTACGCCATCAACCCGAGGCGGGAGCGCGCCGACGGCGCCAGCTTCGACGGGACGACCGCGACCTTCACCTTCACCAACGCGATCCCGGAGGACGCGACGGGCACGTGGGCCTTCTCGATCGAGGCCCGTCGGACCGTCGTCCTCGATCCGGCGCCGCCGGAGGGGCCCAACTTCACCGAGGGAGCGTTCAACGTCGTCCACTACGCCAACCTCTCCGGAGGCACGCCGGAGCCCCGCCGCATCGTCGTGGACCTGGCCAACTGCAACACCTGCCACGACCGGCTCGTGCTCCACGGCGGCCAGCGGTTCAACACCGAAGAATGCGTCATGTGCCACAACCCCAACGCGAGCGACGTCGCGCGGCGGCCCGCGGATCAGGCTCCCGAAGAGTCGATCGACTTCAAGCGCATGATCCACCGCATCCACACCGGCGAGGAGCTGATCCAGGACCTCACGATCTACGGGTTCGGCGGGACGGCCCACAACTACAACGAGCTGCGGTTCCCCGGCGACCGCCGCGACTGCGAGAAGTGCCATGTCCCGGGCGCCCAGCAGGTGCCGGAAGATGACCTGCTCGCGACTCGCATTCCGACGATCACGCTCCGCGACTGGTACTCGCCGATGCAGCCGGTCGCGGCCGCGTGCCTGGGCTGCCACGATGAGAAGCACCAGGCCGCTCACGCCTTCGTCATGACGGCGCCTTTCGGCGAAGCCTGCGGAGCTTGCCACGGACCCGAAGGGGAGTTCTCGGTCGACAAGGCCCACGCGCGGTAGGGCGGTCGCAGTGACCGCCGCGAGTCTCGAGGACGTCGGAGTGTGAAAAGAGTCGTGAGGCTCATCGGTTTGGCGCTGATTGCCGGCGTGGGCCTCGCCCTCCCGGCTCGAGCGCAGACACCCACTCCGACCCCGGCGCCTGCTCCGGTCCCCGCAGCGGCGGAGCTTCCCGGGTGCGCCGACTGCCACGAGGCGCAGGTCAAGGGGTTCGCGGCCAACCCGCACGCTCGCTCCTCGCACCGGGATGCGAAGCCGAACATCGAGGACTTCTGCACCACCTGTCACGGGGACGGCGCGAAACACATCGAAGCCAGCGGCGAGGGCTTCATCCAGGGCTTCCACGGCCTCACGGGCGCCGAGAACTGCCTCTCCTGCCACGACAAGACCAACGAGCACGAGTCGTTCACGACGGGATTTCACGCGAACTCGCCCGCGGTGAACTGCCTGAGCTGTCACGCGATCCATAAAGCCGCTCCGAAGAGCCCACATCTGCTCGCGAAGGACCCGGGGCCGCTCTGCGAAACCTGTCATTCGAGCGTTTCGGCCTCCTTCCGCAACAAGCCCTATGCGCACCGCCTCGACCGCGGCGGGATGGCCTGCGTCGACTGCCACGACCCCCACGACCGGAAGGGCCGGACGGTCCGGATGACGCGAGACGGCGAGCTCGTCTGCATGAGCTGTCACGCCGAGAAGCGCGGCCCCTTCGTCTTCGACCACGTCACGGGCTCCGCGGGCAACTGCCTGAGCTGTCACGAGTCTCACGGCTCGAACAATCCGAAGATGCTCCTCTGGGCGCGCGTCGATCAGCTTTGCCTCTCCTGCCACTCCCAGACCGGCGGGCCGCGGACCGCGGGGCCCCAGCCTCCGTCGTTCCACGATCTGACGCTGCCTCGCTACCGCAACTGCACGACCTGCCACTTCGCCGTCCACGGGTCGAACCTGTCCCCGGCGTTCCTGAAGTAGACGACATGAAGAAAGCCTCGCGCCCGCCGCACACCGCTCTCGCCTGCGCCGCCGGCCTGCTCGTGGCCGCGGCCATCTCCGCGCAGGCGACGGCGCCGGAGTTCGAGCTGGGCTATCGGTTCGTGGACGTCTCCGGCAACGAACAGATGTACCGGACCCAGATCAACGACCGGCCGGGCCTGCTCCTGCGATCGCTCCACTGGGCCTCCACCGGGCCGCTCGACGGCGTTCTCGACGACTTCCGGATCGATGCCTCCGACCTGGGCGCGGGCCCCGCGGGCATGCTGCGCCTGTCGGCCGGCCGGCAGAATCTCTTCCGACTCGACTTCTCCTGGCGGCGTGCGGATATGTACAGCGCGCTCCCGGCCTTCGCGAACCCGTTCATCGGCGAGGGGATCATTCCGGGTCAACATACCTACAACCGCACGCGCGATGTCTACGACGTGACCCTGCAGATCCTCCCCGGAAAAATGATCACGCCCATCCTCGGGTACACGCGCAACGTCTACCAGGGCCCGGGGCGAACGACCTACAACCTCGGCGCCGATGAGTTCGCCCTCGACCAGCACGTCAGCGCGAAGGACGAGGAGTACCGGATCGGGCTCGCCTTCGACGCGGGGCCGGTCCAGGGCGCCGTCACGCAGGGCTGGCGAAGGTACCGCTGGACCGACACCGTGTTGCTCCAGTCGGGGGCGGGCGGCGGAAACGGGAGCGGTCCGATCCTCGGCCAGGACGTGAATGCCGACGAGATCACCCGCACGACCGAGAACAAGACCAACACCCCCGTCACGAGCGTCTGGATCACCGGACGCCTGCTGTCCCGCGTCAAGCTCATCGGCAGCTACGTCCGCGCCGACGCCAGCGGCGACACCAGCTCGGTCGAAGCGGACGCCGGCAACTTCGTCTCGTTCCAGATCGCGCGCTTCTTCTCGGGCCTGGAGGAGACAATCGAGTCCCGGGCGCGCACGGACTTCTGGCGCGCCTCGGCGCGGGCCGAGGTCAACCTGTTGCCCAACGTCGACCTGACCGGCGGCTGGGCCGAACGACGCCGCACCCTCGAGGGCACGGCGCTGGCCTCCAGCTTGTTCATCGACGCCGTGACGTTCGGCGGGGTCCCCGTGGGCGATCTGCTCGAGATCGTCCGCACCGAAACATCCCTGAAGCGCCAGGACACCACTTTCGACGCGCAGATCCTGGCCCGCGCGCTCGGGCCCGTGGCCGTCAACGCGGGATGGTCTCAGTTGCAGCAGGACGTGACGTTCGGCTCGGAGCTCTCGAGCGTGCTCGCGGCGGGAACGGAGCCGGGCCGGTACAGCCGCACCGTCAACACGTACGGCGGCGGCCTGACCTTCTCCCAGTGGGGCTTCACTCTCGGTGCCGACTACCGGCGCGACAAGGCGGACGCGCCGATCTTCCGGACCGATTTCATCAATCGCGATCGCTACAAGCTCCGGGCGGGTTGGTCCTGGAAGGACCTGGTCCGTCTCGGTGGCACGTTCCGGGAAACCCATGCGAACGACGACGTCGTCGAGATCGGGTACAGCACCAAGCTCCGCGAGTTCCTCGCCGACGTCGAGGTGACGCTCCTCCAGGGCCTCGTGACGTTGCGGGCCTCCGGCGGCGAGTTCAAAGCCGACCGCAAGATCCTGATCCGCGAGCCGCAGGACTTCGACATCGTTCCGACGGCGCAGAAGGAGATCGGACACACCTGGGAGGGCGGCCTGATCGTCGCCTGGCAGCGTTTCTCTCTCGACGGGGCCTACCTCTGGATGGAGAACGGCGGCTCCATCCCGTTCACCGTCAACCGGACGCGGGTGCGGGCCGAGTACTTCGTCACCGAGCACGTCGGCCTCGCCGGGGAATGGCTGTGGGACAAGTACGGCGAGCAGCCCGCCTTCGACCAGGCGGGGACGCTCGCCAACTACAATGCGAACCGTTACGGCGTTTTCTTTCACTGGCGTCCGTGACCGGACGAAGAAATAAGGAGGACTCGATGCAGATCAAGAGCTCGCGGCTGGGGCTCTCCGCGATCACTCTCTTCTGTTGCGGCTGGATCGCCTTGAGCGGAATCTCGTCGGCCACGCTGGACCAGCAGAAGCAGGCCAAGGCCGCGGGCGTCGCCGTGAAGAACTGCCAGCACTGTCACGTCGACGCCCTGCCCAAGAAGGACAAGCACGCTCCCAACGACGCCGGCAAGTGGCTCCTCGCCGAAAAGGAAAAGCGGGGAGCTAAAGCGGTCGACGGCGCATGGTTGAAGGACTACCCCGGCGACAAGAAGTAGCCCGTCCCAACGCTTCTCCGCCGGACTCGGTCGGCGGGGAGGCGCGCTCCGAAAGGCTGTTCCAGTGAGAATCGCGGCGGCAGCTCTGGCTCTGTCGTTCGCGGGCCTCGCCCTCGCGAGCCCGGGCGCAAAGCCCAAGCCGCCCTCGAATGAGGACTGCTTCTCCTGTCACGGCGAGGCTGACGCGAAGAGGGCCGACGGCAGCACGGTTTTCGTGGCTCTTCCGAAGCTCGAGGCGTCGGTCCACGGCCAGGCCGGCCTCGCCTGCGTGGACTGTCACGCCGACCTCGCCGCGGCGGCCGACTTTCCGCACGCGGAAAGGCTCGCCCCGGCCCAGTGCTCCACCTGCCACGAGGCCGCGGTTGCCGATTACCGGAAGAGCATCCACGCGGCCGCGAGGCAAAAGACCGGAAACACCATCGCGGCCTCCTGCGCGGACTGCCACGGGACTCACGAGATCCTCCCGGCCAAGGACCCCGCCTCGCAGACCTACGCTCTGAACCTCCCGGGCACCTGCGCGCGCTGCCACGGCGACCCCGAGACCATTCGCAATGGGCCGATCGCCATCGGCGACGTCGCCGCGCTCTACGAGGACAGCATCCACGGCCGCGCCGTGCTGAAGAGCGGCCTCGTGACGGCGCCCAACTGCAAGACCTGTCACGGCATTCACGACATTCGCCGTTCCTCCGACCCGGTGTCGAAGGTCTTTCGCGGCAACATCCCGTCCAATTGCGGGTCGTGCCACGAGGGGATCGAGCGGCTCTACGCGGAGGGGATTCACGGGACTCTCTTCGCGAGCGGCGACACGCGCGCGCCCGTCTGCACCGACTGCCACACGGCGCACGCGATCCGCCGGGCGGACGTCGAGGCCTGGCGCCTGGACGTTCTCAGGGAATGCGGGAGCTGCCACGCGCAGTCCCAGGAGACCTTCCGGGACACGTATCACGGACAGGTCACGAATCTCGGCTTCGCGCGAATCGCGACCTGCGCCGACTGCCACGAGGCGCACAACATTCTCCCCGCGTCGGATCCGCGCTCGACGGTCTCCGTTGCCCGGCGCGTCGCCACGTGCCAGAAGTGCCACCCCGGGGTCAACGAGAAGTTCGCCCGCTACGACCCGCATCCCAACCCGAAGGACCGTGCGCGCAACCCGCTTCTTTTCTACGTCGCGATCCTCATGAAGTGGCTCGTGATCGGCGTCATGGCGTTCTTCGGCGTGCACACGGTGCTGTGGTTCCCGCGCTCCTGGCGCGCCCGGCACGCGGAGCCAGAACCCGAGCCCCCCCGCAAGGAAGAAAAGGAAGAGAAGGAATGACCGGCGAAACCGCGGCCGGCCCCGCCCGCCGCTATGTGAAGCGGTTCGATCCCTTCGACCGCTTCCTTCACTTCCTGATGATGGTCACGTTCCTCGGCCTGTCGCTGACGGGCCTGCCGCTCTTCTTCTCGACCCACCGCTGGGCCGCCGTCCTCGCGAACGCGCTCGGCGGCTTTCGCGGCGCCGGCCTGCTGCACCGGATCTTCGCGACCGGAATACTCGCCTGCTTCGTCATGCACCTGGCGCGGCTGGCCTACCGCCTCGTCGCCCGACGGGACTGGGGGATCCTCTGGGGCCCGGATTCCCTGGTGCCGCAGCCCCGGGATCTCGTCCAGATGTACCAGAACTTCCGCTGGTTCCTGGGCCTCGGCCCGCGGCCCCGGTTCGACCGCTACACCTACTGGGAGAAGTTCGACTACTGGGCGGTCTTCTGGGGCATGGCGATCATCGGGGGCTCGGGCCTCCTCCTCTGGTTTCCGCAGTTCTTCACCCGAGTGCTGCCGGGGACCGTCTTCAACCTGGCCCTCCTCATCCACGGCGAAGAGGCGCTGCTCGCCGTCAGCTTCATCTTCACGATCCACTTCTTCAACAGCCACCTGCGGCCGGAGAAGTTCCCGGTCGACAGAGTCATCTTCACCGGCGTCGTCGCGGAAGACGAGCTGCGCGCGGAGAGGCCCGCGGAGTACGCGCGGATCCAGGCGAGCGGAGGCCTCGACGCGCTCAGCGCGGATCCGCCCTCGCCGCGGGCTCTGCGGAGAGCCGACGTGTCGGCCATCGTGGCCGTGGCCATCGGCCTGACTCTCGTTGTGCTGACGATCTTCGCGCTGCTAACCTAGACCGGCCAACGCGTCCGCCGCCGGTACTCCCGAAGAAGAACGCCAAGGAGGTCCCAGCATGGTCGAGGGTTCCCGCAATACGCTCGAGACGCGGCTCCGGCCCGCCGTGTTCCTGGGCCAGAACCCGATCTCCCTCACCGGCGTCGTGCTGACCACGAGCGCGGCCGTCACGCTGCTCGTATTCTGGGTGTACCTCATCGTCCAGGCGCGCCCGGTGCATCCCTATACCGGCATCGTCTTCTTCCTGATCCTCCCGGGCGTCTTCGCGCTCGGCCTCGTCCTGATACCGGTCGGCGTGTGGCTCAAGCGGCGCAAGCTTCGCGCGCGGGGCGAGCTGCCGCGCGAGTACCCGAAGGTCGACCTCCGCAGCCAGTTTCTGCGCCGGGCCTTCGCGCTCGTCGCCGTCCTCACGTTCGCCAACTTCGCGATCATGGGCACGGCCTCGTACAAGAGCGTGGAGTACATGGACTCCGCCCAGTTCTGCGGGCAGACCTGTCACACAGTGATGTCGCCGGAGTACACCGCCTACGTCAACTCTCCCCACTCGCGGGTGTCCTGCGTCGAGTGCCACATCGGGCCGGGGGCGCCCTGGTTTGTGAAGGCGAAGATCTCGGGAGTGCGGCAGGTCTTCGCCGTCGCCTTCAAGACCTACTCCAAGCCGATCTCCTCTCCCGTTCACGACCTGCGGCCGGCCCGGGACACCTGCGAGCACTGCCACTGGCCCCAGAAGTTCACCGGGGACAAGTTCCTCGTGAGGACGAAGTACGCCGACGACGAGAAGAACACGCCGGCGACGACCGTGCTGCTCATGAAGATCGGGGGACGGACGGCGGAGGGCCTCGTCGGCATTCACGGCCGGCACCTCGACACGGCCGAGCGCATCGAGTACGTCTCGACCGACGGCCGCCGCCAGGTCATCCCTCACGTGACCTATATCGACGACGCCGGAAAGATCGTCGAATATGTCTCGACCGAGGTCCCGGCGACGCCGGAGCAGCTCTCCCGCGGCGAGCGGCGCAAGATGGACTGCATGGACTGTCACAACCGGCCGACCCACGCCTTCGAGATGCCGGAGCGAGCCGTCGACCAGGCCATGAGCGACGGCCGGATCAGCAAGGGCCTGCCGTTCGTCAAGAGAGAGGCGGTGGCCGCGCTGCGCGCCGCCTACCCGGACCGGCCGACGGCCTCCGAGAAGATCCCTCGGGCGGTCGTGGATTTCTACAAGACGACGTACCCGGGGACTTACCAGAACCTCCGGGCGGCGGTCGAGACGGCGGCCGAGCAGGTCAAGGCGATCTACCTCCGGAACATCTTCCCGGACATGAAGGTCACCTGGGGAACCCACCCGAACAACATCGGCCATGAGGAGTTCCCGGGCTGCTTCCGCTGTCACGACGGCAAGCACAAGAGCGCCGATGGCCGCGTCATCGCCGACGACTGCTCGGCGTGCCACGAGGTCCTCGCGATGGAGGAGCAGGAGCCGAAGATCCTGTCGGACCTGGGCCTGACGAAGTAACCGGCGCGGCCCCTTCCCGCGGTCGATGGGTGTTGAACCCGCGTTTCCTTAGCTATCCTCCGACAGACCGGGAGGGGCCTTGGCCCCATGCTCGAGAGGAGATTGCGATTGGCCGTAGCTGACTCGAATCAAAACGCGGGGCTTTCCGACGAGGAGGCCTCCGCTCGGCTGCGGCAGGAGGGTTACAACGAGCTCCCCTCGGCCGAGAGCCGGAGCGTTTTTGCGACCGCCTGGGAGGTCGTGCGCGAGCCGATGATCCTCCTGCTGCTGGCCGCCGGAACGACTTACCTGCTCCTCGGAGACCTGCGCGAGGCGCTGGTTCTCCTCTCCTCGGTCTTCGTCGTCATCGGGATCTCGCTCGCTCAGAACCGCAGGACCGAACGCGCGCTCGCCGCGCTTCGGGATCTCGCGAGCCCGCGAGCGCTGGTCGTGCGGGGCGGCCGGCGGCGGCGGATACCGAGTCGAGAGGTCGTCTGCGGAGACGTCCTTCTGCTGTCGGAGGGCGACCGCGTCCCCGCCGACGCGTTGGTCCTGGAGGCCTCGAGCTTGTCGGCCGACGAATCGCTCCTGACGGGTGAGTCCGTGCCTGTCCGGAAGGTGGCATCCAACGCCGGGGCGGGCCGGGGGAGGCCGGGCGGAGACGACCAGCCCTTCGTCTATTCCGGGACGCTGCTGGTTTCGGGATCCGCCATCGCCAGCGCGTCCGCGACCGGCGCGCGCACGGAGCTCGGCAAGATCGGACGGTCGCTCCAGACGATCGTTCCCGAGAAGACGCGCCTTCAGAAGGAGACAGACCGTCTCGTGCGCCGGGTCGCCGTCGGCGCCGTCGCGCTCTGTCTGGCCGTCGTCGTTCTTTACGGGCTCACCCGGGAGAGCTGGCTGGACGGTTTTCTCGCCGGCCTCGCCCTGGCCATGGCGATCCTCCCGGAAGAGTTCCCGGTGGTCCTGACCATTTTTCTCGCGCTCGGGGCATGGCGGCTCGCTCGCAAGAACGTTCTCACCCGCAATCTTCCTGCGATCGAGAGCCTCGGCGCCGCGACCGTTCTCTGCGTCGACAAGACGGGCACGCTCACACAGAACCGCATGTCGGTCCACACGCTCTCGGCGGGACAAGACCTCTACGAGATTCCCGCCGAGCAGGGCGAGCCCCTCCCCCGGAGCTTCCACGAGCTCGTCGAGTTCGGCATCCTGGCGAGTCGGAAGGACGCCTTCGATCCGATGGAGCGAGCCATCCACGACCTCGGCTCGCGGGCGCTCTCGAACACCGGCCGCCTTCACGACGGCGGAGAGCTCGTCCGCGAGTACCCGCTCTCGCCGCAGCTCCTGGCCATGTCTCAGGTCTGGCGGCTGCGCGAAGGCGAGCCCTGCGTCGTGGCGGTGAAGGGGGCGCCAGAGGCGATCGCCGAGCTCTGCCGGTTGACACCGCCGGAGTCCTCCGCCCTCTTCGAACGCGTTCGTCCTCTGGCCGAGGAAGGCTTGCGCGTGCTGGGCGTCGGCAGGGCGACGTTCCAGTCCGGCGAGCTCCCGGCCGACCAACACGGTTTTGCATTCGAGCTCGTGGGCTTGCTCGCCCTGGCCGACCCCGTGCGCCCGGCCGTGCCCGCGGCGATTCGCGAATGCCACGCCGCGGGAATTCGAGTCGTGATGATCACGGGAGACTACCCGGTGACGGCTGCGAACATCGCCCGCCAGATTGGTCTCGAAGGCTCGGGCGAGATCTCGACCATCACCGGCCCCGAGCTGGAGGAGATGGACGAGGGGACGCTTCGCCGCCGGGTCGTTTCGGCAAACGTCTTCGCCCGGATCGCCCCGGACCAGAAACTCCGCCTCGTCCGCGCCCTGAAGTCGAACGGCGAGATCGTCGCCATGACGGGAGATGGCGTCAATGACGCTCCTGCCCTGAAGGCCGCGGACATGGGAATCGCGATGGGAGAACGAGGGAGCGATGTCGCCCGCGAGGCCGCCGACCTCGTGCTCCTCGACGACGATTTCGCGTCGCTCGTCGAGGCCATTCGGATGGGGCGCCGGATCTTCGACAATCTTCGCAAGGCCGCGGCTTACATTCTCGCCATCCATGTCCCGATTGCCGGGATGTCGCTCCTGCCGGTTCTCTTCGGTTGGCCTCTCGTTCTCCTTCCCGTTCACATCGTCTTCCTGGAGCTGATCATCGACCCGGCCTGCTCGCTGGTCTTCGAGGCCGAGAACGAGGAGGCCGATCTCATGCGGAGACCGCCCAGGAGCCCGCAGGAGTCGCTCTTCTCGCGGCGCGCCGTCGGAATCGCGCTTCTTCAGGGAGCCGGCGTCCTCGGCATCGTTCTGGCGGTCTTCGCGGGCGCCCTCGCGCGTGACCACGGAGCGGAAGACGCCCGGGCGCTGGCGTTCACCACCCTGATCGTCGCCAACCTCGCCTTGATTCTGACGAACCGCTCCTGGTCCCGCACGGTTCTTCAGTCACTGCGGTCGCCCAACGTCGCTCTCGCCTGGGTGATGGGGGGGGCAGTGGCGTTCCTCGCTCTCGTTCTCTCGGTCCCTGTCCTGCGAGATCTCTTCCGATTCTCGAAGCTCCACTGGAACGATCTCGCCCTCTGTCTTGCGGCGGGAGGCCTCAGCATTCTCTGGTTCGAGGTTTTCAAGACGTTTCAACGAAAGACGGCGCGCGCCTGACTCAGTAGGAGACCCTTCGAGAGCGCGGCAAGGCCGGGGGGCGGCCGACCCGGATGCGGACGTCGACGGCCCGCGCGCCCTTCTCGAGCACTTTCACGGGGTTCAGGTCGAGCTCGAGCACCTCCGGACAGAGATCGAGAAGCGCCGAAACTCTCAGAAGGACCTGGCAGAGCGCCGCCTCGTCCGCGGGAGCGGCGCCACGGTATCCCCTGAGGAGCGCGGTCCCTTTGACTTCCTCCAGCATCTCGGCGACATCGACGTCCGTCAACGGCGCGATCCGGAAGGCAACGTCCGCCAGAAGCTCCACGAGCGTGCCGCCGCTCCCGTAGAGAACAAGAGGGCCGAACGCGGCATCGTACGTCGCTCCGACAATGACCTCGACGCCGCCGGAGACCATCTCTTGAAGCAGAACGGCCGTCATGGCGTCTCCGAGGCTTCGCGACAGCTCCCGGTACGCCGCGCGCAGCGCGGGCATGTCGGCAAGCCCGAGCTTGACCCCGCCGATCTCGGTCTTGTGGAGGATCGCCGGTCCGACGGCCTTGAGCGCCAGGGGAAAGCCGATGTCCCCGGCCGCTTCGCGAGCCTCCTTCCAGGTCGCCGCCAGGCGCGACCAGGCCACGGGAATCGCAAGAGCACTCATGAGGTCCTGCGCTTCTCCGGGAGTCAGCCACCCTCCGCCGCGGTCCATCGCCCTCGCGACGAGAGAGCGCGCGTCGTTGCGTCGAATACCCTCGAGCGGCGGGATTTTTCCCTCGGGGCGGTTCCGCCACTCTCCGTAGGCCGTCACGCGCGCCAGGGCCGCAGCGGCGGGCTCCGGAAAGGGGTAGCAAGGAAGGGGCGACAGGCCGGGCGGGGCGCCCTTCGCGCTCATGAAGGTCGCGAGAACCGGTTTGCCCGAGCCCGCGCGCGCCGCGCCGACGATTTCGGAAGCCACGACGTCCGGATCGGAGGCGAGCGGCGGGATGTAGATCACGAGCAGGCTATCCACTCCGGGGTCTGCGAGAAGCGAACGGATGGCCTGGCCGTAGTCGCGGGCGGACGCAGAGGCCAGCATGTCCACGGGGTTCGCCACGCTCGAGGCGGCGGGAAGGAAGGAGCGGAGGTCCTTTGCGGTGGATCCCGAAAGGGAAGCCAGCGCGAGCCCCTGCGCCTCGCAAGCGTCGACCGCGAGAATCGCGGGCCCGCCGGCATTGGTCAGGATGGCGACGCGGCGGCCGGTCGGAATCGGCTGGTGGGCGAGGAGCGAAGCCACGTCGAACAGCTCTTCGAGCGTTCGAGTGCGGATGACGCCGGATTGGCGCAGAAGGGCCTCGACCACGGCATCGCTCTCGGCGAGGGCCCCAGTGTGCGACGACGCGGCTCTCGACCCGGCGCGGGAGCGGCCGGCCTTCACGGCCACGATCGGTTTCTTGCGGGATACCCGCTTTGCGATCGAACCGAAGTTGCGCGGGTTGCCGAAGCTCTCGAGGTAGAGAAGAACGACGTCCGTTCGCGGGTCCTCTTCCCAATACTGGATGAGGTCGTTTCCGGAGACGTCCGGCTTGTTTCCGACGGAGACGAACGTCGAGATGCCGAGATTCAAGCGGCTCGCGTAGTCCAGGATCGCAAGCCCCAGCGCCCCGCTTTGGGACAGCATCGCCACCCGACCCTCGGGCGGATACACGGGCCCGAACGTGGCGTTCAACCGCACCTGCGGGTCCGTGTTGACGAGCCCCATGCAGTTGGGCCCGATCATCCGGATTCGGGCGGAGCGGATCCTTTCCAGAAGCGCGACCTCCCGAGCCCGCCCCTCCGGGCCCGCCTCGCCGAACCCGGCGCTGATGACGACGATTCCTCGGACGCCTTTCGCGACACAGTCGTCCACGACGCCCAGGACCTCCTCGGCCGGCACCGCGATGATCGCGAGGTCCACCTCGCGGGGAATGTCCGTCACACGGGGGTAGCACTTCACGGAATCGATCGCGGCCGCTTTCGGGTTGACCGGAAAGACCTCTCCCTGGAACCCCGCCGCTCGGACGTTGTGAAAGATCTCGGCGCCGATCTTGCCTCGCTGGCGGCCGGCTCCCGCGACAGCCACGGCGCGCGGCTCGAAGAAGGGCCTCATCGAGGCGACCGCCGCCTGCCTGTGCCGTTCGCCGGCCTTCGCCTCCGAGGGCGCCGTGATCAGGAGCGAGAGGACGGCGTGGACGACCCCGTCCTCGACCTGCTGCGTCATCGCGTAGCCGGAGTTCACAAAGACATCGAGCATCCGGCTGTTGGCCGGAAGGACGTCCGCCTCGAAGGTCGTGATCCCCTTCTCGCGGGCGATCGCCGCCAGCCGCTCGATCAGGCCGGTCCCGATTCCCTGCCCCTGGAGGGCGTCGGCGATCGTGAACGCGGCCTCCGCGTGGTCCGGGCGCTTCGGGTCTCGGGAGAAGCGCCCGACTGCGACGATCCCATCGGCTGTCTCCGCGACCAGAGCGAACTGATTCTCGTAGTCCACGAGCGCGAGTCGGGCGGCCTCCCCGGGTTCGGCCTTCGGGACCGAGGAGAAAGAGAAATGGAGGCTCTCCGGGGACAGCCGACTGAAAAAATCCAGAAGGCCGGCGCCGTCCTCCGGCTTGACCGGCCGCAGGCGCAAGGTCGAGCCGGTCCGCAGAACGATGTCGGTCTCATACCGGGCCGGATACTCAGGCACGCCCCCGGGAAGGCGGGCGTCCGACATGGCCCGGCGATCTTCGGTTTCTTCGAGCGGCTTCCCGGGTCGCTCTCTGCTCATCGACCGGGCCGAGGTCCCTTGCGCGGCGCCGCCCGCACTGCGAGGCGCGGCTGGACGGATGCCTTCACGGGGCGGATATCAAAAGAGCGCCGAGGGCGCCAACGGTCCTCTCCTCCCGCCGCATCATCGAGCGTGACCTCGCCCGGACGAGCAGGGCCGTCTCGGTCGCAGAGAGCTGGGAGGCTTGACGGAAGCGGGGCGCGAATGCGCCAATCGATCCCCACGCCGCAAAGCACAGAGCGAACGAGACGGTCCCGAGAACGAGGTTCCGAAGCTCTGGGCATCGATCCACTCTTTTCAACCTACGGAAGAATAGACGAGTCGGTCAATGCCCTGCCCGCCCGGATGCCCTCCATATGATCCCCATCATGGCGGAAACGAGCGATTCGCTCCACTCTCCAGAGCCAATGATTACGACGACACGGTTCGATCCGAAGCTTCCGGTCAAAGAGCTGCTCGCCCGTTACCCGCAGCTCGGCTCCGCCCTGGCCGCTCACGGGCTCGATACCTGCTGCGGCGGGGAGCATCCTCTCGAAGACGCCTGCCGGGCCAAGGGCCTCGCGCTTCCCGACGTGATCCAGGACCTGGAATCGGCGTACGGCGCGGCCGAGGCGCACAACCTCGTGCCTCCGACGATGTCGATTCGGGAGCTGCGCCGCCGTTTCCCGGCGACCGGGCCGGTGCTCGAGCGCTACGGCCTCGCCGACTGTGGCGGCGAGGACGGGCCCGACGAGCCGCTGGCGTGGTTTGCGACGGTGCACCGGCTGCCGCTGGAGGAGTTCCTGCGGGACGTCCGGTCGGTGGCGATTCATGACGTCGCCGCCGCTCCCCCTCCCGCCGAGAAGGCGGCCAGCCCCTTTTCGCCGCATTTCATCGTGGGGTCGCTCTTCCTGACGCTCACTCTCGGCGCCACGATGGGCATGATCAACCTCCTGCGCATCGCGGCGGGAGGCGAGGTTCCGATCGACCACCGCCAGATTCACGGGCACACGCAGGTTCTCGGTTTCGCGGCGCTCTTCCTCATGGGAATCGCCTATCACGCCCTTCCCCGGATACTGGGGGTCGGCGGCTTCCGGCCCGGACGCGCGGTTCGCGCGAGCTTCTGGCTGATGTTTCTCGGGGTTCTCCTCCGCAACGCGAGCCAGCCGTTCGGCTTCCATCCGGCCGGGCGCCTGCTCTCGCTGCTGTCCGCCGGCATGGAGGCCGCCTCGGCGGTTCTCTTCATCCGGTTCGTCTTCGGCCTCCTCGCCGCCGTGCGGGAAGGAAAATACGACCGCAAGGATCCGCTCCTGCGGTTCGTGCGCGCGGGCACGGTCTACTTCGCGCTCGCCATGGCGCTCGTGGCCGGCCAGGGGCTCTGGCTCGCCGGGAACATCGACACGGTCCTTCCTGCCGCGCTCAACGAGACCTTCTATTTCGCGACGCTCTACGGGTTTCTCCTCGCCTGGATCTACGGTTTCGGCCACCGGATCGTGTCCCTCTTTCTTGGCGTGGGGCCTGCCGTGAAGGGAACAAGCGAGATCGCGCTCGCCGCGCAAGCGGGGGGCGTATTCCTGTTCCTGGGCTCCTGGCTGCCCGGTCTCCCGGACCGGGGCGCGCTCGCCCTGCGCGACGGAGGTCTCGCTCTGGCGGCTCTGTCGGCGGCCGTCTATCTCGCCGGCAACGGGTTTCTCTGGCGGCGCGCGACCCTTCCGATGATGCGCACTCCCGGAGCCCCGACGGTCGCGATCCGCCTCGCGTTCGGCTGCCTCGGCCTCTGGTCTCTGCTGGAGCTGTCCGCCGTGATCCTGTCCCGCGCGACCCGGTTGCCCGCTCAGAACCTCTGGTGGGCGGATGCCGGACGCCACGTCTTCACGATCGGGTTCCTGACGCTTCTGATCGTCGGGATGAGCTTCCGGATCCTGCCTGTCTTCTCGGGCAAGACCCTCTGGTCGCCCCGCCTGGCCTACCTGACCTACTCGCTCCTGCTCTTCGGGGTGGCGCTGCGGCTCTTGCAGTACCCGGCGGCGTTCCATCCCGCCTTGTACCAGGTCGGCTCCTACATGGGAATTCCCGTCGTGCTCGCCCTGGTCCTCTACATGTTCAACCTGGTCCGCACGATGCGCGCCCGGCCCGCACCCCCGAAGGCGGCCTCGCGATCGGCGCCGCCCGCCTTCTCTTCGACGCTGCCGGTGCGATAATCCGCGGGTGCCGGCGCGCCCGCCGATCCCCTTCGACGCCATCCCGATCCTCGCTCCGCTCCGGGCCGAGGAGCGTGGGGCCCTGGAGCCGCTCTGTCAGCTCCAGGCCTACGAGAAGGGGGCGCACATCTTCGAAGAGGGAGAGCCCGCCCTTCTCATCCACTTCCTTTTCGTCGGGCGAGTGAAGATCGTGAAGGCCACGCCCGAACGGGACCTGATCCTGGAGATCCTCGGACCCGGAGAGCCCGTCGGCGCCGTCGCCGTCTTCGAGCGGCGCCCGTTCCCCGCCTCCGCGATCGCGCTCGACCCGTGCGGTGTCGTCTCCATTCCCGAGCGCGAGTTCTTTGGCCTGATCGAGAAGCGGCCCGAGATTACCCGGAGGCTGCTCGCCGGGCTGACGCTGCGCCTGATGGCCCTGAACCGCCGCCTGGCGGACATGACCGGCTCCGTCGAGTACCGCGTGGCGCGCCTCTTTTCGACTCTCGGCGAGCGCGTCGGCCAGAAGCGCCCGGACGGCCTCTTCGTCCCCCTCCACCTCTCGCGGCAGGAGATCGCGGATCTCATCGGAACGACGATCGAGACCGCCATTCGCGTGATGAGCCGCTGGGAGAAGGAGGGCCTCGTGCACACGGACGCGAAAGGCTTCCTCATCCGCGACGCCGCGGCCCTGACCCGGATCGCGCCCGCGGATTGAGAAGCCGTCAGCGCGGCCGGGACGCCGCCCCGCGGGCGCGCCGTTTCCACGCGACGTACGGCCGCGCCATCTGCCGCAGCAAGGCGAGCTTGCCTTCGTAGAGAAGCGAGCCGAAGCTCGGCACCACCAGATCGGCGGCCTCCTCCGGCTGGACGACGAGGGACACCTCGATCGGGAGGATGCCGATCGGCAATCCCGCGCCGCGGCACGCCTCGTAGAGGTGGGCGAACACTTCCCGCATCGCGCCCGGATCGGGAGGCGGCGCGTTTTCGAGCTCGCTGCCGATCGTCGGCCGGAAGATGCAGACTGTCGGGAAGGCGCCCGCCGCGACGATTCGGTCGATGCCGCGCTTGGTCGCCTCGATCGGCTCGAGACCCGCGATGATCTCCCCCGAGACGCGTCCCCGGCCCAGCTTCTTCGCCGTGTACTCCATCGCTTCGAAGAACCCCCGCTGGCCGAGCGTGGCCGCTTTTCCAGGGCAGAGCCGCGCGAAGAAGTCCGGATCTTCGAACTCGTAGCAGAAGGAGAAGTGGTCTGTTCCGGCGTCGATCAGCGCGTCGTACTCCGAGTATTTGCGGCGCGGCACGGGCATCGCCTGCACCCCGATGAAGCCCCCGACCTGCTCGCGCAGCGCCCGCACGAAGGGCTCGCACTGCCGGAGCCCGTGGATCGGCTCGAGCCGGTCGACCTCCTCGAAGTGATAGCCCGTGTTGAGGTGCGTGAAGACCGACCCCGACTCTTCCTTCGCCGCCTGCGCGACCTCGACGACATCCTCGACCTTCTTTCGCGCCTGCTCGGCAACGCCCACGTTCTTGCCGGTCGTGCAGAACTTGCAGGCGCGCGACGGGGAGGAGCCCCAGAAGAGACAGGCATTCGACACGTAGACGCCGAGATAGTTCCCCTGGAGCACGCCAATCCGGTTCATGGGCACGCCCGAGGAAGTCGAGCGGCCGTACCAGGCGGGCTCCTCCGGGACTTCGACCAAGTACGCGTCGCCGGCGCGTTCGTCGATCACCCGGTAACCCTCCGCCTCCTTCACCAGCCGGAACGGCGATGCCGCGGCGAAGGCTTCCGTCACGGGAACATTGACCCAGATCGGTTTCCGCGGCGAAGGCAGGATCAGCTCGAGTCCCGACCCGAGTCCGGCGCGTGTGCGGGCGATCCGGCGTCCGTCATCGGCCAGGGTGCAGGTCTCGTCGACCCGCATCCCGCGACAGAACAGCTCGATCTCCAGCTCGACGGACGAAAGCATCGAGCACAGACTACAGGGCCGCCACCCGAGCGCGCATGACGCAGATCAGCAGGACCGCGATGCCGCGAAATTGATGCGTTTGACTCATTCCGGGCCCTCGCCGCTGCGCTAGAAATCCGTCCAGGCGGTGCAAGACGCTCAAGACGACGAAACGGCGCAGAACGATCGAGCGCATGACCTGCGTCATGGACGCTGCCGGCACGCGGGGCGTCAGTGCAGGTGGGCCCCCGGATCGCCCGCCGGCAGCGCGTCGAAGGTCCGGTGCTCCGGGTTTCCGCGGGTCAGGATCATCGCGTAGAGGAACGGGCCGAAGCTCGTGCCGCGGCGCCCGTTGATGGCGACGATCGGCGTCCCGTCCGAATCGAACTGCGCCGCGGCCGCGAGGTCCTGGTCGAGGGCCGCGCGAGTCGAAGGCGAGGCGAGGCAGGCCGCGAGCTTCTCGGGGGGCATGAAGGGCGCGGCGATCGCGAACACCGCATCCCGGGTCAGGCCCTGCTGCCGCGCAAAGAGCGCCCGGGCGAACTCGGGCTCCTTGCCCGAGGCCTCCATGCAGATCCGGGCCGACGCCGCCACGCAACGCACGTCGTCGCCCTTGCCCGCCGTGAACTGCGGGTTGCAGCGGCCGTCGAGCGGGAACTGCCGGGCGTCCACACTGAAGCTCCCCGGCGCCGAGTGCGTGCGAAGGGTCTGAAGCGTCTCGTAGAGCCCCGCGCAATGTTCGCAGAGGATGTCGGTGAACTCCGTGATCCGGATCGGGGCCATCGGCGAGCCCACGAGAGCGCGCGCCGCCGGTAGCATCGCCGCCGGGGAGTTGCGATAGATCGCCAGCGAATCGGCGAGGATCTGCTTGCCACCCGGATCCAGCGTGGCGACCATGTCCGCGAGCACTTTGTCCTTCGCCTCATCCCCGGTCCCGACGCGACTCGGAGCCGGTACGGGCGCTTCTCCGGAGAGGCCGGCCGCCTCGGCCACCGCCCGGCGCCCCGCTTCTCCGCTCGTCTTCGGCGTGTGCAATCCGGGATAAAGCAGAAGCGCGAAGGCGGCTGCCGTGCAGCCGAGCGCGAGCGCCCCGCCGCGGCCGGCCTCGGGCAGCCCCGCCCGCCGCCAGCCGAGCAGAGCGATCGCCGCGTAGGCGCCGACGATGAGATAGGTCGCGATGCAGCCGACACAGATCGCGCCGGCGACCGCGCTCGCGGCGAGAAGAACGGCGACGGCGAGAAGGCCCGCACCGGCCGTCAGGCGAACGGCCGACACCAGCGCCCCGGGCCGCCCGGTCGACGCCAGGCGCGCCAGTCCTGCCAGGGGCACAACGAACGCCGTAACGCTCCAGACGAGACCCCATCCGGCGATGGGCAGCCCGCTGACCCGATGGACCGTGGACGCGAGCGCGCTGTTCCAGGCCCCGGTGCAATCGAACTTACCGCCAAAGCCACAGAAGGAGCCCCCGCCCGAACGCGACAGGACGAGCTCGGCCCAAAGGAAGAGCGACCACAGCGCGGACAACGCGCCGAGCCCCGTCAGCCTCGCCCAGCCTCCCGGGGCGCCGGGCCCGGCCCGTTCCGCTTCCGCCGTGCCCGGCTTGCTCATGGCCGGATCTTGACACGACCCCCGTTGGGCCGACGGGCCAATCCAAGTTTGATCAACAAGCGCGCCCGAGCCCGCTTCTGCGGAAGGCCGCCCAGCGGGGCGCCTCTTCTCCTCCAACTCAGGACGCGGATGTTCTTTGCCGGGAGCGGCGACCCTCGGCCGAGAGCGTGCTCGGGCGGGGCATCAACTTCCACGCCACGTACGGCCGGGCGACCTTGCGCAGGGCCGAGAGCTTCGACTCGTAAAGGCGCGAGGCGAGGCTCCGGGCGACAAGATCCGCCGCCTCCTCGGGCTGCACGACGAGCGAGACTTCGATCGGCAAGATCCCGATCGGAAGCCCGGCGTCCCGGCAGGCTTCGTACAGGTGGGCGAAGACTTCGCGCATGGCTCCCGGATCGGGAGGCGGCGCGTTCTCGAGCTCGCTGCCGATCGTCGGGCGAAAAATGCAGACGGTGGGAAACGCCCCCGCCGCGACGATCCGATCGACGCCTCGCATCGTCGCTTCGACCGGCTCGAGGCCGGCGATGATCTCGCCGGAGACCCTCCCCCGGCCGAGCCGTTTCGACGTGTACTCCATCGCCTCGAAGAAGCCCTCCTGGCCGAGTGTGGCGGCTTTGCCGGGGCAGATGCGCTCGAACCACTGCGGGTCCTCGAACTCATAGCAGAAGGAAAAGTGATCGGTCCCGGCGTCGACGAGCGCGTCGTACTCGGAGAACTTCCGCCGCGGCACCGCGTGCGCCTGGACGCCGATGAACCCGCCGACCTCCCTGCGCAGCGCGCGGACGAACGGCTCGCACTGCCGCAAACCGTGGATGGGCTCGAGGCGGTCGACCTCCTCGTAGTGATAGCCCGTGTTCAGGTGCGTAAAGACGGAGCCGGACTCGTCGCGCGCCGCGAGCGCGACCTCGACGACGTCTTCGACTTTCTTGCGCGCCTGTTCGTTGACGCCGACGTTCTTTCCGGTCGTGCAAAATTTGCAGGCCTGGTTCCGGGCCCAGTAGAGGCAGGCGTTGGAGACGTAGACCCCGAGGTAGTTGCCCTGCAGGACGCCGATCCGGTTCATCGGGATTCCGGACGAGGTTTCGCGCGAGTACCACCCCGGCTCCGCGGGAATGGCGACGGGGTAGGCCTCCCTCGTTCGTTCGTCGACGACCTCGTAGCCCGCCGGCCCCTTCACGAGCTCGAAAGGAGACGTCTCGGCGAAGCGCTCCACGACGGGCACGTTGACCCAGATAGGCTTGCGCGGAGCGGGAATCACGAGCTCCAGGCCGGAGCCGAGGCCTGCCCGCGTCCTCGAGATCCGCCGCCCGTCTTCGTCGACCGTGGAGCTCGCATCCAGCCGCATCCCGCGGCAGAAGAGTTCGATCTCGAGCTCGACGGGAGAAAACATCGATCACAGGCTACCGGTCCGTCTCCCCATCGCGCATGACGCAAATCACTCAGGCGACAAGACCGCAAATTTGATTCGTTCGCATCAGGTCCGACCGTATGCAGGGCGCTAAAAGAGTCGCAGCACGGCGCAAAACGTTCAAGAAGACGAAACGGAGCAAAACGATCAAGCCCTGACCTACCGGACCCGGCCCGTTCTGCTCCCGCCGTGTCCGTCTTGCTCATGGCCGCATCTTGACACTTCGCCCGCTTCGGCCGACTATCGCCGCAGGTCAACCTCGAAGCTCAAGGAGAGTGGGCATGCCAAGGCGGACACTGGGGACCCTTCTTGGAGGGGCCGTTCTGCTGTTGTTGCCTCTCGCCCTGTCTGCCCAGGGCCAGGAAAAAGCGGGCGACACGGTGGGAAACGAAACCTGCATCACCTGTCATGAGGACGTCGGGAAGAGGTTCGCGAAGAACCCACACGTCTTGACCGGCGGCAAGAAGCCATACAAACAAAACAGCGCCGAGTGTGAGTCCTGCCACGGGCCGGGCGCGCAACATGCGGAAAACCCGACCAAGGAGAACATCGTTTCGTTCAAGTCTCTCAAGCCCCTCGAAGCCTCCGAGAAGTGCCTGAGCTGCCACCGTCAGGACAAAACACAGATCCACTGGGCAGGCAGCGCGCACGCGGAGGGCCGGGCAGGCTGCACGTCTTGTCACTCGATGCACGGCGCCGCACCCTCGAGCAAGGCGCTGCTGGCCAGGCCCAAGGCCACGGAGCTCTGCCTGACCTGTCACACGAACCTGGCGCGGGCGCTCAACGCGCGCTCGCGACATCCGCTCCTCGAGGGAAAGATGGACTGCGCGAGCTGCCACAACCCGCACGGCAGCGTGACGGAGAGCCTCGTCCGGCGCAATTCCGTCAACGAGCTCTGCTACACGTGCCACGCGGAGAAGCGCGGGCCGCACCTCTGGGAGCACTCACCCGTCAAGGAGAACTGTCTGAACTGCCACAATCCGCACTCCTCCAACTTCGAGTCGCTCCTCGTGGCGCAGACCTCGCGCCTGTGCCAGCAGTGCCACATGCAGGGGCGCCATCAGACGATCCCGTCAAAGGCGAACGAGCCCTGGGTGTTCAGCCGCGCCTGCATGAACTGCCACCCCAAGATCCACGGGTCCAACAGCCCGTCGGGTCCCATCTTCCAGCGATAGCGGGAGGAAGCCATGAAAAAGAACATCTTCCGCCTGGTCGGCCTGGTTTCCCTCGCCGCGCTCATCCCGTTCGGTGGCCCTCTGGCCGCGCAGGAAGCGACAGAGCCTGAGCCGACGACGCCTGAGCCCGTTCAGACGCCCTCGCCCTGGCAGGTTGATACCTTCACGTTCGACAACAACGGCATCTTGGGAGGCTTCCAGTTCGTCGACGTCGATGGCGACAGCGCCAAGTTCGAGGAGTACCGGACCGTTCCGTCGGGCGGCTTCGTCGACTCGCTTCGTTTTGCCGACACCAACGCCGACGGCAGCCGGATGTTTGACGCGCGCGCCTGGAACGTCGGCCGAATCGACGCGCGCTACACGCTCAAGGCGCGCCTGGGGCCCGTGTCCGCAATCGGTTTCTACGACCAGACGCCGCATCTCTATTCCGTTCACGCCCGGCCCGCGTTCTCTTCGCCAGCCCCAGGCGAATTGCGTGTACCGGATCCGGTGCAGGCCGCCTTCGAGGCGCTCGACGACACCTCGAACGGCCAGGCCGGCGCGGACAACCCGCTGATTCCGCCGCTCGGCTTCCTCTACGCGAGCACATTCCCCGAAACCGTGCTGGACGTCCAGCGCAACACCGGTGGGGGTGCGGCCAACATCGCGATCCTGCCGAACTGGAACCTTGGGGGCTATTTCAGCGACGAGCAGCGCGACGGCACGAAAGTCACCTCGGCGGGAAGTTACGACCGGCAGGCGATCGGCGGCTCGGGCACCGCCCACACCGGAGACTACTTCCGGACGCCGGACCTGGAGATGCCCGAACCGGTCAGCTATTCGACCAAGCTTTACGGCGTTTCGATGGACTTCTCGGGACCGTCCTTCGTGGTCGAGGGCAGAGCCGATCTCTCCACGTTCGACAACGACGTGCCGTACCTGGTGTTCGACAATCCGTTCCGCATCACGAACCTCGCCTCCACGGCCTTCCGTCAGCGCTTCGCGGAGGGAATCTCGCCTCTTCCGCCCGACAACCAGACGGAGGAGTTCACTTTCTCCGGAGCGGTCCGGCTGCCCCTTCGCACGAGCCTCTCGGGGAGCTTCTCGTGGTCGAACTGGGAGCAGAACGAGGCTTTCGCTCCCTACACCCTGAATTCGGCGATCTCCGTGCCGGCAGGCTTCGACGTGACGAACCCGGCCAACCTGCCTGTCTCGAGTCTCGACGGCAAGGTCAGCATCAACTCGCAGAACGTCGTCCTCAGCTCGCGGCCAGTCGACTTCGTCACGGCGACGGCGCGCTTCCGCCGCTACGACTACGACGACGAGAGCCGCGAGATCCTCTTCCCCGGCTACGCGGCCGGATCGGAGTCGAGCTGGAGGACGAACATCGAGGGCGAGCCGATCGAAAACGTCCCCAAGGACTACACGCGCACGCGCTGGGGTCTGGAGGCCATCGTGCGGCCGCTTCCGATTCTCGACATCGACGCCTCCTACGCGTCGAACGACTGGGATCGCACGCATCGGACCGTGAACGAGAACCACGAGGACATCTGGACGATCGGGGCACGTTTGCGCATGGCCCGGAGTTTGTTCGCCCGCGTTTCCTACGCATACACCTCCCGGGACGCCTCGATCTACGATCCGGGCCTCGAGTTCGCGCTTCTGCGCGACTTCGACGTCGCGGCCCGCGTCCAGGACACCTACGACGCTCAGTTCACGTGGTCGCCGCTGCCTTCGCTGACCCTGGGCGGCAACGTCTCGTACGTTCAAACCGACTTCCCCGAGTCGCCCTACGGGCTGCAGAGCAACGAGTACCTCTCCGGCGGTCTGGATGTGACGTTTGCCCCGCTGCCGGTCTTCGGCATCGGCGCCTTCTGGGCGCGGGAGTCCCTCGACGAGTTCATGAAGTCGATCGCCAAGGACGACAACATCGGCGGGACGAACTGGCTGCCCTCCAACGCCTGGAACGACAATACCGCCAACGTCATCAACGCGTACGGTGTCAACATGTTCGGGGACTTCGGAAACGGCTTCCACTACGACCTCCGGTATTCGGCGACTCAGGGCCATGCAAACTTCGACGCGAGCAACCCGAACGGGTTGCCCACCAAACTCTTCACCGCGATCGCTTACCCCTGGCCGGAGATCACCGACAATCTTTACACGCTGCGGGTCAAGCTCTCGTACGCGGTCACGAAGGCGCTCACGGTCGGGGTCCGTTACTGGTACGAGAACTTCCAGCTCTCGGACTTCATGACCGACGTCATGGTTCCCTACATGTTCGACCGAGTGCCGCAAGACCTGGTGGACGTGCGGCGCGCGTACTACCTCGACGCAACCTACGGCTCCTACACCGTCAACGTCGGGACGGTGTATCTGAGTTACGTCTTCTGAGGAAGAGAGGTCGGAGCCGCCGCGTCTGGCTCTAACTCGGGACACAGATGTTCCGAGCCGGGAGCGGAGAACCTCGGCCGAGAGCGTGCTCCCGCAGGGCATCAACTTCCAAGCCACGCATGGCCGGGTAAGCGTGCGCAGCACCGCGAGGTTCCACTCGTAGATTCGTGATGCGAGGCTCGGCCGGACGAGGCCCGCCGCCTCTTCCGGGTGGACCACCAGAGAAACCTCGATTGGAAGAATGCCGATGGGAAGCCCCGCCTCGCGGCACGCCTCGTAGAGGTGGGCGAACACTTCCCGCATCGCGCCCGGATCGGGAGGCGGCGCGCTTTCGAGCTCACCGCCGATCGTCGGCCGGAAGATGCAGACCGTCGGAAACGCTCCCCCCGCGACGATCCGGTCGGTGCCCCGCTTGGTCGCCTCGATTGGCTCGCTACCGGTCCGTCTCCTCATCGCGCATGACGCAAATCACTCAGGCGACAAGACCGCAAATTTGATTCGTTCGCATCAGGTCCGACCGCTTGCAGGGCGCTAAAAGAGTCGCGGCACGGCGCAAAACGCTCAAGAAGACGAAACCGAGCAAAACGATCGAGCGCATGACCTGCGTCATAGGTCCGGCTGTCGCGCCGGGAGATTTTTGGGGGTAGATAGCCATGACCGCACGCGGAAGAACGAGCGATCCATCACGGGTTTCGATCGGGCCCGAGTTTCTCTCCCGCACCGAGGTCGCCCGGCTCTTCGGAGTTTCGGCTTCCACGGTGACCCGCTGGGCGCGAACGGGAGCGCTGAAGGCGGTCCGGACGCCCGGCGGGCACTACCGCTTCCGCACCGAGGAGACCCGACGGGCGGCCGACCGCGCGGGCGCCGGGGACCTCGTCCGCCTGGACTGAGAATGCCGATCCCCACACGTCTGCCCGACCTCGCGCACTGGAAGGCCCAGGTCAAGTGCCAGATGGGCTGCCCGGTCGCAACCGACGCGGGTCGATACGTCCAGCTCATCGCCGAGGGGCGGGACGAGGAGGCCTTCCTCGTGGCCCGCGCTCCCAACCCCTTCGCTTCGGTCTGCGGACGCGTTTGCGCCGCGCCCTGCGAGGACGCGTGTCGCCGCGGCTCGATCGACGCGCCGATCACGATTCGCGCCTTGAAGCGCTTCGTGACTGAAAAGTACGGCGCCGAGTCCGTGCGGCCGGCGACGCAGGACGTCCTGCGCGAGCGGCTCGTCACCGAGGGAAACCGCTACGCCGGACATCTGCCGGTCTACCCGCTTTCTCGCACCGCGTCTGCGCCGGCGGGGCTCCTCGCGAAGCGGAAGGTCGCCGTCATCGGTTCGGGCCCCGCCGGCCTTTCCGCAGCGCACGACCTGGCGCTCCTTGGCTACCAGGTCACGGTCTTCGAGGCCTCCGAGGAGCCGGGCGGCATGATGCGCTTCGGGATCCCCGAGTACCGGCTTCCCCGCTCACTCATCCAGGCCGAGATCGACAAGATCCTCTCGCTCGGAGTGACGCTGAGGCTGAAGACGCCGCTGTCGGAGAGCTTTGGCCTGGCCGAGCTCCGCCGGCAGGGCTTCGAGTCGGTCTTCCTGTCGGTCGGAGTTTCGCGAGGCCGTGATCTGCAGGTGCCAGGCGTGGAGAAGGACGGCGTCGTCAAAGCCATCGACTACCTCCTCAACGTCAACCGCGGCTACCGCGTGGACCTCGGACGGCGGGTCGTCGTCATCGGCGGCGGCTTCGTCGCCTTCGACGCCGCGCGAACCGCCCTGCGCGTTGGGCGCGAGGGGGACGCGGACCGCCTCGCCGCCTCCGCCGAAGAAGACGCGCGCATGAAGGAAGCGCTCGACTCGGCGCGGGTGGCGATCCGCGGAGGCGCCGCCGAGGTCACGATCGTCTCGCTCGAGAGCTTCGGGGAGATGCCCGTGCTGCGGACCACCCAGGGGCACGAGGAGTTCGAGGAGGCGAAGAAGGAGGGAGTCGTGTTCGTCCCGCGACGCGGCCCCAATCGATTTCTCGGCAACGGGAAGCTCGAGGCCGTCGAGCTGCGGCGCGTCGTCTCGGTCTTCGACGAAAACGGCCGCTTCGCTCCGAGCTACGACGAGGCCGATCTCACCACGATCCCGGCGGACGCCTGCATCCTCGCGATTGGCCAGCAGCCGGATCTCTCGTTCCTCGAGGAAGCCGACCGCGTGGCTTTGAAACCCGGCGGCACGATCCAGGTCGATCCCGTCACCCTGGCCACGTCGGCTCCGGGCGTCTTTGCCGGCGGTGACGTGGCCTTCGGCCCGCGCAATCTGATCGAGGCCGTCGCCAACGGGAAGCGCGCGGCCCGCTCCATCCACGAGTTTCTCTCGCGCGAGGCCGCGCGCCTCGAGGCTCACCTCGAGATCGAGAAGCTCCCGACGGCCGACTACCGCATGATCGCCGGCTTCGAAGTCCTCGACCGTGAGGCCCCTCCGACGCTCGACGTCGGACGGCGCACCGGGATCGCCGAGGTCGAGACGGGCTACGAAGACGCCGAAGCCCGCCGCCAAGCGGCGCGCTGCCTGATCTGCCATGTCCAGACGATCTACGACCCCGAAAAGTGCGTGCTCTGCAACCGATGCGTGGACATCTGTCCCGAGTACTGTCTCGCGCTCGTCCCTTTCGAGGAGCTGGAGCTCCCCGAGGCGGAGCGCGCCGCCCTGGCGGCGCGGGCCGAGGGCGATGGCCTGCCGCTCTCGGCGATGGTCAAGGACGACGCCCGCTGCATCCGCTGCGGGCTCTGCGCGATCCGCTGTCCGACGGACGCCATGACGATGGAGCGGTTTTCGATCACCGAACGATTCGCCGCGGCGGCGAGGTAAGGGAGTCAGACGCGATGGCCAGGAACCGGCGGGAATTCCTCCTCAAGCTCGGGATCGGAAGCGGTGTCGCGGCGCTGGGCGCTCAGACGGTCGCCTCGATGCGGTCCCTCGTTCCGAACGTCTCTTATGACGCGCCGACGACGGTCAAGCTCGGGATGCCGAACGACTTCCCGGACGGCTTGAAGTTTCTTCCCGACGAGCGACTCTACGTGTTTCGAGATGGAAACACGTTTCACGCGGTCTCAGCCGTGTGCACCCATCTGGGCTGCACGGTGCGCGCAGAAGCTCTCTCCCAGATCGAAACGACGGCCGCCGACGGCAAGCCGTTGCGGCTCACCCACCGGTTTCTCTGCCCGTGCCACGGTTCGAAGTACAACGGCGACGGCACGAACGTATCGGGGCCGGCCCCCAAGCCGCTTGCCTGGTATCACCTCTCGTTCTCGCCCGAGGACGGCCAGCTCGTCGTCGACCTGGCGCGCCCCGTCGAGCGCGACTTCCGGCTGACTGTGGCTTGAGGGGGATTGCATGATCACGGGACGCGAACCGAAACCGTCTGCCCCGGGAGTTCACCCGACACGCTGGTGGAGCTTCCGCCCGGCCTCCGACCGCCAGGCGGGCGACGCGATCGTGTCGAACTTCCTGCTGCACTGGTTCCCGGCCAAGAGCTACAAGGCTTCGCTCTCCTGGAGTTACTCCTTCTGGCTCGGGACGGCCTCGGCGGCTCTCCTCTTGCTCCTCGTCGTCTCGGGGCTGCCGCTGCTCTTCCTTTACATCCCGTCGGTCGAGCGCGCCTACGCCTCGGTCAAGGACATCGAGTACGTCATCACGTTCGGGTCCTGGATCCGCGCGGTGCACCGGGTCTCGGCGCACCTGATGGTCGCCGCGGTGTTTCTCCATCTGGTGCGCGTGTTTCTGACCGGCGCCTACAAGAACGGGACGGGACAGAACCAGAAGCGCGAGTGGAACTGGGTGATCGGCGTCGCGATGCTCATCCTGACGCTCTTCCTCTCCTTCACCGGTTACCTTCTGCCGTGGGATCAGCTCGCCTACTGGGCCGTCACCGTCGGCACCAACATTGCCTCTTCCGTCCCCTTCGTCGGCCCGGCCATCCGCGAGCTCCTGATCGGCGGCCGGGAGATCGAGCAGTTGACCTTGATCCGCTTCTACGTCCTCCACGTCCTCTTTCTCCCGATGATCATCGGCTTCCTCTTCGCGTACCACATGTGGCGCATGCGCAAGGATGGCGGCCTCGCCAGGGCCGACGCCGCCAGGCTCGCCTCCGAGAAGACCGAAGTCCCGGCGTCGAAGACCAAGACCTACACGCTCCTCGGGGTGGCGCGAGGGACATCTCCGCAGGTCCGCGCTTCCACGCTCGAGGCGCAGGGCGCGACGGTCAACTCCGTCCCGGACCTGACCAGGAGGGCCGCCATCGTGGTGCTCGGCACGATTGCGCTCGTGGGAGTCCTCGCGGTCTTCGTGCGCTCGCCTCTGGAGGAGCCGGCCAATCCGCTCATCACCCCCAACCCGGCCAAGGCGCCCTGGTACTTCCTCTGGCTCCAGGAGATCGTCACGGACACGACGATCCGCATCGGGTCCTTCATCGTCAACGGCGCCTTTCTCGGCGGCGTGCTGCTGCCGGCGGCCCTGCTGGCGCTCCTCACCGCATGGCCGTGGCTCGACAAGAGCCCCGGCGGCGCGGCGGGCGTCTGGTTCGCCGGGAGCCGCCGGAAACAGAACCTCGTCTTTCTGCTGCTCGTCGCCGCGGTTGTCGCCCTGACGATCATCGGCACCTTCCTGCGCGGCCCCTACTGGCACTTCTACTGGCCGTGGCAGCCGTGGCCCGAGCTGCCGTCGAGGATCTGAAATGGAAAAGCGAACCGACTCCCCGTTTCCCAGGAAGGACCGGCCGGTTCTGGCGATCGTCGGCGTCCTGCTCGTCGTCTCGACGCTGCTCTTCGCCTGGAGCGACCGCAGGCACGACTGGCGCTACTACCAGTGGGCGTTCCAAAGCCAGGTCGCCGAGAAGTTCGGAACCGAGAAGGCGAAGGGCATCCCGGCCGGCGTCCAGCAGATCTGGATCCCGGAGATGCGGCGGGCCGACCGCTGCGTCACGTGCCACCAGGCCTCCCTCTGGAAGGGCTTCGAGAACGCCGAGAACCCGTTCAAGACGCATCCGGCCGAGCCGCTCGAGAACCACCCGATCGAAGAATTCGGCTGCACCTCCTGCCACGGCGGCCAGGGCTGGGCGATCGACGTCGAGGCCGCCCACGGCCCCGTCGAGCACTGGGAGGAGCCGGTTCTCGGCGCCGCGCTCGGGGAAGCCTATTCCCTGGCGGCCGACAAGAAGGCCTTGATGCAGATGAACTGCAACGTCTGCCACCGTTACGACCGGGAGACCAAGGGCGCCGACCAGATCAACCTCGCCAAAAACCTCGTCAAGGAAAAGGGATGCCGGGCCTGCCACGTCATCAACGGGCGCGGCGGAACGATCGGCCCCGATCTCACGCGGGTCGGCGACAAGGCGCCCGAACAGTACGAGTATGGCCGTCTCTCCGGCCAGAAGACCTCCTTTGCCTGGCACGTCGCGCATTTCAAGGACCCCCGGGCGCTGGTGCCCGACACGGTCATGCCCAACTTCCACCTGACGACCAAGGAGGCTCAGGCGCTTTCCATGCTTGCCCTCTCCTGGCGCCGCGCGCCGGTGCCCGCCGACTACCGCCCGGGGCTGCCGCGCACGGATCCCCAGACGCCCGAGGAGGTCGTCGAGGAACAGCGCATGAAGACGGGGCCGGGCGCCTGGTTCGTCAAGACGGGGTGCTTCGTGTGCCACTCCGTGCAGGCGCTCGGCGTCAAGAGCCCCGCGCAGATCGGCCCCGATCTCTCGACGGCCGTCGAGGACACGCAGGCCCGCTTCGGCCGGACGGTCGACGACTTCCTGCGCGAGCCCACCGGAACGATGGCCGTCGTTCTGTCGCGCCAGATCATCCTGTCCCCTCAGGAGAAGGCGATTGCCGTCCAGAAGCTGCGAGAGGCGTTCGCCGAACACCAGAAGCAGAAGGCACAAGGTTCGATAACGCCGGCCGGTGAGGCCGGAGGACATTGAAGGAGGATTCCATGAGCAGTCCCTCGAAGAAGTTCATCACCCTGGGCGCGGCCGCGGTCTTCGCGATCCTGATCGCGCTCGCCGGCCGATGCGCGCCGAGCGCGCCCAAGGCCGGGGCGAAGAAGGGAGGCCCGGCCGGAGCATCCGACATGGCCGTCGCGGCCGGGAAGGTCTACGTAGCGCCCGGAGACCTCGACGAGTACTACATGTTCGCTTCCGGAGGCCACTCCGGAAACGTTTACGTGTACGGAATTCCTTCCATGCGGCACCTCTCGACGATCCCGGTCTACACGCCCTACCCGGCCACCGGCTACGGCTTCGACGACGAGTCGAAGGCGATGCTCGGCAACCTGACCTGGGGCGATGTCCATCATCCGTCGCTTTCGGAGACCAACGGCGACTACGACGGACGCTGGCTCTTCGTCAACGACATGAACGGCCGTGTCGCGCGGGTGGATCTGCGCGACTTCAAGACCAAGCAGATCCTCGGCCCGATCGCCAACCTCTCGGGTAACCACGGCTCGGCCTTCGTCACGCCCAACACCGAGTACTCGATGATGGCCTCTCGTTTTTCGATCCCGATTCCGAAAGGCACGGCCGCCGGGATCGAAGACTACGCCACCAAATACAAGGGTGTCCTCGTCGGTATCAAGATCGATCCGAGGTCGGGCGAGATGTCGCTCGGCTGGGAGATCATGACGCCACCATTCGACTGGGATCTGGGCGACGCCGGCAAGAAGGCCTCGGACGGATGGATGTTCTGGAGCTGCTACAACTCCGAACGCGCTACCGGAAAGCTCGAGGTCACGGCTTCGCAGCGTGACCGCGACTACATCGCGGCGGTGGACTGGCGGGCGGTCGAGAAGGCCGTCGCCGAGGGCAAGGGGGACCTGATCGGCGGCGTCCGGGTCATCGACCCGAAGAAAGTCCCGGGCCTCGTCTACCTGATCCCCTGCGGCAAGTCGCCGCACGGCGTCGACGTCTCACCCGACGGCAAATACATCGTCGGCTCGGGCAAGCTCCAGGGCGTGACGACCGTCTTCAACTTCGAGAAGATCCAGACCGCGATCCGCAACAAGGACTTCACGGGAGACGAGGACGGCATTCCGATCCTGAAGTACGAGTCGGTCAAGGACGCCGAGGTCCCGGTGGGGCTGGGTCCGCTCCACACGCAGTTCGGCCTGAATGGCGAGTGCTACACCTCGCTCTTCGTCGACAGCGCGATCGCGAAGTGGAAGCTCGGCACCTGGGAAGTCATCGACAAGGTCCCGATGTCCTATTCCATCGGCCACCTGGCCGCGGCCGAGGGCGACACGGTGTCGCCGGACGGGATGTATCTGGTGGGCTTGAACAAGCTCTCGCACGGCCGGCACCTCTCCGTGGGACCGTCGCAGCCGGAGTCCTCGCAGCTGGTCGATATCTCCGAAGAAAAGATGAAGATTCTCTACGACGCCTTCACGGAGCCCGAGCCCCACTACGCGCAGATCATCAAGGCCGACAAGCTCAAGCCGATCGAGGTCTACCTGAAGGACGAGAACAAGCACCCGCTCGCGATCTGGGACCTGAAGGACGCGGGCGTAACGCGAAAGGGCAACGATGTTCTGGCCAAAGTCATTCTCGTTCGCTCCACGATCTCCCCGACGGCGATCGAGGTCGAGCAGGGCGACACCGTCCAGGTGGCCCTCACCAATATCGAGCAGACCACCGACGAGCTCCACGGCTTCGGGCTCCTCGACTACAACATCAACATCGTCGTCGACCCCGGCGAAACCAAGACCGTCACCTTCAAAGCGGACAAGCCGGGCGTCTTCCCGTACTACTGCACCAACTTCTGCTCGGCGCTCCACCAGGAGATGCAGGGCTACCTGATCGTCAAGCCCAGGAAGGGCTGACGGACATGAAAGCCATTTTCGAGAGGGGCAACCGGTTCCTGGCGCAGCCGCTGGAAGCCGGGCCGCGGCTCCTGCTCCTCGTTGCCGCCCTGCTGCTCGTTCCGACGTATCTGGCACCCCTCTGGAAGATGACGATGTTCGCGCCGCAGTATCCCGAAGGCCTGCGCCTGGAGATCTACAGCTACAAGCTCGAGGGCGGCAACGGCGGCCAGGACGTCAAGGAAATCAACCTCCTCAACCATTACATCGGGATGAAGGACCTGAGCACGGCGGAGTTCACCGAGTTCAAGTGGATCCCCTTCGTCGTCGGAATGCTGGCGCTGCTCATTCTGCGCGCCCCGGTGCAGGGCAGGATGGGCGATCTGATCGACGTGTTCGTCCTGTACGTCTACTTCGGCCTCTTCTCGCTCTGGTCCTTCGGCTACAAGCTCTACGCTTACGGCCACGACCTCGCGCCGACGGCGTCGGTGAAGGTGGCGCCGTTCATGCCGCCCCTTTTCGGCCACAAGAAGCTCGCCAACTTCGAGGTTTACTCCTACCCGGCCGCGGGTTCCTACGCCCTGGCGGCGGTCACCGTCGTTCTCTTCGTTGCGCTCGTCCTGGCCTGGCGCGAGGCCCGGTCCGAGGAGGCGCAGGAAGCCCGGTCGGCGGGCTGATGATCGGCGCGCTCGCGGTCATGATGGCCCTGGCCGGACAGGACGTGGCTCCCGCCCCGGCGACCGGCCTCGAGGGCCGGCCCCCGGTGTCTGCCCTCTCGGCCCTCCAGGCTCGCGTCGACGCTTCTCCAGAGGGAGCCACGATCGAGGTCGGCCCGGGCGTCTACCGGGGCGACCTCTTCATCGATCGCCGGGTGACCCTCACCGGCCGCGGGCGGCCGCGGCTCCAGGGCTCGGGCACCGGGAGCGTCGTGCGGATTCGAGCGGCGGGCGTGAGGTTCGAAGGGTTCGATGTCGACGGGGGTGGAGGCGGCGATCTCGGCCGCGACTCGTCCGGGATTCACGTGGCCGCCAGAGATGTCGTCGTCCGCGACTGCCGGATCAGCAACGCTCTCTTCGGCGTCTACCTGCGCGAGGCGGACGGCGCGTCGGTCGAGCGCTGCGACATTCGGGGCATCCTCGGCAAGGATCCGGGCGAGAAGGGCTCGGGCATCCACGTCTGGAACACGAACGGGTTTCGGCTCTCGGACAACACGATCGTGGACGTCCGCGACGGCTTCTACATCCAATCCTCCTCGCGCGGGATCATCCGGAACAACGTTGCCCGGGACCTCCGGTACGGCCTGCACTACATGTTCTCGGACGACAACCTGTTCGAGGACAACACGTTCGAGAACGGCGCCGCAGGAGCCGCGCTCATGTACTCGAAGCGGATCGTCTTTCGCCGCAACCGGTTCCTCCACAACCGCGGCTTCGCCTCCGTCGGCCTGCTGCTCAAGGCGTGCGACGACCTGACGGCCGAGTCGAACCTCATCGCCGACAACGCTCGGGGGATCTTCCTGGAGGGCTCCTATCGCAACGTCTTCCGCGGCAACGTCGTCGCCGAGTCGGACACGGCCGTCGTCCTCTACGACTCCTGCGCCGAGAACCGATTCGTCGGAAATTCGTTCGTGGCCAACCTGACTCCGCTCACTCTCGTGGGGCGGCGCACGGACACGAACTTCGACGGCAACTACTGGTCGGGCAACGACGAGCCCGACCTCGACGGCGACGGTCGCAGCGACCGGCCTTACCCACTCTCCTCGGTCTTCGACCACTTCCGCGGCAACCTGACCGCGGCGGACCTCTTCACGCAGGGCTTCGCGGCGGCCGCGCTCGGGGCGGCGGAACGGGCCTTCCCGGTGCTCGAGCCCGTCAGCGCCGGGGACCGCTCCCCCCTGGCCCATCCCCCGGCGCTGCCGAACGTGCCCCGGCCGCCGGAGACGCCTCGCCGCGCGCACGGCGTCGGCGTGCTCGCTTCCGCCCTGGCGATGGCGGCTGGCTCGGTGGCCCTCTGGAGAAGCCGCCGATGATCCGGTTCCGCGAGTTCTCGAAGTCTTTCGGCGCCTTGAGCGCCGTCGAGAGGCTGTCTCTCTCGGTCGAGGCTGGCGAGGCGGTGGCGCTGCTCGGCCCGAACGGCTCCGGCAAGACCACGACGCTCAAAGCCGCCGCGGGCCTCCTTCGCCCGAGCTCGGGCGAGGTCTTCATCGGGGAGCCCGGCCGACCGCCGCACGAAGCCCCGGCGCGGCGATCGATCTCCTACTTGCCGCAGAAGGTCTCCTTTCCCGATGCGCTCACGGGGCGGGAGGTCGTGGAGTTCTATCGCAGGCTGCGCCACGTCGACCCTTCCCGGACGGCTGAGGTTCTTCGCTTCTCCTCCTTGAACGGCGCCGCCGCGCGGCCCGTCGGAAACTATTCGGGGGGGATGGTTCAGCGGCTCGGGCTCGCCGTTGCGATCTTGCCTGCCGCGCCCATTCTCCTTCTCGACGAGCCAACCGCTGCGCTCGATCCGGACGGGCTCTGTGCCTTTTATGGCGTCGTCGAACGGAGGCGGCGCGAAGGTCACACGCTTCTGTTCACCTCACACCAGCTCGGCGACGTCGAACGGCTCGCCGACCGCCTCGCCATTCTCGTTAACGGGCGCCTCGCGGCAGTCCTCACGCAGCGCGAGCTCGCTGACCGGCTCTCGCAGAGGGGTGTGCTCCGCCTGCGCCTGGACCGGAGAGTGCCCGGACTGCGCGAGAAGCTCCGCGGCGTGGCACAGGGAGCGATCTGGGCCGGTGACGAGCTGATCATCGCGGGTCCGGCGGAGATGCGTTCGCGGGCGCTCGACGTCGTTCGGACGACTGGAGCCGAGATCCTCGGCCTTGTATCCGAGGAAGGGCGTCTCGATGTTTTCTACCGGGAGCTCGTGGGAGGCGGCTCTTGAACGCGTCGCGAGCTGTCACGCTGTTTGTTGCCGTCGCGCTCGGCTGCAGCTCGGGTAAAGCATTGCCGTCCATCCTGGACACGAAGAACGACTCGTGCGCCTTTTGCCGCATGCCGGTTTCCGATGCCCACCTCGCGGCGCAGCTCGCCGCGCCGGGCGAAGAGACCAAGTTTTTCGACGACATCGGGTGCTTGCGCGACTTCCTCGAGCACAACGCGCCGCCCCGGACGGAGACCGTCGCGTACGTGGCCGATCACCGCACGGGCGCCTGGGTTCGCGCGTCGGCAGCGGTCTTCAGCCGATGTCCCGCCCTCGAGACCCCCATGGGCTCGCACCTGATCGCGCACGCCGACGCCTTCTCCCGCGACCACGACGCTGGCAGCGGGGGATGCACGCAGACCTCCGTCCAGGAGGTCTTCGGGCCGCTTGGGCCGCCGGAGGGGGCGCACCGATGACCGAAGGCCGCGCCTCTCCCCTCTTGCTCTGTGCGCACCAGGAGCTCGTTCTCGCGGCGCGTTCGCGCTGGACCCAGGTCTTCGCGGCCGTCTTCGCGGCGCTCGCTCTGGCCGTGGCTGCATCCGGCTACATTCTCTCCGGCGGCAGCGGAGTGCAAGACTTCGCCCGCACCGCTGTCTCGCTGGTCCAACTCATCCTCCTCTTGACGCCCTTGACCTCGATCGTCATCGGCGTCCTGACGCTCGCGCCCGAACGTGGGTCCGCCGAGTTGCTCTTCTCGCAACCCGTGCCGCGCCGGACCATTCTCTTCGGAAGGCTCCTCGGCCTGTTCGCTGCTCTCGCCGCGGCGCAAGCGATCGGTCTCGGCGGGGCGGGACTCTTGATCTTCTCCCGTTCCGGCGAGATGGGAGGCGCGGGCTACGCCGTTCTCTTCCTCGGGGCGATGGCGCTCACGGCGATCTTTCTCGGCATCGCCGCTTTTCTCGCTTCCGGCGCCGTCGGGCGTCGGTCGCGCGCGCTCGCGCTCGGTTTGATCGTCTGGTTCGCGGCGGTCGTCCTCTTCGACGTCGCCGCGCTCGCCGTTGCTTCGCTGCTCCCATCCGGGGCGGCGTCGCGCCTGCTGATCACCGCCGTGCTCGTCAACCCCGTCGACGTGGTCCGCACGGGCGTCCTTCTGGCAATCCAGGGGACGACGGCGTTTGGAGCGGCATCCCTCGCGTTCCTGCGATTCACGCGGGGAAGCGCCGGCGCCGGGGCGCTGCTTGG
>JBBDKM010000061.1:0-2825 GCA_040879385.1 Thermoanaerobaculia bacterium | reverse complement strand
CTACCGGCGTACCGCCCACTTCGACGCGGACTCCGACCAGGACGCCCACCCGCACCCCGACGGCGGCGCCTCCCACTTCGACCAGGACGCCTACCGGCGTGCCGCCAACCTCCACGCGGACTCCGTCGAGAACGCCCACCCCTCCGCCGCCGACGGTGACGCGGACGCCTTCGCGGACCCCGACGGTGCCGGGCCCGACGCCCACGCCGGTTCCGGGTACCGACCTGACGCGCATCGAGGCGGAAGCGGCCGTGCTGACCTCACCCATGGCGCCCTCCCCCGACGTCCAGGCCTTCGGCGGCCAGTTCATCACCTCCACCGCGGCCTCTAGCGGCACGGCCACGTGGGCCTTCGCCGTCCCGGTTTCCGACAGCTATGTCGTCTGGTGCCGCGTGCTCGCCACGACGCCGGAACACGACTCCTTCCACGTCCGAGCCGACACGGGCCCGGAAGACACCTACGACGTCGCGGAAGGAACCTGGGGACCCCACTGGCAATGGACGCGGGTCAACGGCCGCTCCGAGGAAGCGTATCCGCGCGTGTTCTCGTTCTCCGCCGGAGCCCACACGATCCGCTTTCGCGAGCGCGACCCGATGACCCGTCTGGATCGGGTCATCATCACCAACGACTTCGACTTCGTCCCGATCGAAGGCAACATCACCACGTTCACCGACGTCCGTCCGTCCAACCCCTTCTACGACTTCGTCGAGAATCTCGCGCGCAATGAAGTCACGAGCGGATGCGGCGGCGGCCGATACTGCCCCGCGTCCTCGGTCACGCGGGCCCAGATGGCTGTTTTCATCCTCAAGAGCAAGCACGGGCATGATTACGTACCTCCTCCCGCCACCGGCACCGTCTTCTCCGACGTTCCCGCCAACGCCTTCGCCGCCAGGTGGATCGAACAGCTTGCCGAGGAAAACATCACCACCGGCTGCGGCAACGGCAAGTACTGCCCCAACTCCCCCGTGACGCGCGCCCAGATGGCCGTCTTCCTCCTGCGCGCCACGCACGTCCCGGGATACGTACCGCCCCCGGCCACCGGTATCTTCGACGACGTCGCCCCTTCCGGCCCCTTCGCTCGCTGGATCGAACAGCTCTCGGACGAAGGAATCACCGCCGGCTGCGGCAACGACAACTACTGCCCCAACAGCCCCAACACCCGCGGCCAAATGGCCGCCTTCCTCGTCAGAACCTTCGACCTCCCTGTCTCCAGGTTCACAGACACCCCACCCTCCCATCCCTTTTACGATTTCATCGAGAACCTGGCCCGCAACGGCATCACGAACGGCTGCGGCGGCGGCCGATACTGCCCCGCCTCCTCGGTCACACGGGCCCAGATGGCCGTTTTTATCCTCAAGAGCAAGTACGGGAGCGCTTACCTCCCGCCCCCCGCCACCGGCGCCGTCTTCTCCGACGTTCCCGCCAACGCCTTCGCCGCCAGCTGGATCGAACAGCTTGCCGAGGAAAACATCACCGAAGGCTGCGGCAACGGCAAGTACTGCCCCAACTCACCCGTGACCCGCGCACAAATGGCCGTCTTCCTGCTCCGGGCCACGCACCCTTCGGGATACGTGCCGCCCGCGGCCACCGGTATCTTCGACGACGTTGCCCCTTCCAGCCCCTTCGCTCGCTGGATCGAACAACTCTCCCTCGAAGGAATCACCGCCGGCTGCGGCAACGACAACTTCTGCCCCAACACCGCCAATACCCGCGGACAAATGGCCGCGTTTCTCGTGCGGACGTTCGATCTCCCGTAGGGTCGGCAAATCACCTAAAAAGCGTCGATCCACGAACAGCGGCAAGTAAACGCTGGCCTACGGCCAGCGTTGCCTACTGCCGGGGGCCTGCCTCTGGTGGACGGCCCCTCGTCCGAACCTTCGACCTCCCGTAACGCGGGCTCGGCCGTCGGCCTGCGGACCTCGGCAAGCTCAAGCCCGTTGTCGATCGAGTCGGCCGAGGCGACGCCAGCTCGTCTTCGAGCCTCGAGATCGCCGTCTTGTAGGCGCCCGCGATGGCCCGCTGATAGACGAAGGCCTAACGAGCTTGGCCTTCCTTTCTTCAATTGAGGCGAGCAGGGCTCGCCGCGGTATTCTTCGTCGCGACGTTCAACCTGAACTAAAGCTGAACGAATTGAGGGAGGCAACTCACCGCGTTCGCGACGCTCTCGACACTCCACAACCCTAGAGACTTGTCGTGGTAGGCTCCTCGGCTCTGCGTGCATCCCTCGTTGATGACTCTCACCGGCTTCGGCAGGAGGAACGGCGGCGCCTCGAGATTCAACGTTCGCCAACCGCCGGTGAGGATGTTCGCGTTACTCGACCGGCTCGGATAAGTCGTAGTTAGAAGCCATGTCGAACCGCTCCGACAGACGTTTCGTAGCGCTTTAAAGGCATCCACAAACGACAGGTGCACGAGACAATCCCTGCACAGAACAAGATCTGCTCGGGGTAGCTTGTCCGTAATGAGGTCCAATCGCTCAAAACTAAGCCCTCGCTTCGCATGGCGAATTCTGTTGCGCTCTATCAGCTCCCCGACGATATCGGCGCCGAGATACTCAACCTGGTCCAGGGACACCCGGCTCATCCAGTTGAAGTCGCCACAGGGTATGTCCAAGATCTGCTTGACCTGCAGATCTCGCAGGAGTGCAGGAAGCGCGTCAATCAGAAGGCGGGTCTGAGAGAGCTCGGATCCGCGCCCCGACACGGATTCCCGGCTATCCCACTTGTTCCCTCTGAAAATGCCGCGAAAGATCCGTTCGGGGCTCGATCGCTTTATAGACTGCTGCATATATAACGCAATGATTAGCGTAAAAAAGGGGGCAGGGC
>JBBDKM010000060.1:0-3011 GCA_040879385.1 Thermoanaerobaculia bacterium | reverse complement strand
GCCGGCTTCTTCGGCTCCGGCACCGGTGCGGCGAGGTTCGCGCGATCCCACCCGCGCTCCCATGCGGTACCGCCCTTGACGCCCTCTTTGACGAGGATGTCCCTGGGCACCATGCGCTTGGCGCCGGCAGCGAACGCTTCGGCGCCGACGCGCTCGAGCTCGGCATCGCTGCGCTTCGGTGCCTGCGGCGCGATGCCGCGCTTGGCCTGTTCCGCAGTCCTCGCCGGCGCTACCGGCTCGGGGACAGGCGCTGCAGGGCGCTCTTCACGGCGCTCCGCACGCGCGGGTTCCGGTCCAGCCTGTGCTTCAGACTCGTCAGGCCGGGGTACTGCCGCGCCGCCGCTTGCCCGATCTCCTTGCGGTCCTCCGGGGGCAGCTGCAGAAGCCGTGCCCTCTCCTGCTGGTACTGCTGTGAGTTGTTGCTGTTCCGGTTCACGGCTCAGTCCTTTCTTGGCTTGCTCGATGATGGACGATTTCGTCGGTACGGCGTCACCAAACATGGACTCCTGCGCCGGGCTCCCGGCGGCATCCACGGAGGCGAGGTAGAGCTCGATGAATTCCGCGATCCGCCGCGGGCTCCTGCTGGACTCGTCGAGGAAGCGCATCAGCGCCTTGAATTCGGCGGAGGCGTCCTCTTCGAAGAAGCTGATCTGCGCCATCCACTGATCGACGCTCTTTCTGTCGGCGCGCAGCCGCGACAGCCATTCCACCGCCTTCAGCAGATCCTCGGTGATGTCGAGATCGTGGAGCTGGCCAGCGGCGATCTCTTCGCGCGCCTTCGCGACGCGCGGTGCCGCACGCACGAGACCCGCGGTGATGTTCCTGATGTTGTCGTCCGGGGACTCCACCATGCGCATCAGGACGTCGCCGCCCCCGTAGGCTTTGGCGAGGACGGCGTTCCTCATCCGCGTCACGCCGGCCTGGGACAGCTCGCCGGTCCCGGTGACGAGCCCGGCCTGCTCGGTGACCGGGAGCAGACCGACGAAGCGCCGGATGAAGCCCATGTTGGCCCCGGTCTGGATCTCGCCGTTCTCGCCGACTTGGAGATCCTCCAGCGACTTCAGGCGCGTCGCATCGGCGCGGGCCTGCTCGAGGGGGGAGAACGCGGCGACGCTGGACTCGTTGGCCTGGCGGGCGAACTCGGCCCGGTTCACCGGGGTCGTGCGCACCCTGACCAGCACCGGGCGCTTGACACGGGAAAGCTCGGCGGGGTCGATGCCGAACTTCTCGGCGTTGGCGAGCACCCAGTCCCGGTAGCTCTCCGCCTTGCCCTCACCGTAGGCGCGCTTCAGCGCGATCGAGCGGGCGTTGCCGGACTCCACGACGCCGTCCTCGCCGATGATTGGTGCTCCCTGCGAGGCCTGCGGGGAACCGCCGAGGAACTCCGGCTGCAGGTTCTGCGCGATGCGCGCGATCTGCACTTCGGAGGCATCGCGGGTCCGGTCCCGGGGCTGCAACTCCGCCGGGTAGGCCTTGTTGACGTTGAGCGCGGTGTCGTGCGAGGCGACCAGAGCCTCGGCATCGACCACGGCGAAGTCGCCCTCGAGCTGCGCGCCGCGCTCCGTGGCGAAGCGGGTCCGCACGCCACGGGCGATTTCCGGCGGTTTCGGCGCCTCTGCAGCAGCAGCTGGTGTCGCGCCAGGGGCCGCAGGCGCGACGGGCTGGTCCGGGTCGGTGAACAGATCCCCGACGCCGGCGTCCGTGGCCACAGCGCCCTCTGCGCGCTTTCTCGGGCGCCTCGGCTGCTCCGGCTTGCCGAGCACATCCTCTGCTGGCACCGGATCGGTCTCGGCCGGCGGGACCTCGTCGGACTTCGGGCCGGGCCGGGAGATCGTGGCGATGCCCTCCGGGACACCGAGGACGAATTCGCCGATCGCCTCCGCCGCGACCTCGCCGGGTTGCGGCATCTCGCCGCTGAGCGCGGCGCCGAAGGTCTCGCCGCCGGCGCCGAGCGCGGCCTGCTTGCCGGACTCCTTCAGCCACACCTTCACGGCATTGGCCTTCGTGAGCTCGCCCAACGCCCGCCCGGCGCTGGCCAGGCTGACGGCATCGAAGGCGCCGATCGCCCCGGAGTGGATCGCGGCACGGTTCCAGGCCTCTTTGTGGCCCATACCCTTGTCGCGGTTCTCCTTGTACTTGTTGCCGAGCTCCACCGACGTCGAGGCCGCACCGCCGGCCGCGGCGGTGACCGGCATGTTGAAGCCGCCGAGGCGCGTCATGGCAGCCGTGGCGAGGATGGCAAGCGACGCCGGGACGGAACCGCCCACGATGGTGGAGACCGCGCCGCCGGGATCTTCCTTGAAGGCGTTGATGAAGTTGTCGACGCCCTCGGCGCCCTCGCCCTCGAACATCTTGCGCACCGCCGAGGACTGCGGCAGCAGCGACATCTCGCGCGAGCGCTGCTCCATCTTGTCGCGCAGCGCCTGGTAGGACTTCACCGCGCTGTTGTAGTCCACCGGAAGGCCTTGTACCTCGGTGACCTGCTCCGGCGGGACGCCCTGTTCCTTGGCCTTCTTGCGGATGAACTCGACGGCGGAACCGAGATCGGACAGCATCATGCCGTCCAGTGAATTCCGCAGCCCCATGAAGCCGCGCTTTACCTCGGTGCCGAGCTTCGAGCGGCTCCCGGTCTCCACGCTCACCGGCTGCGAATCGTCCTTGCCGGCTTCGATGTCGCGACGGACCCGCGCATCGGCCGCGGCGGAATCCATGCCCTGCTTCATGTAGCCCTGCACGCGCTCCATGAAGGGGCGGTCGTAGGGCTTCGTTTCCGGGCCCTGCGGCTGCTCGGGCTCCTTCAGCTTCTCGTCGATCCAGCCGATGCCCTTGCGCACGGCGTTGGCGGCGCTGTCGATGCCTCCCACGGTCTCGACGGTCTTCGCCAGGGCGCGCGCGGCGGTATGCAGCGGGCCCGGCGCGGTGTCCTCATCGAACGCGGCGCGGGCCTCGAGCAGCTGGTCCGTCGGCACCTGCGGCGCGACGACATCGAGGAAGTACTGCGTCCGGGCCTG
>JBBDKM010000059.1:0-19160 GCA_040879385.1 Thermoanaerobaculia bacterium | reverse complement strand
TCCCAACGTTGACGTGAGGCTTGCTGCGATCAAACTTCTCTTTACCCATGTCCCCTCACCTTCCGCTCATCCGGAGTCCCCAGTTGGAGCCCACGACCAGGATTGAACTGGTGACCTCGTCCTTACCAAGGACGTGCTCTACCAACTGAGCTACGTGGGCGCTCCTCACGCCGCGAGACGCGAGACGTAAGACGTGAAACGAGGGCTTCGCCGGGACGCTCTTCTCTCGGATTTCCACGTCTTACGTCTTACCTCTCACGTCTCACGCTCTGTGGAGCGGGAGACGGGATTCGAACCCGCGACCAACAGCTTGGAAGGCTGTGACTCTACCCCTGAGTTACTCCCGCGTTTTCCGCCATGCCTGCGATAGTGGTGGGCAGTGAAGGATTCGAACCTCCGAAGCGCGAAGCGCGGCAGATTTACAGTCTGCTGCCATTAACCACTCGGCCAACTGCCCGAGCTCGAAGCGACGAATCGGAACCTTCCTGCCTGGGTCTGCCTCCCTCTGGAGCCGGCGATGGGACTCGAACCCGCAACCTTCCGATTACAAATCGGATGCTCTACCGTTGAGCTACGCCGGCGACGAATTGTTCGCGCAGTTTCCCCGGTGACCGGCCTTCAAAGAGCACACCCATACCCATCTCCCACCGGCGTGAATCGCAGAGTCTACCAGCGCCAAATCGCTGAATCAAGACCTCTTTTGGGGTTGTGCGAGGCGCTGCCGGAGCGCCTCGTATCCGGCGGCCGCTGCGGCGGTCGAGACGTTCAAGGAGCCCACCTTTCCCATCATCGGGAGGCGCGCCAGCTCGTCGCACCCCTCCCGGACGAGCCGCCGGATCCCCTTGCCCTCGCCGCCCAGCACCAAGGCCAGGTCGCCTCGCAGATCGATCTCGTAGAGGCTTCGGCCCTCCGGGTCGAGTCCCACGACCCGAAACCCTTCATTTTTAATGTGATTCACGAACCGCCGGAGATTCTTGGCCCGCACGACGGGCACCCTCTCGACCGCCCCCGCCGAGCTTCGGCCGACCGCCTCCGACAGGGGCGCCGAGCCCCTCTCCGGGACCACGACCCGGGCTCCGAGACCCTCCGCCACCCGGATGGCGGCCCCGAAGTTCTGGGGATCTTGAACCTCGTCTAAGACCAGGAGGAACCGGCTGCCCGGGACACCCTCCAGCGCGGCCTCCTCCTCCAGATACTCGCGGACCGCCAGGCGGGCGACCACCCCCTGATGGGAAGGGCCGGCGAGCTGCTCGATCGCACGGCGCGCCCCGTAGCGGACCGCGACGCCGTTGGCGCGGCACAGGTCCTTGAGCTCGTGGATGCGCCGGTCGCGGCGCTCGGAGTCGATGAGGACCCACTCGATCTCGCGGGGGCGGGCCTTGACGGCCTCCTCGATGGGATGGAGGCGGGAAAGGATCACCGGGGATTCCGATTCTCGGACGCCGGGACGAGCAGCACGACCGCCATCGCGGCGACGCCGTCCTTGCGGCCGGTGAAGCCGAGCCCGTTCGCGCTGGTTCCTCGAACGCTGACCGCGCCCTCGTCGACGCCGAGGATCCCGGCCACGCGCGTCCGGATCGCCGCGACATGGGGCGCGATCCGGGGAGCCTCGGCGATGACGATGCCGTCGACGTTGCCGACGGCGAAGCCTCGCGCTCCGACGAGCTCCCGGGCCTTCGCGAGAAACACCGTGCTGTCCTCGCCCTTCCACGCCGGATCGTCCGGAGGGAAGTGATCGCCGATCGACCCGAGCCCCGCGGCTCCGAGCACCGCGTCGGTCAGCGCGTGGAGCAGAGCGTCGCCGTCGGAGTGCCCCTCGAGGCCGGCCGCGTGCGGGATCTCGACGCCGCCGAGAAGCAGCCGGCGGCCCGCCGCGAAGGGATGTGCGTCGAACCCGATACCCACCCGCGACGTCATGCAGCGCCTCCACTGCCCCGAGATCGCAGGATCGCCTCCGCGACCTCCAGGTCCTCCGGCGTCGTGATCTTGAAGCAGAGCCGCGAGACCGGCACGACGGCCACCGGGATTTTGAGCTCCTCGCAGAGCGTCGCCTCGTCGGTTCCGTCCTTCCCGGCCGCGAGCGCGCGCTCGAGAATTTCCCCGCGAAAGGCCTGCGGCGTCGCCGCCCCGAAGAGCTCGCGACGATCGAGCGTGGCGACGATGCGGCCGGCCTCGACCCGCTTGACGGTGTCGACGATCGGTGTCGCGGCAATCGCGGCCCCGACCTGCGCGGCCGCGGCGAGCACGGCTTCGATCTCGGCGGGGGCCACGAAGGGACGAGCCGCGTCGTGAACACAGACGAGATCGCCGGGAAGGGGCGCCAGGGCCGCAACGCCTCGCCGGACGGAGTCGCTGCGCGTCGTCCCGCCGGCCACGACCTGGAAGCGCCCGCCCGCGAGAAGGGCGACCTCGTCGAGTCGGTCGGGCGGGGCGGCGAGGACGGCACGATCGAAGGCAACCGTCGCGACCCCCTCGAGCGCCCAGACGAGCAACGGTCGGCCGCAGAGAGGAACCAGGGCCTTCGGTTCGCCCCGACCGAGGCGACCGCCGCTGCCGGCCGCGACGATGAGCAATAGCCTTGCCACTAAACGGCCAGAATCTCCTGCTCCTTGGCCTTGAGTAAGTCGTCGACCTCCTTGATCTTCCGGTCCGTCAGCTTCTGGGATTCCTCGAGGCCGCGGCGCTCGTCGTCTTCGGAGATGGCCCTGTCCTTGAACATCTTCTTGATCCGGTCGTTGCCCTCGTGGCGGTGGCGACGGATCTCCACGCGCCCCTCTTCGGCCATGTGGTGCGCCTTCTTCGCGAGGTCCTTGCGCCGCTCCTCGGTGAGCGACGGGATCGGAACGCGCACGACCTTTCCGTCGGACTGCGGGTTCAAGCCGAGCTCGGACTTCCGGATGGCGCGCTCGATCTCGACCGCCATCTTCGGGTCCCAGGGGGCGGCCACGATCAGGGTCGGGTCGGGCACCGAAAGGTTGGCCACCTGGTTGATCGGAACGTCCGCGCCGTACGCGGACACCAGGATCCCGTCGAGCATTCCGAGGTTGGCGCGGCCGGTCCGGAGCGTTTTGAAGCGCTCGCGGAGAGCGGCCACGGCGTCCGTCATGTGTTTCTCGATGTCCTTGAGCTCCTGCCTCATGCCCCGGCTCCCCCCGTCGAAACCAGCGAGCCGATATCCGCGCCGAGCACCACCCGCTGGATGTTGCCCTTGACCTTGAGGTTGAAGACCTTGATCGGGACCCCGTTCTCCATGCACAGCGCCACGGCGGCCGCGTCCATGACCTGAAGGCCCGCGTCGAGCGCCTGGCGGTAGGACAGGGTCTTCAGGAACTTCGCGCCGGGAACAGTGTCGGGGTTGGCGTCGTAGACCCCGTCCACCTTCGTCGCCTTCAGCAGGACGTCGGCGTGGATTTCGTTGGCGCGCAGGGCCGCCGCCGAATCCGTCGTGAAGAAGGGGTTCCCGGTTCCGGCGACGAAGAGGACCACGCGGCCCTTCTCGAGGTGCCGGATCGCCCGGCGGCGAATGAAGGGCTCGGCGATCTGGCGGATATCGATAGCCGACATCAGGCGGGTGATGACCTGCCGCTTCTCGAGCGCGTCCTGGAGGGCCAGGCCGTTGATCACCGTCGCCAGGAGCCCCATGTGGTCGCCCGCGACGCGGTCGATGCCCTGCGCCGCGGCCGACACTCCCCGGATGATGTTGCCGCCGCCGAGGACGACCGCGGTCTCGACACCGAGCCCGTGGACCTCCTGGATCTCGTCGGCCAGCCGCGCGACCACGTCGGGCGCGATCCCGAACTTCTGGTCCCCCATCAGGGCCTCTCCCGACAGCTTCAGGAGGATGCGGCGGTAGATGGGAGCCTGGGCCATGCTGTCGGGATTATCCGCGAATCGGGTCGTCTCCGGGGCGACTACGCGGCCTCCTCGGCGCGACCGAGGCCTTCTCCGAGCTTGAACCGAACGAAGCGCAGATCCAGAGCGCCCTTGCCCGCCCGCTCCACGATGACCTGTCCCACCGTCTTCTCGGGGTCCTTCACGTAGGCCTGCTCGACGAGGACGGCCTCCTGGTAGAACTTCTCGACCTTGCCGTCGGCGATCCGCTCCACGACGTTGGGGGGCTTGCCGGCGGCGGTCGCCTGGGCCTTCGCGATCTCGCGCTCGGTCGCGAGGGCCTCGGGGCTGACTTCGCCGCGCGCCGCGAAGCGCGGGTCGGACGCGGCGATGTGCATCGCGAGGTCCTTGCCGAGGGGATCGTCCCCGCCCGGAATGCCGACGAGGACGCCGATTCTCCCGTTGCCATGGATGTAGCTGGCAAACTGCTCGCCCGGCCGGGCCGTGAGGCGCGCGAACCGGCGGACCAGGATGTTCTCCTTGAGCACCGCGACGAGCTGCGTCACCGCGTCGCCGACGGTCTCGCCACTGGGCCAGGAGAGCTTCGAAAGCTCCGCCGTGTCGCCGGCGCGGGTGTCGCCGAAGGCATCGTGGGCCGCGATCCGATCCGCGAGCTTCTCGGCGAAGAGCCGGAAGCCCTCGGTCCGCGCCACGAAGTCCGTCTCGCAGTTGACCTCGAGCAGCACCGCGCCCTTGACCGTGACGTGGGCGACGACGAGCCCCTCCGAGGCGGCCCGGCCGGCCTTCGAGACCGCCGCCGCCAGACCCTTTTTGCGAAGGATCTTCCTGGCTTCGTCGAAGTTCCCCTGAGCTTCCACGAGCGCCTTCTTGCAATCCATCATGCCGGCGCCGGTCTCGCTGCGCAGGTCGGATACGAGCTTGGACGTGATTTCCATGATTCCCTCTGAAATGGGCGCGAGCCGCAAACGGGCTCGGGAGCTCCCGACTTCTCCTTACGACGCGTCGGCGACGACCGCGGTCTGCGAGAGCTCCGGCGTGCGCGGCCGCTCTTCGGAAGCCGCGGCCTCCTCGGCTTCGCGTTCCCCGTGCGCGTGCAGTCCTTCGAGGACGGCGTCGGAGACCTTCGAGGCGAAGAGCCGGATGGCGCGGATCGCGTCGTCGTTGCCCGGGATCACGTAATCGATGATGTCCGGGTCGCAGTTGGTGTCGACCACGGCCACGACCGGGATGCCGAGGATGTTCGCTTCCTTGACCGCGATGTACTCCTGCTTGGGATCGATCACGAACAACGCGTCGGGAAGCTCGTCCATCTCCTTGATCCCGGTCAGATTCTTGTCGAGCTTCTGCTTCTCCCGCTCCAGCCGCAGGCGCTCCTTCTTGGTCAGGTTCTCGTTGTCATCCTGCGCGAGGATGCCCTCGATCTCCTTCAACCGGTGGATGGACTTGCGGATCGTCGAGAAGTTCGTCAGCGTGCCGCCGAGCCAGCGCGTGTTCACGTAGAACATTCCGCAGCGGTTGGCCTCTTCGTAGATCGCGTCCTGGGCCTGGCGTTTCGTGCCGACGAAAAGCAGGTTCTTTCCCTTGGCGGCGAGGTCGGTCACGAACTTCGAGGCTTCCTTGAACTGCTTGAGCGTCTTCTGAAGGTCGATGATGTAGATCCCATTGCGCTTGCCGAAGATGTACTTCTTCATCTTCGGGTTCCAGCGCTTGGTCTGATGACCGAAGTGGACGCCAGCCTCGAGCAGGTCCTTCATCGAAATAGATGCCAGATCACACCTCCTTGTTCGTGAACGTTTCGACCGATTAGCGCTTGCTGAACTGGAACCGGGCCCGCGCTCCGCGCTGGCCGTACTTCTTGCGTTCCTTCATGCGCGGGTCCCGCGTGAGGAAACCCTCTTTCTTGAGCTTCTTCCGGAGCTCCGGGTTGTACTCGACCAGCGCCCGCGAGATCCCGTGCCGGATCGCGCCCGCCTGGCCCGACGGGCCGCCGCCCGCGACCGTCACCAGGATGTCGAACTTCTCGGCCGTCTCGCTGGACGCGAGCGGCTGCTTGATGACCATCTTGAGAACGTTGTTCGGGAAGTAGTCGTCGAGGGACCGCTTGTTGACGGTGATCGCGCCGGTACCGGGCACGAGCCGGACGCGGGCCATCGAAGTCTTGCGCCGCCCCGTGGCCTTGTGCTGAATGTCGACTGCCAAGACGCCTCCGCGTTATTTCCCGGCCGAAGCCGCGGGAACCTTGAGGGGACGAGGCTGCTGGGCCTCGTGGGGGTGCTTCGCGCCCCGATAGATCTTGAGCTTCTTGATCATCTTGCGTCCGAGCTTGGATTTGGGAAGCATCCCGCGGACCGCGTCCTCGATGATGCGCTCCGGGAATTTGGCCTGCTGATCCCGAGCGCCGACTGACTTCAAGCCTCCGGGATAGCCCGTGTGCCGCCGGTAGACCTTCTCATCGAGCTTCGTGCCGGTGAATTTCACCTTCTCGGCGTTCGTCACGACCACGAAGTCGCCCATGTCGAGGTAGGGGACGTAGTTGACCCGGTGCTTTCCCGAAAGCACACGGGCGATTCGCGTCGCCAGACGCCCGAGAACTTGTCCCGCAGCGTCCACCTCGAACCAGTCGTGGCGGACGTCGGCGATCGATACTCTTGCCGTACCTGAAGCCATTTGAACCCCTAAAAACAGTCTCTCAAGGTGGCCCGCGCCGCGGCGAGCCTGGACGGATCCCTCGTGGGAGGGCGCGTAAGAATACGTAAGGGGACGGGGGCTGTCAACAACCCGTCCCGGAGCCCGGCGGCGGGCCTAAGGCCGGCGAACCCGCGGCCCGACGGCGCGGGAGCCGGAAGGGACCGCCGGGAGAAGATCGAAGGTCTTTACCAGGAAGGTGGCCATCTGCCCGCGGGGGGTGGCGAGGCCGGGGCAGTAGTTGCCGCCCCCGCAGCCGGCTGTAATCCCTTCGTGGAAGAGCTGCTCGATCCAGTCCCGGGCGAAAGCGCCCGGCGGAACGTCGGCGAAGATCCCGGTCGACGGCGGCGGCACATAGGCGCTGCCGTGCTCGGCCTTCAGCAGCATGGGCGCCACCTGGCCACGCGTTACGAGGCCGCTCGGGCAGAAGTTGCCGCCGCCGCAGCCGGCGGTGATCCCTTCGTTGAAGAGCTCTTCGATCCAATCGCGGGCGAAGGAGCCCGGGGGAATGTCGGCGAAGATCCCCGTGGCCGGCGGCGGCACATAGGCGCTGCCGTGCCTGGCCTTCAGCAGCAGGACCGCCATCTGGGCCCGCGTCACATTGGCGGCGACACAGTAGTTTCCGAAGCCGCAGCCGGACGTCACCCCGCTGCGGAAAACCACCTCGACGTCGTCATGGAAGCCGTTGGACTGGGGCACGTCGAGGAAGTCGGCGAACCAGCCCCGGGCGAGCGTCCCGCTCGCGCCGCCCGGATTCGTCGCCGTGACGTCGTTGAGGGTGCCCGGCGAGAGGGGTGGAGTCGAAGCCGTCATCCGAGTCGAATTCACGAGGGAAACCGACACCGCCGGGACGCCCCCGATCCTCAGGGTCGCGCCCACGGCGAAATTGCTCCCGGTCACCGTGACTCCGGTGCCGCCGCTCGCGGGCCCTGAGCCCGGAGCGATGCTCGAGACCGTCGGCGCGCCTGGCAGCGGGGTCGCCGTCCGCGTCGGGGTGCGGGATGAAGTCGGCGTCCGGGTCGCCGTCCGGGTGGGCGTACGGGTCCGTGTGCGCGTCGGAGTGTTGCTCGGAGGCACAGGCGTCGCCGTGCGCGTCTGCGTGACTGTCGGGGTGCGCGATGGAGTCCTCGTTGCGGTGCGGGTCGGTGTGCGGCTCGGCGTCGCCGTGTTGGTCCGAGTCGGCGTCGGGCCTCCGGTGAAGAGGGCCGTATAGGTCGTGTTGGTTGCCGGGGTGGAGATCGTGTGCGTCTGGGCTCCGCCGTCGGACCAGGACACGAAGACGTTCGAGCCCTGCGGCGAGGGGGCGCCGATCGTGCGGGTGACGTTGACGACCCCGACCACGGCCTGGGGCGCCGTGAAGGGCTGGCCGTCCAGCGTGAGCTGAAGACCCGCCGGGCTGGTCGTGAGCGTCATCGTCGAGGTCTGCGGGATCACGTCCCGGAACGTCTCGTTCGTGAGGCCGGCCGAGTCGACGACCGACAGGTGGATGCGGTACCAGACGTTGGGCGAGGTTTCCCCCAGCGTCGGAATGACGAAGGATCCGCCGGTCGCTCCCGAAAACGGCGCCACGAACGGATGGAAGTGCGTGTCGTGATGGAAGTCCACGCGCCAGGTGAAGGCGCTGGACGGAAGGGCGCCGTCCTCGGGGTCGGTTCCGGCTCCCGTGTAGGCGATGGTCGCGCCGGCCGCGTAGGTCGTTCCCGCCGGGGGGGTCAGGATGGAGGCCGTCGGTGGATCGTCGCTGGTGGCCGTCAGCAGAGCCTGGGCGCTCGTCGCGTTCCCGAAGGAGTTGGAGACGCGACAGCGGAACTGGTCTCCGTCGTCGGCCGCTGCGACCGACGCGATCGTGAAGGAAGAGGACGTCGCGCCCCCGATATCGACGCTGTTCCTCTGCCACTGGTAGGACAGCGGCGGGGCCCCCGACGCGCTGACGGAGAACGTCACGGGAGACCCGAAGGAGATCAACTGGCTCTCCGGGTCCTCGGTGATCACGGGAGAGCTGCTGCCCGTGTAAGTCACCTTGTAGACGCGGCCGTTGCCCCGAGCCAGATAATAGAGGTTGCCCTCGTGGTCGACCTGCAGGTCGACCGGGCTCGAGGCGCCGGTCGCGAAGCCGGTCACCGTTCCCGACACCGTGTCGATTCTCTTGATCCAGTCGGCGCAGTACTCGGCGAAGAAATAGTCGCCTGTGTAGTCGGCCGGAAACTGCGGCAGCAGGGGGTTGTAAAAGGCGCCGCCCGTGATCGCGCACGTGGTGCCGTCGTTGGCGTAATAGTAGAAAGGATCGACGTAGTCGGGATCCGGCGGATCGCAGGGCCCCTCGCAGAGAGACCACCCGTAGTTGGCGCCCGCCGCCCCGTCGTTGATCTCCTCCCAATCGCTCTGCCCCACGTCGTTGATGAAGATCCGACCGCTGCCCGGCTGCACGCTGAACGTGAACGGGTTGCGCAGGCCGAGCGCCCAGATCGCGCGGTTGTTGCCGCTGGCCTCTCCGTAGAAGGGATTGTCGGTCGGGATCAGCGCCGCGGGCGGCACACCCACCCTCAGCACCTTCCCCAAGAGATTGGACAGCGTCTGCGAGTTCGAGCCGCTCGCGTTGTCGCCGACCGCGACGTACAGCTTCCCGTCAGCCCCGAAATGCAGCGCGCCGCCGTTGTGGTTTGTCGCGGAGGAGAGATTGTTCAAGTTCAGAAGAACCGACTCGCTGCCGGGAACGGCCACGTCGCCATTCGCCGTGAACCGGCTCAGACGGTTGTGAACCGACGGGGATGGCGTCGTGTAGTAAACGTAGACGTACTGGTTCTGCGGGAAATTCGGATCGAAGGCCACGCCGAGAAGGCCGCGCTCCCCGGTCGGGTCCACCGTCAGCGCCACGAACGGCGTCGACAGCAGCGCCCCGTTCTTGATCACCCGAAGCTGCCCGCCCTGCTGGCACACGAACACCCTTCCGTCCGGCGCCAGGGCCATCGCCGTCGGGCTCGACAGACCGGGAGTGAACGTCTCCGTAAATCCTGCGGGAAGGGTGGCTCCCGGCGCGAGCGTGGCCGAAAACCACAGCGCAGCCACGGTGAGGAGGAGGAGACGCTTCACTGCAAACATTGTACGGACTACGGCAGATCGAAAGTCCGTACCAGGAAAGTGGCCATCTGTTGTCGCGGAGTCGCCGCCGTCGGGCAATAGTTTCCGCCACCGCATCCGACCGTGATCCCCTCCGCCGAAAGTTGATTGATCCAATCCACGAACGGAGCGCCGGGGCAGGGCACGTCCTCAAAGACCGTCCCCGAGCACGCCGGCGGCTGATAGCTCCCGCCGTGCTTCCCCTTCAGCAGGAAGACGGCCATCTGCGCTCGGGTCAGCAGGCTTGCCGGGCAATAGTTGCCTCCCCCGCATCCCCCCGTGATGCCCTCGGCGGAGAGCTGGTTAATCCAGTTCACGTTCGTACCGCCCGGGCACGGCACGTCAGCGAAGATCGTCCCCGAGCACGCGGGTGGTTGATAGCTGCCGCCGTGCTCCCCCTTGAGCAGGAAAACCGCCATCTGCGCCCGTGTCACCAGAGAGGTTGGGCAATAGTTGCCGGCACCGCACCCCGCGCTCACGCCGTTGCGGAACACCTTCTCGATGTCGGCGTGAAAACCGTTGGACTGGGGCACGTCGAGGAAGTCGGCGAACCAGCCCTCGACGAGGGTGCCTGTCGCATTGCCGGGATTGGTCACCGTCACGTCGTTGAGCGTCGCGGGCGTCAGCGGCGGCGTCGAGGCCGTGAGATGGGAGCCGTCGACGAAGGAAACTCCGGTCGCCGCGATACCGCCCACCTTGGCCGTCGCGCCCGCGAGAAAACTCGCGCCAGTGATCGTTACGCCGGTACCGCCCGCCGCGGGACCCGAGCTCGGACTGATTCCCGAAACGCTCGGGCCCAGGCCCGGGCCCGTAAAGACCGCGGTAAAGGTCGTGTCGGTGGCGGGCGTCGAAATATTGTGCGTTCGGGCTCCCCCGTCCGACCACGACACCCAGGTGTACGTGGTGCCGTCCAGGGTCTGAGGCGAGGGCGCCTCGATCGTCCGCGTCATGTTCTCCACGCCCACCACGGCGACCGGCGCGGTGAACGACTGCCCGTCGATCTTCATCTGGAGGCCGCTCGGGCTCGTCGCGAAGGTCATCGTCGTCGTCCGCGGCACGACGTCCCGAAACTTCTCGTTGGTCAGCCCGACCGAATCGACGACCGACAAATGGATGCGGTACCAGACGTTGGGAGACGTCTCTCCGACCGTGGGGATGACGAAGGAGCCCCCGGTCGAGCCGCTCGTCGGGGGAATGAACGGATGGACATGCGTGTCGTGGTGGAAGTTCACCCACCAGGTCAGGGCGCTCGAAGGAAGCGTGCCGTCCTCCGGGTCCGTGCCGGACCCCGAGTAGTTGATCGTGTTCCCGGCGGCGTACGTCGTCCCCGAAGGGGGGTTGCTGATCGTCGCGATGGGAGCCTGGTCGTTGAGGACCGTCAGGACGGCCTGGGCGCTCGTCGCGCTCCCGGAGGAGTTGGACACGATGCACCGGTACTGGTTTCCGTTGTCGCCCAGGACGAGCGTCGGCGTCGTATAGGACGGCGACGTCGCGCCCGCGATATTCGCGCTGTCCTTTTGCCACTGGTACGCGAGGGGCGCCTGGCCGCTCGCTCCGACGGTGAACGTCGCCGTCGACCCGACTGCGACCGTCTGGCTCTCGGGATTCTCCGTGATCACGGGCGCGGCGCTGGCCGTGTAGACGACCTTGTACACGCGGCCGCTGCCACGGGCGAGGTAGTAGAGATTGCCCACGAAATCCACGTGGAGGTCCACGGGGCTCGAGATCCCGGTCGCGAAGTCGGTCACGGCCAGATTCGTCGTGTCGATGCGCTTGATCCAGTCCCCGCAATAGTCGGCGAAGAAGTAGTCGCCGGTGTAGTCCGCCGGAAACTGGGGAACCTCGGGGTTGTAGAAGCCGCCGCCCGCGATCGAGCAGGCGCCTCCGGCGTGCGAATAGAAGTAGTAGGGGTCCGTGAAGTCCGGGTCCGGCGGGCTGCAATCGCCTTCGCAGTCCGGCCAGCCGTAGTTGGCGCCCGAGCTACCGTCGTTGATTTCCTCCCACGTGTTCTGTCCGACGTCGTCGATGAAGATGCGGCCGGTGAAGGGCTGAACGCCGAACGTAAACGGGTTTCGCAGGCCCAGGGCCCAGATCTCGCCTCTTCCGCCCGCCACGCCGACGAACGGGTTGTCGGGAGGGATCGTGCCGTCGGAGTTGATCCGGAGGAGCTTTCCGAGCAGGTTGGAGAGGTTCTGCGCGTTGGCAGGCACAGCGTTCTCCCCCACGCCGATGTAGAGCTTTCCGTCCAGACCGAAGTGCAGCGCCCCGCCGTTGTGGTTGCCGGCCGAGAGATTGTCGAGCTCGAGAAGAATCAGCTCACTTCCCGGCACGGCGACGTCCCCGTTGGCCGTAAAGCGGCTCGTTCGATTGTGCGGGGGCGAACCGGGCACCGTGTAGTACACGTACACGTACTTGTTCGTCACGAAGTTCGGATCGAAGGCCACCCCGAGCAGACCCCGCTCGAAGAACGAATCGACGGTGAGCGTCACGAAGGGCGTCGGCAGCAGCGCCCCGTTCTTGATGACCCGAAGCGCACCGCCTTGCTCGCACACCAAGGTGCGCCCGTCCGGCGCGATCGCCATCGCGGTCGGGCTCGAGAGTCCCGAAATGAACGTCTCGGTGAAGCCGGCCGGCAGCGTCGCGGCCGCCGCCGCCGAAGCGGCGACGGTCAAGACTAGGGCTGCGGCGAGGCTCCGTCGTCTCATGGGCGTCCTTATATCGGGAAGCATTCAGGCTATTCCTCGGGCCGCGAGCTGTCAAACGGCGCCGCCCTCCGACTCCCTTTAACATCCCCCTCGAGCAACCAGGCCATGCCGTCTGGCCTTCGGGGATCACTGCTCCGCGTCCGCCTGTGCCCGTGCTCGTCTTCGGAAAGGGCATCAACGATGCCGATCGCCCCCGTCGCCGTGTTTCTCAAGGGAGACGTCCCGCCGCGATCATCGATATCTGGAGCCGAAATTTGCCTGCCGACGTTCGGGGGATACTCTCGACGACATCGACGAGAACTTCCAGCTCGGTTCCGATGCGGGCCCGAACACCGCGAACCAGGTCCTGCCGATGCTTGTCGCCGAACCCCGGCGCAGGGACGACCTTGATCCGAATCCGATGCAGGGTCTCCTGCACGATCTGCGCTTCGAAGATCGGAAGTCCCGAATGGAACACCGTGTCGAGCCCCCCCACGGGGCTGCCCGAAGGCGTGATGATGAGATCCTGGGCGCGCCCATCCAGAGACCGGATGATCGGGAGGAGTCGGCCGCAGGCACAGGGCTCGGCGGAATCGCCGAGCGCGGCACGATCTCCGGTGTCATAGCGTACGAGAGGCATGTCCGTGTTGATCAGGCCCGTGCACACGAGGCTCCCGACCTGGCTTCGCGGGTTCCTCTGGTCGGGATCGTCGCGGATGCATTCCGTCACGCCGACGTCCGGCCAGAGATGCATCGTTCCGGAAGGGCACTCGCTCGCGGCGCACACGATCTCGGCCTGTCCGTAGGTGTTGCGTACGGAACAATCGAACGCTCTCGCGATCGTCTCTCGTTGAAACTCGAAGAGCGACTCGGCGTTGCTGACCACCACGCGCAGCTTCGGCACCGGTATGCCCCGCTCGACGGCCACGCGCGCGATCGCGTGCATCGCGGAGGGGTACCCCACAAGGTACGTCACCCCGTAGCGGCGGATCGCATCGATATAGGACGGAACGGCGTCGGGGCTTGCGTGGTAGGAGGAGAGATAGAGCTGGCGCATCCCGCGGTTCCAGACCCAGAAAGGCGGTTTGCGCTGCCCTCCCCGTGTGACGCGCTGGCCTCCGATATTCGCCCAGCGGTCTCGGCGACTGACCCCGTTCCACAGGCGAAGCCGGGCTTCGAAGATCGCATGCCAGGACCGCTCCGTCGGGCGAGACCTCCAGAGCCGCAGGGGTGTTCCGAGGGTTCCGCTCGTCTCGACCGGAAACATCCTGCGCACATCACAGTCATCGGCCACGAAGGCGGCTGGATTTTCCCGCAGCGGCGCCTTGCTCAGGATGGGCCAGTTTTCCAACCGCTCCCAGGACGCCCGATCGCCGCGTCGCCTCCGGGCGGACCACTGCTCGCGGTAGTACGGCACTCGCGTCGCGGCGCGGTGCAGAATGCGGGCCAGACGCTCCTCTCGCCAGATCTGCCATTGATCATCGCGCCATTGGTCCCTCTCGAGGACTTCGTCGACCAGGCGATCCGTTTCCGGGCCGTACCGCCAGGAGCGCAGCCAATAGCCTCGCAGGCTCGCGGCGACCGATCGGGCCGGAGCGGGCAGACGGCCATAGATCCGGGTCCACGCACTCATCGCGCTCCCGCTCGCACGGTCAGCAGGTAGGGCTTGCGAAAGGTGCGCAGGACGAGGGCCCTGGCCGTCGCCGAGGCGGTCAGGACCAGGGCTGCGGCAAGACTCCATCCTCTCATGGGTGTCCTTAGGGTCTCATGCCCCGAAGGCTTCCGCCGCCCGCCCTCCGACTACCTGTAACATCTCCTCGAGCAAACAGCCCATGCCAGAGCCGCGGCCCGCTTCGCCCGCCACGCGTCCGCCTGTGCCCGTGCTCGTCCTCGGAAAGGGCATCACGGCTCTCGGGGTCGTGCGCGCCCTGGGACGAAGGGGTTTTCCGCTCTACGTGGCCGGCGCCGGGGACGACCTCGTCACCGGCTCCCGCTGGTATCGCCCGTTGCCGGGAGGCCGCCTCGAGGAGCCGAACGAAGCGGATCTTGCCGCGCGGCTGGAGACTCTCGAAGTCGATCGCATGGTTCTCCTCCCGTGCTCGGACGCCTGGGTCATGGCGGTCAGCCGCCTCGAGCCCGCCCTGCGCGAGCGGTTTCCCTCCAGCGTCGCTCCCCCGGACACCCTGAGCCGGCTCGTGGACAAGGGACTCTTCGCCGAGACGCTCCGGGAGATGCGTCTGCCCCACCCCCGGACTCTCCTCTTGCGTGAAGCCGATGCGCTGGCGGCTGTTCCGGAGGAGTCTTTCCGCAGCTTCTTCCTGAAGCCGGCCAACTCCGGGCGCTTCGCCGGCGAGTTCGGCGTCAAGGCCGTCCGCCCGCAGAGCCGGGAGCGGGCGATGGATCTCGTCGCCAAGGCTCGTGAAAAGGGCCTCGAGCTCATGCTCCAGGAGTTCATCCCAGGGCCAGCCACGCGCCACTACTTCCTCGACGGGTTCATCGACCGGCGCGGGCGCGTGTGTGGGATGTTCGCCCGCCGCCGACTCCGCATGTTTCCCGCCGAGTTCGGCAACAGCACGTCCACCGAGAGCATCCCTTTGGCCCAGGTCCGCGGCGCCGAAGAGACCATGCGCAGCTTGCTCGGAGGAATCGGCTATCGCGGCGTTTTCAGCGGCGAGTTCAAGCTCGACGAGCGCGACGGTCTCTTCAAGATTCTCGAGGTCAACGCCCGGCCCTGGTGGTTCGTCGGCTTCGCCGCGGCCTGCGGTGTCGACGTCTGCCACATGGCGCACCGCGACGCGCTCGGAGAAGACGTGGACGTCGTCGCGGACTACCCGGTCGGCCGGCGATGCGTCTACCCCCGGCGGGATCTGGAGAGCCGGGGGGCAGAGCCGGGGCAGAAGCGCCTCCCCCTGGCGCCGCTGGTTCGATCGTGGATCGGCGCCCAGCAGCTCACCTTCTGCTGGGACGACCCCCGGCCGGGGCTGCGCGAGCTCGCCTCCTGGACCAAGTCGAAGCTCCGCAGGAAGCTCCGATGGTGAAGGCCGGCCTCGCGACGCGAGTCCTTTCGGAGCCCGACTTTCCGGAATGGAACGACCTGGTGGGCCGCTCGGCGGAGGGCTCCGTCTATAACACGCCGGAATACCTGGCCGCCCTGTGCGAGGCCGCCGGCGGAAGGTTTCGGATCCTGGCGGCGCAGAAGGGCGACGAGCTCCTCGGCGGCATCGCCCTCTACGAGCGAGGCTCCGGGGCGGGCGCCTACGTCTGGCCCCGTCTTCTGCTGTACTACAACGGAATCGTGCTCCGTCCCTACGGCACGCGATACCCGTCCCAGCGCACGGCGCGGCACAACGAGATCCTGGAAAGTCTGGCCGAGGGCCTCTCCAGCCTCCGCTACGGCCGGATCGCCCTGCGCTGCCGCAGCCCGCTGACCGACGTCCGGGTGCTCCTCGCGAAGGGCTGGGTCGCGCGTCCCCAGTACAGTTACGTCGTGCCCTTGACGGACCTCGACGCTCTCTGGGCGCGCATGGAGCAGAACCTCCGGCGGCTCGTGGACCGCTGCGCGGCGCAGGGCCTCGCGGTCACGGAAGACGACGACTTCGACAGCTTCTTTCGCCTGCATTCCCAGGTCCACGAGCGCAAAGGCGCCAGCCTCTACCTGCCGGAGCCCGCGTTCCGGCGGTTCTTCACGCGGCTGCGTTCCCAGGGCCTCGCTCGTCTCTACCACGCGCGGCTGCCCGACGGAACGTCCGTCTCCTCCCAGCTCGTTCTTCTCGGCCCCCATCCGGTCTCGCACACCGCCAGCGCCGCCGCCGACGGCGAGCACCGCAAGCTCGGCGCGACCGCATACCTCCGCTGGAACGTGTTCCGGAAACTCTCCGAACAGGGAATCGCCGCCAACGATCTCACCGACGCCGGCCTCAACCCCGTCACGCATTTCAAGGCCCAGCTCGGCGGGGATCTCCAGATGGGCTTCTGGCTCGAGGCCCCCGAATCGGCGCGTTTCCGCGTCGAGCGCGCGGGCCGCGAGCTCGGCCGGTTCCTCCGTACGGCGGCCCGCGCCGGCGCCCGGAGGCTGCGGCCCTCGCGAACGAGAGGGGGCGCGTCATGACGGGTGCGGAGCGGCTCTGCCGGGCCCTCGAGGAGATCGGAGTGGACACGGTCTTCGGCCTCCCGGGCTCGCAGAACGTGGAGCTCTTCGACGCGCTCCGCACGTCGCGGCTGCGCACGGTCGTGGCGACGCACGAGCTCGCCGCCTCCTTCATGGCGAACGGCTACGCGCGGGCCTCCGGCCGTCCCGGCGTTCTCGCCACGATTCCGGGTCCCGGATTCACCTATGCCTTGACCGGTCTGGCCGAGGCCTTCCTCGACTCGGCCCCTCTGCTCCACATCCTGGGCCGACCCGCCGGCAAGCCGGGCCGGCGCTTCCAGCTTCAAGCCCTCGACCAGCAGGCGATCGTGGCTGCCCTCGTCAAGCGCGTGTTCGTCGTGGAGACCGCCGAAGAGATCGAGTCCGTTCTCACGGAGGCCTACGCGCTCTGTCAGGCGGGAGAGCCTGGCCCCGTGGTCCTTCAGGTTCCGCCGACTCTGGCCGCGGAGGTGTCGGAGCCGCGATCGCGGGAGATTCCACCCCCGCCTCCCTCGACGCCCCCAACCGACGACATCCAGCACCGGCTCGAGCAGGCTCAGCGACCCCTGCTGTACGTCGGACAGGGGGCATTCGCGGCCGCCGGCGAATTGCGCGATCTCGTCGAGGCCCTGAGGATCCCCCTCGTCACGACGACCTCGGGCCGCGGCGTCCTCCCGGAGGATCACCCCTGGGCGATCCCCTTCGATCGCGGGAGCTCCGACGTCTTGAACGAGCTCGTCGCGAGCGCGGATCTGATCGTAGCGCTCGGCTGCAAGTTCTCGCACAACGGCGCGCACGGGTTCCGCCTGCGCCTACCCGCCGACCGGCTGATTCACGTCGACGCCTCTCCGGAGGTCCTGGGGGCCAACTACGACGCCTCGATGACCCTCGTCGCCGACGTCCCCTGGCTGATCCGGACTCTCCTCGACCGGCAACGAGCCAGGAGCGAGAGCGCCCGGTCCACGTGGACCGAGATCGAGGTCGGCCGGTGGCGGGAACGCGCGTTTCAGCGCTACCGCAGCTCGTGGGAGCCGAAGGTCCGCGGCCTGAGTCCGCCGACCGTCGAGGCGTTTTTCGCGGCGCTTCGAGGCGCGATGCCCGCCGAGTCCTGCCTCGTCCTGGATTCGGGTCTTCACCAGATGCTGGCCCGGCGCCACTATCGGGTCCTCGAGCCCCGCGGACTCTTGCTGCCGACGGACCTGCAGGCCATGGGTTTCGCCCTGCCGGCCGCGATCGGCGCCCGGCTCGCCCGCCCGGATCGGCCGGTCGTGGCGCTCCTGGGGGACGGGGGATTCGCGATGTCGGGCCTGGAGCTGCTGACGGCGCTTCGCGAGCGCGTCCCCCTGACCGTCATCGTCTTCAACGACGGGCACTACGGGCTCATTCGCAAGCAGCAGCTCGGCGCGCATGGGCACGCTTTCGGGACCGCGCTCGAGAACCCCGACTTTCGCCGCTTCGCGGAGTCGGTCGGTGCCCGCTACGAGCGCCTCGCGGCGGACGCCGAAGAGAGCCTCGCGCGGGCGATCCACGGCTCCGGCGTGACGGTCCTCGAGGTGGCGCTTCGCGATCCGGGACGCCAGCGCTTCCGGCGGGCCCGCTCGCTCGCCTCGCGCGTGAAGCGGTTGATCTCGCGCGGTTGAGCGGTTCTTCGAGGCGGGCGAGGCCGGAGCAGCCCGGCTTCGCGAGGCTCAGACGGAACGGTCGAGCTGCGTGTAGGTCAGGAGAATGAGGTCCGCGCGCCGGCGAACCCCGTATTTCGCCAGCAGATTGGACACGTGGAACTTGGCCGTCCGTTCGGACATGATGAGCTTGCTCGCGATCTCCTTGTTCGAGAGATTCTGGAGGAGGGCCTCGAGCACTTCCTTTTCCCTGCGGCTCAAGCGTGCCGGCCCCACCAGTCCCCGGGGCCGCCGCACGGACGAGATGGTCTCGTCCACGAACCGGGAAAGCAGGTTTCTCGGGACCCAGAAGCCGCCGCCCGTGACTTCCAGGACCGCCCGCGCCAACTGAGACGACGCCTCCGCGAAGCTCAGCAGGCCCTTCGCGCCCAGCCGCAGCAGCGGGAACGCCGTGGCCTGATCGAATTTCTCGGCGACGACGATGACGCGCGCGGTGGGCTGCCGGGAGAGGACCCCCACGACCAAAGCTTCCGTCGTGGGCCGATGCGCGTGGGCCTCGAGGACGTAGACGGAAGCCTTGGGGATCAGGAGCTTGGCGGGGTCCGCAATCAGGTCGGCATCCAGGCGGCGGCCGCCGACCGCCAGCGGGTGCTCGGCCAGGAACCGCTCGAACTCTGAGAGCACGAGCGGATGGAAGGCGAGCACGCACACCGAGGCCCGTCGGGGGGGACGGGGGTTTTTTGACACTGAGACGAGGTTACGGGATTTGAAGCGGCGGGGCAAGAGACCGACCGCCTGAAGGACTGGCCTCACGGACAGGCCCCGCGCCGACCCCTGCCTGTACGGATTGGGGACTCCGCGGCCAGTAGCCACGGGGGGCGCCGGGCCGTTAGCCTGCGTTCTCAATCATTTCTCTAACCCCAATCGGAGCCCTCCCCATGGTCAAACGGTATTCCCGCGTCTCCTTCCTCCTCCTCTCCTGGCTCTCCCTGACGGCAGCGGCGGCCTCCGCCGCGGAGTTTTACGTAGCGGCCAATGCGAGTGGGAGCGGGACGGGGAGCATTGGCAGTCCCTGGA
>JBBDKM010000058.1:0-3114 GCA_040879385.1 Thermoanaerobaculia bacterium | reverse complement strand
CGCGGTGTCCCTGGCGTCCTTCCACCCCGCCGTCCGAAACTGGTTCGAAGCTCGCTTCGGCGAGCCCACGGAGCCACAGCGCGATGGCTGGCCGTCCATCCGCGAGGGCCGCCACACGCTGATCGCGGCGCCGACGGGGTCCGGGAAGACCCTGGCCGCCTTTCTTTCGGCGATCGACTCTCTCTTCAGCGGCGGGGACCTTCCGGACGAGACGCGAATCCTCTACGTTTCTCCGCTCCGCGCGCTCTCGAACGACGTCCAGAAGAATCTGCAGGAACCTCTTTCCGAGATCCGCGCGGCCGATCCGACGCTGCCGGAAGTGCGGGTCCTCGTACGAACGGGCGACACGCCCCCGTCCGCGCGTACCGCCATGGCGCGGCGGCCGCCGCACATCCTCGTGACGACTCCGGAATCCCTCTACCTCCTCCTCACGAGCGAGGGAGGGCGGGGCGTCGTCCGAACGGTCAGGACGGTGATCGTGGACGAGATCCACGCGCTCGCCCGCGACAAGCGCGGCAGCCACCTGGCGCTCTCGCTCGAGCGGCTCGAGGCGCTGGCCGGCCGGCCGATCCAGCGCATCGGCCTCTCGGCCACGCAGAAACCCCTGGAGCGGACCGGGCGGTTCCTCGTCGGGGAAGGCCGGGAGTGCACGCTCGTGGACGCCGGCACCTTCCGCGCCCTCGACGTCCGGATCGAGGTGCCGCCCTCGCCGCTTTCGAACGTCTGCTCGCACGAGCAGTGGGAGGAGATCTACCTCCGGATCGCCGAGCTCGTGCGGGAACACCGCACGACGCTCGTCTTCGTCAACACGCGGAAAATGGCCGAGCGGATCGCGGGGCAGCTCACGAAGCTCCTGGGAGAAGACGCCGTGACGAGCCACCACGGCAGCCTCTCGCGCGAGCGGCGGCTCGACGCCGAGGAGCGGCTGAAGGCCGGAAGGCTTCGGGCGCTCGTCGCGACGGCCTCGCTCGAGCTCGGGATCGACATCGGCGACGTGGATCTCGCGATTCAGGTTGGCGCGACGCGATCGATCGCGACTCTTCTCCAGCGCGTCGGCCGCTCGGGCCACGCCGTCCGGCGCGTTCCGAAGGGCCGGCTCTTTCCGCTGACCCTCGACGATCTCGTCGAAGGCGCGGCCCTTCTGCGCTGCGTCCGCGGCGCGATTCTCGACCGCACGCCCGAGCCTGCGCGGCCGCTCGACATCCTGGCGCAGCAGGTCGTCGCCGCCTGCGTGGGGGAGGACTGGAACGAGCAGACGCTCTTCGAGCTGATGCGGCGGGCCTCTCCGTACCGCGAGCTCCGGCGCGAGGACTTCGACGGCGTCGTGGCGCTCCACGCCGGCGGCCGCCTCGCGCTTCTCCATCGCGACGGCGTGCACGGGCGGCTCATGGCGACGCGGCGCGCGCGGCTGGCGGCGCTTCTCTCCGGAGGCGCGATCCCGGACACCGCGGACTACCAGGTGCGCCTCGAGCCCGAGGGCACGGTCGTCGGCACCGTCAACGAGGACTGGGCCATCGAGTCCAATGGCGGCGACATCTTTCAGCTCGGCAACGCCTCCTGGCGGATCCTCCGCGTCGAGCCGGGAGTCGTGCGGGTGGCGGACGCGAAGGGCCAGCCGCCCACGCTGCCGTTCTGGCTGGGGGAGGGGCCGGGCCGCACGCGCGAGCTTTCGGCGGAGATCGGCGCGGTGCGCGAGGAGTGCGCGGCGGCTGTGCCGGGGAGCGCCGCGGACGTCCTGCGCGAGAGCTGCGCCGGCGGCTTGCCGGAGGGCGGGGCCGTGCAGATCGCGGATTTCGTCGAGGCCGGCAGGAGTGCGCTCGGCCACGTGCCGACCCAGCGTCGCGTGATCCTGGAGCGCTTCTTCGACGAGAGCGGAGGGATGCAGCTCGTCGTCCATGCCCCGTTCGGGTCGAAGATCAACCGCGCCTGGGGCCTGGCGCTGCGCAAGCGGTTCTGCGTCGGGTTCGGGTTCGAGCTGCAGGCGGCGGCCAACGAGGAGGCCATCGTGCTCTCCCTCGGGACGCAGCACAGCTTCCCGCTCGAGGAGGTCTTCGACTATCTCCATCCCGCGACGGCCCGCGACGTGCTCATCCAGGCCGTTCTCGCGACACCGCTGTTCGAGACCCGGTGGCGCTGGAACGCGCAGCGCTCGCTCCTTCTGGAGCGGTGGCGGGGAGGAAAGAAGGTGCCCGCGCCGCTTCTTCGCATGCGCGCGAACGACCTGCTCGCCGCCGCCTTCCCGCAGGTGCTCGCCTGCCCGGAGACCCTGCCGGGAGGCCCGATCGAGATCCCGATGGACCATCCGATCGTCCGTCAGACGATCGAGGACTGTCTTTCGGAGGCGATGGACGTGGATGGCTTCCTCGAGGTCCTGCGCGGCCTCGAGGACGGGAGCATCGAAAAGGTCGCGGTCGACACCCTCGAGCCCTCCGCGTTCGCGCGCGGCATCCTTTCTTCCCAGCCCTACACGTTCCTGGACGACGCGCCGCTCGAGGAGCGGCGGACCCAGGCCGTGTTCTCGCGCCGCGTGCTCGACGTAAAGGACGCAGACGGAGTCGGTGCACTCGACACCGCCGCGATCGATCGCGTGAAGGCAGAGGCCTGGCCCCAGCCCTCGGACGCCGAGGAGGTCCACGAAGCGCTCCTCTGGATGGGCTACGTCACCGCGGACGAAGCACGACAGTGGCAGCCGTGGCTCGAAGCGCTCCTCGCCGGCGGACGGGTGGTCCGGGAAGGGGAGCGCTGGTTTGCAACGGAAGCGCCGCGTGTTCCGAAGACGGTTCTGCGCGGGAGGCTCGAGGCGCTCGGCCCCGTCTTCGCGGAGGGCGCCGACGAGGTACACCTGCGGGAGCTCGAAACCGAGGGCGCGGTGCTGCGCACGCGGATCGGCGGCCGGACGGCCTGGTGCGCGCGGCGGCTTCTCGCCCGCATTCAGCGGTACACCCTCGACCGGCTGCGCCGCGAGATCGAGCCGGTGACGGCCGCGCAATTCCTCCGCTTTCTGGCCTGCTGGCAGCACGTCGACCCCGAGCATCGGCTGGAGGGTCCGCGAGGGGTCGCCGCCGTCGTCGAGCAGCTCGCGGGCTTCGAGGTCCCGGCCGCGGCCTGGGAGGC
>JBBDKM010000057.1:0-94544 GCA_040879385.1 Thermoanaerobaculia bacterium | reverse complement strand
CTACCTCGCGCCCGAGCCTGGGGTGGTGCGCGCGGTACACCTCTCCCATCCCGCCGGCGCCCAGAGGCGCGAGGATCTCGTAGGGCCCGAGGCGCGAGCCGGGGGAGAGCGTCACGAGGGGATCGTAAGCCTCAGGACCGCGTCCCCGGAACGGGAATCTCGCTCACTCCCTGGAAACTGACCGAGGCGTCGCGCGCGGGCTCGAGAGAATCACAGGCTGACGCGGGGCCAAGGGCGGGTCGAACACGTACGCCTCGTTGACTCCGGTTGCGTCGAACCCCTCTCGAGTCGCCCCTCCGGGAAGATAGACCACGTTGCGCAGGACCGCCGCATAGATGCCGTGGCGCGCCGTCTGCATGGGTGGCAGCCGGGTCCAATCGTCGCGTGCCGGATCGTAGGCTTCGACCTCGTGAAAGATTCCATTCGGATCGGTCGGGCTGCCCTCGCCGCCAAAAACGTAGAAGCAGTCAGCGACCATAGCGCCCGCGACCCCGGAGCGACCGGTCGGCAGCGGAGCCTTTCTGGTCCAGATGTCCGCGGCGGGATCGTAGACTTCGAGGCAGGACTGGTTGCCTGGACGGCCTCCCGCCACGTACAACTTGCCTCCCATCACTCCTCCGGCGGTGTGGTTTCTGGCGCAGCCCATCGGCGCGAGTGACGACCAGTGGTCGGTCAAGGGATCGTAGGCCTCCACCTCGTTGCCGACCATCCCGCCTCCGGTTCCCCCGGCCACGACGATCCGGCCGTCCAGGACGGCCGCCGCAGGTGTTCCTCCATGCACGTAAGCAGAGGAGGCGACCTCGTTCCAGGCATCGGTCGCCGGGTCGTAGGAGAAGGCTCGATTGCTGCTTCCACCCCCGACGTAGAGCAGACCCTCGAAGGCAACGGCCCAGGCGTGGTCCGTGGGGGTCGGAAAATCCGCTCCGAAGCTCCAACGATCGTTCACGGGATCGTAGATCTCGTTCGCGGTTGCGCGACCCACGAGCCCTCCGACGGCGTAGATCATTCCGCCAAGTTCAGCTGCGGCGAGCTCCTGTCTTGGTTCGTTCATCGAGGCGAGGCTCACCCATCTGCCCGCCAGGCACTGGGCGAAAGCCGTTGCCGCCTCGAACGAGAGCAGGATGAGGAGCGGTCCGAGTTGGCGTCGCGATCGGGTCACGCTTCTTTCCAGTGACCGAGGATACTCCCCAAGCGCGGAGGTCGAGTTCTTTCAGACATAATCCCGCCCGGAGGCGCACGGGGTCCGGTGACCCCCGCGGACTTCAAATCCGTAGGCGTCGCGGCTCACGCCGGGACGGGTGGGTTCGACTCCCACACGCTTCCGCCAATACCTACCGCTCCCCACCGCGGGACCGCGGAAAACATTGACGTTTTCCCGGACCATCGGCCGAGTTCCGCCCGCGTCAGGGTGGCATTTGCGAGGGGGTTCTCGGAAAGACTCTCGGACGCGCTAGGAGCCGGGCGGTCGAGCGGCGAGGTCCTGTTCCTTTGCTTTTCGGACGGCCTTGTCCACCTCGGAAAAGAGGCGCGCCGTGTCGCGAAACGACGACCCGACGGAGCTGTACAGGACGGCGCCCTCGGGATCGAGCAGAAGGTAGCTCGGAAACGACGTGACGCCGAAGAGGCTCCGGCTCATCTTCCCCGTTTCGTCCCAACATTGCTTCCAGGACATCTTGTTCTTCTGGACAAACTTTTCGAGGGTGGCACGGTCCTGATCCACGCTGACGCTGACCAACACGAACGGCTCTCCGCTCTTCTTCCTGGCCAGGTGCTTCAAATCGGGCAGGGCCTGCACGCAGGGCGCGCACCAGATCGCCCAGAAGTCGAGGAGCACGACTTTCCCCCGCAGGTCCTGGAGGCGGACGGGGCTTCCGTCGAGCCCCGCGAAGTTAAACTCCGGCGCGAACTTCTCCCGGGCGCTGCGCGGGTTCGCGAGATACGCTCTCGCCTGCCGCGCGAAGTCCTCCTCCGGCGTCTCGCGGAGGAACCTCTCCAGTTCCGCCGTCCCCTCGCTGTCGCGCCCCATCTTCAGGAGCGTCTCGCCGAGGCGGTAGCGCGCCCGGGGTGACTTCTCTCCCGAGAGGGCGAGCGCTTCGCGGAAAGCCTGTTCGGCTTCCGCGAGCTTCTTCGGTTTCTCGCCGGCTGCGCCGAGGAGTATCTCACCCAGCAACTGATTCGCGAGCGCCTGCTCCTCCGCCGCCTCAGCAAGCGCCGCAGCCTCGCGTGCCGCGTTCGCGGCGTCGTTGAACTTGGCCATCCCGTTGTACGCCGCGGCCAGGCCGAGCTGGCACCGGAAGCATTTTCCTCCCGCGGCCTCGTTCGCCTTCCTGAAAGCCTTCGCGGCGTCCTTGTGCTCTCCGGCGCGGAGCAGAGAGCGGGCCTTCTCCAGTTCCGGTTCGTCGGCGGGAGGAACGCTCGGAAAGGCCAGCCCGGCTGAGAGAGTCAGGAGCAAGGCGGGAAAAACGGATCGCGCGCTCATGGGAGCCCTCCCGGATTTGGTCGGATATATCCAGAACCTTCGTTACGTTGATGACCCTTTTTGCGGGGGAGATTACCAGGATCGCGCCCGCGCGGCGAAGTCGTGTCGGGCTAAACTCTCGACTCGCGTGAGCACTCACTCCGGAGCGCCTCTGATCGAAGCGGTGAACGTGTCTCGATCCTACGCGCTCGGCGCCGCGCGGGTGCCCGCGGTCCGGGACGTGACCTTCTCGATCGGCGCCGGGGAGTTCGTCGCGCTGCAGGGCCCGAGCGGCTCGGGCAAGACCACGCTTCTCAATCTGCTCGGCCTCCTCGATCGGCCGGACGAGGGAACCGTCCGCCTCGAAGGGCGAGACGGGGAGAGTCTGACCGAGAACGAGCGATCGGACCTGCGCCGGGACCGCTTCGGCTTCGTGTTTCAGACCTTCAACCTGATCCCCGTTCTGACGGCGGAGGAGAACGTCGCCTACCCGCTGGCGCTCGCCGGCGTCGAGGCCCGGCAGCGGCGCGTCCGGGCGCGCGAGCTCCTCGCGTCGGTCGGGCTTCCGGAAAAGGCGGCCGTGCGGCCCGACCTGCTCTCGGGCGGCCAGAGGCAGCGCGTCGCGATCGCCCGGGCCCTGGCGAACCGGCCGGCGGTCGTGTTCGCCGACGAGCCGACGGCCAATCTCGACAGCCACACGGCCGAAGAGATCCTCGACCTCATGCGCGAGATCAACGCGTCGGCGAAAGTCGCCTTCCTCTTCGCCACGCACGACCCGATCGTGGTCGAGCGGGCCCGGCGCGTCGTGAAGCTCCACGACGGCGCGATCGCGTCGGACGAGCGGGTATGAGCGCGTTCGCCCTGGCCTGGCGCAACCTCGTGCGGCAAAAGCGCCGCAGCTTCCTGATGATCGCGGTCGTGACTTTCGGTTTTGCCTCGTTCGCGCTGGCGGGAGGCTTCATCGCGCAGTCCTTCGAGGCGCTGAAGGAGGGCACGATCCGCAGCGTCGGCCACCTGCAGATCCTCGACCGACGCGCGGTGGGAAAGGCCGAGGATTCCACACTCGAGTACGGGATTCCGGAGGCGGCGCGCGCGCGTGCCCTCGTCGCGAAGGACCCGGACGTCGCCGCCGTTCTTCCGCGGATCGACTTCGTCGGTCTGGCAACCAACGGGGCAAAGTCCGTTCCCTTCCTCGGCGTGGGAGTCGATCCGGACCCGGAGGCCGCGGCGACCCTCGCTCCCGAACTCGTCGTGTCGGGCAGGTACCTGTCGGGCGACGGCGGCGACGGCATCGTGCTCGGCACCGGTCTCGCCGCGGCCCTCGGGGTGAAGCCCGGAGACCGCGTGACGCTTCTGGCGACGACGCCGGACGGGTCCCTGAACGCGGTCGATGGGATCGTCGAGGGCCTCGTCGACGTCAGGATCAAGGAACTGAACGACCGGTATTTGGCCGGGGGGATCGGCCTCGTCTCGCGCCTGCTTCAGAGCTCGGAAACAGTTTCGAAGCTCGTCGTGTTCTTGAAACCGGGTGCGAACGAAGAGAAGGCCGCCGAGCGACTGGCCGCCGCGCTCACCGCGGCGGGGTTCCCGATTGCCGTGCAGCGCTGGCAGGAGCTGGCGGTCTTCTACGGCCAGGTCCGGCTGCTCTACATCGGGATCTTCGGCTTCGTGGGCACGGTGCTCGTCGTGATCGTGATCCTGTCGGCCGCGATCGTGATGACGATGGCGGTGACCGAGCGGACGCGCGAGATCGGGACGCTGCGCGCGCTCGGCACGCGGCCGTCCGGCGTCCTGCGCATGTTCCTGGCCGAAGGGATCGTGATCGCGATCGCGGGGTGCGTGGCCGGCATGCTGCTCGCGCTGGTGATCCGGGCCGGGCTGAATGCCTCGGGCCTCATGCTGCCGCCGCCCCCGGGAGCCACCCATGGGATGCCGATCAACGTGAAGCTTTATCCGCTGGCCTACGCGGCCGGACTGGCGGCGATGATCCTGACGATGGGCATCGCCTCGTTTATTCCGGCGCGGCGGGCCTCGAGGATCGCGATCGTGGACGCGCTGACCCATGTCTGAAAGAGCTCGCCGTGAGTCGTCGGCCGCCGGTCTGCTTCTCGCGGCGGCGCTGGCCGTCGCGGAGAACCCGACGCCGGCGCCTGCGGATGTCCAGGGGTGGCTCCTTGAGGTCGACGACGCCCGCAACGCCTTCAGCGAGGCCAAGATCGCCGCGCGGGCGAGCCAGGTCGAGAACGGGAAAGCGACGGGATCGGCGGACTTCGACATCTACGTCAAGGGCCGCGATCGCGCCCTCATCGTGTTCCGGGGCGGAAAGAACGACGGCCGCAAAGCCCTGACCGTCGGCGACAAGATGTGGCTGATCGTGCCCGGGGCCGAGCACCCCGTTCCGATCACGGCGAACCAGCGGCTGATGGGAGGCGCGTCGTTCGGGGACGTCGCGCGGATGCGCTTTGCGGAGGACTTCACGGCAGTCCTCCGGCCGGGGACGGAAACCGTGGACGGCCGCGCCTGCGCGGTGCTCGACCTGGCCGCCGTGTCCCCGAAGGCCCCCTATCCGCGCGTGCGGCTCTGGATCGACGCCGAAGGGGAGAGGTTGCCGCGAAAGCTCCTCTTCTTCCTGCCTTCGGGCAAGGAGGCGCGCGAGGTGCGCTTCACGAAGTTCCGCAAGGTGCAGGGCAAGATGGCCGTCGCCGAGGTGGAGATCCGGGATCTCCTCGGCCCCAACGCGTCGACCGTCACGCGCCTCGAGTACCTCGACATCCAGCCGGCGAAGATCGCCGACAAGGTGTTCACGCCCGAGGGCGCGAGAGCGATGTGACAGTGTAGGGCCGCTTACGAGGAATGCTCTCGGTTCGCGCGCGAGGAGAGCCGCGAGATTGCGAGCTCCACCAGGCGTTCCCCGAAGAGCGGGGCGACGGCCGCCCCGAGCCGCGGGCGGAGCATGAGCCCCCGGAACGCGGCGCTCCACGTGAAGCGGCGACCGAACTTCTGCCTCCAGGCCGCCGCATAAACGCGGGGGACGGAGTCCATCGCGATCTTTCCGGCGAGCCCGCGCTCGAGGACCTCGGCGGCGAGGATGCCCGAAGCGAGCGCGGCCGCCTGTCCCTCTCCGGAGAACGGGTCGATCACGCCCGCCGCGTCGCCGGCGATGAGCATTCCGTCCTCGACCGGCGGCTTCGCGGTGAAGAAGACGGGCCCGGTTCCCATGTAGCCCACGGGACCTTCGGCCAGGGGCGCGAGGTCGCGGTCGAGAACGGCGTTGGATCGCCGGGCGTGTGCGACGACGGCCCCCCATCCGGGTTGAAGCCGCCCGCGGGCCTTCTCGGAGATCACGCCGGCCAGATTCGCGGCCCCTCCCTCGACGCGCGAAAGGCCGCAATAGCCGCCGGCAAACACGTAGAGACGCACTTGTCCGGCGAGCGCCGCGGTGTCCCCGGCGAGGTCGCGGCTGAAACCGAAATACCTCCTTGGGTGGAGGGCGAAGCCGCGGCCGAGCGCCCGATCGAGCGCGTCCCAGCGTCCCCACGCGCCGATGGCTCCCCGCGCCGCGATCTCGATTTCGCCCGATCCCACGACGCACCGGATCCGGAACCCTGCGCCCGGGACGGAATTCACGGACACCGCTCGGGTCCCGAACCGTACTTTGGCGCCGAGCTCTGCGGCCCGCCGGGCCAGCCGGTCGTCCAGCGCGAAGCGGGAGATCCCGAGGCCGGGCGCCGGAAGCCCGAACGCGACGCTGCGCCCCGACGGCAGATGCACGGAGCCGCGCACGATACGTTCCGCGTCGGCTTCGATGCGCGCCAGGACGCCGAGGCGCTCCAGGCTGTCCCGGGCGCCTGCCGAAAGGTACTCGCCGCAGACCTTGGGGCGCGGAAAGTGGTCCTTCTCGAGGACCGAGACGCGGCGCCCGAGGGCTGCCAGAACCCCTGCGGCCGCCGCGCCGGCCGGGCCTCCTCCGATGACCACCGCGTCGAAGGCTTCGGAGCCGCTCACGGGCCGGCCGTCAGGAGCATCCGGAAGGGGAAGACGCGCCGCGCCCGGCTCCCGGGCGCGACCTTGCGCGCGACGCGGAGCGCCTCGTCCGGCGTGTAGGCCTGGCGCACGGAGGCGATCCCGTCCTCGACGGAGATGCGCGCCTTGAAGAAAGCGCTCCCCGCCAGCGCGACCAAGAGCTCCGGCAGCCGGTGCCGGCGCAGGTCGAAGACGGCGAAGCCGCGCCGCGCGACGCGCGAGAACTCGCGCAGCAGAATCCCGTTCTCCTGGGGCGAGAAGTGGTGGAAGAAAAGAGTCGAAATCACGAAATCCACGGCGCCGTCGCCGATCGGCAGGCGAAACGCGTCGGCCGCGGCGGCGCGAGCTGACTCGTGGCGCGCCATCGCGTGACCGGCGGCCAGATGCCGCCACTGGAGATCGAGCGCGACGACCGCCGCGTCGCAGCCGGCGGACCGCAGCGACCGCTCCAGCCGGACGGCCATCTCGCCCGAGCCCGCGCCGACGTCGAGAATCCGGACGCGGCCGGGCCCGAGCGCTCGAACGCGCGGGGCCAGGTGCCGCTCGAGCACCCGCGAGCCGCCCCAGCGTCGGTTGACCAGACGCAGGTCCTCGAGCGAGCGGCGCATCTCGTCGGCCGGCAGATCGGGATCGTCGAGGTGCTCGTGGGACGGCCGGCGCGGCGGAACGAGAAAGCTCATGCCGTCCGGTCGCGGCTCACGACCAGCGCGCTGTTTTTGGAGCCGAAGCCGATGCAGTTGCAGAGCGCGGTCGTAAAGTCGGCGCGGCGGGCGACGTTGGGCACGTAGTCGAGGTCGCACTCGGGATCTGCCGCGTCCAGGTTGATCGTCGGCGGAAGAAAGCCGTCGCGCATGCCGAGGACAGTCGCGGCCAGGCCGGCCGCGCCGCAGGCGCCCTGCGGGTGCCCGATCATGGACTTGATCGAGGAGCCCGGGATCCTCGCGGCGGAGGGACCGAAGGCCCTCCTCATGGCGCGTGTCTCGACGCGGTCGTTCAATTCCGTCGAGGTTCCGTGATACGCCACGTAGTCGACCGCCTCCGGTCGAAGACTCGCCTCGGCCAGCGCGAGCGACATCGCCCGCGCCGACTCCTCGCCGGTCTCGTCGAGCCGCACCCGGTGGTGCGCGTCGCAGGTGGCCGCATAGCCGCGGATCTCGGCGTAGACCCGTGCGCCCCGGGAGCGCGCGCGCGCGAGGTGCTCCAGGACGAACATCCATGCCCCCTCGCCGAGCACGAACCCGTCGCGGTCGGCCGAGAAGGGGCGCGAGGCGCGCGGCGGATCCCGCTCCCAGGCCGTCGACAAGATGCGCATCATGGCGAAGCCCTCCATGATGCCGCGCACCACCGTGGCGTCCACGCCGCCGGTCAGAAAGAGGTCCGCGGAGCCGTGCTTGATCGCGCGGAAGGCGTAGCCGAGCGCGTCGGTCGAAGAGGCGCACCCGGTCGAGACGACGTGGGAGGCCCCCCGCAGGCCGAAGCGCATGGAGATCTCGGAGGAGAGCGTTCCGATCGTTCCCGAAGGAATCGAATAGATCGACGCCTTCTTCACCTGGTTGGTGTAGTACAGGTGGTACATCCGCTCGGTGAACTCGATCGCGCCGCCGCCCGTGCCGAGCACGACGCCGAGCGCGCGGCGCTCGTCGAGAGACAGCGTTTCCGGGTCGATCCCCGCGTCCGCCAGAGCCTCGGACGAGGCGGCGATCGCCATCGGAACCGCGCGCGAGACGTGGCGCAGGTCCTTGGCACCGACGTGGAGGGCGGGGTCGAAGTTCTTCACCTCGCCGGCAATCGTGGCCGACAGCCCTTCCGGATCGAAGAGCGAGATGCGGCCGATGCCGCTGCGACCCTCGGCGAGCGCGCGGGCGAACGCCTCGCGCCCGTTCCCGTTGGGGGAGAGGCACCCGATGCCGGTGATCGCGACGCGACGTTCCGCCACGCCGCGCATTCTATGGGCCCGGCCTCGATGCGGCGGGGTTGTCCAAGAAAGACCTAAGGGCTACGGCGGCGCGTGTTGCTGGAACCAGCGGTCGAGCACGCGGAGCAGCTGCACGGGCACGAACTTGACGAGACCGTCGGCATGGAGGGACCCGGGCAGCTCCAGGTGAACGTACTCGACCGGTTCGGCCGCGGCCTGCGCGAGCGCGCGACCGTGGGAGGGGTCCACGAGCCAGTCGCCCTTGGAAGTGACGATGAGCTTGGGAATGGTCAGGGACGCGACGGCGTCGGTGGTGCGGGGTTTGCGGGAGGTGAGCTTGCGCCCGGCCAGCCGCGGCACCCGCAGCGCGTGGCGCAGCCGCACCTGCCGGATCGCGCCGGCTTTCCAGGGCTTGGGGCGAAGGGACCTCAGGTCGGCGGGCGAGGAGATCATCGCCAGTCCGCGGCACGGCAGGTCCGGCCGCAGGGCGAGCGCCTGCGCCGCGATCGAGCCTCCCAGGGACAGGCCGAGGACGGCGAAACGCTCGTACATCCGGCCCGGCCCAACGAGCTCTTCCAGGACGGCGTAGAGGTCGCGGTGCTCGGAGGCGCCGAAGGCATACCCGCCGCCGCTGTCTCCGTGACCGCGGAAGTCGAGCACGACGACGTCGTAGCCGCGCCTCAGGAAATGGTTGGCGAGGAAGAGATTCTCGCGCGAGAGACGCACCCGCCAGAAGCCCGGGGCGAGCACGAGAAGCTCCGGGTTGGGCTTGCGCCAGAGGGTATAGGCGATCGAGACGCCGTCGGTGGAGTCGATCCGGCCGTGGCGAACCTCGTGCTCGACCGATCCTTTGGACGCCGGCCGCTTCATATCGGAAGCACCAGGCAGTCGACGACGCTGCCGGCGGGCAGACGCTCGGCATCGGCCGGGATCCGGATGAGGGCGTTCGAGCGACCGTGGGCGGCGAGATCGTGGCTGCCGCGCGTGTCGAGGGGTGTTACCCGGATCTGTCCGCCCGACTCTTCCAGGAGCGCGTCGCGGTAGGTCTCGCGGCGTCCCCGCACGGCGACGTCTCGCTCGAGGCGGGCCTGTCGGACGGGCGGGCCGGGAGAGGCGGCGCCCTCCAGGCAGTCCAGGGCGTAGCGGACGAACAGGTGGAAGCACAGGGAGGTCGAGACCGGGTTTCCGGGCAGTCCGAACCAGAGCGTGGCGTCCCGGCGCCCGAACGCCACCGGCTTTCCGGGCCGCACGGCCACACCGTGGACGAGGATCTTGAAGCCGGCGCGCTCCGCCTCCGCGGGCAGGAGATCGAGATCGCCCGCCGACACGCCGCCGCTGGTGATGAGCACGTCCTCGTCGCGGCCGGCTTCGGAAAAGAGGCGCCGAACGGCGCCGTCCTCGTCGGCGACCGCCGCGCGGGCGGCGGCGGGCCATCCCGACGCCGCACACAGGGCGAGCAACATCGGCCCGTTGGAATCCCGGAGCTGGCCGGGTCCGGGCCGCTCGGTCGTCGACACGAGCTCGTTTCCGGTGACTGCGATCGTGACGCGGGGGCGCCGATACACCGGGAGCGGCTCGGCGCCCGCGAGCGCCGCGAGCGCAATACCGGCGGGGGAGAGGCGCCGTCCCGGTTCGAGCAGGACCGTGCCCGCGGCGACACTTTCGCCGCGTCTGCGGATATGCTCGCCGGGGCGCGGGCGGGACTGCGTGAAGATCTCTCCGTTCTCACGCCGGACCTCCTCGACCGGCACGATGGCCTCGCTGCCTCGAGGGATCGGCGCGCCCGTCATGACGCGGACCGCCTCGCCCGAGGAAAGGGCCGGCCCCGGCCGGTCGCCGGCGGCCACGAGACCGGGCCGTTCCCGGAGCGTTCGGCGTTGCGCAAGGTCGTCAAGACGAATCGCGTAACCATCCATCGCCGATGCGTCGAAGGGAGGCCAGTCCACGTCCGAACGCACCGCGCGGGCGAGCACGCGGTGCAGGCCCTCCCGCAGGGGAACCGCTTCCTCCGGACCGGCCGCGCACGTCCGGCGAAGAATCGCGAGAGCCTCCTCGACCGTGATCACGGGGTCATTCTACGGTCCGCAGCTGCTAGGATCCGCCGCATGCCGATCTACGAGTACGTGTGCGACTCGTGCAAGAAGAAGACCGAGGTGATCCAGGCCATGAACGCGTTGCGCCTGAAGGTTTGCCCGCACTGCGGCGGTAAGCTGAAGAAGGCGTTCTCGGCACCCGCAATCCAGTTCAAGGGCAGCGGTTTCTACCATACGGACTACGCGCGGGGCTCCGGCGCCGGCGACAGCAAGGCGAGCGGCGGAGGCAAGTCCGACTCCGGTGAAAAGTCGGAGAAGTTGGAGAAGTTGGAGAAGTCGGAGAAGTTGGAGAAGTCGGAGAAGTCCGAGAAGTCCGAGAAGGCGGAAGGGTCGGAGAAGTCGGCGAAGTCGGAGAAGTTGGAGAAGCCGGCAAAGTCCGAGAAGTCCGAAAAGAAGAAGGAAACGAAGCCCTCGGACTGAAGCCCGGGATGTCTCGCCACGTCTGGACCCCGCACGACACCTCCGACACGTCGGGGCCCGACGCTCTCCTGCGCGCCTATCTGGAACAGCGCGACGTCCGCAGGTGCCTTCGGGACGCTTCGACTCTCCGGCCCATCGCCACGGCGTGCGACGTCGGTTGCGGGTACGGCCGCCTGACGCCCGTCCTGGCCGAGTTCGCCCGCGAGGTGACTGGCTTCGAGCGCGAGAGCCACCTCGTCGCGGAGGCGACCCGGCTGCAGCCAGGCCTCCGTTTCGCCTCCGTCGAGTCGCTTTCTCGGCTGCCCGCCGGGGATGGCGCGTTCGGTTTTGCGATGACCTTCACGGTCCTGCAGCACCTCGGCGACTCCGAGGCGCGCGACGTGATCGCCGAGATCCAGCGGGTTGCAGGCAGCGGAGGGATCCTTCTCGTGGAAGAGACGGACCCTGCGCTTTGCGACGGGGATCGGCAGCGGCCCGAGCGGGGGCTGACCGTCGGGCGGCCGGTCGAGACCTACGTCGAGTGGATGAGCCCGCAGCCGCTCGTGCGGCGCTTCCCGCGGGAGATCGAACCTGGCTACGCGCGCCGCGACGTCGGGACGTACATGCTCTTCGGCCCCGCGCGGGCTAGTCGAGCTTGAGCCCCTTCAGGTAAGTCTTGAACGGCCCGCCCAGGTCCTTGCGCTTCAACGCGAACTCCACGGTCGCCTTCAGGAAACCGAGCTTGTCGCCCGCGTCGTAGCGCTTCCCTTCGAAGAGGTAGCCGTCGATCGGGCGGCGGGAGAGGAGGATCTTCAGCGCGCTGGTGAGCTGGATCTCGCCGCCGACTTCCGGAGGCGTTTCCTCCAGGATGTCGAAGATCTCGGGCGGCAGCAGGTACCGGCCGATGATCGCGAGGTTGGACGGGGCCTTTTCGGGCGAAGGCTTTTCGACCAGGTCGCGGATGGCGACGACCCGTTCCTCGATCTTCTCTCCCGCGACGATGCCGTACTGCCGGGTCTCCTCCCGCGGAACTTCCTGGAGCGCGATGACGGGGTTGCCGCGGCGTTCGTAGAGCCGCATCATCTGGCCGATGCAGGGCTCGTCGGCGTCCACGATGTCGTCGCCGAGCATGACCGCGAAGGGCTCGCGGCCCACGAGGTCGCGCGCCTGGAGGACGGCGTGACCGAGGCCGAGGGCCTGTTTCTGCCGCACGTAGGCGACCGGTATCAGCTCCGAGACCTCGCGGATCTCGTCGAGCAACCCGCTCTTGCCTTTCTCTTCGAGCATCTTCTCGAGCTCGAAGGAGGTGTCGAAGTGGTCTTCGATCGCGTTCTTGCCGCGGCCCGTGACGATCACGATCCGCGCGATCCCGGCGTCCCGCGCCTCCTCGACGACGTACTGGATGAGCGGACGGTCGACCAGCGGCAGCATCTCCTTGGGCTGGGCCTTGGTGGCCGGCAGGAACCGGGTTCCCAGGCCGGCGGCGGGAAAAACGGCGACCCGAATCTTGGACATGCGCGAAGTGTAGCCGATCGAGGACGGCCGCTCGGTTTCCCGGCGGGAGCCCGTACAATAGCCTCGTGCGGGCCGACAAGAGACGTATTCGGGGCAGGGGCCTCTCCCTGCTCGCCGCGGCGGCGATGCTGTCGTGCGCTCCGACTCTGCACGCGGCGGCATGGTGGCGGCTCCCGGTCTGGGGCGCGGAGGTCCGCGCCTTCGCGGTGGATCCGTTCACTCCGGGCGCCGTCTACTGCGGGACCTCGCGCGGGAACTTCTACGGCTCGCGCGACGGAGGGGCGAGCTGGGAGCCGCTGCGCTCGGGGCCGGCATTCCCCGGCTACTACGTCACCTCGCTCGTCGCCGATCCGGCCGTGCCGCGCCGGCTGTGGGCGTCGCTCGCCGGGGAGCTGACGGGGGGGCTCGTCGTCCGGAGCGACGACGCGGGCGCGACGTGGACCCCGCTGCTGAAGTCCGCGAAGACCGTCACGACGCGCGCGCTCGCGATCGCACCGGGAGAGCCGCGCATGCTCGCGGTCGGAGGCGACGACGGCGTGCGTCTCTCCGCCGACGGCGGCCGCACCTGGACGCGGACGGGGCAGGGAGTCTCCGGCCTCCACCAGGTGGAGTCGCTCGTGTTCGATCCCGCCGACCGCCGGGTCCTCTACGCCGGGACCTGGCGTCAGGCGTTCCGCACCCGGGACGGCGGCGAATCCTGGAGGCGGATCGCCGAGGGCATGGTGCTCGACGCGACCGTCTATGCATGGGACTTCGACGCGGCCGACTCGCGGGACGTCTGGGTCTCCACCTGCGGCTGGGTCTATCGGTCGCGCGACGGCGGCGACCGCTGGACGCGCTTCAAGACCGGATTCACCAACCGTCGCTCGCACAGCATCCGCCGGGATCCGCTGCGCCCGGGCGTCGTCTACGCCGCGACCGTCGGGGGCCTGCACCGCTCGGACAACGGCGGAGCGACGTGGACGCGGATCTCCCGCGAGTCGCTGGTCGTCACGGCGCTCGAGGTCGATCGCCGCTCCGGCCGGCTGTACGTGGGCACCGAGGGAGAAGGGGTCTTCACGTCCGACGACGGCGGCCTGACGCTCTCGGCCGGATCGCAGGGCTTGACCGAAAGCCGTGTCACCGAGCTGGTGGCGGATCCGAACGACCCCGGCCGCGTCTTCTTCTTCCGCTCCTTCGCGGGCGACGAGAGCGGCCTCTGGGAAGCGGCCGGACGCCAGGTCCGCAAGGTCTCGCGCGATCCGCTGCCTGTATCCGCCTCGCTCGCCGCGTTCCGCGGCCGCGACGGGAAGACCGTTCTGCTCGTCGCGAGCTCCTCGGGCGTGCGCGTTTCACGCGACGGGGGGGAAAGATGGGCCGCGCCTGTGGGACCGGCACCGGGCTCGCCGATCGCGCTCTACGGCGCGCCCTTTTCCGAACCCGTGCTCGTCACGACGGACGGCGTCTTTCGGACGGCCGACGGCGCGCGCTTCTCGCCGGTGTCCGGGGGCCTGCGGCCCGCGAGCTCCTCCGAGCTTCTGGCCGACGCCAGGGGCGACCCGCTGCTCGAGATCCGCTCGGCCGGAGCGCTTGCGTACTGGGACGGCCAGAACTGGTCGCTGAAAAAGAAGGCGACGTTGAGCGGCGGGATCTTCCTGCAGAACGCGGCCCCGCAAAAGCCCGCCGGCGGCTGGTCGAACCTCTGGGACGTGGACGGGACGCTACTCTGGCAGGAGGGGCGCTCCCGCCGCGCGTTCACGAGCCCGAGAGCCGCCCTGACCCTCGCCGCCGCCGCGCAGGCCCTGGGCGGGAGGGTCTATGTCGGGACGATGGGGGATGGGCTGTTTCTGTTCGAGCCGTGAAACGGACGCTCCGGTTCGGGCTTAGTTCGGAATCTCCTTCAATCCCAGAGTCGCCCCGACCGCGACCCCTTCCTTCACGGCCATCCCGCCCGCGATCTCGAGGACCCGCCGCGCCGGACCGTCGGGGCCGTAGTTCGGGCAGGGATCGGCCTTGCAGGGGGGCGTGTTGGCGGAGATGTAGAGCACCTTGCCGGTCTCGTCCAGCCAGATCATGTCGAGCGGGATCATGGTGTTCTTCATCCAGAAGTGATGGGGGGAGGGCTCGGGAAAGACGAACAGCATGCCGGTCCTCTCGGGAAGGCTCTCGCGAAACATGAGCCCGTTCGCCTGGTCCTCGGGCGTGAGCGCGAGCTCGACCGAGTAGACCGCGCCGGAGGGCATCTGGACGCGGGGCCCGAGCGGCTCCGGGACTTTCGTGGGGCTCAAAGCCCCCTTGGGCGCCGCGCCGCAGGCGGACGCCAGGACCGCCGCCCCGGCGGCGGCGAGGAGGCGCCGGGTCACGCCGACGAGCCCTTGGCCTCGGTGGGTTCCTCTTCCTCCCCCTCGTACATCTCTTCGCGGTGCACGAGGCTGTACTTCTTGGCGTAGTAGCGGAACGAGCGGAAAGACATGTGGAGCAGCTCCGCCGCCTTGGTCTGGACGCCGCCGCAGCGGTCGAGGGCCTCGCGCATGAGGCGCTTCCCGACGGTCTCGAGGTACGCCTCGAGGTTGATCCCCTCCTCCGGGAGGCTTTCGAAATCCGGCACCCGCGTGCGCACACCGAGCACGACCGCCTCGGGGAGGCTCGAGGCGTTGATCACCGGACCGGCCTCGAGGGCGAGCGTGCGTTCGATCGTGTTTTCGAGCTCGCGGACGTTGCCGGGCCAGGGGTGCGCCTCGAGCAGTCGCATCGCCTCGATGGAGATCCTCTTCTCCGGGATCTTCTGCTCCTTGCAGATCTTGGCGATGAAGTGCGTTGTCAGCGGCGCGATGTCCTCGGGGCGAGAGCGCAGCGGCGGCAGCGCGATCGGAATGACGTTGATCCGGTAAAAGAGGTCCTCGCGGAACTTCCCATCGGCGACGAGGTCGTTTAGGTCCCGGTTGGCCGCCGCGATGATGCGCACATCCACCGAGACCTCGTCGTTGGCGCCGACTTTACGGATGAGCTTCTCCTGGATCGCCCGCAGGAGCTTGACTTGCAGGGTGGGCGTCGTTTCGGAGATCTCGTCGAGGAACAGGGTGCCGTTGTCGGCGTCCTGGAAGAGCCCGCGTTTCTCGCGGACCGCGCCCGTGAAGGCCCCGCGCTCGTGGCCGAAGAGCTCGGACTCGAGCAGCGTCTCCGGCAGGGCGCCGCAGTTGACCGAGACGAACTTGTGGTCCCTCCGCACCGAGGAAAAGTGGATCGCCCGGGCGATCAGCTCCTTGCCGGTGCCGCTCTCTCCGGTCAGGAGGACGGTCGAGGAGATCTTGCCGATGCGCTCGATCGTCCGGAAGATCTCCTGCATCCGGGCGCCCCGGCCGATGATGTTGGCGAAGGTGTACTTGCCCGCCAGCTCCTGGCGGAGGTACAGGTTTTCGTCCAGAAGCTGCTTTTCGCCGACCGCCCGCTGGACCACCAGCACGAGCTCGTCGTTGTTGAACGGCTTGGAGATGTAGTCGACGGCGCCCCGCTTCATCGCCTCGACGGCATCCTCGGTCGAGGTGTGCGCCGTGATCATGATGACGGGCGTGGGAAGGTTCTCCTCCCGGACCTTGCGCAGAAGGTCGAGGCCGTTGCCGTCGGGCATCTTGATGTCGCAGAGGATGACGTCGGGGTTCGAGCGGAGGGCCGCCGCCAGACCCTCGGTGAGATTGGCGGCGATCGAGACCTCGAAACCCTGCCGGTGGAAGAGCATCTGCAGCATCTCCCGCAGGGACTTCTCGTCGTCCACGATCAGGAGGCGGGGCTTGCTCACTGGATCGCTCCGGAGGAGACCCCGGCGCGGCCGGGCGCCACCTGGGCGGTTGCGGTACGCGGCAGAAGAATTGTCACGATCGTCCCTTCGCCCGGCGTCGACTCGACGTCGATCGCGCCTCCGTGGTCTTCGACGATCCGCCGAACGATGGCCATGCCGAGCCCCGTCCCGCCGTCGAAAGCCGTGGAGAAGGGCGTGAAAACACGGGCGACCTCATCCTCGCTCATCCCCCGGCCTGTGTCTCGAAACTTGATGCTATACCAGGCCCGGTCTTCTCGCCCTTCGACCGTCAGCGTCCCGCCGTCGGGCATCGCGCGCACCGCGTTCTTGGCGACGTTGTAGACGATCTGCCGGATCTGGTCGCGGTCTCCGGACAGGAGCGAGCTCGGCGGTTCGACGTCGTGCTCGATGTGGTGCGCGTCGGAGACCTCGTCGGAGAGCCGGAACAGGGCGAGGACTTCCTGGATGTTCCCGGCGACGTCGAAAGCCGCCACCCGCCGCTCCTGCGGCCGCACGAACCGCAGGAACTCCTCGAGGATCTTCGAGAGCCGGTTGGATTCCGAGACGATGATCTCCATCAGCCGCCGCTCGGCCGACCCGACCGTCAGCTCGTTAGAGAGCACCTGCACGGAGCCCGAGATCGACGCGAGCGGGTTGCGGATCTCGTGCGCGATGCCCGCGGCGAGCTCTCCCACGGCGGCGAGCTGCTCGTTGAAGCGGGCCTGGCGCTCGAGCTTCTTCACCTCCGTGAGGTCCTGGAACACGATGAGCGCGCCGTCCTCTCCGCTCGGGTCCTTGAGCGCGCGGGCCGAGTACCCGAGCATGCGCCGCGCGTCGCCGCGCTGGATCTCGACTTCCGCGCGGTAGCCTTCGCGCCCCCGCGTCCGGCGGCGGATCTCCTCCCAGTCGGCGGGCAGGTCGAGGCCGATGTCGCTCAGCAGCCTTCCGGCGGCCCGTGCCGGGATCACGCCGAGGATATCGCCCCCGGCCTGGTTGAGGAACGTGACCCGCTGGCGCGAGTCGGCCGTCACGAGCCCGGAGGACATGGACGCGATCACGTTGGCGTAGAGGGTCTGGACGCGCGAGAGGGCCTTCTGCCGCAGCTCCAGCTCCTCGCGGGCGCCGCGGAGCTTCTCGGACAGGTAGGACACCATGAACGCGACGCCGTAGAAACCCGTGACGGTGATGGCCAGGTTGTAGGCGGTCCGGTCGGTGCCCCAGAGGGGGAGCGCGGACCCGGGCGGCCTCGAGAGGACCTCGTAGGCCGTCAGCTCGACCATCAGCCCGTGGAACAGGGCCGCCACCGACGCGACGACGACCGCGCCGGTGCGGTAGAGAAGGAAAGCGGCGGCCCCGATGACGACGAGGTACAGGAAGGTGAAGACCGAGCTCGGGCCGCCCGACGAATAGACGAGGATGCAGACCAAGGCCAGGTCCCCGAGGACCTGGATGTAGGCCTCGACGCGCGTCGGAAGAAAGCGCCCGACGGTCCAGTGAAAGGCCGAGAGGACGAAGGCGCCCCCGCAGAGGCCGTAGAGGTAGGAGATCTCGACCTCCGCGCCCGAGCCCGCCTGGACCAGTATTGCGGAGAGAAGGATCAGGAAGAAGACGACGATGCGCGCCGCCGTCAGCCAGAAGAGCGAGCGCCGGAGGGAGTCGTCCATGGGGTCAGGTCTGGCCTTTTTCCATTGATCCCGCGACCTGCCTGAGAGTCTGCCGCCGCAACGTGCGGGTCACAAAGTCAATGGCGAAAGGCCAGACCTGACCCCATCGTCACCCGATCTTGTTGATCAGCGTGAACATCGGCAGGTACATCGCGATGACGATGCCGCCGATGACGACGCCGAGGATGAAGATCATGACCGGCTCGAGCAGTTTGACGAGCCCGGCGACGGCGATGTCGACCTCGTCCTCGTAGAACTCGGCGATCTTGTTGAGCATCTGGTCGAGCGCGCCGGTCTGCTCGCCGACGCCGATCATCTGGACGACCATGTTGGGGAAGACTTCCGAGTCCTTGAGCGGCTCGACCAGCGTCTTGCCGCCTTCGACACTCTTGCGCGTCGCCATGATGGCGTCTTCCACGATCGCGTTTCCGGCGGTGCGGGCGGTGATGTCCAGGCTCTCGAGGATGGGCACGCCGGAGGAGGTCAGCGTCGCCAGCGTCCGGCAGAAGCGCGCCACGGCGATCTTGCGCAGGATGGTCCCGAGGATCGGGAGCTTCAGCAACGTGCCGTCGATGACGCGGCGGCCGCGGTGGGTCTTGTAGTAGCGCCGCAGGAAGAAGATGCCCGCGCCGATCCCGATGACGAAGAAGATGAAGTAACGGGCCAGGAAGTTGGAGGCCGCGATGACGACACGCGTCGCGAAGGGCAGCTCGGCGCCGAGGCTCGTGAAGAGAGCGGCGAAGGTCGGGATGACCTTCAACAGGATGACCGCCACGACGATGGCCGCGATGCAGATGACGGCGACCGGGTAGATCAGGGCCGCGCGGACCTGGGAGCGCAGCTTGACGGCCTTCTCGATGTAGGTCGAGAGCCGCTGGAGGATCGTGTCGAGAATACCGCCCGCTTCGCCCGCGGCCACCATGTTCACGAACAGGTCGTCGAAGGCCTTCGGGTGGCGGCGCATGGCGTCGGCCAAAGTCGAGCCCGCCTCGACGTCCTGCCGGACCTGGAGCAGGATCTTCGCGAAGCCCTTGTGCTCCTGCTGGTTGGCGAGGATCTCGAGGCACTGCACGAGGGGGAGTCCGGCGTCGATCATGACCGAGAACTGTCGCGTGAAGACCGCCAGGACCTTGGCGGGAATCTTCATGCTCATCTTCGAGAGAGAGATCTCCTTGCCCCGCTCCCGGATGCCCGTGACGACGATGTTCTGGCGGCGCAGGTTCGCGAGCGCGCCTTCCTTGGTGTCCGCGACCAGCGCGCCTTCCTGGACCAGGCCGGTCCGATTGCGCCCCTTCCACACGTAGTTCGGCATCGCTTAAGACCTCTTGCCGGCCGTAGCCGCGACCGTCGGCACGTTGACGCCGGAGCCCCGGTTGATGAGCTCCTGGAGCTCGTCGGGCATCGAGGAGCGCGAGAGCGCGGACTCGAGCGTGATCAGTTTCTTCAGGTACAGAGTCGCGAGGGACTGGTTGAAAGTCTGCATTCCGAACTTGGACTGGCCGGTCTGCATCATCGAGTAGACCTGGTGGATCTTGTCCTCGCGAATCAGGTTGCGGATGGCGGCATTGGGCACGAGGATCTCCATCGCCATCACGCGTCCCTTGCCGCTCGACCGCTCGAGCAGCGTCTGACACATGATCCCTTCCAGGACGAAGGAGAGCTGGGTGCGGATCTGGCTCTGCTGGCCCGAGGGGAAGACGTCGATGATGCGGTTGATGGACGTGACCGCCGAATTCGTGTGCAGGGTCGCCAGCGTGAGGTGGCCCGTCTCGGCGATGCGCAGCGCGGCCTCGATCGTCTCGAGGTCGCGCATTTCGCCGATGAGCACGACGTCGGGGTCCTCGCGGAGCACGGCGCGCAGCGCGTTGGAGAAGGAGTGCGTGTCGGCGTGGAGCTCGCGCTGGTTCACGACGCACTTCTTGTGGCTGTGGAGGAACTCGATCGGGTCCTCGATCGTCACGATGTGGAGCTGCTTCTCGCGGTTGATCTTGTCGAGCATCGCCGCCTGCGTCGTGGTCTTGCCCGAGCCCGTCGGCCCGCACACGAGGATGAGCCCGCGCGGCTTGTCGCACAGCAGCTCGACGATGGGCGGCAGGCCCAGCTCCTTGAAGCCGAGGATCTCGTAAGGGATCTGACGGTAGACGCCGGCCGTGGCGCCGCGCTGCATGAAATTGTTGGCCCGGAAGCGGGCCATGCCCTTGACGCCGAAGGAGAAGTCGAGCTCGAGGTTCTCCTCGAAGCGATGCTTCTGGGCATCGGTCAGGACCGAGTAGGCCAGCTGTTTGGTCTCCGGGACGCTCAGGGGCGGATAGGGGAGCGGAATCAGTTTCCCGTCCAAACGCACCATCGGCGGAGATTGCGTCGTCAGATGGAGGTCCGAGCCCCCCATCTCGACCATTTGCTTTAAAAGGCCGTGGAGCGTGGTCTCACTCGCCATACAGCTTCCCCCGCTTGTAGTGTCGGGACAGTTTACGCCCGAAGGGGCGGGAGGTAAAGGAGATAGCGGGGGGAGGGGCCGGGGAGGGTAATCGGTAGACGGAAACGAAGATACCGCCCCGCGACCCTTTGCCCTAGAGGACCGTCTCCCGGAGAACTTCCTCGAGCGTGGTGGACCCCTCCCGGATCTTCTGGAGGCCGGACATGCGGAGGCTGACCATGCCTTCCTCGACCGCCTTGCGCTTCAACTCGATCGAGGAGGCGCCGGAGAGGATCATGTCGCGGATCTCGTCGGTGAAGAGGAGCACCTCGAAGAGCCCGATGCGGCCCTTGTAGCCGGTGCTGTTGCACCGCTCACAGCCCCGACCCCGCTTGATGCGCAGCGTCTTGACCTCGTCGGGAGCGAACCCCACCTGGATCAGCATCTGGGGCTGGGTCTCCACGTCCTCGACGCAGTGGGTGCAGATGCGGCGCACGAGGCGCTGGGAGCAGATGCAGTTGACCGAGGTCGCCACCAGGAAGGGCTCGATGCCCATGTTCATCAGCCGGTTGATCGTGGAGGGGGCGTCGTTGGTGTGGAGCGTTGAGAGCACCAGGTGGCCGGTCAGGGCGGCCTTGACCGCGATCTCGGCGGTCTCGAAGTCCCGGATCTCGCCGACGAGGATGATGTCCGGGTCCTGCCGCAGGAAGGAGCGCAGCGCCGAGGCGAAGGTCAGGCCGATCTGCTCCTTCATCTGGACCTGATTGATCCCCGCGAGGTTGAACTCGATCGGGTCCTCGGCCGTCAGGATGTTGACGGTCGGGTCGTTTAAGGCCGCGATCGCGGAATACAGGGTGTTGGTCTTTCCCGAGCCGGTGGGGCCCGTGACGAGCAGGATGCCGTACGGCCGGTCGATCGCCTCCTTGAAGCGCCGCAGCGGTTCCTGGTCGAAGCCGAGCTGCGTCATGTCGAGCTGGAGCTTCGACTTGTCGAGCAGCCGCATGACGACCTTTTCGCCGAATTGGGTCGGCACCGAGGAAACCCGCAGATCGAGGTCCCGGGAGCGCTCCTCGACGCGCAGCCGGATCTTGATGCGGCCGTCCTGCGGCAGTCGCTTTTCGGAGATGTCCAGCTTCGCCATGATCTTGAGGCGCGAGATCAACGGGTCGCGGGTGCGCATCGGCAGCGCCATGATGTTGTGCAGGATGCCGTCGATGCGGAACCGGACCCGGAACTCCTTCTCGTAGGGCTCAACGTGGATGTCGGAGGCCCCCGCCTTCAGCGCCTCGATGAGGATGAGGTTGGAGACCTTGATGATGGGGGCCGACTCGCTCGACTTCGCCAGGTCCGTAAGATCGATCTCCTGGCCTTCCTCGCCCCGGACCACGTCCACGTCGGCGCCGGTGTCCATGCCGGTGATCTCGTCCATGTTGATCTCGCCCAGACCGACGCTGGCCATGTCGTCGATCGTCAGCGAGGAAGAGGCCATGACGTCCTCGAGGCTGGTCTCGCCGCCCCCGAGGGTATGGCTGCCGCCCGACTTGACTCTCTCCTTGAGCACGACCGACCGGGGTGTTCCGTAGTGCTTGTCGATCGCCTTGCGCAGCGCGATCTCCGAGGCCACGACCGGCTCGACGTTGTAGCCGGTCATGAACTTGATGTCGTCCATCGCGAAGACGTTGGTGGGGTCGCCCATCGCGATCGTGAGGGTCGCCCCGGTTTTGTTCACCGGGAGGACACCGTACTTGCGCGCGACCTCGCCGGGCACCACCTTGATGACGGCCGGGTCGATCTCGAAGTGCGCCAGGTCGATCGACGGAACCCCGAACTGCTGGGAAAGCGTCTCGGTGATGTCGCCCTCGGAGACGGCCCCGACGCGCACCAGCGCCTCGCCGATCTTGCCGCCCTCCTCCCGCTGGAGCTTCAAAGCGGTGTCCAGCTGATCCTGAGAGATCAGCTTCTGTTTGAGCAGGAGGTCTCCGAGCTTTATAGCCATGGAACTGAAGGATGGTAGGGGTTTAGGGGGCGGGTGTCAAAGGGGGGAAGTCGACGGTTCAGAGTTGACGGTCGACAAGCGGGAAAGGCCTGCCGTCAACTGTCGACTGTCAACCGTCACTTCAAGATCCCCAGCGCACGCAACAAAATGGTTTCGTCCGGCACCGCGTTCATCGAAGCCACGACGCCTCTCCGATTCCGGTACGGTCCGTTCCGCTCCGGATCCGTCGGTCCGAAGAGCGCGAGCGTGGCAACGCCGAGAGCGTCGGCGAGATGCAGAGGTCCGGTGTCGCCCGCGACCAGGAGCGCGCTCGCCAACAGGAGGCGCGCGAGGCCCGCGAAGTCGAGCAGCGGCGGGACGGCCGCCCCGGGCAGGAGCGCGCGGAGCCGCTCGACGCGCCGTTGGTCGCCCGGGCCCCAGGACACGACGGCGGAGAGGCCGCGCTCCCGTCGGAGTCCCTCCGCGAGCCGCGCGAAACGCGCTTCGCCCCAGGCCTTCTCCGGTCGGCCCGCGCCCGGATGGAGAAGGACGAACGGGCGAGGCTGCGTCGCGAGGAACGCGTCGGCGGCCGCGCTCGGGAGCGACGAGAGGTACGCCGCGTCCGGCCGGCGCGACGCGATCGGGATGCCGGCGGCCTCGAGGAGCACGAGGTTGCGGTCGACGACGTGCCGCGCGGCAGAATCCGGCGTCACCCGGACCGTGGCGAGCAGCGCCGAACCGGCCTCGCGGCGCTCCGCGGCGGCGAACCCCACCACCGGCGCGGCGGCCAGTCGCGCCAGCAGCGAAGACTTCCAGAGCCCCTGCGCGTCGATCGTGCGATCGGGAGCGAACTCGCGGAGCGCGCGGTAGAGCGTTGCGACCGCCGAGAGCGTCTCCGGCGAGAGCGGGCGCTTCCTCCAGCGTCGGGTGTCGGCGACGAAGATCCGCGCGCAGTCGCGGTTTCCCTCGAGGAGGCCCGCGAACGGCCGCTCGATGAGCCACCCGACCTCGGCGCCGGCCGCGCGCGCATTCTCGGCCAGAGGCAGGGCGTGGATCACGTCGCCCAGGGACGACAGGCGGACGATCAGGAGACGCATGGTTCCTCAGCCGTCAGCCGGCTCTAGGCTCCAGCACCGGCTGCGCCGCCGAGGCTGAGGGGTGACAGGCTGCAGCCGCACGAGTGCCACCGGCCTCCCCATCTACTCTGATGACTTCTCCGAGTGGCCCAACCACGCTGCCGGAATCGGATTGTCCGGCCGCTCTGCATCCCACACCATTCCGGCAATCCACCACCGAGTCCCGTCCCAGAACAGCTGAAAGTAGTTCACGTAGCGGGCATGGATGGGACCCTCGGGAGTGTGGCGCGCGACCGCGACGCTTCGGACTTGTGCCACGTTACCGAATCGTTCGATGCGGGAGGCGACTTCCGTCTCGAACAGCCCGAGGGCGACGAACCGCGCGTCGGCTCCGCGCCGATACTCCTCCGGCGTCATGATCGTTGTCTGCACCTTGCCATCGCGCTTACTGGTGGATACGAAGGTGGCGCCTGGCATGTAGAGCGTGCGGTCGCGCTCCCACTGGCGGGGGGCGCCAGCCGGCCCGCTGATGACCTCGTAGGAGACTCGCGTGATGTCGGCGATCGTGCCGACGTCGGCGGGTGCCGCTGCTGGGGCCTGTGCATGGACGACCCTCGAGGTCGTCAGAAGGACGCCGAGAATGGAGAACAGAAAATGGATAGCTGGGCTCTGCATCGCTCCTCCTTTAGGCGTAAGGCGTAAGCCGTAAGCCGTAAGCCGGCAGCCGAGCCGAAAGCTGTGAATGCGGAGGTCTCTGCTCACGGTTTACGGTTTACGGCCCGGATCCGCTCGATCACGTCCGTCGTGGCATGGTCCTTCAGGTCCCCCACGATCGCGGTGCGGCCGCCGTACGCCGCGACGACGGCGCGCTCGGGGACCGAGCCGGCAGAGTAGTCGGTCCCCTTGGCGTGCACCTCGGGCCGCAGCGCTTCGATGAGCGCGGCGGGCGAGTCCTCCGCGAAGATCGCGACGGCGTCCACGCATCCGAGGGCGGCGACGATTTCCGCCCGTTCGGCCTCCGGCAGCACCGGCCGCGAAGGCCCCTTCGCCCGCGCCACCGAAGCGTCGGAGTTGATCCCGACCGCGAGCCATCCGCCCTCGCGCCGGGCGGCCTCCAGATAGCGGAGGTGCCCCACGTGGAGCAGATCGAATGCGCCGTTGGCGAAGACGATCGTCTTCCCGGCGGCGCGCGCTTCTGACGCGGCTTCGAGGAGCGCCGGAAGTTGGAGGATCCTGGAGGCGCTCATGACGGCTTACCAGTTAACGGCTCACGACAGCAGCGCCCGATCGGCCTCCACGGCCGCGGCGAGCTCGTCCGGCGTCACGACGGAGGTTCCCATCTTCATCACCACGACGCCGCCGGCGAAGTTGGCGAGCAGGGCCGCCTCGAGCGGCGTGGCGCCGGCCGAGAGGGCGAGGGTGAAGGCGGCGAGCACCGTGTCGCCGGCTCCGGTGACGTCGGCGACCTGGTCGGTGCCGTGCACGGGGATGAGCCGGGGCGCCGCGGCTCCCTCGAAGAGGGCCATGCCGCGCGAGCCGCGCGTGACGAGCAGGCAGCCGCAGCGCATCCGGCCGCGCAGGGCCGCGCCCGCCTTTTCGAGGCGCTCCTCCGAATCGTCGATCGGCTCGCCGGCGCACTCCTCGAGCTCCTCTTCGTTGGGTGTCGCCCCGTCGACGCCGACGTAGCGGGGCAGCCGGTGCCGCGAGTCGACACAGATCCGGGCTCCGTCGGGAAGCGCGGCGCGCAGGGGCGCCACGGTGTCGGGGGACACGGCGCCGTAGCCGTAGTCGGAGAGGATCGCTGCGTGCACGCCTTGCGCGGCCTCGCGCAGCGTGCGGATCAGCCGGGCCGAGAGCGCGGCATCGTCGGGCAGCGTGTCCTCGACGTCGTAGCGCACGATCTGCTGCTTGATGGCGTGCGGTGCTCCGCCGAGGATCCGGGTCTTCGTCGGCGTGCGGTAGCCCGCGACCTCGAGAAGGCCGTCTTCGGCGATCCCGCGGGCGCGGAAGACGTCGCGCAGGGCCCGGCCTTCCTCGTCCGCCCCGGTCGCGCCGACGGGAACCGGCACGCCGCCGAGCGAGCGCACGTTGGCCACGGTGTTCCCGGCGCCGCCCGGCAGCCGCTCCTCCCTGGAAAAGCGGAGGATCAGCACGGGAGCCTCGCGGCTGATCCGCTTGGGGTGCCCGTAGACGAAGCGGTCGAGCACGAAGTCTCCGGCGACGACGATGCGGCGGCCGGCGAGGTTCGGGATGAGCGCGAGAAGGCGCTGACGGGAGACTTCGAAGGGCACTGGCGCGGATTATAATGACCGCCCCGGAAAGTAACGATGCTCGACTCCCAGGTCCTCGTGTTGAATCGGGTCTTCCAGGCCGTCCAGGTGACGTCCGTCCGGAAGGCCTTCTCCCTTTTCTACAAGGGCCACGTCAAGGCCGTCCTGCCCGACTACACCACCTACGAGTTCGAGAACTGGTGCGACATCCCGGTGCAGCCGCAGGACGAGGTCGTCCTGACGCCTTCGATGGCGATCCGCGTGCCGCGCGTCGTCGCCCTGAAGGACTTCGACCGGCTGCCGCGCCAGGACGTGAAGTTCTCCCGGCACAACATCTATCTGCGGGATGGGAATCGCTGCCAGTACTGCGGACACCGTTTCTCCTCCTCCGAGCTGTCGCTCGATCACGTGATCCCGCTGTCGCGGGGCGGCAGCTCGACCTGGGAGAACGTCGTGTGCGCGTGCCTGTCCTGCAACGTGCGCAAGGGCAACCGCACGCCGCAGGAGGCGTCGATGAAGCTCGTCGCGCCGCCCCGCAAGCCGCGCTGGCACCCCGTGGGCCAGTTCGGCTCGAGCAAGTTCCACCCGGCGTGGAGGAACTTCGTGGACGTGGCCTACTGGAACACCGAGCTGAAGTGACACGGCGCTACGCGCCGATCAACCCCTCGCACGCCCGCAGCACATCGCCCACCGCGATCTCCTCCAGGCACTCATGCCCGTACGGGCAGACGTCCCGGAAGCAGGGCGAGCAGAAGACGTAGCGGTCGAGCACGCGCGAGGGAGCTCCGGAGGGCGCGGTGCGGCCGGGGTCGGTGGGACCGAAGAGAGCCACGACGGGCGTGCCGACGGCCGCCGCCAGGTGCATCGGGCCCGAGTCGTTGGAAACGACCAGCCGCGCCCGCTTGAGCACCGCCGCGAGCTCGACCGGGTCGAGGTCGGCGCCCAGAACGGGCAGGGGAGCGCGGGCCGCATTCGAGACGCGGGCGCCCAGGTCGCGCTCGCCCGGTCCAATCACGATCGCGCAGCCGAACCGTCTCTCCGCGAGCCGGTCTCCGAGCCCGGCGAAGCGCCCGAAGGGCCACCGCTTGGTTTCGGCCGCGGCGCTGCCCGGCGCGAGCAGCACGAGGCGCTCGGGGGACAGGCCCGCGCCGGCGAGGACCTCCCGCGCTTTCTCGGCCGCCGCCTCGGGGATCGGAAGGCGAGGGGCTTCCAGGTCCGGGCGCACTCCGTTGGCCTCGAGAAGCGCGTCGTAGTCACGAAGCTGGTGGATCGTCGACGGCGGGGCGGCGAGGGCGCGGGTCAGGAGAGGGCCGCGGCGATCCGTGGCGTATCCGATCCGCCGGGGTGCGCCCGAGAGCCGCGCGGCGATTGCCGACCGAAAGGAGTTCGGCAGCAGCCAGGCTTCGTCGAAGCGGCCGCGGCGCAGGGCGGCGGCGTCGGCGAGCAGGCCCGAGCGTTCCAGGACCTCGTCGGCCGAGCCCTCGGCGCGGTAGATCGCCGCCGGGCCGCGCCGCGCGTAGACCGCCAGCCGGTCCCCCGGGTGCGCGGCCTTCAGCGCGCGCAGGAACGGCAGCGACATCACCGAATCGCCGATCCAGTTGGGCGCGATCACCAGGCGATTCATGCCAGACGATTCATGAGCGTTGCGAGTGTTTCAGCAACCCCGGTTCCCCAGTCTCGACTCCGGACTCCCGACTCCCGACTCGTTCTCCGGCCTCGTCCGCCAGCGATTGTGCACCCACAGCCAGGCCGCCGGCGCCTTCCGGATGGCGGCCTCCGTCACCTCCATGTAGCGGGCGGTGGCCCTTGTGACCGAGGCGTCGCGCTCGCCCCCGGCGCGAAACTCCTCGGCGTCGATGGGCTTCTCGAACTCGAGGCGGTACCGTCCGCTGCCCTCCGGCCAGGTGAACACCGGAACGACAGGCGCGTCGGTCTTCAGCTGGAAGAGGGCGAGCGCCGGCGTCGTGGCCGCCAGGCGCCCGAAGAAGGGGACGAAGACCGCTTCGCGGGCCAGCACGTTCTGGTCCACGAGGATCGCGACGGTCTCGCCGCGGCGCAAGGCGCGCAGGATGTCGCGCGCGGCTTCGCGCTTGGCGATCGGGCGGTTTCCGAACCGGGTCCGCCGCCGCGAGAGCTCCCGTTCGAGCAGGGGGTTGTCGAGCGGGCGCACCACGGGCGCGATCGGCTCTCCGAGCAGCCCCGCGCGGATCGCGCCGAGCTCCCAGCCCCCGAAGTGCGCCGAGAGCAGGAAGACGCCCTTGCCCCGCGCCCGCGCCTGACGGAGATTCTCCTCCCCGACCACCCGGATCCGCGAGCGGATCCGCTCCTCCGACATCGCCGAGACCTCGAGGAAATCCGCGAACGCTTCTCCGAGCGACGCGGCCGAGTCCCGGGCGATCCGCGCGATCTCCGCCGGGTCCTTCTCGGGAAACGCGATCGCGAGGTTGTCGAGCAGGATGCGGCGCCGCGATGCCCCGAGTCGCACGGCCAGCAGTGCGAGGCGCCGGGCCAGGCCCTCCCGCGCGCCTCGCGGAAGAAGCGCCAGCGCGCCGGCCGCGATCCGGAAGAGGCCGAGCTCGGCGCGGTGCCGGCCGGCCGATCGCGCGCGGCGGCGTCCCGAGGACGCGGCGGCGTCGCTCACCGTGCAGGCTCCCTGGCGGGGAGCCGCGACGCGACGAACGGGAAGAAGCCCGCCTCGGCGACCTCGACGGAGAGCCGGACCGTCAGCATCGGGACGGGTAGACGCCCGGACAGCTTGACCGCGTCCTTCTCCGTCGTCACGAGAAAGGCGGCCCCCGCGGTTTCCGCGGCCCTCCGGATCCTCGCCATCTGGCGTTGCCCGTAACGCTGGTGGTCGCGGAACTCGAGCCGCTCCTCGGGGGTCACGCCGAGCTCGGCGAGCGACGCGGAAAACTCCGCCGGAGTCGCAATGCCGCAAACGGCGATCGACCGGCGGTCGGCGATCTCGGCTACCTCCACCGGGGAGCCGCTCTCGTCGCGCAGGCCCGAGGCCCGGATCCGCGCGCGGAAGACCGGGGCCGCGGGGTGAAGGCGGGAGATCGCCGCGAGGGCCTCGGCCGGCGGCGCCGCGCGATCGACCCGCGTGAAGACGATCGCGTCGGCCCGCCGCAGGGCCTCGATCGGCTCCCGCAGCCTTCCTGAGGGGGGAAGCCTTCCCCCGCCGAAGGGGTCACGGGAATCCAGGAGCAGCAGGTTGACGTCGCGCCGGGCGGCCAGATGCTGAAAGCCGTCGTCTAAGAGAAGCAGATCCGCGCCGAGGTCGGCCGCCCGCCGGGCCGCGTCCGCGCGCCGCTCCGCGACGACGACGATGACTCCCGGAAGCGCTCTGGCCAGGGCGACCGGCTCGTCGCCGCCTTCCTCGGGCGCGACGAGCGGGCCCTGGCCCACGGACACGACGACGACGCCGCGGGACCGGCGTCCGTAGCCTCGCGAGAGCACGGCGGGGGTCCGGCCCTCGAAGCGGAACCGCCGCGCCAGGAACTCGGTGAAGGGCGTCTTGCCCGTGCCGCCGAAGGTGAGATTGCCGACCGAGATCGCGGGCCGGGGCAGCGCGTGCGACTCGAGCCGTCCCGAGACGTACCAGCCCGCGCGCAGGCTCACGGCCTTGCCGTAGAGGCGGGAGAGCGGCTCGAGCGGGGTCACCGAGCGGATACTGGCCCGCGCGCGAGGGCCGGCGCAAGGGCAAGCGCCGCGCCAGCCGTCGTCTCGGCGGCTCCGCGGCTGGCGGCGACGAAGCGGGCCGCCTCTTGCCCCCGGCGCGCGGTCTCCTCCGGCGCGTCGAGGGCGGCGGCGATCGCCGGCGCGAGAGCCGCGGCGTCGGGGACGCGGGAAAGCAGCCCGAGGTCTTCGCCCCGCGCGGCAACGTCCCGGAAGTTCTCCATGTGGGGCCCCGCAATCACGGGCACACCCGCCGCCCAGGCTTCGATGGGGTTCTGGCCGCCGCTCGGGACGAGGCTCCCTCCGATGAAGGCCACCGCGGCTTCCCGGTACACCGAACCGAGCTCGCCGATGGAGTCGAGCAGGAACACGTCCGGAGTCGGGGTTCGGGAGTCGGGAGCGGAGCGACGCGACAGGCGCAGGCCCCGGGATTCGACGAGCTCCGCGACTCCGTCGAAACGTTCGGGCCGGCGGGGCGCCAGCACGAGCAGCGGCCGGCGGGGCAGACGGCTCCAGGCGTCGAGCACCAGCGCCTCCTCCCCCTCGCCCGTGGAGCCGGCGACGAGCACCGGCCGTCCGGCCGCAGCCTCGCGCAACCGCTCTGCGTCGGGAAAGGGAGCCGGCGGCTCCAGGTCGTACTTGAGGTTGCCCGTCACGCGCACGCGCTCGGGCGGCGCGCCGAGAGCCTCGATCCGGCGCGCGTCCTCCTGCGACTGCATGGCGAAGAGCGCGATGCGCGAGAGCGTCGGCGCCAGCCATCGCCGGGCGAGCCGGTATCTCCGGAAGGAGCGCTCCGAGATGCGCCCGTTCGTGAGCGCCACCGGGATGCCGCGGCTGCCTGCGCGCTCGAGGAAGAGCGGCCAGATCTCGGTCTCGATCAGAAGGATGAGGCCGGGCCGCACGCCGTTCAACGCGCGCTCGACCGGCCCGGCGAGGTCGAACGGAAACGCAAAGACCGAGGCCTGCGAGGCCAGCGTGCTCTCGGCCAGCGCGCGTCCGGCCTCCGTCGTTGCCGAGACGCCGAACCTGCCGTCGGGAAGCCGGTTGCGTAGCGCCCTCAGGAGATGGCGAGCCACGCCGACCTCGCCGACCGAGACCGCGTGGATCCAGACTCCGCCCGCCAGATCCGGGTACGGAGACTTGCCGAGCCGCCCCCGAATGTCCCCCATCCGACGCCTGCCGAGGAGCGAGCGGGCGAGGGCCCAGGGAGCGTAACCGGCGAGAGTCAGGGCGAAGAGCGCCCGGTAGGCAAGCAAAGCGGTGCGATTATCACCGACGGGCCCTCGGATTGCTTGCCGGGACGCGCACAAAGATTTAAGATTCAGAGGCTTAGGACGGGGGAAACCGCCCCAACGAATGGGCGCCCTCCTCCGTATACAGCGGCAGGAGGAGACCTTTCGACTGATGGAGCTCGTCTACAGCGAAAACCGGGAACGCCAGGAGTTGGCCGAGCTCCCGGACCGGGACCTGGCTATCCGGGCCCGCGGCGGAGACATGCTCTCATTCGAGACCCTCGTCACCCGAAAGACTCCGACCGTCGTCTCGCTCGCCCGGCGGGTCGTCGGCAACGGCGAGGACGCCCGCGACGTGGCGCAGATGGTCTTCCTCCGCGTCTGGGGCGAGCTGCACCGCTACGACGAGCGGTATTCGCTCAACACCTGGCTCTACCGGATCGCCATCAACCTCGCGATCGATTTCCTCCGCAGCGCCCGGAGCCGCGAGCGGGCCCACGGCGCCACACTCCATCTCGTGCGCGAGCGCGAGGACTCCACGGCCGCCCAGGCGACCCGCACCGCGGAAGACTCGGAGCTGGCGCGCCTTTTCGAGGCAGTTTCGGGCCGGCTCTCGGAGAAGCAGAAGGCGGTGTTCGTCCTGAAGGAGATGGAGGACTGCGAGACGCGCGAGATCGCCGAGATCCTCGGCTGCGGCGAGTCGACCGTCCGCAACCACCTCTTCAACGCGCGCCGCATCCTGCGCAAGGAGATCGGCCGGCTGTATCCCGAGTTCCTTCGCGGGAGGCTCTCGTCGTGAGCCCGATCTGCGGGATCCTGCGCGGCAGCTTCGATGACTACCTGCGCGACGCGCTTCCGGCTCCGCAGCGGCGCATCCTGCGCGAGCACCTCGCCGCGTGCGTCTCGTGCCGGGACCTGGCCGCGGCGCAGGATCCGACGTTCCTCTTCGCGCGGCCGATGCGCGAGGACGTCCCCGCCGCCGACGCCAAGCGGATCCTCGCGGCGGTCAAGACCGGCGTGGCTTTCCTGGAAACCGAACGTCGGATCGGGGGCGCGTCGCACCGGCGGTTTGCCGGCGGGGCCGCCGCGGCGGCCGCGGTCGCCGTCCTCTTGCTGGCGATCCCCGGCGGACGCCGCCCGGACGCCGAAGTCGTGGCGCGCGGGATCGCCCCGGCGCCGGCCGCTCCCGTGCAGCCGGCCGCCCTCCCGAGCGAGGCCGTGGCGGTGACCTCGGAGGCGACGGTCTACGACTTGAATCCCGGTGCCGGCCGGGAGGAGCCCCGCGTGGTGTGGATCGTGGATCGGGGGCTCGACATCTAGGGCCTCCGCCCGAAGGCGGCCGACGCTGTGCCGCGGTTGTCAATCGCGTGAAAACAAAGCCGCTTCTCTTCCACGTGCACGTGCACATGCTCATGCTCGCCGCGATCGTGTTTGCCGCCCTGCCTCTTCGGGCGGCGGATGAGGCGGGAGTGCGCGTCTACGTGCTGAAGCACAAGCGCGTCGAAGAAGCGATGCTTCTGATCCGGCCCCACCTCTCCGAGTCGGCCTCGATCACCCTGACCCAGAAGTTGAACGCGATGACGGTGACCGACCGCCCCGCCAAGCTCGAGCAGATCGGCAAGGTCCTCGCCGCTTTCGACCAGCCGCCGCGCGGCTTCACGTTCGCCGTCAAGCTCGTGCGCGCGCGCGCGGACGTTCCCGCCGGATCGATCGCCCGCGAGATCGGGGGGCTCGGGGCCAAGTTGAAGTCGCTCTTCCAGTTCAACGACTACTCGTTGATCGACTCGGCGGTGCTGCGCGGGGTCGAGGCGGGGCGCGTCCAGTACCAGTTCGCGGGCGGCTACAACATCGACTTCACGATCCGCAACCCCGGCGCCGGCAACGAACTCGTGCTCTCGCCCTTCGCGCTCTCGAAGCTGTGGAACCCGCCGGGCTACGCCGCCTTCCTCAAAACCCTCTACCGCGCCTCGATGCCGGTGACCCTCGGGCAGACGCTGGTCGTCGGCGCGTCGAGGGAGGAGAAGTCCAAGAGCGCTCTCATTCTGATTCTCCTGGCCCAGGAGACGCCCCGCGCCGAGGGCCCCGAGAAGGGCCCCGCGGCCCCGAAGGCGGCGGGGAAGCAGCCGTGAGCGAGTTTCGCGTGAGGGCCGGATGGCCCGACGGCTCGGTGGCCGAACAGGCGGTCCTGGCGGCCGACATCGGCGCGGCGCGCCTCGAGATCGAGCGCCGCGGCGGACACGTGTTCGAGGTCAAGCGCAAGGGCTTCACGCTCGTCGGGGGGAAGACCGCCTCGAAGGGCCGGGTGAAGATGAGCGACTTCCTCGTCTTCAACCAGGAGCTGATCGCCTTGCTCAAGGCGGGGCTTCCGGTCGTGCGCTGCTTCGAGCTGCTCCTCGAGCGACAGAAGAACCCGGTCCTGCGGCGCGTGCTCGGCGACGTGTGCGATCGGGTCAACTCGGGGGCCTCCATCTCCGAGGCCTTCGCCGCGCAAGGGGACCTCTTCCCCCGGCTCTACTGGACCTCGCTGAAGGCCGGCGAGAAGTCGGGTGAGATCGAGAGCGTTCTGCGGCGCTATCTCAAGTACCAGAAGACCGTCATCGCGCTGACGCGCAAGGTCGTCTCGACGCTCGTGTATCCGGTGATCCTGATCGCGCTCTCGATCGGGCTCATCGCGATCCTGATGACGTACGTGATCCCGCGCTTTGCCGAGTTCTTCGCCGACTTCGAGGCGGACCTGCCCCTGCTGACGGTCGTCGTGCTCGGCGTCGCGAACTTCCTGAAGGCCAACATCCTCTTTCTCCTCGGAGGCTTTGCTACGGCCGGCTTCTTCGCCTCGCGCTGGTTCAAGACCGCCTCCGGGCGGCAGTGGCTCGACGCCGCGGTGCTGAAGGTCCCCGTCGTGGGCGGGATCTTCCGGCGGTTCGCCATCACCCAGTTCACGCGCAGCCTCGGGACCCTCCTCGGGGGCGGCACGCCGCTCGTGCCGGCGCTGGAGAACGCCGCCGACGCGATCGGCAACCGGTGGATCTCCCGCAGGATCACCGAGGTCATTCCGAAGGTGCGCGAAGGCGGGGAGCTCTGGCGGGCCCTCGACGGGACGGGGATCCTCACGGACCTGACCATCGAAATGATCAAGGTCGGCGAGTCCTCGGGGGCGCTCGAGGAGATGCTGTCCTCGGTGTCCGAGTTCTACGACGAGGAGATCGACGTGCTGCTGGCCCGCGTCATCTCGTTCGTCGAGCCGGCGATCCTCGTGATCATGGGAGGCGTCATCGTGACGATCCTCCTGTCGGTGTATCTCCCCATGTTCCGGCTCATGTCGGCGATCAAGTCGTAAGGAAGGACGGCATGGCGAAACAGGTCTCGAACGGCAAGTCGGTCGCGGACGCGGTCCGCTTCTCCTCCCGGGCGGAGGAGGAGGCCCAGGCGATCGCGCTCGCCGAGCGGCTCGGCCTCCCGTACGTCGACATCCCCGCGTTCCGCGTCGACGCCGACCTCTTCCGGTCGGTCCCGGTGGAGTGGATGCTGCGCTACGGCTTCGTGCCCGAGAGCCGCACCGAGAAGGCCCTGACGATCATCTGCGCCGACCCGACGGACGTCGTGCGGCTCGACGAGCTGCAGCTTCTCGTGGGGCTGCCGCTGCGCGTCAAGGTCGGAAGCCGCACCGCCATCGCCGACATCCTCCAGAAGAGCGAGTCCTCGCAGCGGGTTCTCGACGAGGCGACCGAGGATTTCCGGATGCAGCTCGTGTCCGAGGACGAGGAGGGCGAGGAGACCCTCACGATCGACCGGATCACCCAGGACACCTCGCCGATCATCAAGCTCGTGGACTCGGTCGTGTTCAACGCGATCCAGCGCCGCGCCTCCGACATCCACATCGAGACGCAGGAGAACGTCGTTCTGATCAAGTACCGCATCGACGGGGTGCTCTACCAGGCCATGGACCCGATCGACAAGCGCCACCACGGCACGATCATCTCGCGCATCAAGATCATGTCGGAGCTCGACATCGCCGAGAAGCGCATCCCCCAGGACGGCCGCTTCAAGCTCCGCGTGCGCGGCCGCACGATCGACTTCCGCGTTTCGATCATGCCGACCGTCCACGGCGAGGACTCCGTCATCCGCATCCTGGACAAGGAGTCGGCCAACGCCGAGTTCAAGAGCCTGAACCTCGAGGTCGTCGGCTTCGACGCGGAGACCAAGAAGAAGCTCCGCAAGTTCATCCGCGAGCCCTACGGCATGGTGCTCGTCACGGGGCCCACCGGCTCGGGCAAGACGACGACCCTCTACGCCTGCCTCTCGGAGATCCAGTCCGTCGAGGACAAGATCGTCACGATCGAGGACCCGGTCGAGTACCAGCTCCGGGGCGTGACCCAGATCCCCGTCAACGAGAAGAAGGGGCTGACCTTTGCGCGCGGCCTGCGGTCGATCCTGCGCCACGACCCCGACAAGATCATGGTCGGCGAGATCCGTGACGAGGAGACGGCCCAGATCGCCGTCCAGTCCGCGCTGACGGGCCACCTCGTGTTCACCACGGTCCACGCCAACAACGTCGTCGACGTCCTCGGCCGCTTCCTCAACATGAAGGTCGAGCTGTACAACTTCGTCTCGGCCCTGAACTGCGTGCTGGCGCAGCGGCTCGTCCGCAAGATCTGCGTGCACTGCAAGGAGCCGGTCGAGATCAAGCCGGAGCTGCTGCTCGAAGCGGGGCTCGACCCGGAGAAGCTCCGCGGCCAGAAGTTCTACGAGGGCAAGGGGTGTCTCGAGTGCGACGGCACGGGCTTCCACGGCCGCATGGCGATCGCCGAGCTGCTCGACCTCTCCGACAAGATTCGCGGACTCATCCTCGAGCGCCGCCCGGCGGCCGAGATCAAGAAGGCGGCGCGCGAGGAGGGAATGATCTTCCTGCGCGACGCGGCCCTCGCCAAGGTCTTCGAGGGCACGACGACCCTCAAGGAGATCAACAAGGTGACCTTTGTCGACTAGACGAGTCGGGAGCGCGATCGCGTGAAGCTGCCGTTCCTGAGTTCCGTGGTGCCGCCGCACGTCTTCTGCCTGCTCGAAGACGGCGTGACCTACGCGCGGGTGCGCCGTGATTCGCCACCCGGTTTCGAGGAGGCGCGGCATTTCCGCTATCCGTCGGGGGCGCTGCACGCCGGCCCCGGTGGGGTTCCTCTGGTCACGCGCGAAGCGCTCGCGGAAGCCGTGAAGGCGGCCCGCGCTCTCTCGGGCGGCCGCCTGGCGCGCGCCTCGGTCGTGTATCCCGACGCCTGGGCGAAGATCCTGACCGTCGAGCTCGAGACGCTGCCGGCCGACGAGGACGCGGGGCGCGAGATGATCCTCTGGAAATTGAAAAAGCTCCTGCCCGGGTCGACCGCGGAGCTCGACGTCGTCTGGCAGGCCATGCCTGTCCTGTCCGAGGAGAAGCGCGTGCTCGTCGCCGCGGCGCCCCGGGACGCGATCGCCTCGATCGAGCGCGCCTTCGAGGACCTCGGCGTGCGGATCGGCTATCTCGCGCCCGCGAGCCTGGCTCTCTTCGAGGGCCTCGCGGCCCGGCTGTCGTCGAAGGCGGAGGGCGACTACGCGCTGCTGCACCGCTCCCGTGGAACACTGGCGTTCTTCATCGCGCGGGACGGCGTGCCGATCTTTTTCCGGCAGCGGCCGCCCGAGGACGACGAAGACCAGGACCGCGAGGCGCGCCTGTCGCTGTCCTACTACGCCGAGAAGCTCCGGGGTCCGGGGCTCAAGGCCGTCTATGTCCACGACGAGCTGCCGGGCGGGGAGCTCGCGCGAGCCGGCGCCTTCCCGGTCGCCGTGGTTCCGATCTCGGCCGGGCTCTTCGAGGCCGCCCCGGATTTCGACGAGCGCGTGGCCTCGCGGCCCGAGCTCCTGGCCGGCTTCGCCGCGGTGTACGGAAGCCCATGAGCCGGACCTGGAACTTCGCCAGGCGCCCCTTTCGGGACGACCGACGGCTCTATGCCGCCGCGGTCGTCCTGCTCGTGATCGGCGCGGCCTTTCTCGTTGCCAACCTGCGGCTGATCGCCGAGTACCGCCGCGGGGTGGCGGACACGCGCGGGTCGATCGCGGCCCTCGAAGACCGCGGCCGGCGGGCCGACCAGAAGGCGAACGCGGCGAAAACGGCCCTCTCCTCGTACCGGCTCTCGGCCCTCGCAGAGGAGAGCCGCGGCCTGACGCGCATCGCCGCCGAGCGGCAGTTCTCGTGGACCCGGCTCCTGGCCCGGCTGGAGCGCACCCTGCCCGGACAGGTCGGGGTCGCGCGCCTGCAACCCCGGTTCGGCCTGCCCGGCGAGGTCTGGCTCGACATGCAGCTGGTGGCGCGCGGCCGCGAGGCGGTCGTGCCGACGATCACGGCGCTCGCGAAGGACCCCGTCTTCGCCGACGTCGTGCTGCGCAGCGAATCGGCGGGGGAGGCGGGAGCTCCGGACCCCTTCGGGTTCCAGCTCGAGACCCGCTATCACGCGGAGGAGCGCCCGTGACCGTGACCGTCCGCCGCCCCTCCTGGCAGCGCCGGCTGCCGCTCGCCGCCGCCGCCGCGCTTTTCGCGGCCGGGAACCTCGCGCTGTTCTTCTCCTATCGGGCGAGCTCGCAGACCCGGCGCGAGGCCCTCGAGGCCCGGCGCGTGGAGCTGCAGCAATCGGTCGAGAAGCGCGAGGCGGAGGCGGCGCGGATTTCGGCGCAGGAGGAGCGGCTGTCGGGCGTGTCGGACGCGATCGAGGAGTTCTACGGCCGGCGCATCGGGACGCAGCGGGCGCTGCTCGCCTCCGTCGTCGCCGAGTTGCACGCGATCCTCGAGCAGGCGGGTGTGGCGGCGGCGCAGATCTCCTACAGCACCACCCCCGACAAGGCGCTCCCGCTGACCCAGATGCAGATCAGCTTTTCGGTCCGATGCGACTATCCGCGGTTCAAGCGCCTCCTCAAGGCCTTCGAGGGGAGCCGCCGCTGGCTCGCCGTGCGGACCGTCTCCATACAGCGCGATCCGGAGCAACCGGGATCCGTGCAGGTTCAGATGGACCTGGTGACCTATTTCGACGAGCGGGAAGGGCCTCCCGGGAAGCCCGACGCGGCGTCGGCGGCGGCCCTGCCGGCGCGGAAGGCGAGCCGATGAAGCTCGGCCAGTCGCTCGGCTCGCGCAAGCAGGCGATCCTGCTCGCGGTGCTCGCCGTCGTCCTCGTCCTCGCGATCGTGCGGTGGCGCCCGGGCGCGGCGCCGGCGCCCCCTCGGCCGGGACCCGCCCGACCGGCCCCGGACGGGGTCTTCGCGGAAGACGCCGGACCCCCGCGCGGGGCGAGGCGCTCCGCGAGCAAGGAAGTCTCGCCCGACGAGGTGCCGCTTCTCTCGGTCGAGGACCTGGGGGCCCGCCCGGCCCGGGGCTTCGCCGACACCGGCCGCGATCTCTTCGGCCTGAGCGAGCCGACGCGGCCTCCGCAGCCCACGCCGACGCCCGCGCCGCCGGTGCCGGGCGATATCCGCTTCGTGGGCCCGCCGCCGCCGCCGCCGTTGACGCCGACGCCCGCGCCGCCGGCGGTCAGCTTCAAGTTCATCGGCACCTTCGGGCCGAGGGATCGCCCCATCGCGGTGATTCAGCAGGGAGATCAGATTCTCAACGTCCGCACCGGCGACGTTCTCTTCGGGAAGTTCGTACTGCGTAAGGTGGGATACGAGTCGATCGACGTGGGCTTCGTGGGGTTCGCGGAATCCGAGACGCGCCGCCTGGGAATCACGCCGTGACGAACATGGGAGAAGGGGTAGTCCTGATGAAGCTCCGGAAGATTTCGCTGGCGGCGTTGCTTGCCGTGACGATGGGGTGCGCGGGCTCGAACACGTTTCGGAATGCTCGCGACGAGGAGACGCTCGGCCACTGGGATCTCGCGGTCCTGAACTACGCCCGAGCGCTGGATCTCGAGCCCGGCAACGCGGGGTACAAGGCGTCGCTCGCGCGCGCGCGCCTGCGCGCCTCACAGTTTCACTTCGAGAAGGGCAAGATGTACCGGGCGTCCGGGCGGCCGGACCTCGCGACCGTGGAGCTGGAGCAGGCCGTACTGCTCGATCCGACGAACGATTACGCGGACGTCGAGCTGCGCAAGGCGAGGGAAGAGAAGGTCCGCCAGGACGCCGAGAAGAACGCCGACTCGAACATGCAGAGGATGAAGAAGAAGGCGAAGGGCATGCGCGCGGTGACCCCGATGCTCGAGCCCGCGAGCGACCGTCCCATCAACCTGAACTTTCCGCAGCCCAAGCCCATCAAGCAGATCTACCGGGCGCTCGCGGATGCGGCCGGGATCAACGTGGTCTTCGATCCGCAGTTGAAGGACGACAACGTCTCGATCGTCCTGTCCTCGATCGAGTTCCAGAAGGCCTTAGAGACGCTGCTGCGCCAGGAGAACCACTTCTACAAGGTCATCGACGAGAGGACCATCCTGATCGCCGCGGACACACCGCAGAATCGCAAGACCTACGAGGACCTGGTCATCCGGACCTTCTTCCTCTCCAACGCCGAAGTCACCGAAGTGGCCAACGCGCTGCGGGCGCTTCTGCAGACGACCCGCATCTCCGTCAACAAGGCGGAGAATTCGGTCACGCTGCGCGACACGTCCGACAAGGTGGCCGTCGCGGAGCGCATTGTCGAGCAGAACGACAAGCAGGTCGCCGAGGTCGTCGTGGACGTGGAGCTGCTGCAGATCAACACGAGCAAGCTCGAGCAGCTCGGTCTGCAGCTCAAACCGCGCAATGAGGTCGGGGCGTCGGTTCCCGCGCCCGGGGGCATCACCAACCTGGACGCGGCGCTTCCGACCGGTGCCTTCAGCTGGAGCCAGTTGAACAAGCTCAACGTCAACTCGTTCGGCTTCACCATCCCCTCCGCGACGTTGACGTTCATCAAGGACAACACGAACTCCGAGCTCCTCGCCAAGCCCCAGCTCCGCATCTCGGAAGGCCAGAAGGCGCAGCTCCTGATCGGCAGCAAGGTGCCGGTCCCGGTGACGAGCTTCAACTCGGGCAACATCAGCGGCGGCAACATCGTCCCGATCACGTCCTTCCAGTACCAGGACGTCGGCATCAAGATCGAGGTCGAGCCGCGCGTCCACCACAACAAGGAGGTGACGCTGAAGCTGATGGTGGAAGTCTCGAATCAGGAAGGACTGGCTCCGGGCACGACGCAGCCCCAGTTCGGGACGCGGACGATCTCTTCGAACATCCGCTTGAAGGACGGCGAGACGAACTTCCTGGCCGGGCTGTACCGGACCGACAAGGCCGTCGACGCGAAGACGATCCCCTTCCTCGGCGACATCCCGATCATCGGCCGCCTCTTCACGTACAAGGGCAACGACAACAAGACCACCGACCTCGTCCTGACGCTGACGCCGCACATCATCCGGATCCCCGACATCACCGAGGAAGACCTGATGCCCGTCTATGTCGGCACCGACGCCAACATCTCGTACCAGGGGACGCCGCGCGTCGAGAACCCGCAGCGCGACGCCGGGCCCTTCGAGCCGCCCGCCGGCAAGCAGCCGCCGCCGCCGCGGATGCAGCCGACACCCCCGGCGAACCCCGGGATCAATCTGGCGCCGAGCAGCGGGCCGACCGACATCTTCCGGCCCCAGCCGGCGACGCCTCCGACCTCGCCGCGGGAGCAGGTGCCGCCGCAGGGCGCGAAAGCGGAGGCGGGCGGCGTGTCGGTGGGGGCGCTGGCGGCCGTGACCGGCCCGTCCGACGGCACGAACCACGTCCTCCTCGACTTCGACCCGGCCTACATCGCGTTGTCGTCGGGACAGCAGCAGTCGATCCTCGTCCGCGCGACCTCCGCGGCGGGCTTTCCGGGCGGGACGCTCACAGTGCGTTTCGATCCGTCGGTCGCGGCGGCCGTCGGCGTGCGTCCCATTCTCGGCAGCGGCACGGGCATGGCCGAAAGCCGCATCGACTCGGACCGCGTCGTCATCCAGATTCCCGAGTCGCCGGACCTCTCCGGAACGCGCGCAGTGGCGGAGATCACGCTGCGCGGAATTGCTCCCGGGCGCGCGGCGCTGGCGTTCGAGCCGATGGAGATGCCGGGAGCCTCCGTGACGCTGTCGCAGGCGGTCGTCGAGATCCGATGATGTTGTCGGCCCCGATCTCCGTCGCGCCCCGCCGCAACGCGGCAGGCTTCACGATGGTGGAGCTCGCGGTCGTGGCCGCCATGATCGCGATCCTGGCGGCCATGGCCGTGCCCGTGGCCCGGTACTCGGTGCGGCGCCAGAAGGAGCTGGAGCTGCGGCACCAGCTCCGGACGATGCGCGACGCGATCGACAAGTACAAGCAGCTTTCCGACGCGGGGCTCATCCCGCTCGAGGTCAGCGGGGAGGGCTACCCGCCGGACATGGACGTGATGGTGAAGGGCGTGAATCTCATCGGCCAGGTCCAGAAGAAGCAGAAGTTCCTGCGCCGCATCCCCATCGACTCCATGACGGGCCAGGCCGAGTGGGGCCTGCGGTCCTATCAGGACGAGCCCGATTCCTTCGCCTGGGGCGGCCAGAACATCTACGACGTCTACTCCCTGTCCGACAAGAAGGGGCTGGACGGGACGTACTACAAGGACTGGTGATGCGGAAAACGTCCCAGCGCGGCTTCACCCTTCTCGAGCTGCTCGTCGTCATGACGATCATCGGGATCCTCGCCGCGATCGCGGTGCCTGCCCTGCGCGACTCGCCCAAGCGCGCGCGGGAGGCGACGCTGCGGGCGGACCTCTTCACGTTCCGGAGCGTGATCGACCAGTACAAGGGCGACAAGGGCAACTATCCGCCGGACCTCCAGACGCTCATCAGGGACGGGTACATCCGCAAGATCCCGCTGGACCCCATGACCAAGGCGGCCGACTGGGTGCTCGCCTTCGAGGAAGAGGCCACCGAGTCCGACGACCCCAACGTGGAGGCCGTCCCCGGGATCATCGACGTCCACAGCGCCTCCACGCAGGTCGCGCTGGACGCGACGCCGTACAGCGAGTGGTGACGAAGACTTCCGGCTTCACCCTCGTGGGGGTCGTCGTCGGGATCGCCATCCTGACGATCCTGATCGCTGCGGTCGGGCCGTCGATCGCCACGATCGTCCAGCGCGACAAGGAGATCGAGCTCGTCTTCCGCGGAAAGCAGTACGCGCGGTCGATCGTGGCGTTCCAGAAGCGGTACGGTCGGTATCCCAACGAGCTCAAGGAGCTCTTCGCCCTGCGCCCGCGCTCGATCCGCCAGCTCTGGAGAGAGCCTCTCTGCAACTGCGACGACGGGTGGCAGGTGATCATCGCGGGCTCTCCCGAGGCGGTTCCGATGGGGCAGGGCCCGCTGCCGCCGGGCGGCGGGCTTCCCGGAGAGGGCTCGCGGCGCACGCCCGGATCCGGCAACCAGCCGCCTTCCACCTACACGGGGCTCCAACCGACCCAGCCGCCTTTTCTCGGCGGAGGCGAAGCGGCCACGCCGCCGCCGCCGCCGCCCTTCAGCACCGGCATCTTCGCCCCGAAAGATCCGCAGACCATCGGGCCGATCGTCGGCGTGCGCGCCAAGAAGCGGCAGCGCGCCCTCCGCAAGTGGCGCGAACGCGATTACACCGACGAGTGGCGCTTCATCGCGGGCGACGCGGACAACGACCAGCAGCAGGCCTTCGATCCGAACACGTTGCGTTATGGTGTGACGCCGCGGAGGCCCTGACCGGCGATGGTCGTCAAACACATCCTCGACAACGGCGTCACCGTCCTCATCGACGAGATGCAGGACGTGCGCTCGTTCGCGCTGGGCTTCTTCGTCAAGGCGGGCTCCGGAGACGAGCCGGCGCGCCGGCAGGGCCTCTCGCACTTCCTGGAGCACGTGCTCTTCAAGCGAACGCTTCGCCGATCCAACGTCGAGATCGCGCGGGCCATCGACCGGCTCGGCGGCGACGTCGACGCCTTCACGACCAAGGAGTACACGGGCTTCTACGTCCACACGCTCGACACGCGCTTCGCCGAGGCGCTCGACCTCCTCGGCGACGTCGTGCTCTCGCCGGCCTTCGAGGAGTCCGACATCGAGAACGAGCGCGGCGTCATCCTCGAGGAGATCGGAGAGGCCAACGACAATCCCGACGATCTCGCGCACGAGACGTTCGTCCGCTCCTTCTGGAAGAGCCACCCTCTCGGCGCGCCGATCCTCGGGACGGGGGAGACCGTGCGCGCCATCGGGCGCGACGACCTCTATCGCTACTATCGCGCGCGCTACTCTCCGGGCAACCTGATCGTCGCGGTCGCCGGCCGCGTGCGCGCGGCGGACGTGCTGGCGGCGCTCGCGCAGCTGTTCCACCGTCGCCCGGGCGGCTCGAAGCCTTCGCCGCCGGAGACGAATCGGCGCCCGCGATCGCATCAGCACCTCGCGCTCAAGACGCGGCGAGGCCTCGAGCAGGTCCATGTCTGTCTCGGCGTCGAGGGGCCGTCCCAGGCGAGCGCGCGGCGGTTCGCCGCGAGCCTCCTCGACGTCATCCTCGGCGGAGGCATGTCCTCACGGCTCTTTCAGGAGGTCCGCGAGAAGCGCGGTCTCGTGTACTCGATCGGGTCTTCGTGGAGCGCCTATCGGCTTGGCGGCTACGAGACCATTTCCGCCGCCTGCGCACCCAAGAACCTGCCGCGCGTCCTCGAGGTCACACTGCGGGAGCTCAAGAAGCTGAAACGCGGGGGAGTGCGTCCGCAGGAGCTGGCCCGGGCCAAGGAGAATCTCGAGGGCAACATGATCCTGGCCCTCGAGTCGACGGTGTCCCGGATGTCGCTCGCGGCGCGGCAGGAGTTCTATTTCGGGCGTATCGTGACGCCCGAGGAGTGGATCGCGAAGGTCGAGGCGGTCTGCGAGGTCGAGGTGGGCGAGGAAGCCGAGCGCCTCTTCGACGGCCGAGTCCTGTCGCTCTCGGTCGTCGGCAACGTCGGCAAGCTCCCCGTCTCCGCGCCCGACCTCGCGCTCTGAATGGGGTCAGGTCCGGACTTTGTCCATCGGGATGGAAAGAATCCAGGCCGTATCTTTCGGCCGCGGCACTCTGATTCAATACGACCGATGGCGGATCTCGTGGTGCCCGTCGCGGTGCTGCCCCACGGGGAGGGTCTCGAGCTGCCGTCCTATGCCACGCCGGGCGCGGCCGGCTGCGACCTGCGCGCGGCCGTGTCGCAGTCCCTGACGATTCTGCCGGGCGGGCGCGCGCTCGTTCCGACGGGGCTCGCGGTCGCGATCCCCGAGGGCTACGAAGGCCAGGTCCGGATGCGCAGCGGCCTGGCTCTGCGCCACGGCCTCTCGCTCCTGAACGGCCCCGGCACCATCGACAGCGATTATCGGGGCGAGATCGGCGTGATTCTCGCCAACCTCGGCGCCGAGCCGGTCACGATCGCGCGCGGAGAGCGCATCGCCCAGCTCATCCTCGCGCCCGTCGCGCGCGCGAAACTCGAAACGGTCGAAGAACTTCCGCCGACCTCGCGCGATGCGGGCGGCTTCGGCTCGACCGGGAAGCGCTGAGTCGCGCCGCGTTTCTGGTACAGTTTCAAACGTGCGGGTCATCGTCCTCGCTTCCGGCTCCGGCGGCAACGCGTGTGTCGTCGAGTCGGGGCGGACCCGAGTCCTCGTCGACGCGGGTCTCTCGGCCCGGGAGATCGAGCGGCGGATGGAAGCCCGGGGGATCCCGGCGGAGTCGATCGCGGCTCTCTTCCTGACGCACGAGCACAACGACCACTCGAGCGGCGCTCCCGTCTTCGCGCGGCGCTGGAACTGCCCGATTTTCACGACGGTGGGAACCGCTTCGGCGATCGGGTTCGAAGGCGACCTGTTCACGCCCTTCGTGCGCATCACCCCGGGGCGGGACGACCGCGTGGGCGAGCTCGGTTTTCGCGCCTTCGCCACACCGCACGACGCGGCGGAGTCCGTGGCGTACGCGTTCGAGTCCGACGGCGCGCGTCTCGTGATCGCGTCGGACCTCGGGCGCGCCGAGGCGGACTTCGTGGACTTCCTGCGCGCGGCGACGACGCTGCTCGTCGAGATGAACCACGACGAGGACATGCTCCGGGACGGCCCGTACACCTGGCCTCTCAAGAAGCGCATCTCGGGCGGCTACGGGCACCTCTCGAACGTCCAGTCGGCCGATGCGATCCGGCGCGCGGCGGGCCCGCGGCTCCGGCGCGTCATCGCGACGCACCTCTCCCGAACCAACAACACTCCGGAGCTCGTGCGGGCCGTGCTCGCGCGGGCCCTCGAACGCTCCGGGTTCGACGTTCCATTCGACATCGCGGACCAGATCAAGGGCCTGGAGGCATTCGACGCATGAAGGTGGAGGTCCGGGTCTTTCCTCGCGAGGGCGTTCTCGACCCGCAGGGCAAGGCGATCGCCGCCGCGCTCGGCCGTCTGGGACATGGCGCCGTGCGCGACGTGCGCGCGGGCAAGATCTTCTTCCTCGACGTCGCGGGAAGCGACCCGAAGGCTGTCGAGGCCGACGCGAGGAAGATGGCCGAGGAGCTCCTCGCCAACACCGTGATCGAAGGGTTCGACGTCAAGGTCGTGCAATGAAGTTCGGGATCGTGGTTTTCCCCGGCTCCAACTGCGACGCCGACTGCCACCACATCGCGAAAGACCTCCTCGGCTGCGAGGCCGAGTACATCTGGCACCACGACACGGATCTCAAGGGCGCCGACGCGGTCATCCTTCCCGGCGGCTTCGCGTACGGCGACTACCTCCGCGCCGGAGCGCTCGCCCGCTTCTCGCCCGTGATGGAGAGCGTGGCCTTGTTCGCCCGAAAGGGCGGCGCGGTGCTCGGGATCTGCAACGGCTTCCAGGTGCTGCTCGAGGCGGGCCTCCTGCCCGGCGCGATGCAGATCAACCGCGGCCTCCGCTACGTGTGCGGCGACGTGCACATGAGAGTCGAGAACGCCGCGACGCCGTTCACGTCGCTGTACGAGAAGGGGAGCGTCGTCAAGATGCCGATTGGGCACATGGAGGGCAACTACACGGCTCCCCCGGAGGTGCTCGACGCGCTCGAGCGGGAAGGGCGGGTCGTTTTCCGCTATTGCGACCCGGAGGGGCGCATCGTGGACGCCGCGAACCCCAACGGCGCCGCCCGCAACATCGCCGGCATCTGCAGCCGCGAGGGCAACGTCGTGGGGCTCATGCCGCATCCGGACCGCTGCTCGGAGGGCCTCCTCGGCAACGCGATGGGGATCCGCATGTTCGAGTCCGCGGTGGCGGCGCTGGCGGCGCAGTGACCGCGATCACCGCGGATCTCGTCCGCGAGCACAACCTCTCGGAAGAGGAGTACGCCAGGATCCTCGAGATCCTCGGCCGCGAACCGAACCTCGTTGAGCTCGGCATCTTCTCGGCGATGTGGAGCGAGCACTGCTCCTACAAGTCCTCGCGCGTGCACCTGAAGAATTTCCCGACGACAGGGCCGCGCGTCATCCAGGGGCCCGGCGAGAACGCCGGCGTCGTGGACATCGGCGGCGGCCTCGCGGTCGTCTTCAAGATGGAGTCGCACAACCATCCCTCCTTCATCGAGCCCTACCAGGGCGCGGCCACGGGCGTGGGCGGGATCCTGCGCGACGTCTTCACGATGGGCGCCCGACCGATGGCATCGCTGAACTCGCTGCGCTTCGGGCGCCTCGACGCGCCGCGTATGAAGCACCTGGTCGACGGCGTCGTGCGCGGGATCGCGGGCTACGGCAACTGCATCGGCATCCCGACGCTCGGCGGCGAGGCGACGTTCCACAAGGGCTACGACGGCAACATCCTCGTCAACGTCATGAACCTCGGCCTCGTCGCCGCCGACCGCATCTTCCTCGGGCGGGCCGAGGGCGCGGGCAACCCTGTCGTCTACGTCGGTTCGAAGACGGGGCGCGACGGCATTCACGGCGCGACCATGGCCTCCGAGGAGTTCGCCGCCGACGAGGCGAAGCAGAAGCGCCCGACGGTGCAGGTCGGCGACCCCTTCACCGAGAAGCTCCTGCTCGAGGCCTGCCTGGAGCTCTTCCAGACGGATGCCGTCGTCGGCATCCAGGACATGGGCGCGGCGGGGCTGACGTCCTCCACCTTCGAGATGGCCGGGCGCGCGGGCAGCGGCGTCGAGCTCGACCTCTCGAAGGTGCCCGTGCGCGAGACCGGGATGACGCCGTACGAAATCATGCTCTCCGAGTCGCAGGAGCGCATGCTCCTCGTCTCCCGCCGCGACCGACTCGACGAAGTCCTCGCCATCTTCCACAAGTGGGAGCTCGACGCGGTCGAGATCGGCCGCGTCACCGACTCAGGAAGGGTCGTTCTCTTCTTCGAGGGCCGGATCGTCGCGGACCTGCCCGCGGCGCCGCTGGCGGATCGCGCCCCGGTTTACGACCGGCCGCGGGCCGCACTCGCGCCGGCCTCCGGGCCGTTTCTCTGGCAGAGCGAGCCAGAGCCCGCGGACTACGGCGAGACCCTGCGCCGTCTTCTCGCCTCGCCCAACATCGCCGAGAAGTCCTGGATCTGGACGCAGTACGACCACATGGTGCAGACCAACACCGTCCAGCGCCCGGGCGGCGACGCCGCGGTCATCCGCGTGAAGGGCACGACGAAGGGCATCGCGATGAAGAGCGACGTGAACCCCTTCTTCTGCATGGCCGACCCCTACCGCGGGGGCGCGATCGCCGTCGCCGAGGCCGCGCGCTCGATTGCCTGCACCGGGGCGCGGCCGCTCGCCATCACCGACTGCCTGAACTTCGGCAGCCCCGAGAAGCCCGAGGTCATGGCCCAGTTCGAGGCCGCGGTCCGCGGGATCGCGGACGCCTGCCGCGCACTCGACGCGCCGGTAGTTTCGGGCAACGTCTCTTTTTACAACGAGACCGACGGCCGCGCGATCCCTCCGACTCCCACCGTGGGCATGGTCGGCCTTCTGGAAGACGTCTCCAAACACGTGCGCGTCCCGTTCCGCCGCTCGGGCGACCTCGTCGCGCTCCTCGGCCAGACGCGCGACGAGCTCGGCGCCTCGGAGTTCCTCCGCACGATCCGCGGCCGCGACGAGGGCCCGTGCCCGGAGCTGGATCTCGAGCACGAGAAGCGCCTCGTCGACTTGCTCGCGACCCTGGCCGAAGGGGGGCTCCTGGCCTCCGCGCACGACGTCTCCGACGGCGGCCTCGCGGTGGCCTTCGCCGAGTCCGCGATGCAGGCTGAGATCGGAGCGACGATCTCCCTCGACGGCGCCGCGCGGCACAGCGCGCTGCTCTTCGGGGAGACGACCGGCCGCGCCGTTATCTCCTTCGCCCCCGAGCACGAGACCGCCGTCTGCGCCGCCGCGGCCGAAAAGCGCGTGCCGTTCTCCGCCGCCGGCTGGGTCGGCGGCGACCGTCTCCGCATCGACGTGCGCAGCCGGCCGCTGATCGACGAGCCCGTCGCCTCGCTGACGGAGCTCTGGCGCACCGCCTTCGCCCGCGCAATCGAAGCCGCCGACGTCCTGTAGCCGCGCGGCGAGATAGGATCTCGCCAGATTTTCGATGCCACTTCCGGCTGGTACGCGGCTTGGCCCGTACGAGGTGCTCGGCCCGCTTGGCGCCGGCGGGATGGGCGAGGTGTACCGTGCGCGCGACTCCCGAGTCCGCATTACGCCCGACGGCCGCTCATACGCCTACAGCCTCATGCGGTGCACTTCGGACCTCTACCTGGTCGAAGGGCTTCGGTGATGTGACTGACGATACTCGACTCTTGAATCTCATCTAACGTGCACATTCTGAGGATCTTTCACAGAAACCCTTACAAAATCGTCATTCCCTAAATCCAGAATTCTGCGTTTCCGCCGACCAATTCTCGTGAGTCGCGACCGCCGATCCCGGATCGTTCTTGATCTCCGCAACGCGCCGGCATGAGAATGGCTCAACTGGGGGGTTACTCCCATGCCAATCAGGCCGAGGTTCTCGGCGTCGCTCCGCTTGTCTTTCTGCGGCTTGCTCGTTTGCAGCTTAGCCGTCGCGCAGACGACAGGGCTGATCGAGGGAGTCGTGAGGGACACTGCCGGAGGCGCGCTTCCCGGCGTCTCGGTGCAGGCGTCGAGCGCAAGTCTCCAGGGCGTGCGCGTCGGGGCGACAGACAGCGAGGGCCGGTTCCGATTCCCGGCCCTTCCGCCGGGAATTTACGGGGTTCGCGCGGCCCTTCCCGGGTTCCGTCCCGCCGAGAAGTCGGCCACCGTCTCGCTCGACGCGACATCGAGCGCCGACTTGGTGTTCGAGCCCGCGCTGGAAGAGCAGATCGCGGTGACGGGAGAGGCTCCGTTGATCGACTCGACTTCGACCACGACCGGCACGAACTACACGAGCGGCGTGATCTCGCATTTGCCGACGGCCCGCAACTACGCAGACATCGTGAAGTCGAACCCCGGTGTCTCGACCGATCGCGGCACCACGGAGGGCCGCTCGCTGGCGTTGACCGTTTACGGCGCGACCTCCGCCGAGAACCAGTGGATCATCGACGGCGTCAACACGACGAACGTCTTCAAGGGAGTTCAGGGCAAGGCGATCAACAACGAGTTCGTGCAGGAGGTCGAGGTCAAGACAGGAGGCTACCAGGCCGAGTGCCGGGCGCTCGGCGGCGTCATCAACGTGATCACGAAGTCGGGAGGCAACACGTTTCACGGCGACGGCTTTCTCTACTACGACTCGACGTCGACTGCGGCCGAGAGAGAGCTCAAGCCAGGAGACTCGGGCATCGCCGAGATGCGTCTCGCCGACGGCGAGCGATTCGATTACGGCGTCGACCTGGGCGGCTTCCTTCTCAAGGACAGACTGTGGTTCTTCGGCGCCTACAACCGTGTCACGATCCAGAGTGAGCTGTCGCGGCTGCAATCGTCGACCTACGTTTCGACGGAGGATCGGTTCCCCCTCGATGCGACGAACAACCTCTACTCCGGGAAGCTGACCTGGAACGCGGCGAGCTCGACGACGATCGTCGGCACGGTGTTCGCCGACCCGACAAAGAGCTCGGGTGCGGCGGGCGCCGATCCGCGGCAGGGCCTGGGTGTTGGCGAGGCGACGCCGCCCGTGAGTCCCGACCCTTCGACCTGGTACTCCGAGCGGTTTCAGGGCGGCACCGATTTCGGCGTTCGCGCCACGCAGCTCTACGGCTCCCGGGCGATCGCGACGCTCCAGGGCTCGTACCACAAAAACGAGAACGCCCTCACACCTCCGGACGGCATCCGGTATGAAGACCAGACATGCGCCGGCGGCACGCCCGACGATCCATGCGCCCTTCCGTTCGAGCCTAACTCGATCACGGGAGGATACGGCCGGATCTTCGGCGTCGACGACCACAGCACGTCGGAACGTCAACAGTACGCCGCCGGGCTCACGCTCTACGCGGACGACCACGAGATCAAGTTGGGCGGCGACTATCAGAACGGTCGAACAACCGCGTTGAACTTCTTCACGGGCGGCCAGCGCGTCAGAATCCGAAACGAGCGCGGCCAGCTCTACTACGAACATTCCTTCTACGCAGTGAGTCCCGACGACCCAACGGTGGTTCCGGGCCGTCCGCTCGGCGCGCGGGTTCTGGACTACGGCGTCTACCTGCAGGACTCATGGAAGGCCGCGCCGGGTCTGACAGTCAACCTGGGCCTGCGGTGGGACGGCGAGCAGACACGCAACTACGCGGGTCAGACCGTCCTGAGCTTCGGCGACCAGTGGCAGCCCCGTTTGGGCGTCGTCTGGGACCCCTGGCGAAACGGCGAGACGAAGCTCTACGCTTTTGCCGGTCGCTTTTCCTACGCCCTGCCGACCGTCGCGGCGGTGCTGGTGTTCGGGATGGGAACGTTTTTCAGGACCTACAACTTCGACCCTGTCAGCGTGACGCAGGACGAGAACGTGATCGGACACGAAGAAGCCCTGGGTGGCGGCGGCGCCTTCGGGGACGCCGTGGACTCCGGTGCTCGGGGGTGGTACCAGGACGAGCTCACGGCGGGTGTGGGAAGGATGCTCGGGCCTACGCTGACGGTCGGATTGAAGGGGACCTACCGCACCCTACGCAACGTCCTCGAGGATCGCTGTGATCTCGATTACAGCTTCCCCGAAACCAACTTCAGCCAATGCGGCCTGGTGAATCCCGGCTCGAGCGGCGATATCGCCAGTGGAGACATTCCGACGTGTAACGGGCTCGATTTCGACTGGCGTCAGTGCTCCTCAACAGGCCCCGCCGTCCCTTCGGTCAGCCGTATCTATCGGGGCCTCGAGCTCCTCGCGCGCAAGTCGATCGGCACGAGCCTCTGGCTCCAGGCGAGCTACGTCTACTCGTCCTTGCGGGGGAACTACGACGGCGGCGTCAACCAGGGCCCCTATGGATAGACCTGGCCCGGCATCAACGCCGACTTCGACTATCCCGAGATGTCGCACAACGCATACGGGATTCTCGCCCTCGACCGACCTCACCGCTTCCGGCTGGACGGCTACTGGGTAACGCCGTGGCGCCTCTCCATCGGCCTCCAGGCGTTTGCCGAGTCGGGTGCGCCGCTCAACCGAACTGGCTACCTGAACGAATTCTACGGCTCGGTCATCTACCTCGATCCGCGCGGCTCGGCGGGGCGGCTGCCGACGCTGTGGGGGACCAACCTCACGCTCTCGTACCCGGTCGTCGTCGGCCCTGCGACCGTGACACTCCAGGCATACCTCTTCAACGTCTTCGACAAGCAGATCGCGACTTTCCGAAACGACGAGTGGACCGTCAGTCAGCCAGCGGGATATCCCGCGACGATCCACGATCCCAATCAGGCGCAGGACAACGTGGTGTACGGGGAGGTCACCGGTCGCTCGGACCCGCGGCCTCTTTCGCGCGGCCGTTCGCGTCTCTTTCTGAGTCCTTGACAGCGTGACCCTCGCTTCCGGCGCGCGTCTCGGCCCTTACGAGGTGCTCTCGCCGCTCGGCGCCGGAGGCATGGGCGAGGTGTATCGGTCGCGGGACACGCGACTCTCACGCGAGGTGGCGATCAAGGTGCTGCCTTCGGAGCTGGCGTCGGATGCGTCGAGGCTGAAGCGTTTCGAGAAGGAGGCGCGCTCGGCCTCCGCGCTGAACCACCCGAACATCGTCACGGTCCACGACATCGGGTCGGAGAACGGCGTTTCCTACATCGCGATGGAGCTGGTAACGGGGGAGACGCTGCGCAAGCTGCTCGTGGGCGGCGCACTCCCTCTGAAGAGACTGTTGCCGATCGCCACGCAGATCGCGGAAGGCCTGGCCAAGGCGCACGAAGCCGGGATCGTTCACCGGGACTTGAAGCCCGAGAACCTGATGCTCACGAAAGATGGCCTGGTCAAGATCCTGGACTTCGGCCTCGCGAAACCGACGCACGTGGGCTCGGGCAGCGACGAGGGGCCGCATCTTCCGACCGAGACGGGGACGAGCCCGGGGACGGTCGTGGGGACGGTCGGCTACATGTCTCCGGAGCAGGCGAGCGGCGAGGTCGTGGACTTCCGTTCGGACCAGTTCGCCTTCGGGTCGATCGTCTACGAGATGGTCACGGGCAAGCGGGCGTTTCAGAAGAAGACGGCGGTGGACACGCTGTCGGCGATTTTGAACGAGGAGCCTCCGCGGATGACCGAGGTCGCTCCGCAGGCGCCGGCGCCGCTGCGCTGGATCGTGGAGCGATGCCTGGCCAAGGAGCCGGAGGGCCGCTACGCCTCGACGCGCGATCTCTCGAACGATCTGGTCGGTTTGTCTGGTCATCTGTCCGACGAGCTGGCGTGGCGCGGCGAGCCTCGGAGTCGCTTGGGACTCCGGAGACAGAAAGTCCTGACCGCCTCTCTCGCCCTGGCCGTGGTCATCCTCGGCTCCTTGCTCGTTTGGAAGTGGCCACGGCCGGCCCCGGGCGGCGACTCTCCCCGGTTCCGACAGGTGACTTTCGAGGAGCAGGGGATCATGACGGCCCGATTTGCCCCTGACGGCGAGACCTTCGTCTATGCCGCGTGGCGCAAAGACGGCGACGAACTTTTCATGGGGCGGGTTGGAAGTCCCGAATCCCGGCCACTCGGCATTCCGGCAAGGGACATTTGTTCGATCTCTAAGGGCGGGCAGATGGCATTTCTTCAGGATGGCGGAGATACGTCGCCCGGAACGCTCGCCCAGGCGGCGCTCGCCGGTGGCTCTCCACGCAAGCTGCTCGAGAACGTGTGGGACGCAGACTGGTCGCCGGATGGGAAGACCCTGGCCGTCGTGCGTTCGGTCGATGGAAACCACCGTCTCGAGTTTCCGGTCGGAAAGGTCCTCTATGAAAGGGGGGCCTCCGCCCAGATCCGGAGCTCGATCCGCGGCTGTCGCGTCTCTCCGAAGGGAGACTTGATCGCGTTCATCGAACCGGGCGGACTGGCGCTCGTCGATCATCACGGAAAGGTCAAAAGGCTTCGTCAGGCGGCGGACTGCGATTTCTTCGCCTGGTCTCCGCGCGGCGACGAAATCTGGTACGCGAAGATCGAAGGGGGTGCAACCGAGCTCCGCGCGGTGACTCCGAACGGCCGCGATCGGCTCCTCGCATCGCTGGCGGGCGATTTCCAGATCCGCGACATCTCTCGGACCGGTCGAGTCCTGCTCGAGAAGGGGACGAACCGCTCCAGGGCCTCTGGACGCCTCCGGGGCGATTCCGGCGAGCGCAACCTCTCGCATCTAGCCGGCACGCAACCCGTGGACCTGTCGGCTGACGGAAGCCGCCTTCTCTTCAACGAGATTGAATCCTATGGAACCAGCTCGACCATCTACCTCCGCGAGGCGGGGAGTCCTCCGGTGCTGATCGGCCGGGGTTACGCGCGCGCTCTTTCCCCGGACGGGAACTGGGTGATCGCGACGTCGACCGGAATCGCCGACGAGATCGATCTGCTGCCAGCGGGGGCGGGCGAGCCCCGTCGGCTTCCGAATGGAGGTCTGAACACCGTCGGCTGGGCGAACTGGCTTCCCGACGGGAAGAGGATCGTCTTCGCGGCAAACGCTGCCGGCGCGAAGCCGCGGATCTACCTTCAGAACATCTCGGACGGACTTCCCAGACCGATCACACCGCAGGGCGTCTACCTGCCCAATTTTGGCGGCAGCGTCGTTTCGCCGGACGGAAAGCTCGTCGTGGGGATGGATGAAAAGAAGCAGGCGTCGCTCTATCCGATCGAAGGCGGGGATCCTCAGCCGGTCCGCGGACTCGAGTCTCGCCACCTTCCGGAATTCCCCATCCAGTGGAGTCAGGACGGGCGCCGGCTCTTCGTTCGCAGGCCGGTGTTCCCGGGAGTCTTTCTTCTCGACCCTGCCACGGGCGAGCGCAAGCCCTGGATGCAGTTCTCTCCCGATCCGGGTGGTTGGATTTCTGCCGTCGTCATCTCGAGAGACGGGAAGTCCTATGTCCGCCAAATGAGCGAGTACTCATCGAACCTCTTCGCCTTGGACGGGATTCGGTAACCGCGTGACCCTCGCGAGCGGAACGCGTCTCGGTCCCTACGAGGTGCTCGCGCCTGTGGGCGCCGGCGGTATGGGTGAAGTGTACCGTGCGCGGGACACGCGGCTCTCGCGTGAGGTGGCGATCAAGGTGCTGCCTTCGGAGCTGGCGTCGGACGCTTCGCGGCTCAGGCGTTTCGAGAAGGAGGCGCGGTCGGCCTCGGCGCTGAACCACCCGAACATCGTCACGGTGTACGACATCGGGTCCGAAAACGGGCTCTCCTACATCGCGATGGAGAGGGTGGAAGGGGAGACGCTGCGCAAGCTGATCGTGGGCGGAGCGCTTGCGACCCGGAAGCTTTTGCCGATTGCCACACAGATCGCGGACGGCCGCAGACTGGGCAGCCGACGGATCGAGCCTCCTCGTCATACGCAACGTGGGAGGGACGGTTCGGATGGAGTACCCCATCGGCAGCGTGCTCTACGTGACGGCAGGAGAGATTCGCTCCCCGCGGGTTTCCCCGCGAGGCGATCTGGCAGCGTTCCTGGACAATCCGGACCCCGGTGACGACGGGGGCTCGGTCGCGGTGGTGGATCGCAAAGGTGGGAAAAAGACGCTTGCCTCAGGCTTCACAAGCATGAGCGGCCTCGCCTGGTCCCGAGAGGGCCGGGAAGTCTGGTTCACGGCGTCGAGACAAGGAATCGCAGATACGCTCTACGCCGTGTCCCTTTCGGGGAACGAGCGCGTTCTGTTGCGTAGTCCGGCGCCCATGACGCTTCTTGACGTTGCCGGCGACGGAAGCGTTCTCGTACGAGAGCACACGTCGAGCATGCAAATTACTGGTCTTGCACCTGGCGAAAGCGTAGAAAAAGATCTGTCTTGGCTCGACTACTCCTTCGCGTGCGATCTGTCTTCAGACGGGAAAAGTTTCACTTTCGACGAGTCGGGGGCCGGTGTCGGAGGGAACTATCGGCTCTATCTGGGCCGAACCGATGGCTCGGCTCCGACCCGACTCTTCGACGGAGGCTGCGGCACTTTGTCTTCCGACGGGCTCTGGGTCGTTTCCAGGGCGAACGCTTCAGCCGGACAAATCGTTCTCGTGCCCACGAAATCGGGGCAGCCGAAGCCCCTTTCGCCCGACGGACTCACTCTTCGCGGTGCCTCGTTTTTCCCCGACGGCCGGCGCCTCCTGGTGGCAGGTGAAGAACCCCGACATGGCCTGCGCCTCTATGTGAAGGAGCTTGCGGGTGGCCGGCCTCGACCGATCACTCCCGAGGGTATACGTCCGATTCGGGCATCGAAGCCTGTTTCCCCGGATGGCCTTTGGGTATTCGCCAACGGTCCGGATGGAAGGCTGTCTCGGTACTCGGTCGAAAGCGGAGAGTCGAAGCTTCTCCCGGGAGTGTATCCGGGCGATCGGCCGCTTCAGTGGACGCCGGACAGTCGTAGTGTCTATCTCATGGAGAGGACTGGAACTACGTTCAGCATCTCCCGCCTCGATGTCGCGACAGGGCACAGGGGCCTATGGAAACAGATCGTCCCGGCCGACCCTGCCGGCTTTTGGGGCATCACGAGCTTCTTCATCGCTGATGATGGCAGATCCTATGTTTACTCATACCAGCGAACACTGGCTGATCTCTACCTCGTCAGCGGATTGAAGTGAGTGAGCCGACAGTGGGCGAGAGGTATACAGTGAGATTCTCCAGGAGGCCAATCATGAAACGCATCGCAGCCTTATCTCTCGCGGCTTTCCTCAGCATCGCCGGCCGGGTCGCCGCGCAGGATGCGCCCGCTCCGTCCTTGGCCGAGCTCTTCAATCGCGCGAAGGGGCAGTTCACGCACGGCGCCTACGAAGCCTCGCTCTCGACGCTGCAAACGCTGGACGAGGAAGGCCGCAAACCGGAATTCGAGACGTCGCGAAAGAAGCTCGAGTCCGCCATCGCCTTCTACCGCGCCGTCAACCTCGCGGCGCTCGGGCGGACCGCACAGGCGCGCGCAGCGTTCGAGGCTTATGTGGCCTCGTCGCCGTCGCCGGCGGCGCGGCTCGATCCCGGGACGTATCCGAAGTCCGTGGTCGAGCTGTATCGGAGCGTGCGGGGGGAGGGCTCGCGCGGGCGGGAGTCGGGCGAGGGTGGGCTCGCCGAGGAGTACGCGCGCTTTCAGCGATCGGCGCCGGTACCGCCCCTGCCGATCGACGAGAAGTGGGCGGACGGCGCGCTTCGGTTCCTGAACAGCAAGAGCGAGAAGGAAGACTGGAAGCGAATCAGCGACCCGGTCACGCGCGCCGAGTTCGTCGCTGCCTTCTGGCAGCGTCGGGACCCGACGCCGGAGACCCCGGAGAACGAATACCGGGCGGAGATCGAGCGCCGTGTCCGTTTTGCGGATAGCCGGTTCAACGACGGCGAGGCGAAAGGAAGCGGGACCGACCGCGGGATGGTGTTCGTTCTTCTGGGTCCGCCGAGCTATATCGGACAGCGGCCCCTGATGCCCGAAGACGACGCCGTCCAGACCTTGCGAGCGGCGCCACTGCTCGAGCCGCGGAGCAATCCCGACGGCTCGACGCGGCTCGTGTACGCCCCGCGCGACGGGCTCACCACCGAGCACCTCCAGGGAACGCGAGATGTCTGGCACTACCGGCGCGACCGCCTGCCTGCCGCCGTGCGATTCGCCGAGGTCGAGTTCGAGTTCCTCACGAAGCGGGGCTACGGCGTCGCCGTGCTGCAGAGAGATCCCAACGTGTTGACCACCCTCGAGCTGGCCGCACAGGGACCGGACCAGTCGAACGACTGATCCGTTCCGGGGGAAAAAAAGGGGCCCCGCAAGGGGCCCCTCGAAATGAACCGTTGGGTTGTAGTCTAGAACGACACCTTCCCGAAGATCCGCACGTTGCGGCGCCCGGTGAAAGTGACCGGCTGCAGGTAGTTGGGATTTAACGTGCCCGGGTTCTCGCCCGGAGGGTCTCCACCGGAGAGGTCGAACCGCTGGTCCTGCGAGCCCGTGCGCTGCAGGTTCAGGACGTTGAAAACGTCCAAGCCGACATTGAAGTCGACAGGCCCGAGCGGAAGCAGATACCCGATGTGGAGGTCCGCGTCGTAGATGCTCGGGGTGCGCCCCGCGGTGCCGCGCGGGAGAAGGAACAGCTCGTAATTGCGGTAGTCGTTGTAGTAGCCGTACCGGTTGAGCGGTGTGCCCGAGTAGTAGAAGGCGGAGAGGCCCAGCGTCAGGCGGAACGGCGTGATGTAGGAGCCATCGAGCTTGACGACGTGCCGGCGGTCGTTGGTCAGGTAGCCGCGGGCGTTCTGCTGGAAGATGGGGTAGTCGTAGGCCGAGTTGATGTTCGGATCCAGCTGCCCCGTCGAGGTCTGGAAGACTCCGTCGTAGTCGCCTTCGAGCTTCGATAAAACGTACGAGGCGAGGAACTGCAGCTGGTTCGAGAAGCGCTTCTGGGCGGTGAACTGCAAGGCGCGGTAGTAACGCTTCGGCGGCGTGATCCCGGCGCCGACCGCCTCTGTGCCCCCCGGAAGAGTGAAAACCGTGCCCGGGTTGAAGATGAAGTAATTCAAGTCTCCGTTGGAATCCAGCACGCCGCCGTCCTCGACGACGCGGCCGAGATCTCTGTAGAGAGCCTCGACGCCGACCGATAAGTTCGGAACGATTTCGTACTGGACGCCGAGGGTGATGTTGTCGGAGAACTGACCTTGGAGGCCCGGCTGCGTGGGCTCACCGAAGGACCCGCCGGTCTTGATTCTTGACGACCCGAACTTGTTTGCGGGGTTCGTTCCCGGAGCGCAGACGCTGTATGGCGCCAGGCACGCGGCCGGGTCTCCGACGGCGCTGTTCGGGTCGAAGTTGTAGACCGCCGTCGTGACCTCGAGGCCGTAGGCGCGGATGTTGATGTCCGAGGGCATCGTCTGGTAGAAGCGCGAGTAGTTGCCGTAGAGGCGCGAGCGCCCCCCGCCGGCGAAATCCCACGCAAAACCGACACGCGGCATCCACTCGTCGTTGATGTGGATCTGCGTGCGATTGTCGACGTCTTTGACCTTTTGGTCTTCCCAGCGGACCCCGAGGTTCAGGGTCAATTCCGGCAGGAGCTGCCAGCGATCTTGCGCGAAGACGCCGGTGTTGTTCGTGCGGGAGACCGTGCCGCCCGGCGCTATGTCGACCTCGATCGGGTCGCCGGTGGCGTTGCGCGCGTTGATCGCATTGTACTCGTGCTGATAGACGGGGCCTGCCGCCGTGTTGTAGACGAAGACCGTCTCTTTCATTCCCGCGGGCCCCGTATACACGCGCTTGCTGTCGGAGCTGACATGGGCGTAGTCGCCGCCGACCTTGAACTCATGCGTGCCGGCCAGATTCGCGAAATAAGTTGCGGCGGTGCGGAAGTACGTGCGGTTGAAGCTCTGGTCCCGGTGGAAGCCGAAGCCGCCCGTCGCCGGAACCCCGGAAGGCGTCACCGTGATGAAGCGGCGATCAGTCGAGTTGTCGGGCGTCTGCACGGTCTTCTCGGCGTGGAGCGCGCCCTGGAGCTCGAAGAGCAGGCTCGATTTGACGACGCCCGTCAGCCGGCCGGTGTAGTCCGTGCCGCCCTGCTTGAGCGTTCCCAGATACGTGCCCGGATCGGCACCGGCGATCGGCGTGGCCAGGTTCGGCCCCGTGGTCGTCGGGTCCCCGAAGATCGAGCCGACGATCGAGAGACCTTCCAGCACCTGGAACGTGAGCTTGCCGGCGAAGAGGTCCTGATCCACGACGGTCGACAGCGATTGGCCGGTCAGGGTTCCGGTTCCCGGGCCCGCGTCGCATGGGCCGCTGCAGTGTCCAACGGGATCGTTCAGATAATTCTTCTGATCCTGGTGCACGCGGTCGTACGCGCCGAAGAACCAGATGCGGTCCTTCATGAAGTACCCCCCCAGATCCGCGCCGTAGTCGTTACGCAGCGTGTTCCGGATGGGGTCGGTCTGTGCGCGCACGGTCCCCAGGCTGTCGGCTTTGGCCTGGAGATTGTCGTCCTTCGCCTGCCAGAAGTTCCCGGAGTCGGCCTCGCCGGGCCGGCCTGCGAAGTAGCCGAATACGTCGCCGTGGAAGGAGTTGCCTCCCTGCTTGGTAATCGCATTCAAAACGCCACCCTGCGCGTGGCCGTATTCGGCCGAGTAGCCGCCCGCTTTCACTTCGATTTCCTGGATGAACTCGCTCGGCGCGGCCTTGCCCTGCCGGCCGTACTGGATCTCGGTCGTATCGACGCCGTCGATGATGAAGGCGTTCTCGGCGCCCGTGGCGCCCTGGACGTTGAAGTTGGTCGCGTCGGCGCCGAATCCCTGAATGACGCCCGGGGTCTTCGTGGCGACAGACTGGAAGCCGCGCCCGATGGGCAGCGTCTTCAAGAAGTCGGCGGTAAAGTTGGTGCCCGTGGAAGACGACGTCGCGTCGATGACGGGCGCCTCGCCCGTGACCGTGATGTCTTCCTGCGCACTGATCTGGAGCGTCGCGTCCGCGACGACGTTCTTGTCGAGGAAGACCTGCGCGTTCGTCTGAGTCTTGCCGAAGCCCGCGAGCGCAAATGTGATCGTGTACGAGCCGGGAGACAAGGAGGGGAACCGGTACTCGCCGTTGCGGCCCGTGACGGCGGTCTTCGAGCCCTGGAGAGCGACCCCCCGGACTTCGACCGTCACGCCCGGCAGACCCTGCCCGCTCGCGTCGCTGACGGTTCCCGTGATCGCACCCGTCGTCTGGGCCGTTGCGGCGGTCGCCGCGAGGATGCAAAAGAGGGCCAGGAACCAGGTATATCGGTGAAGACTTCGCATGACTAAACCTCCAAAGTACTTTCCACGACTTTCGTGGTGACTTCCCAAAGAGCAATGTGGAGACCAGTTCAAATTCGGTGTCGAAAACGAAACAACCTTCGCGGCTCGAGAAGCTGCGAGCGGGGCGATTTCTCTCGCGACCCCCAGTACGATCCGGCGAATTGAACGCGTCGCAGAAATGTGGATCACTCCAGATCCTCCGAACCGTTCCCGTTCTGGAGCGCGGGAGCGCGCGGGACCAGGTGCGGCGAAGAGCGCGCGACGCTGCGCAGGCGGCGAAAAGCTCGCGCCTCGGTCGACTGGTGCGGGATCTCGAATCCCTCCTCGCGGGCCTTGCGCATGGCGTCGTCGAGAAGGTGAGACTTCCCGGGGCGGTCTTCCCGGCGCACCGCCCACTCGGCGTCGGCGCGGCAGCACGTGGTTTTCGCGGTGACGCAGGCGACGCATTCCTCGTAGCTGCCGTGACTGCGGTGCGCGGCCCGCCCGATGTGCTGGAGGACGAGCACGCGTTGGTAGGCGAACCAGAGGTGCCGAGCTAAGGCCGGCGCCGAGGCGCAGCCGCTCGCCTTGCCGCAGAGGTGCCGGAACACGGCGCGCAGCGCGCGGGCGGCCCTGGGGCAACCGACGCTGCGAGCCTCCGAGGAGAGCCCCTCGAGCCGGTCGCGAACGCGCCACGACTGGAGCGGACAGAAGGGCAGCGCGGCCAGAGCGGCCCAGAGCGGCCAGTTCCCGTCCACCTCGACGAAGAACGCGCGCAGCGTCGTCTCGGCTGCGATCTCGCGGCGGAGCAGTCGCTCCCACGGGATCCCCATGGCGCAAGCCCGCGCCAGCAGGGCTTCCGGCCCTTCCAGCTCCCCGCCCGACGCAAGGGCGCGGGCCGCGGGTGGCAGCGGGGGCCTCACGATCGCGCTCACTTTCCACACCTCGCGATCACCTGCGCGGTGATGGCTTTGCTGTCCGGCGGGCGCTCGCCGAGCCCCAGCGAGTGGAGCTCCTCGTGGATGATCAGGGCCGCCGCCAGGCCTGGCTCCCGGTGTGCGACGGCCGAGAACTGCTCGGTGCAGACGAAAACGGCGCGGCTTCCCGGCGAAGTCGCGGCAAGGATTCCTCGTGACTCGCAGATCCGCTTTCCCTGGCCGTCGTAGAAGAGGGTCCACCCGAGATAGTCCGCGCCGGACACGCCCAGCGCATCGAGGTTCCTCTGCAGGGTGTTTCCGCCCACATCGCGGAAGTCGGAGAAGATCTCCCGGCAGGCCGGGGTCGCGAGCTTCGAGGCGGCGTCCTGAACCGCCCGCACCACGATCGAGGGAAGGTTGGAGGCCCGCGCGACCTGAACTGGCTGTCCGGGTTCCCCTCCAAGGGCCTCGTCGATTTGAGCGAGGAGCACGAGAACGAAGACGGTACCGAAGTGGCGGTGGCGTGACCCTTCATCGCGGCAGAACATGGGCGACTCCTTTCGGAGCGCCGGGTCATCCGTGTTTCGGATGCCCTTTGCGCGATAATCAAGATCTCGCTCAGGGCGCGCCGGAGTCGTTGCGAATTCGCGGGGAATCTCCGGCTTATTTCCGGGGGTGGTGATGCGCGTGCGGTTCGGGGAGTGCCTGCTCGATTCGGAAACTCGCCAGCTCTTCGTGCGCGGCGAAGAGGTTCACCTGCAGCCGAAGACGTTTCAGTTCCTGGAGCTCCTGCTGGCGAATCGTCCGAAGGCCGTCGCCAAGGAAGCGATCCACAGACACCTGTGGCCCGAGACGTTCGTTTCAGACGGCACGGTGACGAGCCTGCTCGCCGAGGTGCGCGAGGCGATCGGGGACGACGCGCACGAGTCTCAGTTCGTGCGCACGGTGCACCGCTTCGGCTACGCGTTCTCCGGGACGGCGCAGGAGGCGACCGGGAAGCGCTCGGTCGTTTCCGGCCGCAAGTCCGTGCACTGGCTGGTACGCGGTCGGCTGCGCATTCCCCTGGAGCCGGGGGAGACGATCATCGGCCGCGACCCGGGCGCCGCCGTGTCCATCGATGACCGCAGCGTCTCGCGTCGCCACGCCCGCATCTTCGTGGCCGACGAGAGCGCCACCCTCGAGGACCTCGGCAGCAAGAACGGGACCTTTCTTCACGCGAAGAGAGTCGAGGCCGCGGTGCCGCTCTCCGACGGCGACAAGCTCAAGGTCGGGTCGGTTGCCCTGACGATCCGCATCTTCGCGGTTCCCGAATCGACCGAGACCGGGGCGGAGCGCGACGGAGCGGATTCGTCGTGACCATTCGCATCGGCGCGCACCTGGGTCCCTACGAGGTGCTGTCGCCGCTCGGTGCGGGCGGTATGGGGGAGGTGTATCGGGCGCGGGATACGCGGCTCGATCGTGAGGTGGCGATCAAGGTGCTGCCTTCGGAGCTCTCGTTGGACGCGTCGCGTCTGAGGCGATTCGAGAAGGAGGCGCGGTCGGCGTCGGCCCTGAACCACCCGAACATCGTTACGGTGTACGACATCGGGTCGGCAAACGGCGTTTCCTACCTCGCGATGGAGAAAGTCGAAGGAGAGACGCTCCGCAAGCTTCTTCTGGGCGGAGCGATCCCGACCCGGAAGCTCTTGCCGATCGCAACCCAGATCGCGGAAGGACTGGCAAAGGCGCACGAAGCGGGGATCGTGCATCGGGACCTGAAGCCCGAAAACCTGATGGTGACGAAGGATGGGCTGGTGAAGATCCTGGACTTCGGTCTGGCGAAGCCGACGCACGTGGGGTCGGGCAGCGACGAGGGATCCCATCTGCCGACGGAGACGGGCACGAGCCCCGGGATGATCGTGGGGACGGTCGGCTACATGTCGCCGGAGCAGGCGAGCGGGGAGCTGGTCGACTTCCGGTCGGACCAGTTCTCCTTCGGATCGATTCTCTACGAGATGGCTACGGGCAAGCGGGCGTTCCTGAAAAAGACCGGAGCGGAAACGCTCTCGGCCATCATCAACGAGGAACCCGCGCCGATGGCCACGGTCAGCCCGCAAGCGCCAGCGCCGCTGCGCTGGACCGTCGAGCGTTGCCTCGCCAAGGATCCCGAAGCCCGCTACGCCTCGACCAGGGACCTCGCGCGCGAGCTCGCGACCATCGGGGGGCACCTCTCGGAAGCCAGCTCCGGCGGGACCCTCGCCGCGGCGCCGCGCCGCAGGACGGGCCTGAATCAGGTGCTCGCCGCGGCTGCCCTCCTCGCGGCGAGTCTCCTCGCCGGCAGGATGCTTTGGAAAGAGCCGCCGCTTTCACAGCCGTCATTTCAGAGGCTCACGTTTCGCAGTGGCTTCGTCAGCGCAGCCCGCTTTACACCCGACGGCCGTACAATCGTTTACAGCGCTCGATGGGACGGCGACCCTCCCCGCATCTTCCTGACGCGACCTGAGGCTCCCGAGTCGCAAAGACTCGATCTTCCCGATGCGAGTCTGGTTTCCCTCTCTTCGAGCGGTGAGCTCGCCATCATCACGGGGAGGATTCAGATCGACCAGGGCTGGTTCTACGTGAGCGGAACTCTCGCCACGGCCCCGCTGGCGGGAGGAGCTCCCAGGGAAATAGCGGAAGATGTCCGGTGGGCCGATTGGAGCCCCGACGGCAAGCAGATGATGGTGGTTCGGGGCGACCAACTCGAGTTTCCCGTTGGGAAGGTCATTCATCGGGGCCACTCTTTTCTTTCACGCTTTTCCCCGGCGGGGGACCTCATCGCGTACCTTGAAGAGCACCGCCTCCATGCGACCGATGTCTCCGGGCACGAGATGGAGGTCGTGAGCCGCGCGGTCTCGGGATGGGACGTGCGGAGCCTCGCTTGGAGCCCTTCGGGCGACGAGATCTGGTTCGCTACGGATGAACGGGGCGGTGGCAGCACGCTTCGGGCAGTGACCCTCGCGGGCAGGGAGCGCGTGCTGCTGCGAATGCCCCACGGCCTGACCGTGGAAGACGTTTCAAGAGACGGACGAATGCTCCTCGGCGTCCACCGTCGCCGATACGAAGTCTGGGCAGGTTCCGCGGGCGAACCGAGAGAGCGGAATCTGACGATCTTCGGGTCCTCGAACGCGATGGGTCTCTCCGCCGACGGAAAGATGCTGCTCGACAATGAGAATGGCGGCTTCTATCTGCGCCGGAGCGACGGCTCTCCTCCAAAGAAGCTCGGCGAGGGGTTTGCTTCGGAGCTGTCGGCCGACGGGAAATGGGCGGCCGTGGTTCGTGCGGGGCCGCCGGCGCAGCTCGTTCTCGTTCCCACTGGCGCGGGTCAGGAGAGGCTGCTCGAGCGAGGGACCATCGAAGGGTATGACCGCCTCTACGTCCGATGGTCGCAGGACGGGCGGCGGCTGCTCTTTGGCGCTCATGAAAAAGGACACGGGGGGAGGCTCTATGTGCAAGAGCTCGCCGGGGGGCCCCCGCGGGCGGTCACCCTGGAGGGCGTGAATGCGGAATGCGCTTCAATTTCCCCCGACGGGCATTTCGTGGTCGTGCAAACGGGCAACGACTTCTGGATTTACCCGACTGATGGAGGGGAGCGACGGCCTGTCGCAGGCTTCCTGCCGACCGACTACATCTGGAGGAACTGGAGCGAAGACGGCCGTTTCGCGTATGCGTGGAACATCGACGAGCTGCCCTTTCGGGTCTTTCGGGTGGAGCTCTCGACCGGCCGGCGTGAGCCGTGGAAAACGATCACGCCGCAGGACCCGGTCGGCATCTGGAATGCCGATCTCATGATGACGCCCGACGGGAAGTCCTACGCTTACAACTGCTCGAGGGACCTGGCGGACCTGTTTCTCGTGACCGGTGTCCGATAGCGGCCTTGAAAGTGCAACGACGGAAATGGACTATGGCCGTGCGGTGCCGCCTCTGGCGAGCCGCAGTGGCTGTGTCCGTTCTCGTGTTTTCTTCGACCGCGGCAGGACGCAGGGGCGCGTGCTGGCGCTGACGATCGAAGGTACGCCCGACGGGCGGTTTTACGCGTATACGATCCTCACCGATTCGAGCAGGCTCATCCTCAGTGAAGTCGGCCCGAGCTGGTGGAGATGACGGCGCTCGGTGATTCTCCGGCGAATCGCGGATCGAAAAGCATGCCGGGTGAAGCACCTCCTGGAAGGATGGCTGAGATGGTGTCCGGCGGCTCCTACCGTTTGGCCGTCGTCGTCACGGTGCTGGTTCTGGCAGCGCCAGCGGGTCGCGGCATGATCGCGCACCGGCTGTAGTCGGTCTCCGGGCTCGTGCGATTTGAAGGGCACCTACAGGCGCCTCGGCAGCGCGATCGAGAACCGCTGCGATTTCGATCCGTGGAGGGACGGCGCGACCAAGGTGTCGGTCTCATCAACAATACTGATTGGTACGCCTGCGAGCCGACGGGCCCCGCCTCTCGCTCGCCGAGGCGAGGAAGACCCACGGCGCCGTCGTCATCCTCTTCATATCCACGATCTGTCCCTACTCCAACTACTACAACGATCTGATCCGGGACATGGCGACGGCGTTTGCAAAGAGGGGCGTGACCTTCGTGGGCGTCAACTCGGGGACGCTGGAGACCGCGGAGGAGGCCCGGGTTCACGCGCGAGAGCACGGCCACACCTTCGACATCATCAAGAACCCGGAGGGGCGCATCGCCGGAGCTCCTAGACGCCCGGCGCACACCGGAGGCATTCCTCTTCGACTCGAGCGGCACGCTGCGCTACCACGGGCGGATCGCCTCGAAGCTGTCCGCTCCGGACCTGCAATCGGCGATTGAGGCCCTGCTCGCGGGGCAGCCGATCCGGCCGGCCGAGACGAAGGCCTTCGGCTGCGCGCTCGCGCGGCGGTAGCCAGGCGTCTCCGGCCGCCGCGTTCAGGCAACCGATCCGGGGGTCGACGGAAGCGAGCCTCTTGCCGTCGCGGGAGCCGAACCCGGCGACGCGCCCGTCGTGCTGAGACCCAATGTGGCCTCATTAATGTTATCCTTATGGCCACAGGAGGTTACTTCCCATGACACGTATTGGAGTCCGGGCCCTCAAGGATCATCTGAGCGAGTATTTGAGGCGCGCCGGGGAAGGCGAGCGGATCGTCGTGACGGATCGGGGTGAGCCGCTCGCGGCGCTGACACCGATCGAAGAGACGGAAGAGGCGCGTTGGGGGTGGATCCTGGTCCGCGAAAGGGTCGCGAACTGGAGCGGCGGCAAACCTCGGGGAAGTGCGAGGACGGCCTTGCGGAAGGGGAAGAAGGCGACATCGGAGATGGTCCTTGAGGACCGTCGTTGATCGGTTATCTCGACACGAGCAGCCTCGTTAAGCTGTACGTCGAGGAGGAAGGGTCGGCCCTGATTCGGGAGCTCGTGGATCGCGCCGAGCTCGTAGCGACTTCCGTCGTGGCCTACGCCGAAGCGCGGGCGGCACTCGCCCGCCAGCGACGCGAGGGAGGACTCACGAGCGCCGGGTACGATCGAGCCAGGAACGACTTCGAGCGGGACTGGCCCCGGTATCTGACCATCGAGGTCAGCGAGGCGGTCTACCGCAGCGCTGGAGATCTTGCCGAGAAGCATCATCTTCGCGGCTTTGACAGCCTTCACCTCGCGTCCTACCTCTCTCTCTACCGGGCCGGCGCGCGTCAGGTCCGATTTTCGGCGTTCGATGAGGCACTCAATCGGGCAGCGCGCAAGGAAACGAAGGAACATAAGCCTCCGTGACACTCTCCGCCGGCTCTCGTCTCGGTCCCTACGAGATCCTCGGGCCGCTCGGCGCGGGCTGAGGAAATCCGCCGACGTCCTGTAGAACCCGGCCTGATCCTGCCTTTCCTCGGCGCCGGCGGGATGGGGGAGATGTACCGCGCGCGGGACACGACGCTCGGCGATCGAAGCCGCCGACACGTGCTGTAGAGCCCCCTATCGCCTCGCGCGGACGAGAATGCGGCGGTAGGTAAAGAAGTACGGGCGCTCGTCCGGGATCCTGCGAAAGAGCTCCCGCCGGTACTCGTCGACGAAGGACGCGTACAGCTCGGGCGAGAGCCGGCGACGGTACTCCGAGAGGAGCGAGCCCTCCACCCAGGCGACGACGTCCTCGCGAGAGGCGAGCCGCTGACCGTAGACCTGCAGCCGCACGGTCTGCTCGGCGTATCTGAGGCGGTCGAGGATCACCGCGTAGGCCTCCGGGGCGAGAACGTTGCGGGGATGCGCCGTCCCGCCGAGCTCGGAGCGGAAGGGCTCCTCCGAAGCGGTCTCTTCCGCCGCGCGGTGCGAGGGATGGTCGAAGTTGTCGGGCACCTGGAAGGCGAGCTGGCCGTCCGGACCGACGGCGCGGGTCAGCCGGGCCAGCAGCGCGTCGTGATCGGCGACCCAGTGGAGCGCGGCGCTGGAGAACACGAGGTCGAACATCCGCTCGGGCGCGAAGGTCCCGATGTCTCCCGGCTCGAACCGGACGCCGCCGCCCGCGTACGGCTCGGACTTCGCGAGCATGGCCGGCGAGGAGTCGACTCCGAGCGTCTCCGCGGCGGCGGTCCGCTGGTGCAGCTCCCGCGTGAGCTCTCCCGTGCCGCAGCCGAGGTCGACCGCTCGGCCCCCCGGGATCGGCGAGACGAGCGCGAGGAGATCGAGAAACGGCTGCCGGCGCTCGGCCGCGAAGCGCGCGTACCGATCGGGGTCCCAGTGATCCTGGCTCAGTAGACGACCTTTTCGAGAAACAAGCCCGACGGCGGCGCCGTCCACTTCGCCGGAGCCGCGGACTTTTCGCGCAGGAGCGCCTCGACGCCGGGGCCGTCGAGGTTTCCGCGGCCGACTTCGACGAGCGCGCCGACGAGGCGCCGGACCAACTTCCAGAGAAAATGCGAGGCGGTGATTCGCACGTGGATCTCGTGGCCCGCCTCGACGACGTCGCTCTTCTCGACGACGACGAGTGTGGACTCCTGACCCTCGGGGTTCTCGCAAAACGAGGCGAAGTCGTGCCGGCCCTCGAAGAGCTTCGCCGCGCGCCGCATTGCGGCGACATCGAGCCGGTCCTTCACCCACCAGACGAAACGCTTGTCGAAGGCTGTGCGCCGCCGGGAGATCCGATAGAGGTACGTCCGGCTCGTCGCGTCGTGGCGCGCATGGAATTTGGGCGAAGCCTCGAGGACGGACAGGACATGCACGTCGAACGGGAGCCGTTCGTTGAGCTGCCAGGCGATCTCGCCTTCCGGGAGGGACTTGCGCGCCTTGAGATGCGCGACCTGCTCCAGAGCGTGGACGCCGGCGTCGGTGCGCCCGGCGCCGCCGCAGGTGGCATCCTCGCCCAGGACCTCCCGCGCGGCCCGCAGGAGAGTGCCCTGCACCGTCTTGTCCGTGTTCTTCTGCGACTGCCAGCCGCTGTAGCGGGTTCCATCGTATTCGAGCGTGAGCTTCCAGGCCGGCACGCGCGGAGTCTACCGGGATTGGCAGCGGGCGGAAGGCGGGGGAGATCGCGGCCCCTGTCCCCGAGGCGACCGGGACCGGGGCGGAGGACAGGGGCGCTCGGGCGTGCCCCCGCGGAGGGCAGCCGGACCCAACCTCGGTCTTACGTTATCATGCTTACGTAAGGGGGCCCTGCATGGAAAGGATTTTCTCGGCCCGGCTGAACGAGGCCGCTCTGGATGAGATGGAAAGAGTGACCCGAAAGCTCAAGATGACGAAGCGCCGGTTTCTCGAGGAGGCCATTCATCTGAGGGCCCGGCAGCTCGAGGGATCGGAGTCCCGGGACGTCTGGTCAGAGACGCTCGGCGCCTGGAATCGGGCCGAGCGTCCGGAGAGCTCCATACGTGAGTCGCGGGAGGCGTTTCGACGCGGCTTCGAGCGGCACCAGCAGGGCAAGCGTGCGCGCGTACGTCGATAGCGACATCCTGATCTGGCACCTGCGCGGCGAGCCGAAGGCGGCGCGCTTGCTGCGGAAGTTGTCGCGGGACCCCGGCGCCGAGTTGTGGACTGGCGCGATCCATCGCGCGGAGGTCGTCTTCTTCCTGCGCCCCGCCGAAGAGGCCGCGACCCTGTCGCTCCTGTCGCGGTTTCGAACGGAAGCGGTGACGCGCGAGATCGTCGATGCGGCGGGAGCCTTCTATCGACGCTGGCATCCGTCGCACGGCATCGACGTGAACGACGCGATCCTGGCCGCAACCGCCGCGGCGACCGGCGGGAAGATCTATACCCAGAACGTCAAGCACTATCCGATGCCCGATATCGCGGTGATCAAGGGCTGGTAGGCCCGGATTCCGGATCCCAGGCTTGCGTCGACGCGCGTCGGGCAGGGGATCGCCGGATCCAAGACGGAGCGCTGTGGCCGATCGCCGCGAGGGACCGATCAAAGAGACCTGAATGACCATTTCTGCCGGTCCAAGGGCGGGGCGGATGGACTGTGGAAGTTCCAGAACGACTCGGAAACGGAGTTGTGGAAGGGGAGTGACGGGGTTGTAGCCGCTGCGGCTGCGGTTTCTCCCGATGGGACCCAGATCTGCCTTGTGATTCGCCGTGAGGGGCGAGGGCGCCTGTACTCGATGGCCTCCAACGGCACGAACGCGCGGCTGATCGCGCAGTCGCTCGAAGTTCGCGAAGCGCCCTCCTGGTCTGCGGACGGGAAATGGATCGCCATCCGACATCGTTCTCATCGATCTGCCGCCGCGCTGAAGGTAGGATTACGCCAACTCCGTGACACTCTCCGCCGGCTCACGCCTCGGCCCCTACGAGATCCTCGCGCCGCTGGGCGCGGGCGGGATGGGGGAGGTGTATCGGGCGCGGGACACGCGGCTGGGGCGCGAGGTGGCGATCAAAGTGCTCCCGGCGGCGCTCTCGACAGACCCCGAGCGTCTGAAGCGGTTCGAACGCGAGGCCCGGTCGGCCTCGTCGCTCAATCATCCCAACATCGTCACGATCTACGATATCGGGTCGGCGGATTCGGTCTCCTACATCGCGATGGAGCTGGTGGAGGGAGAGTCGTTGCGGGCGGCGCTCTCGGAGGGGGCGCTGCCGACGAAGCGTCTCCTTCAGATCGGCGCGCAGGTGGCCGAAGGCCTGGGGAAGGCACACGCCGCGGGCATTGTCCACCGGGATCTGAAGCCCGAGAACGTCATGGTGACCGAGGACGGCCTGGTCAAGATCCTGGATTTCGGGCTGGCGAAGCTGACACAACCGGACTCGAGCGGCAGCGGGAGGACGCAGGCGCCGACGGTCTCGGGAGCCACCGAAGAGGGCGTCATCCTCGGCACTGTCGGCTACATGTCACCCGAGCAGGCGACGGGCGGATCGATCGACTTCCGGTCGGACCAGTTCTCGTTCGGCTCGATTCTGTACGAGATGGCGACGGGCCGGCCCGCGTTCGTCCGCGGTTCGGCCCCGGAGACACTGACGGCGATCATCCGGGAGGAGCCGCAGCCAATCGCAACGATCGACTCCAGGGTTCCAACTCAGTTGCGATGGATCGTCGAACGGTGTCTCGCGAAGGGGCCCAAGAGTCGCTACGCGTCGACCGAAGACCTCGCGCGCGATCTGGCGACACTTCGCGATCATCTCTCCGAAGCGACGAGCGCGATCGAAGCTGTTGTGCCGGTGGCTCCGCCGAGCCGACGGCGCCGGTGGATTCCGGCGGCAATCGCCGCGGCGATTCTCGTCGCCTTCGGGATCGCGGGATGGCGTCTGCGGCAGCGCGACTATTTCTGGAAGAACCCGCTGGCGGGCGCCCGGTTCACGCGGTTCACCGACTGGCAAGGCTCTGAGCTCGGTGCGGCGATTTCATCCGACGGCAAGTTCGTGGCCTTTGTCTCCGACCGCGGTGGCTCGTTCGACGCCTGGGTGGGCCAGGTGGGCGGCGGCGAGTTCCTGAATCTCACAAAGGGACAGGCCCCGTCCCTTGCCGGGAGACGGACTCGCGACCTCGGCTTCTCCGGCGATGGGGCTCAGGTGTCGTTGCCGCGTATGCAGAAGGACGGAAAACTAGTGGACTCCTGGCTCGTGCCCACTATGGGCGGGTTGCCGCGCCCCTTCCTCAAGAACGCCGTTGAGCCGGTATGGTCTCCGGACCGGACCAGGCTCCTCTTCCATTCGGTGGACCCGGGCGATCCGATCTTCATTGCCGACCATAACGGCGGGAGTCCCAGGGAGATCTTCAAGGAGAAGCCTGGAATCCACAATCACTTTCCGACCTGGTCTCCGGACGGCCGCTACGTCTATTTCGTCCACGGGAGACCTCCAAACAACTCGGATCTCTGGCGGATCGCTTCTGCCGGCGGAGCCGCGGAGCGTTTGACTCACCACGATTCGCGGGTGACCTATCCGGCCATGCTCGACGACCGCACACTCATCTATTTGGCCACGCGGGAAGACGGCTCCGGGTCGGGTCTCTATGCGATGGATGTCGAGCGACGGATTCCGCACGCGATGACCTCGGGAGTGGAGGAGTACCAGTCCGTCAGCGCCAGTGCCGATGGGCGCCGGCTCGCCGCAACCGTGGCCAACCCCCTCCGAAACCTCTGGATGGCACCCATCACGGACCACGTCGTCGATGAGTCGGGGGTGAGCCACTTCGAGCTGCCGACCAGGAGCGCGGCCGCTCCGCGATTCGCGCCCGATTACCTCCTGTATCTCTCCTCCAAGGGTGGCACGAACGGACTGTGGAAGCACAAGGATGGCTCCGAGCTGGAGCTCTGGAAAGGGAGCGACGGCACCGTGGCGCAAGCGCCAACCATTTCTCCTGACGGGACCCAGATCTGCTTTCCGGTTGAGCGTGAAGGCCGGGCGCATCTCTACCTGATGGCCTCCGACGGCACCGGCGCGCGACCGATCGCGGAGACCGTCGGGGTTGGCGGCGCCCCATCCTGGTCTCCGGATGGAAAGTGGATCGCCGTTGTCGCGAGCGACGGGAAGGCGACTCCGCTTCTCGAGGTACCCGTGGACGGGGGAGCGCCGGTGCGCCTGGTCGACGGGGTCGACGCGGTCATCTCCAATCCGGTCTGGTCGCCTGACGGGAGATTCATCCTCTACTCGGAAGCCAAACGCGGTTCGGCAGTTCGGATCCGGGGCGTATCGCCCGAGGGACAGGCCTTTTCCGTGCCCGAGTGCGACGTCCCGGGCGGGGGCGACCGCTACAGATTCCTGCCGGATGGCAAGTCCGTGGTCGTCATGCAGGGAGCGTTCCGGCGCATCAATTTCTGGCTGCTCGATCTTTCCACCGGCCGCCTGCGCCAGCTGACGAACCTGAAGCCGGAATTCGACATGAAGAGCTTCGACGTCTCGCCCGACGGCAAGCAGATCCTGTTCGACCGCTTCCGCGAGAACTCCGACATCGTCCTGATCGACCTGCCGCCGAGCTGAGCAGACCGAGGGCGCCGCCGCTATACTGTTCAGAATGCAGGGGACGGACACAGAGGAGCAGCTTCGAGATTACTTTTCCGCGCGGCCCCGAGGGAGCATCGCGGTCTATCTGTTCGGCAGTGAAGGCCGGGGGACCGCCGGACCCGGCAGCGATGTGGATGTGGCGGTGCTCTATGCGGACAAGCCGCGTGGAACGCTCGATTCGCCCAATCTCACTCTCGAAGGAGAACTAGAACGTCTCCTGGGACGAGCGGTCCAGGTGGTCGTTCTCAACTCGGCGCCCGTCGATCTCGTGCACCGCGTCCTTCGAGACGGCCGGCTCCTCTGCGAGGCGAACCGGTCCGCGCGCATCGACTTCGAGGTGAAGGCCCGCAACGAGTACTTCGACTTGCTCCCGATCCTTCGCCGCTATCGGAAGCTCGAGCGCGCAGTCTCATGACCGACCCTGAGCTGATCGCGAAGAAGCTCGGGGAGATCGAGACGTGTGTGAGCGACCTTCGGACGCTCGCCCAACCGGACAGGATCCGCCAGGACATTCGCGAGCGGCGGTTCATCGAGCACACTCTCCAGCTTGCGATTCAGGCTGCCCTGGACGTGGCTTCCCACATCGTGTCTGACGAAAGGATGGGAGAGCCTCGCACCAATCGCGAGCTCTTCGACCTGCTCGAGCGCGGCGGCTGGATCGCGCCCGAACTGACGCGGACCCTTCGAAACATGGTGGGGTTCCGAAACGTTCTCGTGCACGGGTACGACGCTGTCGATCTGGCCGTCGTCGAGGACGTCTTGCGCAACCGTCTCGGCGACCTGTTGCAGTTTGCTGCCGTGATTCGCGAGCGGTTGCCGGCCGTCTGACGGCAAGCAGATCCTCTTCGACCGCTACCGCGAGAGCTCCGACGTCGTTCTGATTGACCTGCCGCCGCGCTGAGCGCCGCGTACGGCCTACCGCGCGGCGTTGGGTCGCCGGTAGCTCAGAACCGAGGACTCGCGCAGGGCGACCTGAGCCCGATCCGGGCGTTGGCGCGACGGGGATGCCAGGACCCGGAGACGAGCCAGGAGACGATGGAGATGGGGGCTCAGGCGTCGCGTCAGCGGGGCTTGGGTTGAAAATCCCCCGGGAGCGGGAACGGATTCTTCGGCGGGAGGCGCGAGGTCGTAGTCGGTGATGTGCACGGCCGCCCTTACGCGATCAACCCCAGACGCTTGCCTTCGTCACAGTCGTAACCCGGAAAGACTCGTTCGAGGTCCGCCACCCCCGCTCGCTTGGCCAGCACTTCCGCGAAGACGTCCCGGAAATCGGTGGTGACCGCGACGTCGCGGTTCTCGTAAAGATGCGCGGCGTCGAGCCCCGGCCAGCGCCCGTAGATCTTTCCGCCTTTCACGTCTCCGCCGAGGAGCATCATGACGTTGGCGTGGCCGTGGTCCGTGCCGCGGTTGCCGTTCTCCTTCACCGTTCGGCCGAACTCCGACATCGTGACGAGCGTGACGTCCGCCATTTTCGAGCCGAGATCCTTCGCGAACGCCGCGATCGAGAGGCCAAAGTCGCGCAACCGGTTGGCAAGCTGCCCCTCGCCGCCGCCCTCGCCCGCGTGCGTGTCCCAACCGCCGACGTCGGTGAACGCAACCTCCAGCCCCACGTCTGCCTTGACGAGCTGGGCGATCTGTTTCAGGGATTGTCCGAGGGGGCCGCGCGGATAGTCGGCGCCGTTCGCAGCCGAGATCTTCGAGGGGTCGGCCGACCGCACGAGTCGCACGGCCTCGAAGGACTCTTTGGCCGTGGCCCGCAGGGCGCCGGCGGCCGCACCCGCGTACATGGACTCGAAGGACTCCGCGGCCGGATCGCTGGCGGCGCCGGCGCGGATGCCGAATCCCTCGAGGCTCGTCAGCGCGATCGCGCCGGACGCTCCGGCCAGGATCCGCGGCATTGCCGGCGCCATGGCGACCGCGCGGAGAGGGGAAGCCTTCGTGACGCTTTCGGCCAGAGCCCGCGAAAGGAACCCGTCCCGTGTGGACTTGACGCCGGGGGTGCCGGACTCCATGAAGTCCTGCGCGTCGAAATGCGAGCGGGTCGCATCCGGGCTGCCAACGGCGTGGACGAAGGCCGCCGACCGGTCGCGGAAAAACGGGAGCAGCGGAGAAAGCGACGGGTGGAGCCCGAAGAAGCCGTCGAGATCGAGCGCCGATTTCCCGGCCGCGCCCGGTCGCGGGACGGCGATCGTCGGCCGCGCGTCGTAGTAGGCCTTCTCTCCGTAGGGCACGAGAACGTTCAAGCCGTCGACGGCGCCCCGCTGAAAGATCGCGACGAGGACGCGGCGGCTTCCCGGTGCGCCGGCTTGCGCCATGCGGACGAAGACGCTGGGCAGTAGCCCGCCGCCAATGAGAGCCAGGCTGGAGGACTTGAGGAAGATCCGACGATCGAACATGTTCGTCCTGCCTACTGCCTCTGAAATTCCGGGCTGCCGAGGACGAGGCCCGCCGTGAGGGCCGCGAGCTCGGGAGCCGCCGAATCGTCTTCGGCGACGCGCCGTCGAATCGTCTCCAGGGTCTCGGCCGACAGCTCGCTGCCCGAGAGGCCCCGCCCGAGCTCCTGTGCGGGCGCAGACGTCTTCGCGGCCGGCCCGGCGGAGGTCCCCGGGATCCTCCCCTGCGCCAGAGCGATTGCGAAGTTCAACCGGGCCAGCAGCGCTCCCGAGTTGACCCAGGCCTGGGCGGTGTCCTCATAGCCTGTCGGCGGCTGGCAGAGATAGAGCGGCTGACCCATCTCGGCGATCCGCTTCGCGATGGCGCGCCCGTCGGTCGAGCCGCCGCCCGCCCGGATCGCCGAGACCGCGTACTCGAACGGCGACTTGACCTTGGCGCGGTAGTACCGCGGATCGAAGAACTCGGGGCTCTCGACGATCGCGCGCACCGTTTCGCGCAGGTCCCCTCCGGTCGCCTCGAAGCGTAGAGCGACGCGAGTCACGAGCGGCGGCGGCGGCTCGTCGGCCACGAGGCGCTGGCAAAGCCGGTACGCGATGTGCCGGGCGGTGGCAGGCTGGCGGGCGAGGAGGCGGATCGCGCGTTCTCCTTCCTCCATTCCTCCGCCGGCCGGAAACGTGGTCCCGAGGAGCGTCTTCTTGCCCGAGTCGTGCAGCCGGGCGCGGAAGACGAACGTGCCGGGCTCCGCCGTCTCCTTCGCCCGCCGCCGGGACGCCGCCTTTTCGACGCCGCCGCGGGGGAGCGCAATCGACCAGCCGGTCAGGAGGCGCGCGAGCTCCGTGACGTCCGCCTGCGAGTATCCGCCGTCGACGCCGAGAGTGTGGAGCTCCATGAGCTCGCGGGCGTAGTTCTCGTTTAAGCCCCGCAGCGCCTTCGCGTCCGCGCCGGGACGGGACATTCCGGCCGGGCGGTGCGCCTCGTCGGCCACCGAGCGCGCGTTGTCGAGGTACGCCAGCATGGCGGGGGAGGCGGCCGTGGCCAGGAGCAGGTCCTCGAATTTTCCCCAGATCCGAGGGCGAATGGTGTCGCGCTCGAAGGAGGTGATCGCCACGCGGCCGGCCCCCTTGTTGGCGTAGACATTGAAGTGGTTCATCCAGAAGTCGACGAGGACCTCGTTGAACTGCCGCTCTGACTCGGCGCCCCGCAGGATGCGCGCGGACGTCAGCTCGTCGAGGATCCTTCGGGGGCGGCTCTCGGGCGGGATCAGTTTCCGCAGCAACCCGCGAGCGTTGTCCGCCGCCCCCTCGTCTCCCTCCTTCTCCATGGCGGCCCGCTCGGCCTTGAGCTTCTTCTTCGCCTCGCGGAAGGGAACCTCGAAACGCGCGATGAGCTCGGCGTTCGACAGGGTTAGCGTCTCGAGGCGTGCGAGCTTGCCTTCGACCGCGGCGTCGGAAATTCGCTCGGGGTGGAGTTGCGCGGCGACCCAGTTCGCCCGGCCCATCGCGAGGACGCGCTCGACGTCGCCCGGGCGCGGACCGAAGCCCAGACGGTTGAGGACGTGGAGGGCTTCTTCGCGCGGCGTCAGCGCATCGGTGCGCGCGCCGGTCGTGCCGGCGAGCGCGAGTGCCCCGGCGCCCGCGAGCGCGAGCAGAGAGCGGGAGCGGGGGAGCTTCATCATCACCTCGGGGAATTGGACGAGCGCCGCCGTCCGCGGATTACGGTTGAGTGCTAGCATGACCCCGGACCGTTACGACCGGCGGAGAAGAGGGGGGACGCATGACCCGTACGCCGCTTTCGAGAGCGTCGAGTCTTCTGCGCCGGGTAGCCCGGCTGCCGGCGCCTCTCCGGAGGGAAACGCTGCTCGGAATGCCTCTCGTGGTGCGAGACTCGGTGGTCCGCGAGTCCCCCGATTACGACGATGCCTGGCTGCTCGCCTGCTCGATGCGCGCGAGGGTCATCTTCGACGTCGGCTCGAACATGGGGCAGGCGGCCCTCCTGGAGCTCGCGTCGCCCGGCGTCACGGACCTGCTGCTCGTCGAGCCGAACGCCGAGGCTCTTGCCATTGCCGCCGAGAACATCGTTCGCAACCGCCTGTCCGAGAGAGTGCGCTTCGTCTGCGCCTTCGTGTCGGACCGCGCGGGCGATCGCGTGCGGCTCTGGACGGTCGGAACGGGCGCGGCGGGAAGCATGTACCCGGGTCATGCGCAATCGGCCGCGAAGGCGGGCCTTTCGATGGACGTTCCCACGATCACCCTCGACCGGCTCGAGGTCACCTATGGCCTGTTCCCCGACTTCGTGAAAGTCGACGTGGAGGGCGCCGAGGCGCTGGTCCTCGCGGGCGGCCGCGGCTGTGCGCGGCGCCGGCAGACGCGCTTCCTCGTCGAGATGCACTCGAATCCGGAGCTGCCCATGGTCGAGAACGCCGCCCGCGTGCTGCGCTGGTGCGATGAGCTCGGCTACTTCGCCTGGTACCTCGCGCGGGGGACGCGGCTGACCGGTCCCGAGCTCCTCGCGAACCGCGGCCGCTGTCATCTGCTTCTGCAGCCGTCGGACTGGCCGTATCCCGAATGGCTCGCCGGCATTCCGCAAGGCGCGAGCCTCGAAACGGCGACGCGGATCCCGGACGCGTAGCCGGACGCCGCCGCGGGATTAACCCCCGCGGTTCGAGTGTTAAGATTGGTTTCCAATGGCTAATCGGAGTGGCTTCTCCGACGAATGCGGAGTCTTCGGAGTCTGCGATTCGGAGGACGCCGCCAATCTCGCCTACCTCGGCCTCTACGCCCTCCAGCACCGGGGCCAGGAGTCGGCGGGGATCGCCGCGCTCGACGAGGGCCGGATCCGGGTCGAGCGCGAGATGGGCTACGTCGCGGATGTCTTTGACGAGGCAAGGCTTTCGCGCGTCCCCGGCAGGACCGCGATCGGCCACGTGCGCTACTCGACGGCCGGCGCCTCGCTCCTCGAGAATGCCCAGCCGATCGTCTTCGCCACCGGGCGCGGCCCTCTCGCGCTCGCCCACAACGGGAACCTCGTCAACGCCCGCGAGATCCGGGCGGTGCTCGAGTCGAAAGGCGCGCTGTTCACGACGACCTCCGACTCGGAGGTGATCCTTCACCTGGTGGCCCGCTCCCAGGCGCCCACGCTCACCGGCGCCATCGCCGACGCGCTTCTCGAAGTGCGCGGGGCTTACTCGCTGGTGATCCTGTCGCGCGAGGGCATCTTCGCCGCGCGCGACCCCAACGGGATCCGGCCGCTGTCGCTCGGCGTGCGGGAAGGCTCGCCGGTGGTCGCCTCCGAGACGTGCGCCTTCGACCTCATCGGCGCGCGCTTCGAGCGGGACGTCGAGGCCGGCGAGATCGTCAAACTCTCGCGCGAGGGATTCTCCTCGCACCGGTTCGCCTTCCCCGTCTCGACGCCCTGCGTTTTCGAGCACGTCTACTTCGCGCGGCCGGACTCCATGGTCTTCGGGCGCAGCGTCGCGGCCTCGCGGCAGGGTTTCGGGCGGCGCCTGGCGAAGGAGCATCCGGCGCAGGCGGACGTCGTCGTCGCGGTGCCGGACTCCGGCATGTACCCCGCCCTCGGCTACGCCGAGGAGTCGGGGATCCCGTTCACGCTCGGCCTCGTGCGCAATCACTACGTCGGGCGCACCTTCATCGAGCCCAAGCAGGCCATCCGCCACTTCGGCGTCAAGGTCAAGCTGAACCCGGTGCGCGAGGTCGTGGAGGGCAAGCGCATCGTTCTCGTGGACGATTCGATCGTGCGCGGGACGACGTCGCGCAAGATCGTCCGGATGCTCCGCGAGGCGGGGGCGCGCGAGGTCCACGTGCGCGTCTCCTCTCCGCCGACGGTCAACTCCTGCCACTACGGGATCGACACGCCGACCCGGAGCGAGCTCATCGCGGCCAACCAGTCCGTCGAGGAGATCCGCAAGTTCATCGAGGCGGATTCACTCGGCTACCTCTCCGTCGAGGGCATGCTCGAAGCCTTCGGCCGGCCGCAGCAGGCGACCTGCACGGCCTGCTTCACCGGCATCTACCCGGTCGAGATCGAGGACGAGGAGCGCGAGAAGGAACACGCGCTCGACGCGAAGTAGCGTTTCGCCCGCCCGCCCGAACGTGCCCGCTTTGCGCGGATCGAGCGACCTGGCCGCGGTGATCGCCATCCGGGGTGCCACACTCATCGATGGGACGGGCGCGCCGCCTGTCCCCAACTCTCTGCTCGTCGTCTCCGGCGGCCGGATCGTGTACAAGAACGGCCAGCCCGTCCGCGCCGCGGAACGCTGATGGCCTCCGATCCGCTCCTGCGCCACCGCTCCGAGTTTCCGATCCTCGAAAGCTCGACCTACCTCATTTCCAACTCGCTCGGAGCGATGCCGCGAGCGGCCGCCGCGGCGCTCGCCGAGTACGCCGGGACCTGGGCCACTCGCGGCGTGCGCGCCTGGGCGGACTCCTGGTGGGAGATGTCCGTCGCCGTGGGGGACGAGATCGCGCCGCTCTTCGGCGCGAGTCCCGGAACCGTCTCGATGCTCCCGAACGTGACCACGGCGTCGGCCGTGCTGATGTCGTGTCTCGATTACTCGGGTCCCCGGAATCGCATCGTGATGGCCGAGGGAGAATTCCCCTCGATCCGGTACGTCTACGAGTCGCTCGGGCGCCGGCTCGGCGCCGAGGTCGTGACCGTGCCCTCGCCGGGAGGCGACGGGCTCTCGGCCGACGAGGAGCGGATCCGCGACGCGATCGACGACCGGACGGCGCTCGTCGCGGTTTCGCACGTCCTCTTCAAGAGCGCCTTCGTCCTCGATGCGGCGGCGATAGCCGAAAAGTGCCGCCGGGCAGGCTCCCTCTTCGCGCTCGACGCGTATCAGTCGGTCGGGACGCTGCCCGTGGACGTCGAGGCGCTCGGCGCGGATGTCCTCGTCGGCGGCGTCCTGAAGTGGCTCTGCGGCGGCCCCGGAGGCGCGTTCCTCTATGTGCGTCCGGAGCTGCGAGCCCGCCTGACGCCGGCGCTGACCGGCTGGATGGCCCATCCGGCCCCGTTCTCCTTCGAGGCGCCTCCCATGCGCTACCGCCAGGACGCCTTCCGTTTTCTTCTCGGCACGCCGGCGGTGCCCGCTCTCTACGCGGCTCGCGAGGGCCCGCGCATCGTGCGGCGGGCGGGCCTCGAGGCGATTCGCGAGAAATCGCTTCGGCAGACCGGACGGCTGATCGCGCTCGCCGAGGCGCGCGGCTTCCGTTCCTCGACGCCTCGCGACCCGCGCCGCCGGGCCGGCACGGCCTCGGTCGATTTCGACAATGCGCTCGAGGTCTCGCGCGAGTTGAACGCTCGGGACGTCGTCGTGGACTACCGGCCGGGAGTCGGGATTCGCATGGCCCCGCACTTCTACACGGAGGACGCCGAGCTCGACCGGGCGTTCGCGGCGATCGACGAGATCCGCGCTACCGGAGCCTGGCGCCGCTGGCTCGACCGGCCGGCCGTGGTGACGTGAGGCGCGGGCGGACGGCGGCGGCCGTTTTCGTCTGCGCAGCGGCGGCCGCGACCGCCGCGCTCTTCCTCGTTTCCCGCGGCAAGTGGTCCGATGCGCTCATCGATTCCGGCACAGAGTGGCTGTATGCGGATGCCCTGGCGGGCGGCGCGCTGCTCTATCGGGACGTCGTGTACTGGTTCGGTCCGTTCACGCCGTATTTCCAGTCGGTTTTCTTTCGTCTCCTTGGATCGAGCTTTTCGACGTTGGCGTTCTCCGGAGCCGCGGGGGCCTGCGGTGTTCTGGCGGCCCTGCATTTCGCTTTGCGACAACTGACCGATCGGCGCGGGGCCTCGCTGTGGACCGCGCTGGCCGTCCCGACTCTCGTCTTCATGCCCAACTCGGGCGGCGCCATCCTGGGCATGGGATACCGGATCTGGCATCCCGCGGGCTTCGCGCTCGTTGCGTGCGGGCTCGCCTCGGGGACCGGCTCCGGGCGCGCGATGGGGAGGAATGTGGCGGCGGGCGTCTGCGTCGGCCTTGCGGGACTCTGCCGCACCGAATGGGGCGTGATCGCCCTCGTGTCGGTGCTCGCGGCCGTGTGGGTCCGGCTCCGGTCCCGCGGCGGCTTCCGCCGAGAGGCCCTCCGGATCGCGGGGGTGGCCGCACTGGCGTTCGCCGCAACGCTGGGAGGGTTCGCTGCGGCTGCCGGTCCGGCGGCACTCCTGCGGGAGGCGCCCGTGTTGCTGGTCGGGATCCCCGCGGAGACGCCGGTCGGGTCGGTGCTGTCGGTCTTCCGGGGTTGGCGCGACGGCATTCCGCTTCTCTTGTACTCGACCGCGCTCTGGATCGGCGCGATCTCGCTCGCCGGGGCGCTCGCCGCCCGTGGCACCCATCCGGCAGAGGCCGCGCGCTGGCTCCGGCGGCTGGTGGTCGTTCTCTTGGGCCTCCTGATTCTCGCGGCGGTCGGTGCCGGGTCGGGCGCCGTCGTCTTCAGCGCGGCGCCGTCGTTCTGTCTCCTGGCCCTGGGGGCCGGCCTGGTCCGGCGGCGAGGCCCGCGAGCCGCGGCCCTGGTTGCCTTCGGGTGCCTGGGATTGCTGGCTTCTCATCGAAGGCTCTTTCACATCGCCGACGCGGGTTACGTGGCGCCGCCTCTCCTGATTGCCATCGTGTGTGCGGCCGGCTTGCTGCGGGTCCTCGTGGCTGGGGAGACGAAGCGGCTCGTGCGCGTCCGGTTCCGGGCGGCCCTGGACGGTGCGCTCGCTACTCTCATCGCCATCTCCTTCCTGGGTCGGACGATGCAGTACGCCGCCGATGACCGCGTGCCAGTGCCGGGAACCGGCGGCATGCTGTCCGCGCTCCCGTCGACGGCCGGTGAGCTGACGACGGTGGCCGCGGCGGTGCGCGCGGAGACACGAGAGGGCGATGGGCTCGTCGTGATTCCCGAAGGCGGCGTCGTCAATTTTCTCGCCGGACGCCCGAATCCGATGCGACGCAAGATCTCGATCCCGGGCTACCTGACGGAGTCGAACGAGAGCGACTTCATCGGGGAGTTGGAGCGCGCGCGGCCGGCCGTCATCGTCATCGTGAAACGACCGGCGGGCGAGTACGGGCGTGGATTCTTCGGACAGGGATACGGGCAGCGGACGCGCACCTGGATCGAGGAGCACTACGCCCGGCGCCCGGTTCGGGTCACGGGGGCCGAGGTCTTCGTGGCCTTTCGAGGGGCGGGCTCTTGAGCGAACAGCCCGGCAGGGCGCGTCGGGCCCTCGAGTGGCTGCGCGACTGGAGCGTCGAGCTGACGTTTCTGGCCGCTACCTCGGCGGCCGGGATTTGGGCCGGAGGACGATGGCTCGACACGACGGGTGATCCGGGAGTCTGGTTGTCGTTCGCTCAGCGGATGGCGCAAGGGGAGCGGTTGTATCGGGACCTCTATATTCAGTACGGGCCGCTCTCGCCACTCCTGTTCTCAGCCACGGGAAAGCCCTTCGGGTTCTCGCTGACCTGGTATCTCCTCGCCAACTGGATTCCCGCGATTGTCGCCGGGCTTCTCCTCCTGGCTGCGGCCCGGCCGTTTCTTTCTCGCCTGGATCGGCTCGCGCTCGTCGGGCTCATCGTCGGTTTGTCGGTGCTCGCGCCTCGGCCGGCGCGAATGATCCTCCCGTACAGTCCTGCGGCCGTTCATGCGCTCTGCTTCTCCATCGGGGCCTTTCTGCTCATGCCATCGCGCGAACGCGGGCTCTGGCGCGCGTACGCGGCAGGGATCCTGGCGGGGCTGGCGTTGTGCGCGAAGCAGGAGATCGGGCTGGCGGCGATCCTCGGGCTCTGCGCTCCTCTGGTCACGGACGGCAAGAAAGGTGTGGCGTGGGTGTTCCGCTGTCTCGTCGGCTTTTCCGCCGCAGCTTCCCTCGGAGTGGTCATCGTGCTCGGCGCCGGCGCTTCCCTGGATTCTCTGAGGCAGGACAGCCACCTCTGGCCGATGGCGTCGATGCCACCGGAATGGCGGCTGCTGTCCCGAAAGGTCGCGGGCTTCGCCACGGTAGACTGGCGCGAAGCCCTGTTCAATTCGGCGTGGGAGCTGTCGAAGCTGATCCTCCTCGTGTCTCTGGCCGGGCTGTGCCTCGCGCGGGAGAAGAGCAAGAAACGCTGGTGGCTGACCCTGGGTCCGCTGGCGCTTCTCTGTACGGCGGATCTGTTTCGGGGCCGCAGTCTCCTGCCGCAGGTCCACCCGATCTGTCTGTCGATGACGGCGGCTTTTGCGGTCGTGCTCCTCGCCTGGTTCGACAAGAGGAGGCCCGGACGCGACTTTTTCATCGGTTTCGGTCTCTTCGCGGGCCTCGTCGCTCTGCGCACGGCCGTTTCCCGGGACCTCGCCAGCCCATACAGTGGTGTGTCCCACTTTGCGACCTGTCTGACCTGGCTCCTCCTCCTGCTGTGTCTGGTTCCCGATCGGCTTCCGGGGGGTTCCTCCTCCGCCCGCTGGGCCCGATTGGTGTGGACGCTCGTTCTGCTTCCCATGGCCTGGTATTGGGCGGCCAATGGGATTGAAAGCTTGAGAGAGGAAGGCAGGGTCCCTGTTGCGACGCTGCGGGGCGACATCTTTCCGGACAGGCGCCTCGGAAACCTCTACGCCCGAATCGGACAGGAGCTGCGTCCCGGGGAGCGAGCGCTCTTTCTCCCGGAGACCAGCGGCCTCGATGTCCTGTTCGGCGTCCACGACGCCTCGCCTTTTCTTGGCCACATGCCGGGCTGGCTGGACGCCCACGCGGAGGAGGTGCTGATTCGACGGTTTGAAACGCGGCCTCCGGACGTCATCGTCATTTTCGACCGGCCGGCGCAGGAGTTCGGCGTCGAGCAGTTTGGACGGGGCTTCGGTCTGCGGCTCGCGGCATGGATCGAGAGTCGTTACCGCCCCGTCGCGAACCTGCGCGGCGGTGCGATTTTTCGTCCGAGGGAAACGCCCGTCTCTTCGTTGCCGAGCCGTTGAATGTCGGCCGCATGTTAAGATCGAAGCAACCGAACGTGCAGAAGGGAACCCTCTCGCCGCGGCAGATCCGTCGCATTGTTCTGGAGCAGTCCAAGAGAGCGCATGTCGGGCACATCGGGTCCGCCCTGTCCATCGCCGACATCGTCGCCGCGCTCTACGGTGGGATCCTCCGGGGAGACGGTCCGGCCGATCCCGAGCGCGACCGCTTCATCCTCTCGAAGGGACACGCCGCTCTCGCGCTGTACGCCGCACTCCGGCTCAAGGACTGGCTGACCGCCGAAGCCCTCGACACGTTCTGCGCGGACGGCAGCGACGTGGGCGTCCATCCGGAGCACACCCTGCCCGGCGTGGAGTTCTCGACCGGGTCGCTCGGACACGGCCTCTCCATCGGCGCCGGGGCCGCGCTGGCCGCCCGGCTGCAGGGGTCTTCCCGACGAGTCTTCGTCCTCGTGAGCGACGCCGAATGCAACGAGGGCTCGCTGTGGGAAGCGGTCATGTTCGCCGCGCATCACCGCCTCGGCAACCTCGTTGCAATCGTGGACTTGAACGGCCAGCAGGCCTTCGGGTACACCGAGGACGTCTTGTCCCTGACGCCCATGGCGCCTCGCTGGAGGGCCTTCGGCTGGGACGTGCACGAGGTCGACGGGCACGACGTCGCGGCCCTCGCGGAAACGGTCGACCGGCTCGATCCGGCCGGCTCGCCGCACGTCCTCGTCGCCCGCACGCGATTCGGCAAGGGCGTGTCCTTCATGGAAGGAAAGATCAAGTGGCACTATTGGCCGATGTCCGATGACGAGTTCCGGCAAGCCCTCCGCGAGGTCGAGGAAGCGTCGTGAGAGCCGCGTTCGTTCGGACGCTCCTGGAGTTGGCCGAGGCGGATCGGCGCGTGCTCCTTTTGACCGGAGATCTGGGCTACAGCGTGCTCGAGCCGTTTGCCGACCGCTTCCCCGATCGTTTTTTCAACGTCGGTGTCGCGGAGCAGAACATGGTGGGGGTAGCGACCGGCCTGGCCGAAGCCGGGTTTCTGCCGTTTGTCTACTCCATCGCGACTTTTGCGTCGCTGCGTCCTTACGAGTTCATTCGCAACGGGCCGATCTTTCACCAGTTGCCGGTACGCATCGTCGGCGTGGGTGGGGGATTCGAGTACGGCCACGCCGGCCCGACGCACTATGGCCTGGAGGACGTGGCGCTGATGCGCGCCCAGCCAGGCATCACCTGTCTGGCACCGGCCGATCACGAGCAGGCGCGCTCCGCGTTCCGGGCCACCTGGGACCTTCCGGGTCCCGTCTATTACCGCATCGGAAAGGACGACGAGACGACGGTCCCGGGACTGGGGGGTCGCTTTGCAATCGGCCGGGCGCAGCGGATTCGCGAGGGCAGCGACCTGGCGCTCATTGCGATGGGCGCGATTTCGAGCGAGGCCGCGGCAGCGGCCGACGACCTGGCCCGCCAGGGCGTTTCGTGCTCGGCCGTCGTCGTCGCCAGCGTGACCCCGCCGCCCGTCGAGGACCTCGTCGCGGAGCTTTCTCGCGTTCCGCTCGCGATCACCGTCGAGGCGCATTGCGTGACCGGGGGCCTGGGCTCGCTCGTGGCGGAGATCATCGCCGAGCACCGGCTGCCGTGCCGCTTGGTGCGGTGCGGAGTCCGGACGGTCCCGAGTGCGCCCTTTGGAGGGCAGGAATACATGCAGCGGGTGCACGGCCTTTCCAGGGAATCGATCGTCGCCACGGCCCTGCAGACGTTGCAAATGGTCGCCGGGTGACCCGCCGGCCGGCCGTCACGGTCGATGCGTTCGATCGGGACGCGACCCACAACCGCGGCTACCTCTACACGACGAACGCGAGGCTCAGTAGCAAGCTCGCCAACCGCAGGCTCACCGAAGCGGCCCTGGCCGCCGCCGACTTTACGGGAAAGCGGATCCTCGACGTCGGGTGCGGCGACGGCACCTACACCATCGACCTGTTCGAAGCGGGGCGGCCGGCAAGCATGTACGGGTTCGATCCCGCTCGCGAGGCGATCGCCGTCGCCCGGCAGAAGATCGCGGGCCGGCCGATCACGTTCGCCGCGCACGACGCCTACACCGTGCCCCTGCCGGATCGCAGCTTCGACATCGCCCATCTGCGAGGGGTTCTCCACCACCTCGAGCGGCCGGTGGACGTTCTGCGCGAAGCCTTCCGGCTGGCACCGGTCCTGATCGTGCTCGAGCCCAACGGCTACAATCCCGTGCTCAAGTGCATCGAGAAACTGTCCCGCTATCACCGGGAGCACGGAGAGAAGTCCTACGCGCCGGCGGTGCTCGACCGGTGGGTGCGAGAGCTGGGCGGCGTCGTGCGCGCGAGGGTCTACGTCGGTCTCGTGCCTTTCTTCTGCCCCGATTGGCTGGCCAGGGCCCTCAAGTCGATCGAGCTCGCGCTCGAGCGCGCACCCGTCCTGAATGCGGCGGGCTGCGCGGTCTACCTCCAGGTGGCCGAGCGCTGTGAGTAGCGCGAAGCGGGCGCTCGTGACGGGCGCCACCGGTTTCGTGGGCGCCAACCTGGCGCGCCACCTTCTGCGGGAGGGCTTCGAGGTCCACCTGCTGGCCCACCGCCACGATCAGACGTGGAGAATCGACTCGATCCGGGACGACGCGCGGATTTACGAGGGAGACCTCCGCGACCGCGAATCCGTCGAGTGCGTCGTCGCCCAGGCGAGGCCCGAACGGGTCTTTCACTGCGCCGTGTACGGAGCCTACTCGTGGCAGGAGTCGGCCGAGCGGATGGTACAGACCAACGTTCTCGGCACGATGCATCTGTTGCAGGCCTGCCAGGCGGCCGGCGTCGAGAGCGTCGTCAACACGGGATCCTCGTCGGAATACGGCTGCAAGGATCACGCTCCGGCCGAAGACGATTGGCTCGAGCCCAACAGCGAGTACGCTCTCACCAAGGCGTCGGCGACGATGTATTGCCGCTGGGTCGCGCAGAACAAAGGCTTCGCCGTCACGACGCTGCGCCTCTACTCCGTCTACGGGCCCTACGAGGACCCGGGGCGGCTGATTCCGACACTGATCCGATGCGGACTGGCCGGAAAGCTGCCCCCGCTCGTCCACCCGGAAATCGCGCGCGACTATGTGTCGGTCGAGGACGTGTGCCGGGCCTATCTCCTGGCCGCGGCCCGCCCGCCGGGAGGCGAGGCCGGGGCGATCTACAACGTGGGAACGGGAACGCAGACGTCGATCCGCGAGGCCGTCGAGATTGCCCGCCGGGCGCTCGGCCTGACGTGCGAGCCCGAATGGGGCTCCATGCCGGATCGGCGGTGGGACACGAGCACCTGGGTTGCCGACGCGCGGAAGATCCAGCGCGATCTCGGCTGGCGCCCGGCGCACACCTTCGAGGAGGGTTTTCGGCGCATGGTCGAATGGTGCCGCGCGAACGAGACGGCGCGAACCGCCGCGGCCGGCCGATGAGCTCCCGGCCCGCGTCCGCGAAACTGAGCGCGGTCATCGCCTGTTACCGGGACGCGCCGGCCGTTCCGATCATGTACGAGCGCCTCCGGACGGTTTTCGCTGGCCTCGGAGTGGAGTACGAGGTCATCTTCGTCAATGACGGCAGCCCGGACGATGCCCGGGCTGTGCTCAAGGATCTCGCCTCGCGCGACCCCCGCGTCGTCGTCGTCAACCATGCCCGTTCCTTCGGCTCGCAGAACGCCTTCACCAGCGGAATGCGGATCGCGACGGGCAACGCCGTCGTCCTGCTCGACGGCGACCTGCAGGACCCTCCCGAGCTGATCCCGGCGTTTTTTGCGAAGTGGCGCGAGGGCTTCGACGTCGTCTACGGCGTTCGGACCCGGCGGCAGGCGAGCGCGCTCTGGAATGCCGCGTACAAGGCCTTCTACCGGGCCTTCCGGGCGGTCTCCTACGTCAACGTGCCTCTCGATGCGGGAGACTTCGCGCTGATCGACCGAAGGGTCGTGGATGTCCTGAACGCCCTGCCGGAAAACAACCGGTTCGTCCGGGGCCTGCGAGCCTGGGCCGGCTTCGAGCAGACGGGGGTGCCCTACACGCGGCCCGAGCGGATGTTCGGCCGGTCGACCAACTCGCTGCTTCGTAATATCGGGTGGGCGCGGAAGGCGATCCTGTCCTTCTCCTACGTTCCCCTCGACTTCATCAACGTGCTGGCTTTCGTGATCGTCGTCGCTTCGCTGCTCGCCATCGTCGCACAGGTGCTCGTGCGGATCTTCGCGCCGCAGCTCGTGCCGCTCGGGTTCACAACGCTCATCGTCCTGATGCTGTTTCTGGGCGGCATTCAGCTTCTGTCCCTCTCCATCATCGGGTCCTATCTGATGCACATCTACGACGAGGTCAAGCGGCGCCCGCCCTACGTCGTGGAAAGCATCTGGAACGCCCCCGCGGGAAAGACGCCGGACTCCCGGGAATGACCGACGCGGCGCTCGCGCCCACCCGCTGCGCGATCTGCGGGAGCCTGGGCAACGCCTCCGAGATCTATTCCGCGCGCCTCGCCCCCGACGCCTTCAGCACGGAGGTCTTTTCGGCCCGCCGCTTGCCGGACGGCATGCACTACCGGCTCGTGAGATGCCTTTCGTGCGGCCTGGTTCGCTCGGACCCGGCCGCCGACCCCGAGGGGATCGCGCGGATTTACGAGCGGAGCACGTTCGACTACGGAGACGAAGTCGAGAACCTGGCAGCGACCTACGGCGGATACCTGAGAGATCTCGAGCGTTTCGGGGCGCGGCGTGGGTCTCTGCTCGAGATCGGCTGCGGTAACGGGTTCTTTCTCGAGGAGGCTCTGCGCCAGGGGTACGCGGACGCGCACGGCGTCGAGCCGAGCTCGGAGGCCGTCGCGCGGGCCAACGCGGCAATCCGCGCGCGCATCCTCGTCGGCGTCATCCGGCCTGGGCTCTTTCCAGCCGAGAGCTTCGATGTCGTCTGTCTCTTCCAGGTCCTCGATCACCTTCCGGACCCGGCGGCCGCGCTCGATGAATGCTTCACGATGCTGAAATCCGGCGGCCTGGTCCTCTGCCTGAACCACAATGTAGACGCCGTCTCCGCGCGCTTGCTCGGGGAAGAGAGCCCGATCGTGGACGTCGAGCACACTTACCTCTTCGGGCCGCAGACGCTCCGGCGACTCTTCGAGCGGCGCGGCTTTCGGGTGGAGCGTGTGGCGGCAGCTTGGAATCGCTATTCTCTGCGCTATCTCTTCCGGCTGCTTCCCCTGGCAGGATTCCTGAAGGGGCCGCTTCTCGCGCTGCTCGGGGGCGGGGCCCTGGGACGCGTGTCGCTGTCAGTGCCCCTCGGAAATGTCTACGCGATCGCCCGGAAGCCGGGGGACGGGTCGCCGGAAACGCCATGAAGCTGCCGGCTCGCGACCGGGTCCCGCAGCTCCTTTTTATCCTAGTCACGACGGCCGTCGGCCTGTGGGCCTGTCGCCGTACTTCCTCGCGGCGACGGGCCTGCCCGTCCCGTACGCCTGGACCGGCATCAAGACAATGCGTTTCCCATCGCGCGGGGCCCGTCGCAACCCGTGGAGGCAAGGTATTCTTGAACGGCCCGCAGGCGCAGTTCTTCGAGGTTCTCGCGCGGGAGCTTCGCCCGGGTGAGCGGGCGCTCGTGCTGCCCGAGATCTGCGCCGTGGATGTGCTGTTTGACCTCCGCCCAGCTTCGCCCTATCTGCACCACATCATCGAGTGGTTCGACGAGGCGGCGGGGTCGTGCTCGCGGATTGGTGCCGCCGCGGCTACGAGCCGGCGGCCGAAACGCCGGCGGGCGTCATCCTGCGGCGCGCTGGCTATAATCGGACGCCTTGAAGGACTCCCGCTACGCGGCAGCCGGTGTCGACATCGACGCGAAGGCCACCGCGCTCGCTCGCGCGAAGTCGGCCATCCGCTCGACGTTCACGCCGGGCGTGCTCGGCGACGTCGGCGGCTTTGGGGGCCTGTTCCGGCCGGACTTCTCGAAGTACCGGGAGCCCGTGCTCGTCGCCTCCACCGACGGCGTCGGGACCAAGCTGAAGGTGGCGTTCGAGATGGGCCGCCACGACACGTGCGGCGCGGACCTCGTGAACCATTGCGTCAACGACATCCTGGTCCAGGGCGCGAAGCCGCTGTTCTTCCTCGATTACATCGCGACGGGGAAAGTCGAGCCGGGCGTCATCGAGAGCGTGATCGAGGGGATCGCGCGCGCGTGCCGGGAGAACGCGACGGCGCTTCTCGGCGGGGAGACGGCCGAGATGCCGGGGTTCTACGCGGCCGGCGAGTACGACGTGGCCGGCACGATCGTCGGCGTCGTCGAGCGCGACCGGATCCTCGACGGCTCGCGGATCGCGGCCGGGGATGTGGCCGTGGGGCTCCCGTCGGTCGGCCTGCAGACCAACGGGTACACGCTGGCGCGGAAGGTCTTCTTCGAGACGATGGGCCGGAAGCCGCAGGACGGGCTCGCCGAGCTCGGCGGGCGCACGATCGGGGACGTGCTCCTCGACCCACACCTGTCGTACGGGAAGGCCATGGAGCCGTTGCTCGAAGCGGGCCTCGTCCACGGCATGGCGCACCTGACGGGCGGCGGCTTCTACGACAACATCCCGCGCGTGCTGCCCGAGGGACTCGACGTGGTCGTGAAGTCCGGCTCCTGGCCGGCGCTGCCCGTGTTCGAAGTGATCGCGGGCGAGGGCGGTGTGTCCTTCGAGGAGATGCACCGGGTGTTCAACATGGGAATCGGCATGGTGGTGTTTCTGGCGCCCGCCGATCTGGCGCGCGCGGGCGAGCTGTGGGAGGCGGTCGGGCAGCGCTGGTACGCGATCGGCAACGTCACGGGCGGCGGGAGCCGGAAGGTCGTCGTGGAGCCGACGCCCTCGGCCTGAGACGGGCCGGTCCATGTCCCGCAGGCATCGCCTCGCGATCCTCTTGAGCGGCCGCGGCTCCAACTTCGAGGCCATCGCCGACGCCGTCGAAAGCGGGGCGATCCCAAACGCGGAGATCGTGGCGGTGATCTCGGATGTGCCCGAGGCGCTCGGACTCGGCCGCGCGAAGGAACGCGGCCTTCCCGGGGAGGCCGTCGACCGGAAGCGGTACCCCTCGCGGCGGGCCCACGAGGAGGAAGTTCTCCGGATTCTCGAGCGCGCGCGCCCGGACCTGGTCTGCCTGGCGGGCTACATGCGTCTCCTGTCGCCGGAGTTCGTCGGGCGCTACCGCGGCCGGATCCTCAACATCCACCCGGCCTTGCTGCCGAAGTTTCCGGGCCTCGACGCGCAGCGGCGGGCCCTCGAGGCGGGCGAGACGGAGTCGGGCTGCACGGTCCACCTGGTGGAGGAGGAGACCGACTCCGGGCCGATCCTCCTCCAGCGCCGAGTGCCGATCCTTCCGACCGACACCGAGGGGACGCTGTCCGCTCGGATCCTGGAGGAAGAGCATCGCGCCTACCCGGAGGCGATCGCTCGAGTTCTCGCCGAACGCGAAAAACCGGCCTGAACTTGCACTCGATTCTGTGCAGCGCAAACCGCTAAAGAGCCCGGATTCATTGAGGTTTTCTGGTTTCTTCGAATTCTCTTGACAGGCCCTCGAGGGGGCCCTATATTCCCCTTCCCCCGCAAGGGTTTGGTCTTTCCAAAGGTTTCTTGTCGGCGTGAGCCGTCGTGTTCCAGCCGGAGCCCGCGACTCGATTTTTGTTGACGAGGCCAAGAAGGTTTCGCTAGACTGTAAGGTCCGTCGTAAGACGGATGTTCTGAAGTTTTAGCGCCGGAAGTACGGCGCGGTTTCGGGGCGCAATGAAGCCCGGGGACGCGGTTCCTTGAAAACTGAGTAGAGCGTGCCAGACGTCATTTTTCCTGCTTTTTTGTAAAAAGCAGAGTTTCTGGTTTCAAAAAAAACAGGGTTTGACTCGCATCAATCGGTGAGGAGCTTCCGAAGGCAGGGGACCTTGCGGTCCCCCGGTCCCCAGGGGCTCCCAGCCGTGCGAACATTTTAAAGTGGAGAGTTTGATCCTGGCTCAGAATGAACGCTGGCGGCGTGCTTAACACATGCAAGTCGAGCGAGGCGGAAGGGGGCAACTCCTTCCAGTCGAGCGGCGGACGGGTGAGTAACACGTGGGTAACCTGCCCGGAAGTGGGGAATACCTCGGGGAAACTCGAGTTAATACCGCATGACATCTTCGGGACGAAAGTCCTGACGATCAAAGCGGGGTCGCAAGATCTCGCGCTACCGGATGGGCCCGCGCCCGATTAGCTAGTTGGTGAGGTAACGGCTCACCAAGGCTTCGATCGGTAACCGGCCTGAGAGGGCGATCGGTCACACCGGAACTGAGACACGGTCCGGACTCCTACGGGAGGCAGCAGTGGGGAATCTTGCGCAATGGGCGAAAGCCTGACGCAGCGACGCCGCGTGAGGGAAGAAGGCCTTCGGGTTGTAAACCTCTTTCAGCAGGGACGAAGCTACTCGGGTTAATAGCCCAGAGGGTGACGGTACCTGCAGAAGAAGCCCCGGCTAACTACGTGCCAGCAGCCGCGGTAATACGTAGGGGGCAAGCGTTGTCCGGAATTATTGGGCGTAAAGCGCGCGCAGGCGGCTATTTAAGTCTTATGTATAAACCCAAGGCTCAACCTTGGATCGCATGGGAAACTGGGTGGCTTGAGTGTAGGAGAGGAAAGTGGAATTCCACGTGTAGCGGTGAAATGCGTAGATATGTGGAGGAACACCAGTGGCGAAGGCGACTCTCTGGTCTATAACTGACGCTGAGGCGCGAAAGCGTGGGGAGCAAACAGGATTAGATACCCTGGTAGTCCACGCCGTAAACGATGGGCACTAGATGCCGGGTCTATAGACGGATTCGGTGTCGAAGCTAACGCATTAAGTGCCCCGCCTGGGGAGTACGGCCGCAAGGCTGAAACTCAAAGGAATTGACGGGGGCCCGCACAAGCGGTGGAGCATGTGGTTCAATTCGAAGCAACGCGAAGAACCTTACCAGCCCTTGACATGTCCCGTATGAGCACCAGAGATGGAGCTCTTCAGTTCGGCTGGCGGGAACACAGGTGCTGCATGGCTGTCGTCAGCTCGTGTCGTGAGATGTTGGGTTAAGTCCCGCAACGAGCGCAACCCTTGCTGCTAGTTGCCAACGGTTCGGCCGGGCACTCTAGTGGGACTGCCGGTGATAAACCGGAGGAAGGTGGGGATGACGTCAAGTCCTCATGGCCTTTATGTCCAGGGCTACACACGTGCTACAATGGCCGGTACAGAGCGTCGCAAAAACGCAAGTTCGAGCAAATCGCTAAAAGCCGGTCTCAGTTCGGATTGGGGTCTGCAACTCGACCCCATGAAGCTGGAATCGCTAGTAATCGCGGATCAGCACGCCGCGGTGAATACGTTCCCGGGCCTTGTACACACCGCCCGTCACATCACGAAAGTCGGCTGTACCAGAAGTCGGTGTTCCAACCCGCAAGGGAGGAAGCCGCCTAAGGTATGGTCGGTAATTGGGGTGAAGTCGTAACAAGGTAGCTGTAGGAGAACCTGTGGCTGGATCACCTCCTTTCTAGAGCCTCTCTCGGCTCCTTCTTCTCCGGAAGAGAGCTCGAGACACTCGACGGTCGATCGTTTGGCAACGCCTCTACTCAGTTTTGAAGGTATCGGTCCTCGGGATCGTTCGATCCCGGGCCGTGTTCTTTGAAGTCATCGAAACAGTGTGACCACTGGGCAGGGACCTGGCGGTCCCCGCACCCCGGCACTGGGCCTATAGCTCAGTTGGTTCAGAGCACACGCCTGATAAGCGTGAGGTCGGTAGTTCGAATCTACCTAGGCCCACCATTTTCAAGGTGGACCGCCTCGCGTACTTGCGCGGGGGACTTGGCGGTCCCCCGGACCCCCTTGGGGCTGTAGCTCAGCTGGGAGAGCGGCGGCTTTGCAAGCCGTAGGTCGCCGGTTCGATTCCGGTCAGCTCCACCATTAAGACGGGAGACGGAGACGAAGCCTCGATGACTCGATCCAGCCAGCGCGGATGAGGAAGCTCCTCGTCGCCACTTCAGGGGCGAGGGGCTTTTTGATCCGCGGTGATCACGATCTTTGACAAGAGAGAGTCGGGTAAAAAAGAAAACGATTCGCGTCTTAGGTATTTTATGGTCAAGCTACTAAGGGTGGACGGTGGATGCCTTGGCGCAGAGAAGCGATGAAGGACGTGGCAAGCTGCGATAAGCCCCGGGGAGCCGCAAACAGGCATCGATCCGGGGATTTCCGAATGGGGCAACCCCTCTGAAGGCAAGTTCAGAGATCCCCTGCTGAATGCATAGGCAGGGAGAAGCAAACCCGGGGAAGTGAACCATCTCAGTACCCGGAGGAAAAGAAAGCAATTGCGATTCCGTCAGTAGCGGCGAGCGAACGCGGAACAGCCCAAACCTCGAGGGCTTCGGTTCTCGGGGGGTTGTGGGGCGGAGCACGGCGCAAGCCAGGAAGTTAACAAGAACCCGTCTAGTCGAAGGTCACTGGAAAGTGCCGCCAAAGAGGGTGACAGCCCCGTAGGCGAAAGACGAGGTTCCTTCCCGTTCCGTTCCCGAGTACCACGGGGCACGAGAAACCTTGTGGGAATCCGGGTGGACCATCACCCAAGGCTAAACATTACTCTGCGACCGATAGTGAACCAGTACCGTGAGGGAAAGGTGAAAAGAACCCCTGTGAGGGGAGTGAAATAGTACCTGAACCCGTCCATCTACAAGCAGTGGGACCACCATGTCGCAAGACGGTGGAACCGCGTGCCTTTTGCATAATGAGCCGGCTAGTTAATTTCAGCGGCAAGGCGAAGCATCGTGCTGAGCCGGAGCGAAAGCGAGTCTGAATAGGGCGATTCAGTCGCTGGGATTACACGCGAAGCGGGATGATCTAACCATGGCCAGGGTGAAGCTGCGGTAACACGCAGTGAAGGCCCGAACTGGTGTTGGTTGAAAACAACTCGGATGAGCTGTGGTTAGGGGTGAAAGGCCAATCAAATTCCGTTATAGCTCGTTCTCTCCGAAATAGCTTTAGGGCTAGCCTCGCATGATTGACGACGGTGGTAGAGCTCTGGATGGACTAGGGGCGTTTCCACGTTACCAAATCCAACCAAACTCCGAATGCCGTCGATCACAGTGCGGGAGTCAGACAGTGGGGGATAAGCTTCATTGTCGAAAGGGAAAGAACCCAGACCGCCCGCTAAGGTCCCCAAATCATCGCTAAGTGGAAAAGGATGTGGAGACGCCCAGACAGCCAGGAGGTTGGCTTAGAAGCAGCCATCCTTTAAAGAAAGCGTAA
>JBBDKM010000056.1:0-3171 GCA_040879385.1 Thermoanaerobaculia bacterium | reverse complement strand
TCGGGGTTGATCTCCCCGAGCTCGCTCTTGTCGAGCGTCGAGCGCACGGCGGCGATCTCTTCGAGGCCGAGGACGGTCATCGGAGGAAAGAGCGGCGGATAGAGGTGCTTGCCGGTCGCGTCGATGACGGGGCCGTCGGCCGCCGGGGACCGACCCGCCGAGACCGCCGCGATCTTTCCATCGCGCACGACGAGAGTACCGTTCGGGATGTCGGGCCCCGAGACCGGATGGATCGTGGCACCGATGATCGAGAAGACCCGTGGGACGGGCGCCGTAGCCTTCGCGCCCGCCTGCGCGAACAGGCCGGCCGCCGGAGACAGCAGAATCCACGCGAACCGGGCGCCGGTTCTCATCGCGACACCCCCGGGATCGAACCGTCGAGCTTCTTCGCTTCGGCCTCGTTTCGGTCGGCCCGCGTCTTCGCGCGCGCGGTCAGCTCGGCGCGCTCCTTCTCGAGCGCGGGCCGGCCCGCGAGATCCGCGGCGCGGTCGAAGTACTTCTTCCCCTCGATCCACGTCTCGAGCGCCATCGTCGAGGTCGAGAGCGGATCTCCGCTCCAGACCACGAAGTCCCCGTCCTTGCCCGGCTCGAGCGATCCCACGCGGGCGGCGATGCCCAGCTGCTTCGCCGGGTTCGACGTCACGAACGCCAGCGCGTCGGGAGGCTGAAGGCCGCCGTACTTGACCGCCTTGGCCGCCTCGAGATTCAGGCGCCGCGCCAGCTCGTCCGAGTCGGAGTTGAACGAGGCCAGGACGCCCCGCTCGCGCATCAGCGTGAACGCGTACGGGATGGCGTCGTAGACCTCGACCTTGTAGGCCCACCAGTCCGAGAAGCCCGACGCCCCGGCGCCGTGCTTCGCGATCTCGTCGGCGACTTTGTAACCCTCGAGGGCGTGCGTGAACGTCGCGATCTTCACGCCGAACTCCTCGGCCGAGCGGATCATCTGGAGGATCTCGTCCTTGCGGTAGGAGTGGCAGTGGACCTGGCGCTTGCCCTCCAGGATCTCGGCGATCGCCTCGAGCTGCAGGTCGGGCTGCGGCGGGATCGGGCGCGCGCCCTTGACGGCAGCGCCCTTTCGGTACTCCTCCTGGCGCCGCCGATAGTCGCGCGCCGCCTGGAAGCGCTCGCGGATCGACTCGGCCACGCCCATGCGCGTCCGCGGATAACGCGTCTTCGGGTTGACCCAGTTCGACTGCTTCGGGTTCTCCCCCAGGGCGAACTTGATGACCTCGGGCGCCCCCGCGAGGACCAGATCATCCGGGCCCCCGCCCCACCGCCACTTCACGATCTGCGACTGTCCGCCGATCGAGTTGGCCGAGCCGTGGAGCACGAGGGACGTGGTCGTCCCGCCGGCGAGCTCGCGGTAGATCGCGACGTCGAACGGCTGGAGCACGTCGCGGATGCGGACCTCCGCCGTCACGTTGTTCGATCCCTCGTTGGTCGAGTCGTCCAGTGCCGTGTGGGAGTGCGCGTCGATGACGCCCGGCGTGACGTGCTTGCCTCCTCCGTCGATCTCCAGGGCGCTCGCGGGCGCCGCGAGGCTTTTTCCGACCGCCGCAATCTTGCCGCCGACGACGAGCAGGTCGGCGTCCTCGAGGATTCCCGCCGGGCCCTGCGTCCAGACGATCGCGCCGCGCACGACCACGGCCGAGGGCGCGGCGACCGGGCCGGCCTCACGGGCGGGCAGAGGCCGCGCGTCGGACTTCGGCTCTTTCGGGAGAGGCGTGTCTTTCTCGCCCTCCTTCTTCTTCTCCTCCTTCAGCTCGATCCGCTCGCCGTCGATCCAGATCTCGGCCACGCGGCTCTTCTCGTCGAAGGGCTCCCCCGTCGCGACGACGAGGTTCGCGATCTTGCCGGCCTCGAGCGTGCCGAGCCGGTCCGCGAGCCCGAGCTGCCGCGCCGGGATCGTCGTCACCGCCGCCAGGGCGTCTTCGCGGGAGAGGCCCCGCGCGATGGCCGCGCGCACGCGCTTGCCGAAGTCTTTCGGGTCCTCCAGGCCGTCCGTCGTGAACGAGAACTCGAGGCCCGCGTCCCGGAGCCACTTCGGGTTCGACGGCGCCCGGTCGAGAGCCCGGAGACGAGCCAGCGGCACGTCCAGCCACTCCTCGTCCCGATCGAGCTTTTCGGGTTGCGGGAAGGCGACTCGGAGGACGAGGTCGGGCTTCCCCGCGGCCACTTCCGCGGCCAGCCGGTACTCGTCTCCCCCGCTGACGTAGCGCGCCTCGAGGTCTCTTTCCTTCGCGACCCGCATCGCGCGCAGCAGCGCGAGCACGTCGGTCGTTTCGAAGACCACCGTTTCTCTGCCTTCGATCGCGCCAGCCAGAGCGGCCGGCGCCGCTCGAAATCGCGGCCGCGCCTGTCCCGCTGGCCTCGCCGCGTACGCCGCCTCGGCTTCCCGCCACCAGCGGGCGTCGAGGAACGCCTGGCGCGCCACGGCGACCGCGCCCATGCGCGAGTCGGGGTAGGAGTCCTCCCCCTCCGGCTCGAGGGACACGTACTGGCCGTTCTCGTCGTCCAGGATCCGCCCCGAGACGGGTCCGTCCGCCAGGCTGACGACCGCGCCCCGGCCGCGCATCACGCCCGCGGAGGGCGCCGCGGCGACCGCTCCGAAACCGAGCCTCCGGTATGTCTCCGCGACCGAGTCCTTGACGAGGAGCCCGTCGAGGACGCGCTCTTCCGCGCGAACCGCCGCAACGGGGTGGGAAGCGGGCCCGGCGCGGCCCGGGGCCTTCGCGGGCGATTCGGCGGGAGCGTCCTCGTCGTCCTTCGGCCGCTTCGGAGGCTTGCCGGCGAGGCGGTCGATCGAGACGTGCGGGTCGATGAAGGCCGCGTACACGACCCTGCCCTTCACGTCGATCACGCGCGCGTCGGCGGGGATCGCCGTCGTTTCCGCGGGCCCTGCGGCCTCGATGACGCCGCCGCGCACGACGACGACGCCCGGGTCGATGACCTTTCCGGGGGCGACGATCACGCGGGCGCCCGTGAGCGCGAAGGCCAGTCGGTCGGCACCGCGCGGCGACGCGGCGGAGATCGAGACGGCGAGACAAGCGAGCAGCAGAGGCGCGAGCGCCTTACGAATGAGTGGGTTCATGCAAGCGCGAGATTCTATATGCTTCGCCTTCGCGGACGACACGGGCCGTGCCCGGACTGCCGCTCATGAAACAGGAGGAA
>JBBDKM010000055.1:9617-21474 GCA_040879385.1 Thermoanaerobaculia bacterium | reverse complement strand
GAGGAGCTACGCGGGCGGAAGCTCGCAGCAGTCCGTCGGCTCGACCAGCATCCCGTCGCCGAGCACCGTGGTCGTCTCCACGTGGAGGCACCGGGGGCCGCAGAGGTCGGCTGGCTGCAGGACGCCGTTGCGCCCGCAGCGCGGGCAGCGCACGACGGTGCCCTCGTCGGGAACGCTCCTCCCCTCGGGGAGCGAGGTGAAATTCTCGATGGTCATCATGATTGCCTCCTTGCGGAGCCGTCGTCCTCGGGGCGCCAGCTCTGTAGCACCCGCATGTAGTGCACCCGTTCGAGCGCGGGCAGGCTCGCGCCGCGCCCGGCGCTCATGCTGCCCTGCATCTGCCGGAGCGACTCGTAGCCGTGCTCCTCGAGCCACCACGAAAGCTCCGAGCGCAGGCGGGCGAGCGTCTCGGGCCCGCGGCGCAGGAGAACGGAGGCCATCTGGACGGCATGGGCCCCGGCCATGATCGCTTTGACCACGTCCACGGTGTTGTGCACACCGCCGGTCACGGCGAGCGAGATCCCGAGCTGGCCCGACAGGATCGAGAGCCAGCGCAGGCGCAGAAGCAGCTCGGCCGGGCTCGAAAGGCGGGCGCGCGGGACGATCTCGAGATTCTCCACGTCGATGTCGGGCTGGTAGAAACGGTTGAAGATCACCAGGCCGTCCGCCCCCGCCCGCTCCACGCGCCCCGCGAGGTTCGCCAGGGAAGAGTAGAAGGGCGAGAGCTTCACGGCGAGCGGCAAGGACACGGCCTCGCGCAGCGTCGTTACGACGTCGAGCACGCGCCGCTCCACGTCCTCGCCGGTTTCGGCCGGATCGGTCGGCAGGTCGTAGATGTTCAGCTCCAGGGCGTCGGCGCCGGCCTGAGCGATCAGGCGCGCGTACTCGATCCAGCTGTCCGGTGTGGTGCCGTTCAACGACGCGATGACCGGGACGGCGACCGCCGCCTTGATCCGCTGGAGCTGCTCGAGGTATTCGTGCGTGCCGAGCGAGAACATCCCCGGGTCGGGCAGGTACGAGAGCGCCTCGGCGTAGGACTCGCTCGGCGCTTCGTGCGCGTGGTAGGTCGCGAGCTCGTCGCCCACGATCTGCTCCTCGAACAGCGAGCGCATGACGATCGCGGCCGCACCCGCGTCCTCGAGGCGGCGCACCATGTCGAGGTCGTCGGCGAGCGGCGAGGAACCTGGCATGAGCGGGTGCGGGAGATGAAGGCCCAGGTACGTCGTCGAGAGATCCATGGTCACCTCGTCTCCGGTGTTCCCGGGGCGGCCGGGGCGGGCCCGGCGGAGGAAAGCTTCCAGTCGGCAAGGTGCCGGTAGAGCTCGAGGCGCCGGACGGCCTCGGCTCCCGCCCTGGCGGACAGGCGCTTGTAGCGCGCCGGATCCGCGGCCTCGATCATGCGGAATCGGCTCTCGTTGCGCATGAACTGCTCGGCGGGGATCTTCGGCGCGCCCGAGTCCATCTGGAGCGGCGAGAGTCCCTGCGCCAGGCGCCGCGGATCGAAGCGGTAGAGCGGCCACAGCCCCGAGTCGACGAGCAGCTTCTGCTGCTCGCAGCCGAGCGCCATGTCGTAGCCGTGGGCGATGCAGTGGCTGTAGGCGATGACGAGCGACGGCCCGTCGTGCGCCTCGGCCTCCTGGATGGCCTTGACCGTCTGGAAATCCTTCGCGCCCATCGCCACGCGCGCGACGTACGCGTGCCCGTAGCTCATCGCCATGAGCCCCAGGTCCTTCTTGCCGGTCTCCTTGCCGCGGACGGCGAACTTGGCGGCGGCGCCCAGGGGAGTGGCCTTGGACTGCTGCCCTCCGGTGTTGGAGTAGACCTCGGTGTCGAGCACGAGCACGTTGACGTCGTAGGGCAGCGAGAGCACGTGGTCGAGCCCGCCGAACCCGATGTCGTAGGCCCATCCGTCTCCGCCGATGATCCAGACGCTCTTCTTCACGAGGTCGTCGGCCGCGGCGAGAAGCTCACGGGCCTCCGGCGCGCGCGATGCGGACAGGCGCGCCTTGAGCGTCGCGACGCGCTCGCGCTGGGAGCGGATCCCGGTCTCGCCGGTCTCGCCGGCCTCCAGGATCTCCTTCGCAAGCTCGCCCCCGACGAAGGCGGCCTGCCCCTCGAGCAGGCGGCGCGCCCGCGCGACGCGACTGTCGAGCGCCAGGCGCATGCCGAGGCCGAACTCCGCGTTGTCCTCGAAGAGGGAGTTGGACCAGGCGGGCCCGCGGCCGTCGCGGTCGACGGCCCAGGGTGTGGTCGGCAGGTTGCCGCCGTAGATCGAGGTGCAGCCGGTGGCGTTGGCGACGAGCGTGCGGTCGCCGAAGAGCTGCGTGACGAGCTTGATGTAGGGCGTCTCGCCGCAGCCCGCGCACGCGCCCGAATACTCGAAGAGCGGCCGCGCGAACTGCGAGCCCTTCACGTCCATCTGGCGCAGGCGCGACAGGTCGGGATCGGGCAGGTCGAGGAAGAAGGCGTAGTTCTCGCGTTCCTGGTCGCGCAGCGGCGCCTGCGGTGCCATGCCGATCGCCTTCCTCTTCGGATTGGCCTTGTCCTTGGCGGGACAGAACGCGACGCAGAGCGAGCAGCCCGTGCAGTCTTCCGGGGCGACCTGGATCGTGTAGCGGAACCCCTCGAAGTCGGCGGCGCGGTACGTGTCGGACTTGAACGCCGCCGGCGCCTTCTCGGCGAGCGCCGGCTCGAAGACCTTGGCGCGGATCGCCGCGTGGGGGCAGACCAGGGCGCACTTGTTGCACTGGATGCAGAGCGACGGCTCCCAGACCGGGATCTCGGAGGCGATGTTGCGCTTTTCCCACTGCGCCGTGGCGGTGGGCCACGTGCCGTCGACCGGGAAGGCCGAGACGGGCAGCCGGTCGCCGTGCCCCGCGATGATCATCGCCGTCACGCGCTGGACGAACTCCGGCGCGGCCGCGGGAACGGCGGGCGGGCGCGCGTGCACGGAGGTCGCCGCGGCGGGCACCTTCACCTCGGCGAGGCCGTCGAGCGCGCGATCCACGGCCGCGAAGTTGCGCTTCAAGACCTCGGGGCCCTTCTTCGCGTAGGTATCCTCGATCGCTTTCTTGATCTTCGCGATCGCGGTCTCGCGCGGCAGCGCGCCGCTCAGCGCGAAGTAGCAGGTCTGCATGATCGTGTTGATCCGGCCCTTCAGGCCCGCCTCGCGCGCGATCCGGTAGGCGTCCACGACGAAGACCTTCAGCTTCCGGGCGATCGCCTCCTCCTGGACTTCCCGCGGGAGCCGGTCCCAGAGCTCTTCCGGCCCGTACGGCGCGTTGACGAGAAGTGTCGCCCCCTCGCGGGCGAGGCCGAGGATGTCCTGGCGGCTCAGGAGCTCGAACTGATGGCAGGCGACGAAGCTCGCCCGGCGCACCAGGTACGCCGACCGGATCGGCCGCGGCGAGACGCGCAGGTGTGAGACCGTCACGGCGCCCGACTTCTTCGAGTCGTAGACGAAGTAGGCCTGGGCGTAAGCGTCGGTCTCTTCGCCGAGGATCTTCACCGAGTTGCGGTTCGCCCCGACCGTGCCGTCGGAGCCCAGACCGAAGAAGACGGCGCGTGTGACGTCGTCCGGCTCGATGTCGAGCTCGGAGTCGTAAGGCAGCGACGTATGCGTGACGTCGTCGACGATGCCGACCGTGAAGTGGTTGCGAGGCTCGGGCCGCGCGAGCTCCTCGAAGACACCGGCGATCATCGCCGGCGTGAACTCCTTGGAGGCGAGGCCATACCGGCCGCCGACGACGCGCGGCCGCGCGGCGCCGTTGCCAATCTCGAAGAGCGCCGTGACGACGTCCTGATAGAGCGGCTCGCCGACGGAGCCCGGCTCCTTGGTCCGGTCGAGCACGGCGATCGCGCGCGCCGACTTCGGCAGCGCGGCGGCGAAGCGCCTGATGTCGAACGGCCGGAAGAGCCGCACCTTGAGGACGCCGACCTTCTCGCCGCGGGCGGCCATCCACTCGACCGTCTCGTACGCGGTCTCGGCGCCCGAGCCCATGAGGACGAGGACGCGCTCGGCCTCCGGGTGGCCGGCGTAGTCGAAGAGGCGGTAGGAGCGTCCCGTCCGCTCCGCGAATTGCCGCATCATGGCTTCGACGATGTCGGGGCAGGCGAGGTAGAAACGATTCGTGGCTTCGCGCGCCTGGAAGAACGTATCCGGGTTTTGCGCCGTGCCGCGCAGGACCGGCCGGTCGGGCGTGAGCGCGCGGGCCCGGTGCGTGGCGACGCCCTCGGCGTCGATCAGCGCGAGCAGGGTCTCATCGGAGAGCGGGTCGATCTTGGCGACCTCGTGCGAGGTGCGGAACCCGTCGAAGAAGTGAAGAAACGGGATGCGCGAAGACAGGGTCGCGGCGTGGGCGATCGCCGCGAGATCCTGTGCTTCCTGCACGGAGCCCGAGCAGAGCATCGCGAATCCCGTCTGGCGGCAGGCCATGACGTCCGAGTGGTCGCCGAAGATCGAGAGGGCGTGCGTCGCCACCGAGCGCGCCGCCACGTGCATCGCGAACGCCGTCAGTTCGCCGGCGATCTTGTACATGTTCGGGATCATCAGGAGGAGGCCCTGCGACGCCGTGAAGGTCGTCGCGAGCGCGCCGGCCTGGAGCGCGCCGTGGACGGCCCCGGCCGCGCCCGCCTCCGACTGCATCTCGATGACCTGGGGGACCTGGCCCCAGAGATTCGGGCGGCCCTTGGCCGACCAGGCGTCCACGAGCTCGCCCATGCCGGAGGACGGCGTGATCGGATAGATCGCGATGACCTCGCTCGCCCGGTGGGCGACGGAGGCGACGGCCTCGTTGGCGTCGAGAATGACCCGGGCGGCGGCAGGTTCCATGTGCACAACCGTAGCGGGACTGGCCTCGCCCGGTGTGATGCCTTTGCATCAGATCGGCGCCGGGTCTTGCGGGTGAGTGCGGCGAGAAGGGGATCCCTCGGGCCTTCACCCTGGGGACGACAAGGGGGTGAGGACGGTCAGCGCACCTGCGCCAAAGCCCTCTCGGTCGCCGTCAGCAGAGCCTTCGCGCCGACGGGCGCGCCCGTGGCCTCCTGCATCCAGATGTCGGGCGCGATGTTGCCTGCCTTCGCCATCCGCTCGAACTCGGAGCCGAGGTTGCCGGCCTTCTCCACCTGCTGCTCGATCTGGAACGCGATGAGGTGGCCGATCGGGTAGTCGGGCAGATAAAGAAACGAGTGGATCATGTGCGAGTAGATCCCGAGAGTCAGCACGACGTCCTTCTTCTTGAAGACCGGCGCGTAGTACTTGTTCCAGATGTCGCGGCAGATCTGCAGGGTCGCTTCTTTGAGCTGCGCCGGGGTAGCATCCGGGTGGTCGTACATCCAGTGCCAGACGTCCATGTCCACGAGGGCGACGCCCGCGATCTCGTAGGTCGCCCAGAAATCGTTGAGCGTCCGCAGGGCCCGGCTCTTCGCGTCGGGCTTGGCCAGGCCGAGCAGCTCCAGGTCGTGGGCCTGGAACACGAAGGCGAGCGCCTCCGTGAACGCGGTGTTCGGGACGCCCTGCAGGAGTGTCGAGTCGACGTCGTTCAAAGAAAACGTCTGCTCGACGTTGTGGCCCATCTCGTGGACAGCGATGTTGAACCCCTTGTAGTTCATGCCGCCCTTCTCGACGCGCGTGCGCAGGTGCGCCTTGTCCGCCCGGCGCGCCGCGCCCGCCGCGTGGCCCGATCCGCGGGCCGGGTCGACGACGATGTGGTCGGCGAGGTACTGCGCCTTCTCTTTCGTGAAGCCGAGCTGGACCAGGAGGTTGGGGATGTCGGCCTGGTAGGCCTCGGCCGTCGGGTAGCGATTCCGGACGATGGCGTCGAGCTCTTCCTCGGTGTACTTGCCGCGGTCGCGAAAACCGTTGTACCAGACGTCGAAGGGCTCCAGGGGCCGGCCGAGGCGCTTCTCGATGACCGCCGCGACCTGCGGGACCATCGACGAGGAAACCACTTGCTCCAGCATGGCGCGCACCTGCGCCTCGGGGATCTGCCGGTTCTCGTTGAAGCGCCGGTCGATCAGCGTGGGCGCGGTCGGCGAGTACGGGTCCGCCTTGCGCGCGGCCTGAAACGTCTTGAGCAGCACGGCGTAGCGCGTATCGGGCTCGGGGGCGTTGGTCAGCTTCGCGTCGGTGCTCGCCGCCTTCTCGGCGTCCTGCGACGTCGTGCGCTTGACCTCGTTCGAGACGGGGTTCCAGTCGACGAGCGGGTTGTCGATCACGGCCTTCGGGATCGTCTGCGTCACGATGCGGTCCATGACCTGGGCGATCATCCGCTGCTTGGCCAGGCCGGCCTTCTCGTCCGAGTAGTCGGCCTTGATCTCGTCGCGCAGGTTCCAGTGCGAGAGCAGCCGCAGCTTCGGGGCGAAGAGCCGTTGTCCCTTTGCGTCGAGGAGATGGTGCATCCAGATGTTGTATTCGGCGATGTAGCGGTCCGCCTCGGCGGCGGCCTCGCTGATGGCGAGGTTGACCTCGGCGGGAACGCGCTTGGAGAAGCGCTCGGCGAGGCGGGCTTCCGCCCACTGGCGGCGGGACCAGGAAGGGCCTTCCTGGAGACGCTGCGAGAGCGTCGTCAGCGGGAAGTTCAGGAGGACGGAGAAGGCGAGACGGTTCTGGAAGAGGTCGTCGACGACGTGCGCCGACGGGTCGTAACCCGCGAGCGTCTCGTCGAAGGGATAGATCTCGCCGAGGTCGAGGTCGGCTTGCCGGCGAAAGTCGCGCGTGATCTCGTTCATGTGGCCGTCGAGCGACTCGAGCGCGAACTCCAGGCGCGAGAAGAGGGCGTTGCGCACCACCGAGTCGGCGGCGACGTGGGTGCGGACCACCTCGGCGAACGCCTCCGCGTCGCCGTCCCCGGCGCGCCAGAACCGGGCGGCCTGCTCAAGCCCGCGGTGAATGCGACCCCGCTCGGACTCGCCGTAGCGGGCCGCCAGCTCGTTCTCGACCTTCGTCATCGTCTCTTTCATGGCTTCGGGCGGACCTCCCTCCGGCGCGAGGCCGGGCAGGCCGGCGAGCGCGGCGATCAGGACGAGCAGGGGGGCTCTCGTCCGGGCGCTGGACTGTTGCATGATCTCCTCCGGCCGAGGAGTCTACCGAAACCTTTCGGCGGGAACTTCGAATAACTCGGGATCAGCCGACGTGTTTCCAAAGGAGCCTGCATGCGCCAGCGCCGGACCTTTCTCGCGATCCTGACCTGGGCCTTCTGCCTGTCTTTCTTCGGGGACTCCGGGGAAGCGGCCGGGACCCGCCCCGAACCGCCGAAGCTGCGCCTCCCGGCAACTGCGCGGCCGATCGGCTACGCCGTCGATCTCTCGATCGACCCCGCGAAGGAGACCTTCCTCGGCTTGGTCGACATCCAGGCGCGTTTCGACGAGAAGACAGACGTGCTGTGGCTGAACGCGGCGGAGGTCGGCTCGTCCCTCTAAGCTTTCGCCCCCCCAACCGACGCGAGCGACCCCAGAAGCGCCTCGAGCTCCTCGCGCGCCTTTTCGATCGTCGCCGCGGGTCCCGTGCACTTGAAGAAGACGAGGCCCTCCGGGGCCTCGACGATCGCGCCGGAGAGCCGCCACCCGGGTTTCTTGCCCTGGGACTGCATCATCGGCCCGCCGGGAGAGAGGTACGTGCCGGCGATCTCGATCGTGTGAACCCGCAGGCGGTTGATGATCTTGACCGCCTTGCGCGGCTTCGCGGGGGGCTCGAACTGTCCGGCCCAGCGCTCGAGATTCTCCTCGGCCGATCCGCCCTGGCCCTTGCCGAAGTAGAAGACGCCGCACTCGCCGTCCTCGACGCCCGGCGCCGCCGGGATCTTGTAGGTGGCGACGCGCATGGGACGGGGCGACGTGGCCTGCCAGCGCGCCGGAACCGTCCACCGCAGCCCGCCGGCCGCGCCTTCGATCATCGCCGAGAGCGAGGCCGAGGCCAGTAAAAAAACGACGGCTGCTCTTTTCATGGGGCCTAGCATAACCGGTCCTCGCGGAGCCTCTGCGGTACGATCCTTCGACTTGAAGCGCTGCCCCAACTGCTCCTCCGAGGTCGAAGAAGCCGCGGCCGCCTGTCCGTGGTGCGGCCAGGCTCTCTCGGCGGCGGCCTCGCAGATGCCGACCGGCCTGGCCTCTCCGTCCATCGCTTCCGCGGCGCAGCGCAAGCCCCCGGCCTCCGTCGTCGGACGCCTCGCGTCCTCCGAGTCGATCGACGGCGGTGGCTTCACGCCGGGAACCGTCATCGCGGAGCGCTACCGCGTCATCGGCCTAATCGGCCGCGGCGGAATGGGCGAGGTGTATCGCGCCGACGATCTGAAGCTCGGGCAGCCGGTCGCGCTGAAGTTCCTTCCGAGGGACCTCGCGGGCAACCGGGTGCGGCTCGACCGTTTCTTCGCCGAGGTCCGCACCGCGCGTCAGGTCTCGCACCCCAACGTCTGCCGCGTCTACGACATCGCGGAGGTCGACGGACAGCACTTCCTCTCGATGGAGTATGTGGACGGCGAGGACCTCGCCTCGCTCCTGAAGCGCATCGGGCGGCTGCCGCCGGACAAGGCGCTCGACGTGGCGCGCCAGATCTGCGCCGGGCTCGCCGCGGCGCACGACCGCGGCGTTCTGCACCGGGACTTGAAGCCCGCCAACGTCATGCTCGACGGCCGGGGTCGCGCGCGCATCACCGACTTCGGGCTGGCCGCCGTGGCCGGCGAAGCTCCCTCGGCCGACGACCTGGCCGGCACGCCCGCCTACATGGCGCCCGAGCAGTTCCAGGGCAAGAGCGCGTCGGTGCGGAGCGACCTCTATGCGCTCGGCCTCGTTCTCTACGAGCTGTACACGGGAAAGCGCGCCGTTGACGCGGTGACGATCGCGGGCTACCGGAGGAAGCACACCGAGGAGACGCCGACGGCGCCCTCGGCGGTCATCAAGGAGATGGACCCGGCCGTCGAGCGCGTGATCCTGCGGTGCATGGAGAAGGATCCGCAGCAGAGGCCCGCCTCCGCCGCGCAGGTGGCCCTGGCGCTGCCGGGCGGCGACCCGCTCGCGGCGGCCCTGGCGGCGGGGGAGACGCCGTCGCCCGAGATGGTCGCGGCGGCGGGCGGACACGAGGGACTCGAGCCCCGCCTCGCGTGGTCGATCGCCGGGGCGGGCGCGGTCATGCTGCTGCTCGCGGCCCTGCTTCTCCCCGGAACCAGGCTTCTCGAGCGGATGAGCTTTCGCAAGTCGCCCGAGGTGATGTCGGAGCGCGCGCGGGAGATCCTCGGCAAGCTCGGCTACGGCCAGGAGCCGGCAGACACCGCGAACGGGTTCTACGTCGGCCGACACTTCCTGCGCTGGGTCATGACGAACGACCCTTCGCCGCGGCGCTTCGACCGGCTCGCCGCGGACGCGATGCCGTTCTGGTACCGGGAATCCCCGCGACCGATGGCGCCGCAGTATTTCAGCATCTTCGACATGCCGGCCACGCGCGTCGACCGGAACGATCCGCCGCTGGAGGTCCCGGGAATGGGGATCGTTTTCCTGGATTCCGGCGGCCGGCTGGAGCAGCTCGCCGTCGTCCCTCCGCAGCACGAGGACGACACGGGTCCCGCGCCCGCGCCCGACTGGGCGCCGCTCTTCTCGGAGGCCGGCCTCGATCCCGCTCTGTACACGCCCGTCGAGCCGCGCTGGACGCCGCGCACGTTCGCCGACGCGCGGGCCGCGTGGGAAGGCCCGCACCCGGACCGACCGGAGCTCCGCGGGCGAATCGAGGCGGCGGCCTACCGCGGCCGGCCGGTGAGTTTCCTGATCACCGGCCCCTGGGACTATCCGGGGCTTCAGGCTCCCTACCAACCGACGACCCCGGAGCTCATCAGCACATGGACGTGGTACGCGATCTTCGTCGGCCTGCTGGTGGCCGCGATCCTCGTCGCGCGGCGCAACGTGCGCCTGGAACGGGGCGACTGGAAGGGAGCATCCCGCCTTGGTCTCGCCGTGGGCCTGGCGAGCCTGGCCTCCTGGGCGCTCGGGAGCAGCCACACGGCGACCGAGGACGAGCTGACGATGTTTCTGAACGCCTTCGGGGCCGCTCTCTTCAACGGCTTCATCGTGGCGGTCTTCTATCTCGCCCTGGAGCCCTTCATCCGGCGGCGCTGGCCCCACGCGCTCGTCTCGTGGAACCGCCTCATCTCGGGCCGGGCGCGGGACGGGATCGTGGGGCGGGACATTCTCGTGGGCGCCGCGGCGGGAGCGTCCGTTCTGGTCGTCTGGAGCCTCGTGTGGCGGGTCGCGGACGGTTTCGCTGGCGCGCCCCCGGTCTACGGGGCGCTCATGACGCCGACGCTTCTCGGAGGATTGTCCGCGTCGGCGACGGTCCTGGAGCGGGCGATCTGGGCTTTGATCGAAAGTTTCCTCTACTTTTTCGTGTTTGTCGTTCTGCAGGCGCTACTTCGCAAGGTCTGGCTCGCCCTTCCGGCTGCCGCCCTGCTCGTCGCGACACTTGCAGCCGGTTCCATCACGCCCGGGCTCTCGGCGGGATTCTTTCTGTTCCTCCAGCTCGTCTTTCTCGTCCTGACGGTCCGGTTGGGCTTCCTGGCCGGCGCCGCCTTCATGGTCGCCCACATGGTTCTGTTCGCCTTCGCGGTGACCGCCGACCCGAAGGCCTGGTACGCGGGCTCGGGGTTCCTCGCCCTCGGCGTCGTCGCGGCGCTCATCCTCTGGGGAGTGCGTGCGTCGGTTGGCCGGCGGGCCGCGGCCCCCCGTACCCCCGCCCCCCGCCCCCCCGGGGCATAGAATCCGTCGCTGGGAAAAAGGAGGTCCGCATTGAGGATCCGCACGCCGATCGTCGCCCTCGCCGGCGTGACCTTCGCCGCCGCCATGGCTCTCGCGCAGCCCGCCGAACCGCCGACGCCCGCGCCCGAAGTCGAGAAGCTCGACTATTTCGTCGGCTCGTGGTCGTCGGTCGGCGAGATCAAGGAGAGCGTCATGGGCCCGTCCGGAGAAGTCGCCGGCCGCGACATGTGCCGGTGGATGCCGGGAAAGTTCTTCGTCACGTGCCGGCTCGAGCAGAAAGGTCCCATGGGCGCGGTCATGGCGCTGGGCGTCATGGGCTACGATCCCGAAAAGAAGGTCTACACCTACTCGAGCTTCAACAGCGCTGGGAGGGCGGAAACAGCGACCGGCACGTTCGAGAACGGAACCTGGACGTGGTCGAGCGACAGGGCGATAGGCGGCAAGACGGTGAAGTCGCGAATCGTGATGGCGGACACGACGCCGTCGGGCTACAAGTTCCGCTGGGAGACCTCCGAGAACGGCAGATCCTAGAAGACCATGATGACCGGCAACGTCACGAAACTGAAGGCGAAGAGCAAAGAAGCGGAGAAAAAGGAGGAGCGATGAAGACACGAACGATGCCCCTGATTCTGAGTTTGAGCCTGGTGGCGGCCCTCGTGCTGGCGTCCCAGGACACGGAAGCCCCCAAGCCCGGCCCCGAAGTCAAGAAGCTGGAGGTCTTCGCTGGCAAGTGGTCGGGCGAGTCCGACATGAAGCCGGGCCCGTGGGGACCGGGCGGAAAGATGACGGGCGAAGACGACTGCACCTGGTTCGAGGGCGGGTTTCAGCTCGTCTGTCGCTCGACCGGCAGCGGAGCGATGGGCAAGGTCAAGGGCGAAGGAATCATCGGCTGGAACCCGGAAGAGAAGAGGTACAAGTACAGCGGCTTCGACAGCACCGGGATGATGCTCTCGGCCAGCGGCACCAATACGGGCAATACGTGGAACTGGACCGGCGAGGACATGATGGGCGGCAAGCTCGTCAAGTCGCGCTACACGATCGTCCTGACCTCGCCGACGACCCAGACCTTCAAGTGGGAGATGTCCGAGGACGGCAAGACCTGGAAGACGATGGTGGAAGG
>JBBDKM010000055.1:7795-9517 GCA_040879385.1 Thermoanaerobaculia bacterium | reverse complement strand
CCTTCAAGTGGGAGATGTCCGAGGACGGCAAGACCTGGAAGACGATGGTGGAAGGTAAGTCCACGAAGAAGTAGTCAAGTGAAGAACGGGGGTCATGAAGAACGGGGGTCAGGTCTTCATTCTTCGGATTTCGGTTCCAGGGGTGGCGACGGTCGCTGTGTACTGAAATCTCGAAAAAGTGAAGACCTGACCCCGCTATCTCATCGCCTCCATCGGCGAGAGGCGGGAGGCGCGCACGGCCGGGTACAGGCCGAAGGCGACGGCGAGGACGAGCGCCGTCACCCACGCGATCAGCAGGCCGATCGGGTTGACGACGAGCCCGTAGGGAAAGTTCGACGAGAGCGCCTTGCAGACGGCGGCGCCGAGGAAGGTCCCGAGCGTGGCGCCGACCGCCGCGAGCACGCACGCCTCCAGCAGGAACTGGACGAGGATCTCGAAGTCCGAGGCGCCCATCGCCTTGCGCAGGCCGATCTCGTACCGGCGGTCGGAGAACGAGATCAGCATCACCGAGAGCACGCCGACGCCGCCCACGAGCAGCACGGTCGCGGCGAGGCTCGTGAGAACGACCTTCCAGCCAAAGATCTCCTCCATGAACTGGGACCAGGCGCGCGCGGACTCGGCCTCGAGGTCCGTGATCTCGAAATCCTCGATCCCGTGATGCGCCTGCCGGGCTCGGCCGATCATCATCGCCGAGACCTCGGCCATGTCCTTCCTGGACTTGAGCTTGACCGCGATGTTCGCGAGCTTGTGCGTGGGGTCGATGCGATTCATGTAGGTCTGGAGGGGAATCGAGATGCCGTTGCCGTCGTACCAGATCTCCTCCGTGAAGACCTGCCCCGGGGCCTGCACGCCCACGATCCGGAAGCGCACACCCTCGACGGTGATATCGCGGCCGACGGGGTCCGCGCCGCCGAAGAGCTTGGACCCGAGAGTGCCGCCCACGACCGCGACCGCCGAGCGCCGGCGCTCGTCGTCCTCGGTCAGCCCGCGGCCCATCGCGATCGGCCGGTTCATCCAGCGCCCGTAGTCGGGCCAGACGCCGTTGACGTACATCCGCTCCGTACCTCCCGCCACCTTGACGGCGGACTGCTTGGTCGCGCGCGGCAGGTAGGCGAGGACCCGCGGGTGGGGCGCGGTCAGCCGCGGCAGGTCCTCCGACCGCAGGCCCGGGCTCATCGCGAAGCGCTTCTGCTCCTCCGTGGTCTCGGGCGACCGCGGCGCGAGCATGACGGTCCCGTCCCAGCTCATGCCGGAGAACCCGGTCGCGATCTTGTCCACGACGCCGTCCATGACGGAGGTCATCACGACGAGCGCGAAGACGCCGAGCATGAGGAGCGTCAGCGTCAGGAACGAGCGCAGCTTGTGGGCCCACAGCTCCACGAGGCCGCCCTTGACGATCTCCCAGCCGAGCGCGAGCCGCGCGCCGACCGACAGGTGCCGCGGCCGGGGATCCGCGACCGGGTTGCGGGTCTCGAGGACGGCTTCACTCATAGCGCAGCGCTTCCATCGGCGAGAGGCGCGAGGCCTTCCAGGCGGGATAGAGGGCGAAGACGAACCCGAAGACGCCGGCCAGGAGATACGCCGACACGAAGCTCTTCGGGTCGATGTGGAGCGGCACGCCGATCGAGGACGTGATGAGCTTGGAGAAGCCGACGCCGAGGACGAGACCCACGAGCGAGCCCGCGGCCGTCAGCAGGAGCGCCTCCGTCATGAACTCCTTGA
>JBBDKM010000055.1:0-7695 GCA_040879385.1 Thermoanaerobaculia bacterium | reverse complement strand
CCCACGAGCGAGCCCGCGGCCGTCAGCAGGAGCGCCTCCGTCATGAACTCCTTGAAGACCTCGCGGCCGGGCGCCCCGATCGCCATCTTGACGCCGACCTCGCGGATGCGCTCCTTCAACGTCGCCATCTGGATGTTCACGTTGACGATGCCCCCGCCGATGAGCGACAGGAAGCCCGACAGCATGAAGATGATGTCGTAGACGTCGCCCTGCGACTGTTCCTTGCGCACGCGCGCGCCGACGTCGTCGAGGCGGAAGTCCTCCTGCTGACGGTGGTTCGACTTGAGCAGCGAGGACAGGCTTTTCGAGAAGGCCGCCATCGCGTCGAGGTCGCGGATGCGGAAGGTGACCCGGTCGACCCGATGGTACTGATCGCCCTCGAATCGGCGGGCCACGAGCGTCGTCGGGAGGGCGATGATGCGGTTGCGCCGGCGGAAGATGTTCCGCTGCCCGTCGCGGAACCGGAAGACGCGCTCCCGAAGGACACCGATGACCTGCACCGGGGTGTCGCCGATCCGCAGCGTCTTCCCGAGCGCCTGGCCGTCGGGGAAGAAGACGGCGACGGCCTCGGTGCCGAGGATCGCGACCGCCGAGGCCGCGTCGATGTCGTGCTGGCTGAAGTTGCGGCCCTCGGCGATCTGGAAGCCGTCCAAGGCCAGGAAGTCGCCGCCGATGCCGCGGATGTCCCGCTCCTGGTCCGCGTACGGCGAGCGCACCCGCGCCCGCGCGTTCTTCTGGAGCGAGACCCCGTCGACGGCGGAGGCGTCGAGAGCCTGGCCGTCTCCGGCGTCTGCGGTGCGCAGTCCCAGGTTGGCCATCTGGAGCGCCGTCGGCGCGCCCTCGTTGACGACCGCCGACTGCCGGACGTTCAGCTTGTCGAGGCCGCCCATCTTCACGTAGAGCTCCATCGAGCGCCGGCGCATGCTGTCGGAGATGGAGAATCCGCCGAGCACGGCCGCCACACCGAGGATCACGCCGAGCGACTGGAGGATCGAGCGCGTGAGGTTCTCGCGCATCTCGACCCACGAGTTACGCAGCCGCTCGCGGAAGGCGCCGGTGAAGGCCATCGAGGGTCTAAGCCGCCGCTTCGGCGGGCTTGATGAGGCCGTCGTGAATCTCGACCTGGCGCTCTGCCATGGCGGCGATCTGCAGGTCGTGCGTGATGATGATGATCGTGTGGCCCTGCCGGTGGAGGTTCGCGAAGAGCTCGAGCACTTCGTGGCCGGTTTTCGAGTCGAGGGCCCCGGTCGGCTCGTCCGCGAGCAGGATCGTCGGCCGGTTGGCGAGCGCCCGGGCGACAGCCACGCGCTGCCGCTGGCCGCCCGAGAGGGCCGCCGGCAGCACCTTCGCCTTTTCCGGCATGCCCACGGTCTCGAGCAGCGCCAGCGCGCGCTCGCGCCGCTCCTTGCGCGCGACGCCGGCGTAGAGCATCGGAAGCTCCACGTTGCGCACGACCGACGCCTTCGGCAGCAGGTTGTACTGCTGGAAGATGAAGCCGATCTTCTCGTTGCGGATCTGCGCGAGCTCGGCGCCCGAGAGCCCGTCCACGCGCTTTCCGTCGAGCGCGTAGCTCCCCTCGGTCGGCTTGTCGAGGCAGCCCAGGATCGCCATGAGCGTAGACTTGCCGGATCCCGAGGGGCCGATCAGCGCGACGAATTCGCCGCGCGTGACGGTCATGTCGATCCCGCGGAGCGCATGGACGGCGGCGCCGTTGGAGCCGAAGACCTTCGTCAGGCCGGCCGTTTCGATGATCGCCGTCATCAGTTGTCCTCGTCGTCTTTCTCGACGCGCTTCTTCGAGGGATCCTCCAGCGAGACCTGCTCGCCGGACTTCAGTCCCGACAGGATCTCGACCCGCTCGAGCGTCGCGATGCCGGCCGAGACGGGAACGACGTCGAAGAACTCCTGCCAGTGGTCCGAGAGCCAGATGAACTTGTTCCTGCCCGAGAGGCCGTCCTTCGCGTCGCCGAGCTGCTGCGGCTTCAGGCTCGCCTTCAGGCGATAGGCAACGGTCTGGCCGTCGCGCTTCTGCAGCGCCTCGAGCGGGATCGAGACGGCCTTGTCGCGCTTCTCGCCCAGGATTTCGACGTTGGCGCTCATGCCCGTGCGGTAGGCGTCGGAGAGCTCGTCGAGGCCGATCTCCACCTTGAAGACCTTGATCTTCTCGATGAGCTCGGCCGAGGGCGAGACGAAGCTGACCTTGCCGGTGAAGACCTTCTGCGGGTACGCGTCGAGCGTGATGCGGACCGACTGGCCGACGTGGACCTTCGCGATGTCGACCTCGTTGAGGTTGACGCGGATGATCAGCGAATCCAGGTCCGCCACCGTGAAGATGACCGTGCCGGCGTTGAAGGAGGAGACGCCCGAGGTCACCGTCTCGCCCGGCTCGACGCCCTTCTTGATGACGACACCGCTCATCGGCGAGGTGACGCGCGCCTTCTGCGAGGCGGCGTTGCCCGAGATGGGGATGCCGCGGTCCTCGACGATCTGATAGCGCATCTGCGAGGCGCGCAGCGTCTCCGCCGCCTGGTCGCGCCGGATCTCCGACGCGCGGAAAGGGTCGCGGCCGATCAGGCCCTGCTCGAAGAGCGTCTTCTGCAGCGTGAAGTCGCGCTCGGCGTCCTGGAGGCGCAGCTCCGCGTCCTTGACACTCGCCTGCACGTCCGAGAGCGACTGGGCCTGGTTGACGTCGGGCTCGATCTCCGCGAGCACGTCGCCCTCGCGGACGACCGCGCCCTCGCGCACCTTCAGGGTCAGGACACGGCCTGAGACCGGCGACTTCACGTCGGCTTTCTGCACGGGGTCGACGACGCCGACCTCGCGGACGGAGACCTGCAGGTCTTCCGCCTGGACCTTGCCGAGCCGGAAGGGTGTGCTGTCGACCTTGTTGGGATCTCCCTTGTCCCTGCTCTTGGCCGCGACCAGGGCCGCGCCCGCCAGCACGAGGACGACCGTCAGAATCGCGATCCACTTCTTCCGTTTCACGAAGAACCCCCCTAAAGCAGAGAAAACTCGGGCCACGACCTCTTAATACGCATTCCGCCCGGTGAATGTTCGATCTGGGGTCAGGTCTGGACTTTGTCCAGATGGGGTCAGGTCTGTACTTTGTCCAATCGAACCCGTTCTTGCGGCTATTGAGACCGGCGGCCCCCGAATGGACAAAGTCCAGACCTGACCCTAGGGCCCGGCCCGCAACATAATCCCCCCGTGACGAACGGCACGGACAAGAGCGGCGGCCGCTCCGGAGCGGAGACCAGCCGCGCCACGGTGCGGCGCCTGAGGTCGGCGTTCTTCCTCTGGCGCAGCTCGATCCGCGCCACGGACATCTTCGCCGCCGCCGTCCTCGTCGCGCTGTCGGTGGCGCTCGGCGCCTTCCTCTACGCGCGCGCCCGCACCGCCGCGCGCCTCGCCTTCGCGCAACGCGCGCAGGGCCTCGCGCTGGCGGTGACCGATCGGCTGTCCCGGCCAGTCGACGACCTGCGCTCGCTGCAGAGATTCTTCGAGGCCTCCAACGGCGTGACCCGCCGGCAGTTCCGGATATTGACCGAGCCGATGCTGCTGCGGCGCCGGTTCGTCCACGCGTTCGAGTGGCTGCCGGCCGTCCCGGCTTCCGGGCGCTCGGCGTACGAGGCCGAGGGCCGCATCGACGGCCTGTCGCAGTACCGCATCTGGGAGGCCGGCGCCGACGGAAAGCCGCGGGAGGTTTCGCCGCGGCGCGGCTACGCGCCGATCCACTACATGGAGCCGCCCAACGCCGCCGCCCTCGGATTCGACGTCGCCTCGGATCCGGCCCGCTGGGCGACCGCGGAGAAAGCCCGCGACTTGGGCGCGATCGCGGCCTCGCCGCCCTTTCAGCTCCTCGAGGACGTTCGCGGCGCCATGCCGGCCGTCTCCCTCTACGCGCCGCTCTACGCGGAGGGCGACCCCGGCTCGACGGCGGAGCGCCGCCGATCGATCGCGGGTTTCGTCCTCGCCATCGTGCGCGTGGCGCCGCTGGTCGAGGAGGCCGCCTCCGCGGTCGGCACGGGACTCGGCTTCACCCTGCGCGACCGCGGAGTGCGGCGCGCGGCTCTCATCGCGGAGCGGCCGGCCGAGGCGGCGACGCTGCCGCGTCGCGCCGGTCTCCACGCCGACCTTACGGTGTCGTTCGAGGGACGCGCATGGGAGCTGTCGGTGTTCGCGTTGCCGCGCGCGTTTCTGCCGGCCAGACGCGGGGCGATTGAAGTCGCTTCGCTCGGCGCCCTGGCCGCGCTCCTCGGCTTCGTCACGGCGACGGCGCTCCGCACGATCTCGCGCCTGCGCCGCCAGGTCGAGAAGGTCGGGCCGTACCGCCTGATCGCGCGCCTCGGCCACGGCGCGATGGGCGTGGTCTGGGAGGCGCGCCACGCCCTCCTGCGGCGGCCGACGGCCGTGAAGCTCCTCGCGCCCGGAACCGAGGGCGAGCGCGCGCTCGCGCGGTTCGAGCGGGAGGTCCAGCTGACCGCGGGGCTGACGCATCCGAGCACGATCGCGATCTACGACTACGGGCGCACGTCCGACGGCGTCTTCTACTACGCGATGGAGCTCCTGCGGGGCATCAACCTCTTTCAGCTCGTCGGCTTCGACGGGCCGCTGCCGCGGGGGCGCGTCGTGCACCTGCTGCGGCAGGCGAGCGGCGCGCTCGCGGAGGCGCACGCCGCGGGGCTGATCCACCGCGACATCAAGCCCGCGAACCTGATGATCTGCGTCTACGGCGGGATCCCCGACTTCCTGAAGGTCCTGGATTTCGGGCTGGTCAAGGACATCGGCGCGGGCGAGCAGGTCCCCGAGGCCGCCGCGGCGCTCGGCGACGGGGACGCCGGGCTCTCCCAGGACGGCTCGGTCCTGGGAACGCCGCTCTACATGGCGCCGGAGGGGATGAGCGATCCGGCCAAGGTGGACGTCCGCGCCGACATCTTCGCGCTCGGAGCCGTCGGGTACTTCCTGCTCACGGGCGCCTCGCCCTTCCCGGGCCGCACCGCGCTCGAGGTTTTCGCTCGGGAGCGCAAGGGCGCCCAGGCGCTTCCGGGCGGCGCGCTCGAGGAGACGATCCTCCGCTGCCTCGCCTTCGATCGTGTCGAGCGGCCCGCCTCGGCGGAGGCCCTCGACGCCCTGCTCGAGGCGTGCACGGAAGTGCCGCCGTGGACGCGCGAGGACGCGCGGGCCTGGTGGCGGGACAAGGGCGCCGAGGCCCTCGCGGCCGGCCGCGCCGAACGCGAGGAGAGGGGCGGCGAGGTCCTGATCCCCTCTCCGGGCTTGCGCCCTCGCGTCTGAAATAGAATCCCGTCAAACGCGAGGTTCGCCATGTTGAGCCTGGACGCCGCCTTCGACCGCATCGGCACGACCCTCCTCCAGCTGGGATACAGGGCGAAAGAGAAGACGCCGCCCGACTCATCCGGGAATCAGGTCGCCGTCTTCTCGGCTCCGGACATGGCGGTGCGCGTCTGCTCCTACGGCCGGGCGCGTCTCCTGACCATCCAGGTCGAGGCCGACGGCGAGTGGGTCGACTTCGCTAAGCGCGGCGTCGGGCCCGAGGGTCTCCAGGAAGCCGCGGTCGAGGCGCTGGTCCACTCGCTCCGCAACGAGGTCGACCAGACCTCGACGGACGGGGAGTAGGAGCACCTACCCGGCCGGCTCCGGCAGCTTTACGCCTTCGCGCTCGTTGTCCCACGCGATCGATAGCACCCACCACCGCTCGCCGTCGTGGAAGAGCTGGATGCTGTTGACGCCGCGCTTCAGGAGCTCTCCGTCCGGGGCCGGCGACTTGCGCCCCTCGTAGAACGAGAGGACGTGCGCGATCGAGCCGAATCGGAACTCCCGGCGTGCGATCTCGATCTCGAAGAAGTCGTTGGCGGCGAAGAACGGCGTGCGCGATTCGATGTACCCGTCCATGTCGAAAACGTCCGCCGCCGCGCCGCCCTCGGGCAGCGGCCGCGTCGGTATCAAGAGGGCCTTGGGATGGTAGAGCGCGCGGTCGCGCTCCCACTGCCGCGGCTCTCCGGCCTTGCCCGAGATCGATTCGTACATCGCCTTGATGATCGCGTCGATCGAGACGGCGTCGGGATTGGTCATGCGGCAATCCTATCGGGGTCAGGTCTGGACTTTGTCCTATTCGGCCGTTTCTTTTGAGAAAGGACAGAATCCAGACCTGACCCCCATAGGATTGCGGCATGAAGGAGCACGTGCGCGGGATCCTCCTCTCCGCCGGCGTGGGAATCGGGATCGTGTATCTCGTCACGGTCGACGACCCCGAGGGCTTCCGATTCGGCATCGCCGCGTATGGGGCGATGATCGGCGCCTTTGGATACACCCTGTGCGCCGGGTTGACGGTGGTGCTGCACGGATGGCTCACGCGGACGCGACTGCCGGCGTGGCTGGCCCGCGCCCTCCTCTACTTCTTCGGCGGCGTCGTCGGCTGGCTCCTCGCCAACTGGGTTGCCTCCTTGCTCGGGCTCGTCCGCTTCCGGATCAGCTTCGCGGCGCTCGGCACGTACTTCCCCGTTGCGGGAGCGATCGCCGTGCTCATCGGATTGCTTTTCTACGCGTTCGGGATGCTACAGAACCGACTCGAGAAGTCCGTCGCGCGCCTGAAGGAAGCGGAGTTTGCCGAGAAGGAGCTCGAGCTCGCCCGCTCGATCCAGCAGCGCATCCTGCCGCCGCCGGAGCTCTCGGGGGAGGGATACCGCATCTCGGCGCGCAACCTGCCCGCGCGCTTCGTGGCGGGGGACTTCTACGACTTCTTCCGCCTCCCGGACGGCGCGGTCGGTGTCGTCGTCGCGGACGTCGCGGGCAAGGGCATGGGCGCGAGCCTCATCATGGCGACCGTCAAGGCGGTCTTCCCGTTTCTCGCGGCGGAGCGCTCGGTCGCGGAGACGCTGCGGGAGGGCAACCGGCGTTTGAAGCCCCGGCTCGAGGCACGCGAGTTCGTGGCGTTGGCGTATCTGCGCTACGAGCCCGAGACCGGCGCGTTCACCCTCGGGAACGCGGGGCTGCCGGATCCGTACGTGCTGGGCGCCGGCGGGTCGGTGCGCGCGATCTCCGCGCCCGGCCCCCGCTTCCCGCTCGGCGTGCGGCCCGAGGTCGCCTACGAATCCGTCGGCGGCGTGCTCGCTCCGGGAGAGCGGCTGCTTATCGTCAGCGACGGCCTGCCCGAGGCGCCGCTGCCCGACGGCGGCCCGCTGGGGTACGAGAGATTTGAGGCGCTGCTCGCCGGTTACACCGGTCCCGACGCGCTCTTCGACTCCGTGCGGGAAGCGTCAGGGCCCGTCCTCGCCGACGACTGGACCCTCCTCGTCCTGGAGCGGCCCGCATGAACCGCGCCGATCTCGCCCGCGCGCTCGCGCGCCACACCGCGGCGGACGCGCGCGAAACCGAGTCGCTGGCCTGGATCCGGCGGTTCGTCGCGGCGCCCGCGGACCCTTTCGCGCGCGAGAATCCGGAAGGCCACGTCACGGCGAGCGCGGTGGTGGCCCGGCCGGACGGGTCGGCATTCCTCGTGGTCTTCCATCGGAAGCTCTCGCGCTGGCTCCAGCCGGGCGGCCACACCGAGAAGGAGGACGCGTCGGCCTTCGACACCGCGCTCCGCGAGGCCCGCGAGGAGACGGGCATCGCGCGCTTCGACGCGCCGCTCGGCGAGACGATCTTCGACGTGGACGTTCACGCGATCCCGGCGCACGGC